>CANJQN010000046.1 GCA_947476465.1 Comamonadaceae bacterium | reverse complement strand
CTCATGCGCCTGACTTTGCCAATCATGTCCATGGTGATCACCTTTGTTGCTTCCTGCTGAAAAATTCAGCAGGGCAGTGGAACACCCTGGAAACTCTTGACTCGGCACTACCTCAGTTTTTTGGAAACTATCCCCTCGGCGTCAACAGCAACCCGGACCAGTCAGAGGCCTTCGTCCACTGATTCTTACTGTTCTCGCGGATGCGATGGGCCTCGTCGAGGATGAGTGCGTCAAACTGGTTTGGCGGCAACTGGCCCTTGCTATTCATGTTGAAGTAGCTGAACAGGGCGGCAGCACGAGGCCCGACCACCTTGCGCATATTTTCGGTAAATGCCGCCGAGCCAGTGAGATGCATCACGTTCTTGTCACCCTGCGCCAGCCTCCCCAACAAGTGCAGCGCCACTACTGACTTGCCTGTCCCCGGGCCGCCATGCACGAGAACAACCGTCTTCTTGACCTTTCGCTTCTCGGACGCTGCCTGGACTTCGGCCAACACCTTGTTGAAGACGACGTCTTGGGAGTCAAGCAACACGTACACCTGTTGGTCCTCGACGACCTTACTAGTGTGCTCAAGCAGCTTCTTACTCGGAGCGTAGCGACTCTGCACGACAGCATCTAACACCGGGCCCCCATTTCCCTGGCCGACGTAGGTTGCCAAGAAGTCTATGAGCTGCGCCTGTTGGTTGCCGGCAAATGCTGGGGATTGTTTAAGGATGGCTGCGTGTCGCGAGGCGTAAATCTCGTCGAGAGGGTCGTATTTCAGATTGTGCAAATAGGCACACGAACGCAACTGGACCGACTCTTGGCTGAATACCGGTAGCATGTCCCGTAAGTACTGGGCGTACTGTCCTACCTGCCGTGAGGGATGCGGAATGTCCTTGAGCCGTCCGCCGACCCAGCTGGTCACGCAACCGTCGGCATTGCTTTGCTCAACCTTGCTCCACTGCTTAAGCTCGACGATGACTGAGTGAGCCAGCCCGCCCGGACTGTGGCCCGTGACCATGCAATCAAGGCGAGAGCTGGTTAGGGGCAGCTGAAACTCCAACAGAATGCCGTGGTCCAGGAGCTTGCCAGCCATCAATGCCACGCTCATTTGCAGCAAGGAGTTTTGCCAAGACTGCACCTCTTGCCACGCGGGCTTGTAGTGATAGGCATCAATAAACGCCCGCTCCAGCTTATCGGCGATTGAGTTTCGTGTCGCGTCGGATATAAAGTCACTGGACCTTCCCGCGTAGAGTTGCATGTTTTCCCGTCTTGGTCCTTATTGTTAATTCTTTAGAATTAAAAATGACAATTTCGCCCGTGTAGCTAGTGTATAGCCCCATCTATTACCCACGCGTGGGCTGATAGCCACATACTCAGGAGTGAGGCGCACAGTCCTGAACGGCCTCGAGGGCGCAGACGGCCGCAGGGCTCCATGGCTTTCTTCTAGGAGTACCTTGACTTGGCATCGACTAGCTGCGTGTTTTGCCACTTGCCGAGTGAGCGCATCGTCGCAGAGAACGAGCACGCAATGCTCTTCTTCGACGGATTCGCCGTGTCGCCTGGTCACAGTCTCATCGTTTCAAAGCGCCATGTGGGCTCGCTGTTCGAGCTCAGCGAATCAGAGCGCCAGGCGTTGTTTGCTTTGCTAGATGTCGCACATAGTCGCCTGACGGAGAGCCACCATCCTGACGGTTTCAACATCGGCATCAATGATGGGCCGGCAGCGGGGCAGACGGTTCCGCACCTACACGTTCACGTCATCCCGCGATACACCGGAGACCAGCCGGACCCGCGGGGCGGTGTGCGCTGGGTGATTCCCGAGAAGGCTAACTACTGGAGTGGAGGGCAGACTTGACCGGCCTGCCGCCAAGCGCCGAAGCGCAGCTCGCCTTTCTGGCTAAGCTGCAACGCTTGTTCGCGGAAGGTGACTTCACAGCCACATATAAGTTTGCGCTGTTGATTGCATTGGCAGACCTCGCCGTTGAGAACGGCACGGACACTGGCGCCGAACTGGTAATTACGAATCGTCAGATTGCCGAGCGCTTTATTCAGTTGTACTGGCGCCAGGCTACGCCATACGGCGTCGGACGAGTTGATGCGTCGCCAGGGATTTTGGTTCAGAACACAGGCGCGCAGGCAGCGGTGGTCTCAGCTATCGCGAAATTCCGGGCTCGCGTTCCTGCAGCGAGCCCTCAGTTGGCTGCTGCCCATGCCGGCTATCAGGCTCTGCTGGCAAAAGTTACACAAGTCGTCTCCGCGCAGCCTCTGACGTTCATGCAAAACTTTGGTGGCGCCAGGGACGAGTTCATTTATGAGCGCTTCGCGCCTGGCAAGGTCCGGTTGAAGGGTGGGGTGGCTTACTGTCTGCGGCGATTCCAACCCCTGGCGCAGCAACTCGCGAGAACGCATTGGGTAGATCACATCCGGCTGAATCGACGCAACCAGCCAATCTTGGGCAACGCGGATGACCTCGATGCATTCCTCTTCGAATCTTCTCGCCAGTCATTGACGGTCATGGGTGCCGGCCTTCGCAAGCTCGAAGGCGGCAAGTGCTTCTACTGCGGCCTGGGCATGACGACATCCGATGTGGACCATTTCATTCCCTTCTCTCACTACCCTCGCGACCTCGCTCACAACTTCGTGCTGGCTCACCCTGCGTGCAATCGCAGCAAGTCAGACATGCTGGCGGCCAAGGTTCATTTGGAAAAGTGGCTGTACAGAATCGTGCATTGGTCGGAGCAGCTCGCGGAGGTGGGATCGGCGGCGGGCATGCTGTCGGATGTGGAAGTGTGCCGGCGAGTGGCTAGTTGGGGCTACGCCAGTGCCGCCGTTGCAGGCAGCCATGCTTGGGTTGCCGCGCGCTCTTTCGAGCGTGTGGACGGGTCCTACATGAGCCTGTTGGAGGGCGCGGCGTGAACTGCGAAAAAGGTTTCTTTGGGGCCTACGCTGTCCATGTTGGGCAGTTGTGCCGCGGACGCGGTGCACTCGGGCGACACGCACTTGCCCGAGAACACCCAGCACCCTACGAATGATGTTGAAGGAGAGGGAGCGAATTCATGGCATCAGACCTTTCTCGCTTACGTAGCCCCGCCGCAGTTCAGGCTGCCCTGGACGAATACACCAAGCTCGGTCGAACCGTGTTCCTGCAGAAATATGGGTTTGGAAAGTCCCGTGACTACCTTGTTCGAGATCCCCTCACGGGAGAGCTTGCAGACTCCAAGGCGATTGTCGGCGCAGCCTTCGGTTTTGAGCATCCAGATGCGGGGCCGTTATCGGCCGCCGATTTCTCCGGCGGAAGCGCAACCGTCGCACCGAAATTGCAATCACTGGGATTTGAGGTGCTCAAGATTGGCGAAGACTGGTCGGCGGACGAGGTGAGCGAGACAGTCGCGGCGTATTTCGAGATGCTGTTGCTCGAGGCTCAACAGCAGCCCTACAACAAATCGGAACGCAATGGTCTGTTGCGAACGAAGCTCCAAGGCCGCACCAAGGGCTCTGTCGAGATGAAGCACCAGAACGTGAGCGCGGTACTCGAAGCGCTCGACTTGCCGTATATCCCCGGCTATAAGCCGCGGGGTAATACCCAGCTGCTGCTGCGCCAGGACGTCCAGAAGTTTGTCCTGAAGCACGCGGACATGGTTCACCGAATCGTCGATGCAATGGAGGAGGTCAAGTTGCCCGCAGAAAAGACCTTTAAGGCGGTCCTTGTTGGTGCGCCCGCAATTGAAGTGGTCGCAAAGCCCATGCCTGGGGCAACGCGGACTCGGGTGCCCCGAAGGGTCGACTACGCCGCGCGCGACGAAAGTAACCGCAAGCTCGGACGTGCTGGTGAGCAGTGGGTACTGGAGTACGAGCAGCAACGGCTACATTGGGCGGGACTCGGCGAACTATTTGCACGCGTGGATTGGGTGGCGGACCGCCTCGGCGATGGGCTGGGCTACGACATTCTTTCGTTCGATGCCGCGAACAAACAGCGCTTCATCGAGGTCAAGACGACGAACGGCGCCTACGCATCGTCATTCGTCATCAGCCGCAACGAACTCGATTTCTCCGAGGAAGTTGGGCCGGCTTTCCATCTTTACCGCGTCTTCCAGTTCCGGGACCTGCCGAGGCTGTACACGCTGCAAGGCGATCTGTCCAAACAGCTTCATCTGGAACCTACGGACTATCGAGCGTCCTTCAGGCGCCTTGTGTCGTGACGCAATGGCGGCCTGATGGGATGGGCGGGGTGACTGCCATCGGCGTGCTCGGGGCGTCTTTGGTATGCGGCCGGCCAGACCTTCTTGAATCCAAAGTGAGCTCGGCATGCATGCCCATTCCAATGAATCTCACGACGCGTCCGCAGTAAACCGGGCCGCCTCGCTGATCGCCCAGTCCAACGCCCTCATCATCGCCGCCGGCGCCGGCATGGGCGTCGACTCCGGCTTGCCGGACTTCCGTGGCAAAGAGGGCTTCTGGCGCGCGTACCCGGCCTTGCGGGATGCGCAGATCGACTTCTACACCATCGCCTCTCCCGCGGCATTTCACGCGTCACCAGAACGGGCCTGGGGCTTCTACGGCCATCGCCTGGCGCTGTACCGCAAGACGATGCCGCATCACGGCTTCGATCTTCTGCGGCGCTGGGGCGGCCAGATGCGGCATGGGCTGAGCGTTTTCACCAGCAACGTGGATGGCCAGTTTCAGAAGGCGGGGTTCGATGCGGCGCACATCCACGAATGCCATGGTTCCATTGCCCACCTGCAGTGCCTGGGGCCTTGCTGCGACGATGTGTGGCTTGCGGATGATTTTCAGCCGGATGTCGATGAGCGCAGCTGCCGGCTGCGCAACCCGCCACCGGTGTGCCCGCACTGCGGCGGGTTGGCGCGTCCGAATATCTTGATGTTTGGCGACGGGGGTTGGATCGACCGGCGCAGCACGGCGCAGGGCCATCGGCAGGATGCCTGGCTGTCCGCGGTGTCGCGGCCCGTGGTCATCGAGCTGGGCGCCGGCACGGCCATTCCTTCGGTGCGGCATTTCAGCCAGCGTGTGGTTGCCCGGTATGGCGGGCGGCTGGTTCGGATCAATCCCAACGAGTGTGATGTGCCGGCGGCGCAGGGCGTCGGCTTGCGCATGGGCGCGGCAGATGGGCTGGCGGCGATGGCGAAGGTGTTGGGCGGCTGATCGCCGTGCGGGTCCCTTGAGCATCAGGCCTCGCCGCGCAGCAGCGCCATCAGCTCCTGCGTGCGCCACTTGACGTCGGCCTGTCCACGAGCCGCTTCAAACCGGTTCGCCTTGCGCTTGGCGGTAACGGCGGCAGGTTGGATCACCACCTGGCCCTCATCATTGACGACAAAGTCCACCGGCATGCCCGGTTTCAAGCCCAGGGCATCACGGATGTGCTTGGGGATGGTGATCTGCCCCTTGATTGTGAGTGTGGTCGACATGCGGCCCCCTGCGGATTACCTGCCGGTTCATTGTGATACCGGTTTCGGCGCTGCGGCATCGTTAAGCGGAAATTCGCGCCAATTTCTGGCTTGATCGTGCTGCGATTTGGCATGATTTTGGAGGCTCTGTTCAGCAACAGCCAAACGAGGCTTTTTCCCTGGCTGTTTGGCCAACCGCAGCGGGCCTTTCACCTCAATGAGTTGCGGCGGCTCAGCGGCCTGGGAAGCGCGTCGCTGCAGCGCGAGCTGAACCGGTTGGTCAGCGCAGGCTACGTAGATGATCGCGCGGTGGGCAACAATATGCGGCAGTTTCAGGCCAACCCAAACTCCCCCGTGTTCAGCGAGCTGCTGGCGTTGACCGCCAAGACCTTAACTGACGGGCCCGTGATGTGATGCACCTGCGCGCCGCAGCGGTCGCGGACGGCATCGGCAACCATGGTGCGGTGACAGAAATTGAAGTCGGCCTCGAAGCAGAGCAGGGCGCAGGTGGATGTGCTCGCCAGGTCGGCCAGTTCGGCGACGGCGCGCTGTTGGGTCTTGAGGTGTTTCAGGAAGCCAACGGTGTATCGTCGCCAGTCGCCGTCGTCGCGGTAGCGGTCCCGCACGGGCTTCGGGCAGCCAAGATCGACCTTGTGAACGTACTCCAGGCCGGAAACACTTAGGACACTGGCCAGCGCCTTCTTCGAAAACCCCGGCTTGCGGGAGAGCGGTAGCTCGCGAACGTCGACGACGGTCTCGGTGCCGTGCTCGGTGAGCAGCGCCACGAACGCGTCGATGTCCAGTCCTTCGTAGCCTATGGTGAAAACAGTCATGGATGAAGCCCGTATCAAAAGCAAGAATTTAGCGGTGGACGCCGGTCGTGCTGGCGTTCGCCATAGCGAAGCCGGCGTCACTGTTCAGTACGAGGCCGATGAGGGGACGCTGACGAAGGCTCAGCTGCGGGAGATCAAGAACACCGCCCCAAAGGCCAACATAGGCAGTGTGCGCAGCAGGCTGTTTGGGACGGAGGGCACGATGCCTGACTGAG
This sequence comes from Comamonadaceae bacterium, assembly GCA_947476465.1. GTDB lineage: Bacteria > Pseudomonadota > Gammaproteobacteria > Burkholderiales > Burkholderiaceae_C > Ramlibacter. The sequence continues at coordinate 30,142 of CANJQN010000046.1, read as the reverse complement.
GGAGCGACTGATCGTCTAGGCGACAAGGGCAAGCATTTTTCATGGACTGGTTCGAACAAATCACCGGCTTCCCCGAAGCCAGCTACGCGCAGACCCAATCACGCCTGTCCGTCATCGACGGCGCGTTGGTCTCCCCGCATTCCCCGCGCCGGCCCAAAGTCGGCCAGCTTGAAACCCCCAGCCTCGCCGAGCTGCGCGCCCGCGTGGCGGCGCTGCCGTCGCCGCTGCCCAAGGGCGGGCCCACCGTCTCGTGGCTGCAGGCCGACGCCCGCCAGCTGCACGCGCATCCTGAGAGCGCCGATGCGCTGTTTCAGGTGGCGTCGCAGTTCAACCTGCTGGAGATGACGGGCCCCTCGGTGCGGCCGCAGGATGGCGTTACCCGCTACGCCGGCGATCCGACGCAAGGCCCGGCCTGCGCGATGGCGGCGGGCGCGGCGACGATCTATCGCAACTACCTGCATCCGGTGGATGGCCAGCCAGGGCAGGGCGGCGGCCGCCAGGTCGATTGCCTGCATGACCTGGGCGTGCTGCTGGGCAACGCCGATGGGCGCTTGTGGAAGATGCAAAACGGCTACCCGCTGATGTTGACGCGCGAGGGCCTGCACACCATCGACGCCCAGCTGGCCGCCCTGGACGATGCGGGGCGCGATGCCCTCAAAGCCGCCTTGCGGATCGGCCTGCACTGGGGTGTGGAGGTAACGGACATCCGCCCCGTCGGCCACCGGGTGTCGCAAGCCTTCTGCTCCGCGCTGCCCATTGCCTACCAGGGCGCTCTTCTTCGCGATGGCCCCTGGCAGCGCTTTGCCTCGCTGGTGCTGGAGGCCAGCTACGAGGCCACCTTGCTGGCCGGCGTGTTGAACCTGGCGCGGGTGGGGTGCGCCAAGGTGTTCTTGACACGGGTGGGGGCGGGGGCGTTTGGGGTAATGAGCGTTCAAAATACCCTGATCAATGAAGAGCTACCCCATTTCCGCTGGCCAAGAACTTCTTAGTGAATCAGGGACATTCGTCCAGGTTTCTTAGTGGTTTGGCGACAAAACCGCGCGTCCGTGCAGGTTTCTAAGTGATCTGGCGACATGGTCACTTGCCGCGAACACGCGCAAAACCGGCAAACTCCTCATCGCTCAACTCGGCTTGGCGGCCGATTTCGGCCAATAGCGAACCCAGCTTCACGCGTCCGTGGGGGCTGACCGAAGAGCTCGTCACGATCATTGAATAGGGCAACGAGTCGGCTCGCCCATCCAAGGCGCGCGCGACCGCCTTGCTCTTCATTGAGTGAGCCTTCAGAACAGGGCTTTTTTCGAAGTCTGCCAGGGTGATTTTCTTTCTTCGGCACGTGCGTGTTCCGTTGACGAACTGCGGGAGGCTGAAAGCGGAATGATTCCGGTACGTGCCGCCATTTTGGGGAAATGAGTACACGTTGGCTTGACGTATCGCTGGCCTCGACATGAGGGCACTTGAGGCAGCTCAGCAGCGGCTTGTTCGTCGCGCCGGATCGACCTCGCTCCTGGGTCCCCGCCTGCGCGGGGACGACGGGGGGGGCGTCATTCCCGCGAAGGCGGGAATCCAGCCGGGGGCCGAGCGCAGCAATGGCCCGTAGCGACTGCGCTGCACCTCGCTCCTGGGTCCCCTGTCACCCCCGCGTAGGCGGGGGCTGCGCGGGGACGACGGTTGCTGTTTGCCGGGACATGGGTAGGCGCAGATCAAGAGAACTTCCGGCATACGTAAAATACCGCAATCCCCTGCAGACCGCGGCGCCACCGCCGCGCCTTGCAGCTCCCCCCCCTCACCCAACCCACAGAAACTCATCCTCGATGACACGCGTTTTCAACTTCAGCCCCGGCCCCGCCACATTGCCCGAACCCGTGCTTCGCAAAGCCGCCGAAGAAATGCTCGACTGGCACGGCAGCGGCATGTCGGTGATGGAAATGAGCCACCGCGGCAAGGAGTTCATCTCCATTCATGCCGAAGCGGAAAGCCTGCTGCGCGAGCTGCTGGGCGTGCCCGCCAACTACAAGGTGCTGTTCATGCAGGGCGGTGCGATCGGCGAGAACGCGATCGTGCCGATGAACCTGATCAGCAAGAGCGGCAAGGCCGACTACGTGAACACCGGCGACTGGTCTAAAAAATCCATCAAGGAAGCCAAGAGCTACGGCAAGGTGAACGTCGCCGCCTCGGCTGAGGCAAGCCAGTTCAGCGCGATCCCCAAGCAGGGCGAATGGAAGCTGGACCCCGAGGCCTCGTACGTGCACATCTGCTCGAACGAGACGATCGGTGGCGTCGAATACCACTGGACGCCCGACACGGGCGCGGTGCCGCTGGTGGCCGACATGTCGTCGAACATCTTGTCGCGGCCGGTCGACATCTCGAAATACGGCCTGATCTACGCCGGTGCGCAAAAGAACATGGGTCCGTCGGGCGTCACCGTGGTGATCGTGCGCGAAGACCTGCTCGGTCACGCGCTGCCGATCTGCCCGTCGGCGTTCAATTACCAGTTGCAGGCTGAAAATGACTCGATGTACAACACGCCGCCGACCTACGCGATCTACATCTTGGGTCTGGTGTGCAAGTACATTTTGGAGCAAGGCGGGCTCAAGGCCATGGAGGCGCACAACCGGGCCAAGGCCGCCATCCTCTACGACTACCTGGACGCCAGCCAATTCTTCCGCAACCCGGTGGCCAAGGAAGACCGATCGCTCATGAACGTGCCGTTCAAGCTGCGCGACGAGTCTCTGGACGAAGCCTTCCTCAAGGGCGCGCAGGCCAGGGGCATGATCCAGCTCAAAGGGCATCGCTCAGTGGGCGGCATGCGCGCCTCGATCTATAACGCGATGCCGGTCGAGGGCGTCAAGGCGCTGGTTGCCTACATGAAGGAATTCGAGGCCAACCATGGCTGACCGCCTGTTCAAGGTACTGGTGCTGAACCAGATTTCCGAAAATGGCCTCAAGCGCCTGCCGAAAGAGCGCTATGTCGCCGGCAAGGACATCACCGATCCGGATGCCGTGCTGGTGCGCTCGGCCGACATGCACGCGATGGCAATTCCGCCGAGCGTGAAGGCGATCGGGCGAGCCGGCGCCGGCACCAACAACATCCCCGTGAAGGCGATGAGCCTTCGGGGCGTGCCGGTGTTCAATGCGCCGGGCGCCAATGCCAACGCGGTGAAAGAACTGGTGATCGCCGGCATGCTGCTGGCGGCGCGCAACCTTGCGCCAGCGCTGCGCTTCGTCGACAAGCTCGACGCCGGCGCACCCGACCTCGACCGGATGGTCGAAGACGGCAAGAAGAACTTCGCGGGTTGCGAACTCGCGGGGCAAACGCTGGGCGTCATCGGGCTTGGCAAGATCGGCTGCCTGGTGGCGGACGCCGCGATCAAGCTCGGCATGAACGTGCTCGGCTACGACCCGGACATCACCGTGGACGCCGCGTGGAGCCTGCCCGCGCAGGTGAAGAAGGCCACGAGCGTCTCCGACGTTCTCAAGAATGCCAATTTCATCAGCCTGCATGTCCCGCTGGTGGAAGCCACGCGCGACCTGGTGAACGACAAGAACATCGCCCTCAGCAGGCCCGGCACGGTGCTGCTCAATTTCTCGCGCGAGGGTGTGGTGAACGACGCAGCCGTGCTCGCCGCGCTCGATGCCGGGCAGCTCGGGTGGTATATCTGCGATTTCCCGGGCGGCAAAATTTTGCGCCATGCCAAGGTGGTCGCGCTGCCGCACCTGGGCGCCTCCACGCGTGAAGCCGAGGAGAACTGCGCGATCATGGTCGCCGACCAGCTGCGCAACTACTTCGAGCACGGCAACATCGCGAACGCGGTGAACTTCCCCAATGTCGGTATGGACCGCGAATCGCGCTATCGCATCGCGATCGCCAATGCCAACGTGCCGAACATGCTGGGCCAGATATCCACCGCCATGGCCAATGCCGGCCTGAACATCCACAACATGGTGAACAAGTCGCGAGCCGACATGGCCTATACGCTTGTGGACGTGGACAGCCCGGTCGGCGACAGCGTCATCGCGGCGCTCAAGAGCATCGACGGCGTGCTCGCGGTGAGGTACTTGCCTCAGGCGGGGTAGTTTTTCCACGCCTGCCGGCCTGCCACGCCGGTGAGATCTCGCGCCAGCCCGTCGCGCCGGCCAGACCTCGCTCCTGGGTCCCCGCCTGCGCGGGGACGACGGGGTGGGGCGCGGGGACGACGGGGTTATAGGGGCAACGCATCCTGCCGCCCGCCGCCTTCGGCCGCCCCCGGCCGCCCCAGCCCCAGCATCCCCATCAAGCTCCCCGCATTCCTCTGCCCCTGGTCTTCGTGGTTGTTGTTGAAGACCACCTGCACCCGCTGCGCCTTCTCGGCCAGGCGGCGGATGTGTGTGGCCAGCTCGGCCAGCTCCGCGTCGGGGTAGTCGTAGTTGAAGCGGTCTGAGGCGCTGGTCTGGCCCTTGATGTTCCAGGTGGCGTGGTTGCGCCCGTGCAGGCGCACCAGGGCCAGGCGGGGGGTGGTGGCTTCCCACAGGGCGGGCACGCTGTTGTGAAAGCCCTGCGGCGCATCGACGACGGTGTGGGCCACGCCCAGCTCGCGCTCGAAGGCGAGGGTTTGCTCGGCATGCTCGCCCGCGAACCAGGTGGCGTTGCGAAACTCCACCGACACCGTGTGGCCGGCCATGCGTTGCACGCAGTCGCCGACATGGGCCAGGCCCTCGCGGTTGCGCAGCATCCACGGCGCAAACTGAAAATGCACCGCGCCCAGCTTGCCCGCCGCGCGCAGCGGCGCCAGGGCTTCGATAAAGCGGCGCCAAAGCTCGTCGCGGATCTCGGGCGGAAAGTCGCGCCAGTACAGCATGGGCTTGCTCGCGACTGGCGTGGCGGCCATGGCCTGCTGCAGATCCTTGTGCAGCACGGTGGGCGATGTCTGGTGCCCGGTGAAGGCGCGGAAGGCCTTGACGTTGAACACAAAATCCGCCGGCGTGCGCTCGGCCCACAGTTGGGCCACGTTGGGGGCGGGCATGGCGTAGTAGCTAGAGTCCACCTCCACCATCGCAAAGCGCGTGGCGTAGTGCCGCAGGCGCGCCTCGGCGCTGTTGCAGCCGCGGGGGTAGAACCGGCCACAGTCGATCAGCGTCTTGTCTGTCCAGGATGCGGTGCCCACCAGGATGGTCATGGGGGCATTCTGCCGTGGGTGGGCCGCTGCGCGCAGGGCCTACTTGCTGCGGAGACGGTGGCGCTGCCAGGCGGCAAGCCCCAGCGGGCGGATGCCGAAGCGAACGCAGTTGCCCTCGTGGAGCGATTTGAATTCGGTCAGAACCAGCTCGACAAAGCGCTCGTGATCGGCCACCGGAAGGCTGGCGGGCATCATGCTCTTGATAGTACGTTTGGTCGCCGCTTTGTCCTGGCGGACGATGGCGGCGATCACCTCGCCCAAGGCTTGTCGATTGCTCAAGCGAAAGATGTTTGGCTGCACGAGGGTTCGTTGCACGGCCACGTACTGCTGGCAAGAGCGTTCATATGCCCACACAAAAACATCGCGCAGCAGCTCGATGCGGTTCAGCTCGTACACGCCGATCATGGCTTCGACATAGGCTTGCGGCGGCACGTCGATGAACGACAGCGGGCACAGGTTGTGGCGGATGAACGGAATGTTGGCCGCCAGCCGCGACACGCGCTTGTTCACGTCCTCGAACGGCTGCAGGTAGGGCAGGTGGACCATCAAGAAAAAGGCCTGCTCGAACGGGTCCTTGATGTCCGCAGCCATGCTCACCACGATGCCGAACAATTCTTCCAGGCGTTGGGGCACGGCGATGGGCAGGTACACGCTGCCCCCGATCCCCACGGCGCGGCGGCGGACGCGGCCAATCGCTGTGGGGTCTGCCATCAGGTCGTCCGCCAGCAACGCATGCAGTGTGAGCACCGTGCCGGAGTCCACCCGGGCGTTTTTCGGGTTGAGCACCAGGTACTCGATGGCCTGTTTGTGGTTCAGGATCATCTGCGTCTCAAGGGCATTCTTGCCCTTCGCCGCTTGCCCGTATTGGATGAGGCGCTCGGTGTCCAGGCGGCTGTAGGTGTTGCCCTCCAGCTGTGATGAGGCCCAGGACAGGTCGATCAGCAGACGGCTGAAGATGTCACGGGCGAACGTGCCAGCCAACGCTTGGTCCTCGGGGGGGCGGCCAATGCTGTGCAGTTGCTCTCGCAAGTTCTGCGGCAGGTAGGCCGTGTGGTTGGGGTGGTACTGCTCCAGAAACTCAAGCTGATAGCCGACCGGCCTGCGCAGCTGGCGCGGCTGAGAGACGTAGGCTCGCACTTCCTCGCCTTCGGCCGAGGTGCGGACATAGATCGGCATCGTGCCTTGCGGCGGCTCGGGGATGCGGACTGCAAGGCCTGTGCTGGTGCCGGGTGGCGCTCCGACGTGATAGCGAACGGCGCGGCCTTCGCCTTGCATGCGGATGCGTTCTTGCTCTACCAGCTGGGCCAGGCGGCGCTGCAGGGTGCGGCGCGCAACGGTGCCCTCAAGCTTGTGCGAGAGGGCGTCTATGTCCGTGCCCTGCGGGGCATAGCTGATCAGCGTGACCAGTTGATCCAGCTCTTGGGGTGGGACGACGCGCGGCATGTGGGGAACGGGCTTTTCGCAAGGGGAGGCGCAGTATCGCGCCAAATAAAGTGGCGCGCAAATGGTTTTGCTCGCCACTTTATTTGGCGGGGAAGCGGGCTGGGGCCTGTGCTCGGCTGGAGCAGCTAAGCGCGCCGCAGGTCGCGTGGGCCTCAGCCCGGATTAGACCGACGGACCCATTGTGTCGACAGCGTCGACACAAACTGCTCGTGAACCAATTTGGGCGACAGTGTCGCAAGAATCTGCGCGTTAGTGGCAAACACGGGTTCCAAGTGCGTTCAACGTCGGGCGATCAAACTCTGGCTCCGCTGTCGGAAACATCGAGTTGTGCCAGTAGCCCTGCGAGTCGTTGAGCCAGTCGAACTTCCGCTTATCTGCCAGCGCGCGCAATGGTGCGAGTGATATGTCATAGCGCCACAGGAGCGCAAGCAGCTCGCGCAGTGCTTCCTTGTTCAGGGAGGCAATCTCAATATCAAGTAAGAGATCGCGGCCGACGCCTTGCACGTTGCGTATTGCAGGGATTTCCTGAAAGCCCTGAAACAGGCGACGCTCGTCGCCTCGGGAATAAAAGAGAGTCAAAGTTACTTGCAGGATCACGTCTTTCTCCTACCGACGCCGACCTCCGGGGTAGACGTTGCCATAACCGCCACCCGGGTATTGCACATCCCAGTGTGGGCCACCGTGGGCATCGCCCGTAGAGCCAGAGTCCGGTCCCGTGGGGCACCAGACCCCTCCATCTGCTCCTTGCCAACCGTATCCTCGTCCATTTGGGTTTCGGACCCAGCGTTCACCACCCTTGGGATCTTTGAAGTCCTCTGCCTCGCCGGGCTTGCCGGGTGCTTTTGGCCCGCGCGGGTCACGCGCGTTGTCCGGCGGCTTGGCGAGCATTGGCCCGACGACGTTCCAACCTATCAATGCCCCTACACCCGCGCCAGCCAGTCCACCTACGACCGTGCCAACAGGGCCGAATGCGGAGCCGACGCCAGCTCCCGTCATTGCCCCTGCGACAGGATTTAACCCATTGGGGTCGGTGTCGGTGACTGGATTCGAGCCGGCGTACTGGTATACGTTTGCGCCCCCCGCCAACCCAATCGGGTCGGCCTGCCGATACCGCCCCACGGCCGGATCATAGTCCCGGAAGTAGTTCTGGAAAGTCCCCGTCTCCTCGTCGAAGTACTGCCCCGGCATGCGCAGGTTCAGCTCGATCGGATCGGTGGCGCGCGGCCTTGCCGGTTGCTGGTTGCTCGCCCGCAGGACGCCCGTCGGGTTGTTATCCCCAAACGCCGAATACGGCCACTGCCAGACCACTTCGTTGTCGTCGTCGGTCATCACGCGCGGTGTCCCGAGATGGTCGGGGTGGATGGCGTAGATGCGCCCCCGGCGGAACAGGCCGACCGGGATGGCGCCGCCGTCTTCGGTGGGCAGCCACAGGTATTCGCTGGCGCCCTTGCCCTGGGCCGAGCCGTTGTCGTATTCACCCAGCATCGCCCAGGCCGGGATGGGGCCGTCGGGGTCGCCGTACAGGTAGGCGGTGCCTACGCTGGTGGCTGAGCGCTCGGGCAGGAACAAAGCCGCGAACAGGCGGCGCAGCCAGTCGATGAAGCGCTGACCCAGGCTTTGCTCTTGCGGGGTCGGATCGTCGGCACGCGGCTCGCCCTTGAAGACGCGCTGGCCCAGGCCGTTGTGCAGGTAGTCGATGCGCTGGGCCTGGGGTTGGGCCTGGCCGCGGCCCTGGGCCGGGGCGGTGTGGAAGCGCAGCGCCTCCAATCGCCCGCTGGCGTCGTAATCGAATCTGCGCACACCGTCGCTGATAAGGGCGCCATTGGCATCCAGCTCGTAGTTGACCTGGGTGTCTTGCCCGCCGCGTTCTCGCCCGGCCTGAGTCAGCCGCAGCGTGCGTGCGATGGCTTGCAGGCGGTTGCTCGCGGATTCGATCTGCAATGCCTCGGTCTGCGTGCGCCGCAGACTGGCAAGCGCGGGGGACGCATCCAGGTCCGCCTCGCCCTCGACGCTGTCGATGGCGGTCAGGCGGTTGCTGTTGGCGTCGTAGCTGTAGCTGCGCTCGGCGCCGTCCCTTGCGAAGCGGGTGACTCGGTCGCGGCTGTCGTAGCCCACCTGCCAGGTCAGCGACGTCTTGCTGGGCTTGCGCTGGCCGGGGGCCTGCGCCCACAGGTCTTGGGTGATGCGGGTGATGCGCCCGGCGGCATCGGTGTCGTAGCGGGCGAACTCGGTGGACGTGATGCGACCGTCGGCGTTGAAGCCGCGCTGGGCGGCATCGCCACTGGCCCAGCGCCAGGCGCGCGGCTGGCCCAGGGCGGTGTGGGTGAGGTCGGTCAGCCACGGTTGCACGGTGGGGTTGCGACCCCGTTGTTGGCCAGGCAGTTGCAGGTCGATGCCTACGATGCGGCCAGCCACGCGGCGGTAGGTGAGCCGCAATCCGCTGGGGTAGGTGATGCTGTCGAGCTCACCCGCGCTCCACGCGTAGCCCAGGCGCAGTTGGGTGGGATTCGATGGGTTGTCGTTGACCGCTTGGACCTTGCGCAGGATGCGGCCTTGGGCGTCGCGCTCATAGCGGTTGCTGCCGGTCTTGTCTTCCAGCACGGTGATGCGGTCAGCGGCGTCGTAGGCGATGTGCGCCTCATGGCCCGGGGCGTGCTGGATGCGCGAGGCGCGGCCCAGCGCGTCGCGCTCGATGCGTTGCACCTGGCCCTTGGCGTCGGTGATGCTCACGATGCGGCCGTCACCATCGCGCCCGTAGAGCACGGTGCCGCTGTCCGGGCTGGACTCGCTCACGACTTCGCCGAAGGCGTTGGTGTTGAACGCGGTGGTGACGCCCTTGGGGTCGGTGAAGGTGGCGAGCTCGCCCAAGGCGCTCCAGGCCTGGGTTGCGCTGGCGTTGTCGGGCAAGGTGGTGCGGGTGGTTCGGCCCAGGCCGTCGAGAGTCTGCACGGTGGTCTGGCCCAGGGGGCTGGTGCGGGCAACGGGCTGGCCGTTGGCGTCGTAGCTGAGCGTGGTGGTCTGGCCGGCGGCATTGGACAGGGCGGCCACGCGGTTGAGGGCGTTGATGGCCCTCGCCGTCACGCGCTCGATCTGGCCGCCGGGGCCGCGCAGCTCTTCGCGCAGGCGGTTGCCCTGGGCGTCGAGGGTGAAGCTGATGTCGGCGCCACGGTTGTCGCTGGCGCCGATCAGGCGGCCGGCCGCATCCCAGCGGTAGTCGATGCGATGGCCATTGGGCCGCTGGACGGCGGCAAGCTGGCCGGTGGCGGTGTAGCCGTAGGCGGTGACTTCGTTGCCGCGCGCTTCGCTCAGCAGCCGGCCGCGCGCGTCGTAGGCGTAGGTGGTGACCAGGCCAGTCGGGTCGGTCTGCGTGAGCACGCGGCCCGCGCCATCGTGGGTGAAGCGGGTGGCGCGGCCGAGGGGGTCGGTGATGCGGATGCGCCGGCCCTGGTTGTCGTACTCATACCGCCACAGGGCGCCCGTGGGGTCGGCGTAGGTCTCGGGCAGGCCCTGGGCGGTGAAGGTCCAGGCCTCGGTGCGAGTCTGTCCGGTGGCGGCGTCGGTGACGCTGCGAGTCAGTACATTGCCGGCCTCGTCGTAGGCGTGGTCGGTGGTGCGCCCCGCCTCACTGATGCGCAGCGGCAGGCGCAGGCTGGGGTGCCACTGGGTCTGCGTGGTCTGCGCCTCGGGCAGGCCGGCGGCGCGGGTGGTCGACAGCGGCAACTGGCGCAGGGCATCCCACTGGCGCTCGGTGCGCACACCCAGGAAGTCGGTCTCGATCAGGGGCAGCGCGGCGGGGCCGAAGAGGCGATCGGCCACCAGGCTGCCCGCCAGTGGCGCGCTGGCGCCCTGGCGGCGCATCTGGCCTTCGGCGCCCACCCACACATGGCGCGTGGCATTGCCCAGCGGGTCGGTGATGTCGGCCTGCAGGCGATAGGCCGACGCATCGAGCGGGCCGGGCGCGGTGAGGCTGCCCTTGCTGCCGGGCGACGCGGAACCGGGCGACTCGTAGCGCACCGCGTAGCTGCCCACGCCACCGGCGCGCGTGGTGCCCACGGCGCGGCCCTGTGCGTCGTACTCGAAGCTGGCGGCGCGCAGGCCGGCCTCGTCGGTGATGCCGGTCAGCGCCTGGGGCCAGCGCGGGTCTTCGTAGTGGTAGCGGCGTTGACTGCCATCGGGGAGGGTGACCAGCGTCAAGCGCGCGCCATCGCCCACACCCTCGTAGCCATAGCGCAGGGTCTGGCCATCGGGCGTTGCCACCGCCACCAGGCGCCCGGCCTCGTCGTAGCCGAAGCCCAGGGCGCGCCCGAAGGCATTGGTGACCGCAACCAGCAGGCCGGTGGCGCCGTAGCTCAGCTGCAGCACCTGCCCGCCACGCCTGGCGATGGTCAGCAGGCGCCCCGCGGTGTCGAAGCGGTATCGGCTGTCATCGGCGGCGCGCACATAGAGCCAGCCGGCGCTGTCTTCGTACAGGCTGTCCAGATGGTTGTCGGGGATCCACTGGCCTGGTGACTGACCCGGCAATGCAGCCACCCCCTCGAAGCGCACCGAGGTGCCATCGCCCAGCACCACCCGGCGCAGGCCGCCTTGCACCTGAAGCTGGCCGGCATAGGGGTGGCTCCAGCCGCCGCCCGCGGTGGGGCCCAGGGCCGCCGGTGCGTTGCCATGGCTGCTGTAGTGGCGCACCACGCTGATGGGGTGGGCGGCGTGGTCGGCCCAGTCCGATTCGTCTTGCAGCTTCTCGCCATTGCCAGGGCGTATGGGGTTGCCCAGGCCGGGTTCGCATAGCGGGGGGGTGTCGACCACCAGCGTCAACTCGGCCTCGTTGACGCAGCCCAGGCAGGTGGCCACCACCGGCACGGTGGCCGATTGCAGCACCGGCGGCACATAAGTAAAACCCATCTGGCCGGCCGCATCGGTGATGCCCGAGTAGGCGTTGACGCCATTGAGCCGCACGGTGACCAGGGCCCCGGCGTGCAGCTGGCCGCCCTTGGTGACGGTGGCCGCAAGCGGCAGGGGCGGGCCGGCGGGCATGGCCCGGGTGTGGGTGCGCCCGGCCAGGCTGATGACCAGCGGCTCGGGCGGCTTGGGGATGCAGCGCTGGGCGCTGTCGCTCCAGTTCATGCCGGCCGGGCAGGCGCAGGTGGCCTCGGCGGTGATGAGGGCGTTGGCCGGGCAGGCGCACACGGGGCCCGAGTAGTTGCCAGGGCCCCAGGTGCGAAACACGCTGCCGGTGGTGCCGCCGTAGTTGAAGGGCACGACGTCGCGCCCGGCCATGGTGATGCGGGTGGCGGCCCAGGAGGCGCCGACGAAGGCCGGCGCGATGGCCGGCTGGTTCAGCTGGCAGGTGGTATTGCCCGAGCCTTGCTGGCCGCACCCGACAATGCCGCCGTCGCTCTTGTGGGCGGCGGCGAACTGGTCGCAATGGGTTTGCAGCGCGGCCTGGATGCCTTGGACCGCCGTGGGGCCGATGCACTGGGGCCAGCCCGCGACAGTGCACATGGGCAAGGGGGCCGGGCCGCCCAAGACCGGTTGCGCGCGCGCTGTGCTGGTGAGCAACGGCGCGCACACGGCAACGGCAATGGCAATGGCAAGGGCGAGCCGGGCCCAGCAGCCGACCATAAGAACACACTCCCTGAATATTTGAGTATTTAGAGATTATGTTTTGACGTGCGCGGATGAGAAGCGCAGGCGGGTGTCAATTCCTACGGAAACCGCCAGAGCCCTTCGACCCTTCGACAGGCTCAGGACAGGCCAAGCTCAGGGCGAACGGAATGGCCGGGCTCAGGGTGGCCGGTGGCGGTTGGTGTGCCTAGGGTGCCGCCGCGCGGTACACCCGGAGCGTGTCCGCCGCATCCGTCGGCCGCCGCACGGTGGCGACCAGTTGCCAGCCGCCTGCGGTCACCGCGCGCTCATGCGCCGCACCGGCGCGCACGGCCAGCACGCGCCAGGGGCAGCGTGCGGTGTCGGGCCTGGCCTGCTGCAGCGACAGGCGGCCGTGGTAGCGCAAGGCGGCCAGTTGGCCGCGGGTGAGGCCCGCCACCTCGACACAGCCGGGCTGGTCGATGGCGCGCACGACGCCGCGCACCGAGGGGACGTAGCTGCGCGCGTAGTCCAGCACGGGTAGCCACAGCGTCATGAGCAAGAGCCAACACAAGGCCGCGCCGCCGGCCGGCAGCACCAGGCTCTTCCAGATCGCGGCCTGATGCCGGCCGGCGCGCCAGCGCACCAGAGCCACCCAGCCGGCGGTACCGGCCACGGCGCAGGCCACCGCGATCCACGAGAAGCTGGGCACGAAGCCGGGCGCCAGGCGTGCCACGTTGGCGGCCGGCTGGGCGGGCACGCCGGTTTCCATCGAGATCCAGACCACCCAGATCACCAGCACGCAGCCGCTGAAGAACACCAGGGTGAACCAGTCGATCAGCGAAGAGACCGAGCGGCGCAACGTCGGCAGCGCAAACGCCGCCAGCGACGCCAGGGCCGGCAGGGCCAGCAGCAAGGAGCGGTCACCGGCTGGCGTGACCAGGGCCGACACGACGCAGCAGGCGACGATCCACAGCGGCAAGGCCACGTGGCGGCTGCCGAGCTGGCGGCGCCAGCGCCACACCGTCCACAGGGCCAGCGGCCAGGCCGGCCATGCGAACCACAGCAGCATGCGCGCGGTGTCACGCAGGTCGCGGCCGCTGTCGTCGAGCCGCCATCGCCATACGTCGAGCTGGGCGGCCAGCGCCGCCGACAGCAGCGCCCACAGCGCCACATAGCCGGCCCACACCCAGCGCTGGCGGCGCGGTGCGTCGGCGGTGGGGTCGTTGATCAACAGCAGCACCGCTGCGCCCAGCGCGAAGGCCAGGGCCAGGGACGGCGCACCGCTGAGCGTGAGGCCGACGATGCCAATGGCTGCGGCCAGCGCGGGCTTGAGCGGCCGACCCGGCAGGGCGGCAAGCCCGTAGAAGGCAAGGGCCGAGCAGCCCAGCTGCGCCAGGGCCGGAGTGGTCTCGTGTGCCAGCTGGGCCAGCCCCAGGCAGGCCAGCAAGGCCAGCAGGCCGGCGTCGGCGAGGGCCCGGGCGTAGTCGGTGGGGTGGGCTTCGCCGCCGAAGGCGAACGCAACGGGCTGGGCCTGCGGCCTGCGGGCCAGCTGGTACACGGCCCACCAGGTGGCCGCGAGGGTGAGTGCGAGCAGGGCGATGAAGGGCACGCGGGCCGCGAAATCTGGCGACATCCAGCTGGGCGCGATGCGCATCGCCCCTGCGCCCAGCCAGTAGGGCAGCAAGGCCTCGAACTCAGGCTGCAGGCCGACCAGTCGCGGGGCCAGCCAAGAGCTGGTGCCACGGGCCATCTCGAGCATGTAGCCGAAGGCCGTCATGTCCTGCGCCTTCCAGGGCTCGCGACCGAGGAAGCCGGGCAGCACATAAGCGGCGCAAAGAAGCAGCAGGGCCCAGCGCGGCAGGCGGCGCACGGCGCTTTGGGCGACGATGGCGGGGGTGGGCTGGATCACGCGCTGGATTATCGTGGGGGCAGGGCGGGTATGAAAAAAGGCAGCCCGGTTGCCCGGGCTGCCTTTGCAGTGCAGCGAATGCGCCTGTCGATCAGGCGGCCTTGTCGGCGGCCTCGGCGGCGACCGGGGCACCCATCTTGCCCTTGCCGAACTTGTTGCGGAAGCGCTCGACACGCCCGCCCATGTTGTCGACGGATTTCTGGGTGCCGGTGTAGAAGGGGTGCGACTCGCTGGAGGTGTCCAGCTTGTACAGGGGGTATTCCTTGCCCTCGAACGTGTCTTTGTCGCGGGTGTTCACGCAGGAGCGCGTGACAAACTTGAAACCGTTGGAGAGGTCGACGAAGAGAACTTCGCGGTACGCGGGGTGAATGCCGTCTTTCATGGGAGTGTCCTTGCAGGTGCGGGAGCCGGCCAGGCCAATCCAGGCTACTTTCCGCGGAAAACCGACGATTATAGGGGGTGCTTCTATGGGCCCCGTCTTTTGGCCCCGTCTTTTGGCCCCGTCATCCCCGCGAAGGCGCACTGGTGTCCGGAATAGATTCAAGTAGTCGTCATCCCCGCGAAGGCGCACTGGTGTTCGGAATAGATTCAAGTAGTCGTCATCCCCGCGAAGGCGGGGATCCAGAAGCGAGGTCTGTCCGACGTGACGGGCCTTTGCTGCGCTTGGCCCGTGCCTGGATCCCCGCCTTCGCGGGGATGACTGAGGAAGTGCTCAGCCGCCCTTACGCATCATGTCAAAGAACTCGACGTTGGTCTTGGTGGCCCTCATCGACTTGAGCACCAACTCCATCGAATCGACCTCGTCCATGCTGTACATGAACTGGCGCAGGATGCGGGTCTTTTGCAAGATCTCGGGGGCCAGCAGCAGCTCTTCGCGGCGGGTGCCCGAGCGATTGAGCTGGATCGAGGGGAACACGCGCTTTTCGTACAGACGGCGGTCCAGGTGCAGCTCGCAGTTGCCGGTGCCCTTGAACTCTTCAAAGATCACTTCGTCCATGCGCGAGCCGGTGTCGATCAGGGCGGTGGCGATGATGGTCAGCGAGCCGCCTTCTTCGACGTTGCGCGCCGCGCCCAGGAAGCGCTTGGGGCGCTGCAGCGCGTTCGAGTCGACGCCGCCGGTGAGCACCTTGCCCGACGACGGCACCACGTTGTTGTAGGCGCGGGCCAGGCGCGTGATGGAGTCCAGCAGGATCACCACGTCTTTCTTGAGCTCGACCAGGCGCTTGGCCCGCTCGATCACCATCTCGGCCACGTGCACGTGGCGGGCGGCGGGCTCGTCGAAGGTGGAGGCGATCACCTCGGCCTTGACCGAGCGCTGCATGTCGGTCACTTCTTCGGGCCGCTCGTCGACCAGCAGCACCATCATGTAGCTGTCGGGGTAGTTGGCGGCGATGGCGTGCGCGATGTGCTGCATCATGACCGTCTTGCCGCTCTTGGGCGGCGCCACGATCAGTGCGCGCTGGCCCTTGCCCATGGGCGCGATGATGTCGATGACGCGGCCGGTGATGTTTTCCTCACCCTTCAAGCCATCGCGCTCCAGGTGCATCTGCACCTTGGGGAACAGCGGCGTGAGGTTCTCGAACATCACCTTGTGCTTGTTCTGCTCGGGCGGGCCGCCGTTGACGGCGTCGAGCTTGGTGAGTGCGAAGTAGCGCTCGCCGTCTTTGGGGGTGCGCACCTCGCCCTCGATCATGTCGCCGGTGTGCAGGTTGAAGCGGCGCACCTGGCTGGGCGAGATGTAGATGTCGTCGGTGCTGGCGGTGTAGCTGGTGTCGGGGCTGCGCAGAAAGCCAAAGCCGTCTGGCAGGATCTCGAGCACACCGTCGGCGAACACCTGCTCGCCAGCGCGGGCGCGCTTTTTGATGATGGCGAACATCAGCTCCTGCTTGCGCATGCGGCCGGTGTTTTCGATTTCAAGGTCTTCGGCCTGCTTGAGGACTTCGGAGACGTGCAGGGCCTTGAGTTCGTTTAAGTGCATGGCGTTGTGCTCGCGGGGCACCCCTTGCGGAGTTCTTGTTGGGGAAACGGGGGAGGTTTGATGCGAGGGCAGCAATTGCCTCGCGAACCGGGAACTCGACCTGGCCGCCGCGCTGACGACCGGTGAGTAAGTCGCATTATATGTATGAAAAAAGGGACCCGAGGGTCCCTTTTGTCGCAAACGCGGCGCCAGCTTACGCCAGTTGCTGGTCGATGAAGGCGGTGAGCTGGGCCTTGGTGAGCGCGCCGACCTTGGAAACTGGTTGCTCCCCGGCCTTGAAGAGCATGAGCGTGGGAATGCCACGAATGCCGTACTTGGCAGGGATGTCGCGGTTCTCGTCGACGTTCATCTTGGCGACCACCAGCTTGTCTTTGTAGGCGCTGGCGACTTCGTCGAGGATGGGGGCGATCATCTTGCAGGGGCCGCACCACTCGGCCCAGTAGTCGACCAGCACGGGCTTGTCGGACTTCAGGACGTCGGATTCAAAGGAGCTGTCGGAAACGTGCTTGATCAGGTCGCTTGCCATGGGGTTCCTCGGGGGTGCGAAGTGGGTGCCAAATCGGGCGCTGTGGGCGCTTGCCGCCAGCGGGTACAGTGCGAACGATTGTGACAGATACCAGCTTGGCCCCGCTCGCGTGTTCCCATTCGCATTGGCTATGGAGCCGATAGCCCCCACCGGCGGCGGCTCGGCCGCCCTTTACGAGCGGCTGGTACGGCTGCGCGGCGAGATCGCCCTTCGCGGGGTGCATCCCTCGCGCTGCGTGGTCGTGGTGCCCTATGCCCAGTTGATGTCATCGGCGCGCCAGGCCTGGTCGCGCATCGCGCCCGACGGCTTCGCGCCGCGCTTTGAAACCACCATGAACTGGGCCGCCTCTTTCGGCTTCGTGCCGGGTGCGGCCGATCTGTCCTTCGACCAGGGCCTGGACCTGCTCACCGCGCGCGACTGGCTCGACCGCGCGGGCCTCGGGCCGCGCGCCGGTGTGCTGGCGCCACGCCTGGTGGAGGCCGCCTGGCAGCTGGCCGGCCCGGCCGCCGCCGCGCCGCCGGCCGAGCGCACCGCGTGGGCCGAACGGGCGCGGGCAGAGGCGGGCTTGGCGCTGGACCATCCGGTGCTGGGCCTTGAAGCCGCCATCGCCCGCATCGCCATCGAGTGGGCGGCGTTGTCCGGCTATGCCAGCGACGCGCTGCTGACTTCGCACCTCGATGATCAACTGGATCTGCTGCTGGTGCTGCAAGGCCTGCAACCCGAACCCGTGACCCAGGCCCTGATCACCTGGGCCGGCGAGCGTGCCTTGTGCTGGCCGCTGGATGAAACCGCGCCCGCCGGATCGCTGCGTTTTTACCGTGCCACTGACCCTGCCCACGAGGCAGAGATGGCCGCGGCCTGCGTGATGCGGCACCTGGAGGCCGGCCGTGCGCCGGTGGCGCTGGCCGCCACCGACCGGGTGCTGACGCGGCGCGTGCGCGCCATGCTCGGTGCGCGCGGCGTGGCCATTGCCGACGAAACCGGCTGGAAGCTTTCCACCACACGCGCCGCCGCGCAGGCCATGGTGCTGCTGCGGGCTGCATCGCGGCAGGCGTCGAGCGACGAGGTTCTGGACTGGTTGAAGAACACCCCGGCCGCCGCGCCGCGCACCGTGACAGCGTTGGAGCGCCGGGTGCGGCGCGCCGGCCTTCGGCAGTGGAGCGCTGTGAACGCCGCGCGCCTGGGGGGCGAGCCGGCGGCCTGGGGCGAACTGCTCGACGCGGCCAACGCATGGCGCGAGCGCCTGCAGGCGGGGCGGCCACTGGCGCAGTGGCAGCGTGCCTTGCGCGAAGCCCTGGAGGCCACGGGCCTGTGGTCGCCGCTGGCCGCCGACACGGCGGGGGCGCAGCTGGCGCAAGTGCTGGGCCTGGATGATGTGGCGCTGGCGCGCTGGGCCGCCTTGCCGCAGTCGGCGCGCCGAATGACCTTGGCCGACTTCACCAGCTGGGTCGATGCCTCGCTCGAGGCCGCGACCTTCAAGCCCGAGCGCGCCGTGGCGGCGCAGGTGCACATTCTTCCCTTTAGCCAATTGCTGGGGCGCAGCTATGGGGCGTTGGTGGTACCGGGCTGTGACGAGGTGCGCCTGGCGCCTTCGCCGCAGCCGGGCGGCCCGTGGTCACCCGCGCAGCGCGAGGCGCTGGGGCTGGCCTCGCGTGAGGTGCTCGAGTTGGCCCTGCGGGCCGGCTTTCGCAGTGCCTTGCAGGCGCCGCAGGTGGACCTGCTGGTGCGCCGCACCGACGACAGTGGCGAGCCCGTGCTGCCCAGTCCGCTGGTGCAGGCCTTGCTGCTTGACGGCCTGGCGCACGAGGCCACCGAGCCGCGCGCGGCCCGCACCATCGAGGTACAGCCGGTGGCCCGGCCTTTGCCCAGCGCCGCGCAGTTGCCAGTGACGCAACTGTCGGCCAGTGCGTACGACGACCTGCGCCACTGCCCTTACCGCTTCTTCAGCCTGCGCCAGCTCGGCCTGCAAGAGGCCGAGGAGATCGACACCGACCTGGACAAGCGCGATTTTGGCAGCTGGCTGCACGAGATCCTGCGCAACTTTCATGAGGCGCTGCGTGACGGGCAGACCGACACGCCCGAGCATCGGCGCGCGCTGATGGAGCAGGCGCAGCAGCAGGTGACGCGCGCGCAGCAATTGCCCGAGGGTGAGTTCCTGCCCTTTGCCGCGTCGTGGCCGATGCTGCGCGACGGCTACCTGCAGGCGCTGGCGCAGTTCGAGCACAAGCAGGGCGCGCGCTTCGAGGTGGCCGAGACCGAACACGAGTTGCAGCTGGCCCCGGTGCGCCTGCACGGCCGCATCGACCGCATCGACCGCCTGCCCAGCGGCCTGCGCATGGTGATGGACTACAAGACCGAGAACGTCCAGAAGACCAACACTCGCATCAAGCAGCCGATGGAGGATACCCAGCTGGCCTTCTACGCCGCGCTGCTGCACGACGACGAACTGCGCGCCGCCTACGTCAACGTGGGCGAGCGCGGCGAAACCAAGTTCAAGGAGCAGCGCTTTGTGCTGCAAGTGCGCAACGCGCTGGTGCTCGGCATCGTGGATGACCTGCGCCGCATCGGCGAAGGCGCTGCGCTGCCCGCCCTGGGCGAGGGCGCGGTTTGCGACTATTGCGCGGCGCGCGGCCTGTGCCGCAAGGATTCCTGGACAGCATGAGCCACGCCGACGCACCCCTGTACGCCTACGAGCACCACGGCCTGCGCGTTGCCCGCGAGGCCTTCTACGAGATCGCCTGCGACCCGCGCCGCAGCGTGGCCGTGGAAGCCTGCGCCGGCGCCGGCAAGACCTGGATGCTGGTGTCGCGCATCGTGCGCGCGCTGCTGGGCGGTGCCCAGCCGCATGAGATCCTGGCCATTACCTTCACCAAGAAGGCCGCTGGCGAAATGCGCGAGCGGCTGTACGAATGGCTGGAAGCGTTTTCGCACCTGGACGACGAAGCCCTGCGCGCGCAGTTGGCGCAGCGCGGCCTGCGGGTCGATGCTGGCTCGCCGCTGCTGGCGCGGCTGCGCGGCCTGTACCGCGAGCTGTTGTCCACCGGCCGGCCGGTGCAGATCCGTACCTTTCACAGCTGGTTCGCCGCGCTGCTGCGCACCGCGCCGCTGGCCACGCTGGAGGCGCTGGGCCTGCCCGCGCGCCACGAGCTGCTGGAAAACGACGCCGAGGCGGTGGCCCTGGTGTGGCGGCGCTTTTTCTCAAGCGTCAGCACCGAGCCGGCCTTGCGCGCCGACTACGAAGCCTGTGTCGCCGAGTTTGGGCGTACGCAGACGGAAAAGTCTTTGCACGCCGCCTTGTCCAAGCGCGTCGAGTTCGCACTGGCCGATGCGCAAGGCGTGGTCGATGCGTCGGTGCAAGCGTGGGCACAGGTGTTCCCCGATCTTGCCGGCGTCGGCGACCCGATGGACCACCTGCTCGTTGAAGGCCCCACCCGCGCGCTGATGTGGGAAGCGGCGGGCTTGCTCGGGCGCGCCAGCCAAGCCTCGTTCGCAAAGTGCGGCGTCGCGCTGGAGTCGGCGCTCACCGCCGGGGATGTGAAGGGCGTCACAGCGGCCCTTTTGACAAAGGACGGCCCGCCGCGCAAGTTCAGCGAGAAGGTCGCAGGCATCGAGCGCGTGCGTGAGGCCCAGGCACACCTGCTGCACTTGCAGGACGCGTCGGCGCAGCACAAGGCCTGGCAGCACCAGGGCCGCATGGCGCGCTTGACGCGCCTGTTGATCGACGAGTTTGGGGCGCTCAAGCGCGACGAGGGTTGGGTCGACATGAACGATGTCGAGCGGGCCGCGCTCGTGCTGCTGTCCGACCCGGTGCTCTCGGGCTGGGTGCAAGAGCGCCTGGACGCGCGCACCGCCCACCTGCTGATCGACGAGTTCCAGGACACCAACCCGCTGCAGTGGCAGGCCCTGCACGCCTGGCTGGCGGGCTACGCTGGCGCGGGCGGGCGTGTGCCAGCGGTGTTTCTGGTGGGTGACCCCAAGCAGAGCATCTACCGCTTTCGCCGCGCCGAGCCGCAGGTGTTTCGCGCGGCCCAGCGCTTCATCGTCGAAGGCCTCGGTGGTGACCAGCTCAGTTGCGACCACACCCATCGCAATGCGCGTGGCGTGCTGGAGGCCATGAACGCCGCGATCGGCGCGGCGCAGGCGCAGGGCGACTACGAGGGCTTTCGCGCGCACACCACCGAGTCGAACGAGGCTGGCGCGGTGCTCGCATTGCCGGCGATTGCCCGGCCCCCCCGCGCCCCGCGAAAGGGCGCCGTGGACGACGCGGGGGAGGACGACGACGGCGACACAAGCGAAGACGGCGAAGGCACCTGGCGCGACAGCCTCGTGACGCCGCGCGAGTTGCCCGAGGAGCGCCTGATGGCACTCGAATGCCGGCAGGCGGCGCGCTGGATCGCCGCGCGATTGGCCCAGGGGCTGCATCCGTGCGATGTGATGGTGCTGGCGCGCAAGCGCGACCGGCTGTCGGTGATGGAGGACGAGCTGCGCACGCTGGGCGTGCCCGCGCAGCAGCCCGAGAAAACGCGCCTGGGCGAAGCCGCCGAGGTGCAAGATCTGGTCGCGCTGCTGGACGTGCTGGTGTCACCTTCGCATGACCTGTCGCTGGCGCGCGTGCTCAAGTCACCGCTGTTTGGCGTGCCCGACGAGGGGCTGGTCGAGCTGGCTTTACTGGCCCGCGAGGCGCAGGCCGCCGGCGCGCCGCGCTCCTGGCTGGAGCTGTTGCAGCAGGCCCCCCTGACCCTGCCCGCGCTGCAAGGCGTCGGCGAGCGGCTGGCGCAGTGGAAGCGCTGGGTTGACCACCTGCCGCCGCACGATGCGCTGGATGCGATCTATCACGACGGCGACGTGCTGGCGCGCTTTGCCCAGACGGCGCAGCCGGCGCTGCGCGAAAGCGTTCTGGCCAATCTGCGGGCGCTGCTCGGCGCGGCGCTGCAAGTGGGCGGCGGCCGTTATGCCACGCCCTATGCCTTCGTGCGGGCATTGCGCGCGGGCGGCGTCGACGCGCCGGCCGTGGCCCAGCCCGAGGCCGTGCGCCTGCTCACCATCCACGGCGCCAAGGGCCTGGAGGCGCCGCTGGTGCTGATGCTCGACACCGACGCCGGCCCGCCCAAAGCCGAAACCATGGGCGTGATCATCGACTGGCCCGGCGAGGCGAGTGCGCCACGCCGGTTTGCTTTTATTGCCAGCGAGAGCCACCCGCCCGCCTGCTGCCGAGACGCTGTCGCCGCCGAGCAACTGGCGCGCCGGCGCGAGGAGTTGAACGCGCTGTACGTGGCCATGACCCGGGCACGCCAGACACTGGTTGTCTCCTGCGTCCAGCCCTACCAGGCGGCGCCGGCAAGCTGGTGGCAGCGTTTGCAGAGCCTGTGCGAAGCGGCCGCCGTGCCAGCGTCGCAAGACCATCCCGCGCTCGCCGACGCTGGCACGGCCTGCCTGTGGACCGTGCCCGCGCCGCAACTGCCGGCGCCGGCATCGCCGCCCGCCACCACGCAGTCGCAGCCGCGAGCAGAGGCGCAGGCCGACACCCCGCAAGCGCGCTTCGGCCGCGCGCTGCACCGCCTGCTGGAGCATTGGCCCGCAGGCCAGGCCGAACCGGCATCGGCCCTGCTGCAGCGCGTCGCCCGCGAGTTCGCGCTCGACGACGCGGCGCTGTCCGCCGCCGCCGCGATGGCCCTGCGGATCCGCCAGGGCGAAGGCGCCTGGGCCTGGGACCCGAAGGCCATCGCCTGGGCGGGCAACGAGGTCGATCTGTTCCACGGCGGGCAACTGCTGCGCCTGGACCGCCTGGTGCGCGCGCGCCAGGGCGATTGCTGGTGGGTGCTGGACTACAAATCCGCCGCGCAGCCTGAAGCCGACCCTACATTGCTGGAGCAACTGCGCGCCTACCGCGCCGCCGTCTCGGCCGTCTATCCGGGCCAGGCCGTGCGTGCCGCATTCCTCACCGGCGAAGGGCGGCTGGTGCCGCTGAGATGAAAGCCCACCCCCGAAGCGGCTCACTGCGTGTAGCCGCCTCCCCCTCAAGGGGGCGCCACCAGCGGCCCGGCAAAGCCGGTTCCGCGGTGGCCGCTGAGCCGGACACTGGTTTCATGGAGGTTGGTGAAAGCCGCCCTCATGGACATGGAGAAGTTGAGTGAAGAGAGAGCGTGAGACCATCATCATCGGCGCGGGCCCGGCAGGCCTGGCCGCCGCCGAAGTGCTTTGCGCCGCCGGCCAAAGTGTGCAGGTGTACGACGCCATGCCCTCGGCCGGACGCAAGTTCCTGCTGGCCGGGCGCGGCGGCCTGAACCTCACGCATTCCGAACCGCTGGAGCCCTTCTTGCGGCGCTTGCACCCGCTGGCCGCGGTGCTGGAGCAGGCCGTGCGCGCCTTTGACCCCACCGCCCTGCGTGCCTGGGCTGAAGGCCTGGGCACGGCCACCTTCGTTGGCAGCTCGGGCCGGGTGTTTCCCACCGACATGAAGGCCGCCCCCTTGCTGCGGGCCTGGCTGCATCGCCTGCGGGCCGCGGGCGTGGTGTTCCACATGCGCCACCGCTGGACGGGTTGGGCCGCGCCAGGCGTGCTGCGTTTCGAGGGGCCGCAGGGCGAGCATCAGGTCAAGGCCGATGCCGTGGTGCTGGCCCTGGGCGGCGCCAGCTGGCCACGCCTGGGCTCCGATGGCGCCTGGCAGGCGTGGCTGATGGGGCAGGGCGTCGATGTGGCGCCGCTGGTCGCGTCCAACTGCGGCTTCGACGTGGCGGGCGGCTGGAGCACGCATTTTTCCGAGCGCTTTGCCGGCCAACCCTTTAAGTCGGTCGCTGTCGAGATCGATGGCGTGATGCGCCGTGGCGAGTTCGTGGCCACCGCCAGTGGCATCGAAGGCAGCCTGGTGTATGCCGCGTCGGCGCAGCTGCGCGAGGCCATCGCCGCGCAGGGCCAGGCCACGCTGCACATCGACCTGTTGCCTGACCGAAGCGCCGAGCGGGTGCTGGCCGATGTGGCCCACCCGCGCGGCTCGCGCTCCCTGTCGAGCCACATCAAGGGACGGCTGGGCCTGGATGGCATCAAGCTGGGCTTGCTCAATGAGTTGCTCACGCGCGAGCAGATGCACGACACAGCGCAGTTGGCCGCCGCCATCAAGTCGCTGCCGCTGGGCCTGTCGGCCACCCGGCCGGTGGCCGAGGCGATCAGCAGCGCGGGCGGGGTGCGCTTGGATGCGCTCGACGAGCGGCTGATGCTGCGTGCCTTGCCCGGTGTGTTCTGCGCCGGCGAGATGCTCGACTGGGAGGCGCCAACCGGCGGCTACCTGCTCACCGCTTGCATGGCGACCGGCCGGTGGGCGGGGCAGGGTGTGTTGGCGTGGACATCCGAGGCCCAAGCGGCCTATTGAGGTTTTCGTAATTCATGACACCCCCTTCCGTTCGGGCTGATCCTGTCGAAGCCCTTCGACAGGATCAGGGCGAACGGATGAGAACGTGTCGTCAAATACGAAAACATCAATAGAACTGCATCCGAAAAGTGATCGTTGTCTGCCCGCTCTTGCGCCGCAGCGAGAGCCGGGCGCCGTTATTGAACTTCAAGCCCACCAGATCGCGCAGGGCCGCCATCCGCTCGGACGCCAGTTGCAGCTCCACTTGCGCGCCGTAGCCTGGATCGCGGCTCAACACACCGGCCAGCGAAGGCACCGGCGTGACCTGGCGCCAGACGCTCATGCCCAGCGTATGGCCGGCAATCAGCTGTGGCCGCCAGCGCAGGCCGAGGCTGAGCGAATCGTCATGCCGCACACCCTGTGCCTGTTGCACCATCTGCACGGGATCGAGGGGCCGCGACGTCTGCAGCATGGCCGAGGGCATCGGCAGGGCCAGCTCGGGCTCGGTCTGCGCCGGCGCGCCAGCGGCCGCGAGCAGCAGCGCGTACGAGGCCGCGCGCATCGCATCGCTGCCCATCCGTGCGCCCGCGGCCTTGTAGTCGGCGGTTGACGGCGCGCGTCAGGGAGCCGGACTGTTGCGGTTGACTTGTGCGGCGGGCGTGCTTGGCCTACCCTGTGAGCAGGTGCCGCCCGCGTGGCGATCGTTGCGCGTGATGCCGTGCCCAGGAGACCTGTTCATGCCGAGCCCATCTTCCAACGGCGTTGCCGCGATCCGCACGCTGGCCCTGGTCGGTCCGGCGGCCGCCGGTAAAACCACCTTGTGCGAGGCGCTGTTGCAGGCCACCGGCACGATCGGCGCAGCCGGCAGCGTCGAGCGCGGCACCACCGTCAGCGACTACGACCCACTGGAGCGGCGCATGCAGCATTCGCTCAATGCCTCGGTGATGCACTTGCGGCACGGCGACACCCACATCCACCTGATCGACACCCCCGGCGCGCCCGACTTCATGGGCCACTCGCTGCCCGCGCTGGAAGCGGTGGACACGGCGGCGGTGGTGATCAACGCCACGGCCGGCGTCGAGCCCATGGCGGCCCGCATGATGGCGTACGCCGCGCAACGCCAGCTTGATCGGCTGATCATCGTCAACCGGATCGACATGGGGGCCGACCTCGGCCGATTGCTGGCCGACATCCAGGCGGCCTTCGGGCGCGAATGCCTGCCAGTCAACCTGCCCGCCGGTGGCGGCACGCGCGTGGTCGACTGCTTTTTCAATCGCGAGGGGCAGGCCGATTTTTCCTCGGTCGACGCGGCCCACCGCGCGCTGGTGGAACAGGTGGTCGAGGTCGACGCGGCGTTTGTCGAGCGTTACCTCAATGATGGCGACGTCGACCCCGCCGAGCTGCATGCGCCGCTGGAACAGGCGTTGCGCGAAGGCCACCTCATTCCGGTGTGCTTTGTCTCGGCCCGCACCGGCGCCGGCATTCCCGAGCTGCTGCAGGTGATCGACCGCCTGCTGCCCAACCCGACCGAAGGCAACCCGCCGCGCTTCTTGCGGGGCGAGGGCGCGCAGGCCGTGCCGATCCAGGCGCGGCCCGACCCTGCGGCCCATGTGCTGGCGCACGTGTTCAAGATCACCATCGACCCCTACGTCGGCAAGATGGGCGTGTTTCGCATCCACCAGGGCACCGTCACGCCGGGCACGCAGTTGTACGTGGGCGACGGCCGCAAGCCTTTCAAGGTGGGGCACTTGTTCATGCTTCAAGGCAAGGAGCATGTGGAGGTGGCGCGCGGGCTGCCGGGCGACATTTGCGCGGTGGCCAAGGTCGATGAGATCCACTTCGACGCCGTGCTGCACGACGCCGCCGAAGACGACCACATCCACCTGGCGCCGCTGGATTTTCCGGTGGCGGTACACGGCCTGGCCGTGGACCCGGTGCGCCGGGGCGACGAGCAGCGGCTCCATGAGATCGTCGGCCGGCTGGTCGATGAAGACCCTTGCCTGCGCTTGGACCGCGTTGCCGCCACGCACGAGACCGTGGTCTACGGCCTGGGCGAGGTGCACCTGCGCGTGCTGCTCGATCGCCTGCGCGAGGTGCATCGCTTCGAGGTGAACACCCGGCCGCCGCGCATCGCCTACCGCGAGAGCATCACGGTCGCCGCCGAGGGGCATCACCGTCACAAGAAGCAAAGCGGCGGTGCCGGCCAGTTCGGCGAGGTGTTCCTGCGGGTCGAGCCGTTGGCGCGCGGCGCGGGGTTCGAATTTGTGGACCAGGTCAAGGGCGGCGTCATCCCGACGAATTTCATACCGGCGGTGGAAAAAGGCGTGCGCCTGGCCATCGACGCCGGCGTGATCGCCGGGCACCCGGTGATAGACGTGCGGGTGGTGGTGTACGACGGCAAGCACCACAGCGTCGACAGCAAAGAGGTGGCCTTCATCGCCGCCGGCCGCAAGGCCTTCACTGAGGCCGTGCGCCAGGCCCGGCCGGTGGTGCTGGAACCGATCGTCGATGTGGAGATCACCGCGCCCGAGTCGGCCATGGGCGACATCACCGGCGACCTTTCATCACGGCGCGGCCAGGTCAACGGCTCAGACCATGTGGGCGCCGGCCAGGTCATCGTGCGCGGCCAGGCCCCGCTGTCAGAGCTGGCCGGCTACCAGCTGCGCCTGAACGCCATGACCAGCGGCCAGGGGCACTACACGCTGGCCTTGTCGCACTACGACGCTGTGCCTCCTGCAGTGCAGCAGCAACTGGTGGGGCAGTTCCGGGTGAGGGATGAGGATTGAGGGGCTGAGCGGCGATCAGTTGCACAGGGAGAGCTACTTCACCCCAGCCCGGGCCAGATGCACCTGATGCAGCGTGATCTTGCGCACCTCCGCCTGGCTGGTCTGGATGTGCGCGCGCAGCAGCATCGCGGCATCGGCTCCGCGCTTTCGCTGGATCGCCCGCAAGATCTTCGCGTGCTCTTCATACGTCGCATCCATGCGCGCCGGCTTGGTGAAATCGAGCCGGCGGATGATGCGAATGTGCTCGGTCACATCCCAGTGCACCCTTGCCATCTCGGCATTGCCAGCGGCCGCCACCAGGCTGCAGTGAAACTGTTCGTCCCATTGCCCCACCTGCGCCGCGTCGTGGCAGCGATCGGCCGGCGGCACCAGCCAGATGGCCGCCAAATCGTCCAGCAGCGCGCGGTCGATGCGCTCGCCGTCCTCGCACAGGCGCTGCACGGCCGCCGTCTCCAGCACCATGCGCAGGTCGTACAGCTGCTCGAACTTTTCAAAATCGAAGGGCAACACCCGCCAGCCGCTGCGAAACGAGACCTCGACATGGCCCTCTTGCTGCAACCGGTACAGCGCCTGCCGCACGGGCGTGCGTGACAGCGCCAGGCGCTCGCAGATCTCGTGCTCGGTGAAGCGGTCGCCCGGCACCAGGCGGAACTCGGCGATGTCGAGCTTGAGATGTTGATAGACCTCGTCGGCGCGGGAGCGAAAGGCCGCGCCGGGCTCGCCGTTCGCGCCAGGGCGGGCAGTTGCCAGGGTCTGCATGGCGCCGTCTCTATCAGCGCCGCGCGGCGCCATGCGTTGCCGCCAGGGCCGCCAGCAGGCCCGGGCTGGGTGCGGTCCAGCCGACGATGCCGCCCTGGGCGTGGATCATCTCGACGGTGGCGGCCTTGTAGTGCGGGAAGTAACTCTCTGTGCAGTCCTCCAGCAGCAGGCTGTCGTAGCCGCGGTCGTTGGCCTCGCGCATGCTGGTCTGCACGCACACCTCGGTGGTCACGCCCATGAACAGCAAGTGGGTGATGCCGCGCGCGTCCAGCGTTTCTTGCAACCCTGTGGCATAGAACGCGCCCTTGCCGGGTTTGTCGAGCACCAGCTCGCCTGCCACCGGCGCCAGCGCGGGGATGATCTGGTTGCCGGGCTCGCCCGTCACCAGAATGCGGCCCATCGGCCCGGCGTCGCCGATGCGAAGGCGCGGGTTGCCGCGCCGCAGCTTGGCGGGCGGGCAGTCGGACAGGTCGGCGCGGTGCGCCTCGCGGGTGTGCACCGCCCAGCCGCCGGCCGCGCGCCAGGCGCCCAGCACGGCCTGGCAGGCCGGCACGATGGCTTCGAGCAGGCGCACGTCATTGCCCAGCGTCTCGCCGAAGCCGCCGGGCTCGATGAAGTCGCGCTGCATGTCGATGATCACCAGCGCGGTGTGCGCCAGCTCGAACTCGAAGGGATAGGGCTTGGCGTCGATGCGGATCATGAGGCGAGCTCCGTCGGGGCGGCTGAGGGGTGTGGTTCGTGGTGATGGCCGCCACCCATGTGCGCGCCCAGCACATGGCGCTCGGCCGAAGCGGCGTCGGTCTCGTAGGCGATGCGGCCTTCGCTCATGACGACGATGCGGTCGGCCAGGCTTAAAAGCTCGTCAAGGTCTTCGCTGATCAACAGCACAGCGCCACCGCGGTCACGCACGCCGCGCAATCGGGTGTGGATCTCCTTGACCGCCGCGAAGTCGAGCCCGAACACCGGGTTGGCCGCCACCAGCACGTTGATGTCGCCATCGAGTTCGCGTGCCAGCACGGCGCGCTGCACGTTGCCGCCGGACAGGCTGGAAATCGGTGCGTCCTCGCTGCGGGTCTTGACGCCGTAGGCAGCGATCCACTCGCGGGCCCGGGCGCGCCAGACCGCAAAGCGCAGTGTGCCGCCACGCGCCAGCGGCGGGCGGTCGAAGTCGCGCAGGGCCATGTTCTCGGCCACGCTCAGCTCGCCCACGCAGGCATTGCGCAGTGGCTCCTCGGGCAGGCTGCGCACCTTCAGGTGATGGTTCTCGGCGCGGGTGGCGGCGTAGGCCTGGTTCATCACGCGAACCCGGCCGCCGGCGCGCGGCCGCTGGCCCACCAGCGCCTCGACCAGTTCGCGCTGCCCGTTGCCGCTGACACCGGCCACGCCCAGGATCTCGCCGGGCGACACCGCCAGGCTCAGGTCGCGCACGGCCAGCGCGCCACGGTCGCCCATCACCGACAGGCCATCGACCTCCAGCGCGGGCCCGCCATTGACGCGCCGAGAGACGGCCGCGCGCGCGGTGCCGGCTTCCTCGGCGAGCGCGGTGTCTGCCGCTTCGCCCACCATGGCCTGCGCCAGGGCGGCCGGCGTGGTGTCGGCCACCGCGCCATGGTGCACGGCGCGGCCGCGGCGCAGCACCGTGACGCTGTCGGCGTACGCCGTGACCTCGCGGAACTTGTGCGTGATCAGCAGCACCGTGCATTCGCCGGCCTGGGCAAAGGCGCGCACATGGCCCAGCACTTCGTCGGCCTCTTGGGGCGTGAGCACGGAGGTGGGCTCGTCCAGGATCAACAGGCGAGGCTTGAGGTACAGCTGCTTGAGCAACTCCAGCTTCTGCTTTTCGCCGGCGGCCAGCTCCGAAGGGCGGGCGTCCAGGTCGAGCCGGAAGGGCGTGCGGGCCAGAAATTCTTCCAGCTCGGCGCGGCGGGCCTTCCAGTCGATGATGGCGGTGGCGCGGCCACCGGCCAGCAACAGGTTCTCGGCCACCGTCATGCCGGGCGCCAGCGTGAAATGCTGGTAGACCATGCCGATGCCCAGCGAGCGCGCCACCACCGGGTTGGCGATGTCCTGCTCGCGCGCGTCGGTGAGGATGGCGCCGGCCTCGGCCCGGTGAAAGCCGGCGATGCACTTGACCAGCGTGCTCTTGCCCGCGCCGTTCTCACCCAGCAGCGCATGCACCGTCCCGGGCGCCACCTTGATGGTGACGCGGTCCAGCGCGGTGAAGGCGCCGAAGTGCTTGGTGAGCTCGTAGGTCTCCAGCGCCATGGCGCCGGTAGACAGCGGCTTGGGCAGGCGGGTGATCCAGGCCGGATGGACAGCCGGGACGGCAGGCGCGGCGAAGAACGAGCTAGGCACCACTTTCGAGCATCCAATCTTGAATACAAGTCGAGGTGCAAGCGTCGTGCCAGTTCAGCAGGACTTGATTTGAGTCCCCGCTGGTGCGGGATGCGAGCTATATTGAAGGCCTGAGGAGGTACCCATGGACACCACCCCCCGCGCGCCCTTCCTGACCTGACCTGCCCCCATCCAGCCGTACCAGCATGAGGTTAGCGAAGTCCGTCAACCAGGAGAATGACGGACATGAGAAAGAGCAGATTCACCGAAGAACAGATCATCGGGTTCATCCGGCAGGCTGAGGCCGGGATGCCGATCAAGGAGTT
>CANJQN010000045.1 GCA_947476465.1 Comamonadaceae bacterium | reverse complement strand
CGCCGCCGGTTCGTCAACCGCAACCCTGGCCGTTCACGCCATTGCAGACGAACTAACCGAGGCACCTGAAACCCTGACGGTCTCGGTGTTGGCAGGGGATGGCTACACACTGGGCGCTACTTCAGTGGCCACCGGCACCATCGAGGACAGACAGTCTGCAGGTCAGTCTGTCATCGACCTAGGCAGCTACGGCAAATTGATCGCCCCGGTGCAAGTCGATGGCACGTGGTACTACCACTGGGACCGTAATGGAGATGGCACCGCGTCTGAGGCTGACCGTACGTCGCATGATGTGTTGGACAGCCTGTTCAACCACGATAGTGCGGGCGTGAGCAACACCGTAGACGCCAACGCAGATAACCTGTTCGGCACCACCGACACCTACCGTTACGCCACCCTCAATGGCATAGACCTTGCGCTGCCAACGATCGGTGCGCCATGGGAAGACCAGAATATCGTTGCATTCAATCGCTATTACCAAACGACGATTGGGAGCACCCCTGCGATTAGCGGCAGCGATGCAGTTAATCCAACCTATGACGATTTGGCAGCGGTGTGGGATGCGTTTAACGGTGTGGGTAACGAATGGGCAAATAGACAAAATGCGATAGTGCCAGGCTGGCAATTTGATAATTACTGGGCGGCATCGGTGCATCAGGGCCAACACAAACAGTTTAATTTTGTGGATGGTTCCGGCGGCGTGTTGGGCACAGGGCTAGATTCAGATCAGGCTTACGTCGCATTGCAGGTCTTGTAGATGGCAACAAGCGCCTTCCCGGCGCTTTTTCTTTCGACACCTACTGGGGGTTTGGTCCTGCGCGTCCGAGAGGTGTCCTTCGGCGCAAGCTTCGAACGCACAAGCTCGACAGCCTCCTTCTTGGTTGCACCAAGCATGGCGGCGGCTTGCCTCGCGACAGTGCCAGGCTGCTGTCTGGCCTGAAAAACCATTTCAACGCCCAGTGCTTCCATCACACGCAGGACGGTCTCATACCGGGGCTGAGCACCGGGCCTGAGTGCCTTGTAGAGGCTTTCTCGCCCGAGCCCGCAGGCCTGCGCAAGGTCCGTCATGCTCCGCGCACGCGCCACGGTGCTCAGTGCATTGCGCAGCACTGCGGGGTCGTTCATCTCGCGCGAGGCGTTCAGGCAGGCGGCGATGCTTTTTTCGTCCTTCAGGTGTTCCGCAGCGTCAAAGGGAACAATGTCGACGGGCTGTGTCGGGGCCATGTTCCGGGCATTTCGGATACTGGAGTGGAATAGGGCCAGGCTATGGTGGCCGACGGATTGACCTGCAGGCGAAGTGGGATGGCGCGCGCATCGCACTGAAGGACAGGACTATTTCGATCTGACCAACGGCGGCAGAATGTTCTATCCCTGACCAAGAAAAGCCCCAAACCATGGCCCAAGACCTCATCCTCCACCACTTCGACCTCTCGCCGTTTGCCGAAAAAATCCGGCTGATTCTCGGCTGCAAGGCCGCGCACTGGCGCTCGGTCAAGATTCCGATGCTCATGCCCAAGCCTGACGTGGTGGCCCTCACGGGTGGCTACCGGCGCACGCCCACCTTGCAGATCGGCGCTGATATCTGGTGCGACTCCGCACTCATCGCCCGCGTGCTTGATCAGCGGCTGGCGGGGCCCGTGCTTCACCCTGATGAGGTTCCGCTGGCACCGGTGCTGGCGCAATGGGCCGATTGGAGCCTTTTCTGGAGCGTGATCGACTTCGTCTCGCAGCCGGCTTGCATCGAGTACCGCTTTGGCCATCTGTCTCAAGAGGAACGCGCCGCCATCGCCGCCGACCGCACGCCGTTTCGGGCCAGCGTGCCGCGGCTCACGGCGGCCGATGCGGGCGCCAACCTGAACCAGTATCTGGCCAGCCTGCAAGCGCAGTTGGCCGCCGGCCAGGATTTCCTGCTAGGCCCGATCACGATCGCCGATTTCAGCGTCGCGCAGTGCCTTTGGCACCTGCGCCGGGGCGGGCCCCCGGCGCAGGCGCTGGTGGCGCCCTACACGCGTCTGCTGCAATGGCACGAGCGCGTCCTGGCGTTCGGGCACGGCAGCAGCGAGGAAATGCCCTCGGCCGATGCGATCGCGATCGCCGCGCAGGCGCAAGGCCATGAGCCGACGAGCTTCTTCGCAGAAGTCGGGGTCGCCCTGGGGCAGCCGATTGCCGTCGCCGCCACCGACTACGGCATGGAGCCCAGCGAGGGCGTACTGGTGGGCCTGGGCCCCAGCGAGGTCGTGCTGTCTCGAACCGATGCGCGCGCTGGCACGGTCCATGTCCACTTTCCACGCGCCGGCTTTCGCATGATGCCTTCCGGGGCATAGCCCTCGAGCCGCTGTTGCGTCAGCGCCTGAGCTTTTTCCGAAGGTAGTTCAGCCATCGGAAATGTTTCTTTATCTAGTCGGTTATTGACAAATGACTATATATCGCAACACACTCTGCGGGTGAATCAACGCCCAGACTCAACGCACGAACACGCCGCACTTGAACTCGCTCGACGTCAGCCGCTACTGCGCGCGCGCGATCTGAAAGCGCAGGCACTGCCAACCATCGTGCTGAGCCGCCTGGTCGCCGCTGGCAAGCTTGAGCGCGTGGCCCGTGGCGTGTACAGCCTGCCAGGACGCGTGCTCAGCGAACATAGATCCCTGGCCGAGGTGGCTCTGCGTGTGCCGCGTGGCGTTGTGTGTCTGCTCTCGGCGCTACGCGTCCATGGCATCGGCACCCAGGCGCCGTTTGAGGTCTGGATGGCGATCCCCCATCACTCACCCACCCCCCGTCTGGACCAGCCAGCGCTGCGCGCGGTGCGCATGTCAGGCCCGGCCCTGAGCGAAGGCATTGAAACGATCGAGATTGACGGCGTGCCAGTACCTGTGTTCAACGCGGCCAAGACGGTGGCCGACTGCTTCAAGTTCCGCAACAAGATCGGTCTGGACGTGGCGCTGGAGGCGCTGCGCGATGGCTGGGAACAGCGCAAGCTGACCATGGATGCGCTCTGGCACTACGCCGTGGTCAATCGTGTCGCCAACGTCATGCGGCCCTATCTGGAAAGTGTCACGACATGAGCCGGAACTGCTCACCGAGGGCGCTTTGGACCCGACGCAACAGCGCCTCGCAATCGAGGCCACGTTCGCACGCAGGCAACTGGCGGTGCCCAAAACCACACCACTGGGCTTGACTGATGTCTTCGCTCTGGATGCTGCGAAGCAAACGCAATGGGTTGCCTTCCAGAGAAAAAATCAACTTGAGGCTCTGGATCTGGCCGTGGTCGTTGCGCTGCTGCGCCAGGAGTTCCACCGACTGGGAATCACGCCTTCCGGGGCATAGCCCTCGCGCCGCTGTTGCGCCAGCGCCGACGCCAGCGCAAGTGGGCGCAACGCAATGGCCTTGACATCGGTCAATGCGCGCGGCGGGTGCAACGGTCCATAGTGGGGTCAAACTCAGGAGACCGCCATGGACCTCGCCGCTCAAGAGCTCAACGCGCCCACGCCCACCAGCGGCGGCAAGTGGGTGCGCTGGTTCGAGGAGGTGGGCATTGACGACGTGCCGCTGGTGGGCGGCAAGAACGCCTCCTTGGGTGAGATGGTGCGTGCATTGGGCTCCTCAGGCATTCGGGTGCCCGGCGGCTTCGCCGTCACCGCGGATGCGTACCGCGAGGTGCTCGACCGCTCGGGTGCATGGCCCCGCTTGCGGCAGGCGCTTGAGGGCATAGACGTGCGCGATGTGAACGACTTGGCGGTGCGCGCACGGGCGGCCCGCGACATCGTCTCGCAGGCGCCGTTTCCAAGTGACATGGTCAGCGAGATCATCCAGGGTTGGCGAAGGTTGCAGGCGCTGCACGGGCGGGACGTCACGGCCGCCGTGCGCAGCTCCGCGACCGCCGAAGACCTGCCGGACGCCAGCTTCGCAGGCCAGCATGAGACCTTCCTGAACGTGTCCGGCGAGGCGCAGTTGCTGGACAGCGTTCGAAAGTGCTTCGCCAGCCTGTTCATGGACCGTGCCATTGCCTACCGAGCCGACCGCGGGATCGACCACCTCAAGGTCTGGCAGTCGGTGGGCGTGATGAAAATGGTGCGCGCCGACCGCGCTTGCAGCGGCGTGAGCTTCACACTCGACACCGAGACCGGCTTTCGCGACGTGGTGTTCATCACTGGCGCCTGGGGGCTGGGCGAGAACGTTGTCCAGGGCACCGTGGACCCCGACGAGTTTTACGTCTTCAAGCCGACCCTGCGCAGCGGCCACCGCACTGTGCTGCGGCGCAAGCTGGGCGGCAAGGAAATTCGCATGGTTTACGCCAGCACCGCGGGGCGCGACAGCACACGCAACGTGCCCACCGCTGCCCAGGAGCGTGAGCGTTACTGCCTCACGGATGCCGAGGTCGTCGAGCTGGCCGAGGCGTCCATGCGCATCGAGGAGCATTACAGCGCGCGCGCCGGCGCGCCGACACCGATGGACGTCGAATGGGCCAAGGACGGCATCGACGGCAAGCTCTACATCGTGCAGGCACGCCCGGAAACCGTGGCCTCACGCCAGGCGGCCGGCCGCATGGAAACCTTCCGCCTGCAGGGCAGCGGGACGGTGCTGGCCGAAGGGCGGGCGGTGGGCAGCCGCATCGCCGTCGGCACCGCGCGTGTGGTGGCCCATGTCGACGAGCTCGGCGCCTTCCGCCCCGGCGAGGTGCTGGTGGCCGACACCACCATGCCGGACTGGGGCACGGTGATGAAGACCGCGGGCGCGGTCGTCACCAACCGGGGAGGGCGCACCTGCCACGCGGCCATCGTGGCGCGTGAGCTGGGCATCCCGGCTGTGGTGGGCTGCGGCACGGCGACAACCGCGATCCGCACGGGCGACCTCGTCACGGTGGCCTGCGAAGGCGGCAGCGCGGGGCGGGTGTTCGCGGGCAGCCTGCCGTTCACACGGGAGGAGATCGACGTCGGCGACATGCCCCGGCCGCAGACGCACCTGATGATGAACATCGGCAACCCGGACGTCGCGTTTCAGGCCGCCGCCTTGCCTAGCGACGGTGTGGGCCTGGCGCGCATGGAGTTCATCGTGGCCGAACACGTGCAGGCCCATCCGATGGCGCTGGCGCATCCCGAGCGGGTGGAGGATGCGAAGGTGCGCGCCCAACTCTCGCGGCTTTGGTCCGGCTTCGCCAGCGGCGGCGACTATTTCGTGCGCCAGCTCTCGGAGGGCATTGCCACCATCGCGGCCGCGTTTTATCCGCGGCCGGTGATCGTGCGGATGTCTGATTTCAAGACCAACGAGTACGCCCGGCTGCTGGGCGGCCAGGCGTTCGAGCCGCATGAAGAAAACCCCATGATCGGCTTTCGCGGCGCGTCGCGTTACGCCCACCCCGCCTATGCGGACGGGTTTGCGCTGGAGTGCGCGGCGCTGCGCCGGGTGCGCGGCGAAATGGGCCTGTCGAACGTCAAGCTGATGATCCCATTTTGCCGCCGCGTGGAGGAGGGCGAACGCGTGCTCGCGGCGATGGCGGCCCACGGCCTGCGCCGCGGTGAGGATGGGCTTGAGGTTTATGTGATGTGCGAGATCCCGAACAATGTGATCCAGGTGGACGCGTTCGCGCGCATCTTCGACGGTTTCTCGATCGGCTCGAATGACCTCACGCAGCTGGTGCTGGGCGTCGACCGTGATTCCGAGGTCGTCGCGTTCGACTTCGACGAGCGCGACCCAGGCGTCCAGCAGATGCTGCGCATGGCCATCGACGGTGCGCGGCGCAACCACCGCCACGTCGGCCTGTGCGGGCAGGCGCCGTCCGATGACCCGGATTTCGCCCGGGCGCTGGTGGCGATGGGAATCGATTCGATCAGCGTCACGCCAGACACGCTGCTGGCCGTGACACGCGTGGTGCTTGACGCGGAGGCGGCGCTCGGCCGCTCTCCGCGCATTCAGGAGGGAAAATAATGGAAAAGACAGTTGGTGAGATCGCGCAGCGCCAGTTCTGGTCGGTGGCCCCGGACGACACCGTCGAGGCGATCGCGCAAGAGATGGTGGCGCGGCATCGGACCTGGACGCCCGTGCTGGAGGGCGGCACGCTCATGGGGGTGGTCAGCGCCTGGGACCTGCTCCACATGCGCGCGAGCGGCCTGGCGGGCGACACGCCGGCCTGGCGCGCATGCACCTACAAGCCGCTGACCGTGCCGCCGGAAACGCCCGTGTCCGAGGCAGCGCGCCTCATGCGACAGGCGCACGTGCACCACCTGCTGGTGATGACGCTGGATCGCAAAATCGTCGGCATCGTGTCGCCGCTGGACCTGCTCGTAGAGCAAGCCGGGCCACCCGTCGACTGAGACCGCCGGCGCGCGCATCATGCCTTCGGGGGCATAGCCCGATTGACACAGATCGTTCACCTGCGTATGGTCATGGACCATCACTTGTCCGTTCCGACGCGCCGTTCATGACCCCACTGCCCAACGGACTGATCGTCGTCGCCAAGCGCGACTGCCCAACCTGCGTACTGGTTGAGCCGCTGCTGCGCCAGCTTGCCGATGGCGGCACGCCGCTGACCGTCTACACGCAAGACGACCCGGCCTATGCCACAGGCGCTGGCAGCGTCATCTTTGACGACACCCTTGAGGCCTCGTTTCGCCTGGGCATCGAGATCGTGCCGACCTTGATCCGGGTTGTGGGCGGCCGCGAGGTCGAACGCACCTATGGTTGGCATCGCGGCGACTGGCAGCGCATCACCGGCCACGCCGGGCTCGGCGCTGACCTGCCCGACATTCGCCCCGGCTGCGGCTCGAAGTCGCTCGAGCCCGGCATCGCCGAAGACCTCACCATTCGTTTCGGCGACACGGGCCTGGCCTCACGCAAGATCGAGATCGGCGACGCCGAAGACCCGATCGAGGCCTGCTACGACCGCGGCTGGAGCGACGGCATGCCGGTCGTGCCGCCGACGCAGGCACGCGTGCTGCGGATGCTGCAAGGCACCACCCGCCAACCAGGTGAACTGCTCGGCCTGGCGCCGCCCGATCTGGCGCCCTGTACCGTCGAGAAGGTGGCCATCAATGCCGTGATGGCCGGCTGCAAGCCCGAGTACATGCCGGTGGTGCTGGCGGCCGTCGAGGCCGCGCTGATCGACAAGTTCGCGATGCATGGCCTGCTGTGCACCACGATGTTCGGCGGGCCGGTCGTCATCGTCAACGGCCCGATGGCGCGCACGGTCGGCATGAACTCTGGCGTTAACGCGTTGGGCCAGGGCAACCGCGCCAACGCCTCGATCGGTCGCGCCCTGCAATTGGTCATCCGCAACGTCGGCGGCGGCCGGCCCGGTGAGATCGACCGCGCGGCCCTGGGCACGCCAGGCAAGTACAGTTTCTGTTTTGCCGAAGCCGAGGACAGCGCCTGGGAGCCGCTGTCGGTCGAGCGCGGCTACGCGCCCGGCACCTCGACGGTGACGCTTTTCGCCGGTGAAGGGGTGCAAGGTATCGTCGACCAGAAGTCGCGCACGCCCGAATCGCTGGCGCGCAGTTTCGCGCTGTGCCTGCGCGCGGTCTACCACCCGAAGCTCGCGCTGATGGGCGATGCCATCCTCGTCGTCGCGCCCGATCATTGCCGGATCTTTCTCGAAGCCGGCTGGTCGAAAGCGCGTCTGCGAGACGAGCTGATGACCCTGCTGCAATTTCCGACCGCCGAGATGGTGGCTGGCGCGCAAGGCATCGGCGAAGGCATCCCCGAGAACTACCCCCACCCGACGGTATCGAAGTTCCACCCGGGCGGCCTGCTCATCGTGCGGGCCGGCGGCAGCGCCGGGCTGTTTTCCGCCGTCATTCCCGGCTGGGGCGCGTCCGGCGAGATGGGTTCCACACCAGTTTCCAAGGAGATCACCGCATGAACACACAATCCGTCCTGCTCGACCCCACTGCGGAGCGAGCGTCCGTCGCGCGAGCACGGCAGGTGCGCCCGGTTTCGTTCGCCGGCCTCACCGTAGGCATCCTCGACATTTCGAAGGCGCGCGGCGATGTCTTCCTCGACCGCATCGCAGTGCGGCTCGGCGAACGTGGCATTGCCGTGCGACGCTACTGCAAGCCGACCTTCGCGCGTCCGGCGCCGACAGCGCTCAAGCAGCAGATCGTGGCCGAGTGCGATCTTGTCATCGAAGGTTTAGCCGACTGAGGCTCCTGCACGTCGTGCTGTATGCATGACATTGCAGATTTCGAAAGCCGTGGCATTGCCGGTGTTGGCATTGCGTCGACCGAGTTCGTCCAGGCGGCGGCAAGCCAGTCGAAGTCGCTCGGCTTCGATCCGGCGCTGGTGTTTGTCGCGCATCCGATTCAAAACCGCAGCGACGACGAGTTGCGGGTGCTCGCGGATCAGGCGCTCGAACAGATATTCAAGGCCTTGACGGCATCCTATTGAGGTTTTCATAACTCATGACACGCCGTTCCGTTCGGGCTGAGCCCTTCGACAGGCTCAGGGCGAACGGATGATGACGTGGCGTCAAATACGAAAAAACCCACAGAATCCTTCCCATCCACTGCGAGGAGTCACCACCATGTTGCTACGCTCTCCCCAAGTATCAAAAAGCGAATTCGAAGCCGGTACCGGCTGGCAGCTCAAGCCCGAGGGCGCCTGCCAGGGTGAGATCTGCATTGCGCTGTCGCAGCCGGCCGGCGACGTGGTCGACGTCGCGCGAGTGGCCCATGACATGGGCATGCCGCTGGTCGCCGCGCCTGAATATGGGCTCTGGGCGCTCGGCCCGGCGTCGATCGGCTCGCGTGCGTTGGCCAGCGCCAAGGCGCCCGATTTGCGCCTGCCCGACCTCGACGGCCATGAGTTCCGCCTGTCCAGCCTGCGCGGTCAGAAGGTATTGCTCTTAGCCTGGGCGCCGTACTGAGGCTGTTCCAGAGACCTGCCCGTGTGGCAGGCATTGCGCAACGAATTGCATCCGAAGGGCCTGGAACTGGTCACCGTGGGCTTGGACACGCTCGGCGGTGCCGGCTGCCGTGAGTTCATCGAACGGGCAAAACCTGAACACCCCTCGCTGATCGACCAGCATCATGTGCTCGCCGAGTTGTTTGGCGTGGTCAACATCCCCAGCAGCGTGTGGATCGATGAGCGCGGCATGATCGTGCGGCCGGCCGAACCGGCCCCCGCGCCTGCGCGCGGCCCGGACAGTCTGCCCGGTCTCCAGTTGCCAGACGACGGGCCCGCGCGCTTCGCCGCGATCAAGGCCGAGGCGGTGAAGATCAAGAAGGACATCGTGGCCTACCATGCCGCGCTGCGTGACTGGCTCGACAAGGGCGCGGAAAGTCGTTTCGCGCTTTCTCCCGATGAAGTCGTGGCACGTTCACGGCCGCGCGATCAGGCCAAGGCGATGGGGCACGCGCACTTTCAGCTGGCGTCGCAACTCGAGATCGACGGCCATCACGACGCGGCGGTGCAGCACTTTCGTGAGGCCCATCGACTGGTGCCCGACAGCTGGACATTCCGCCGGCAGGCCTGGTCGCTCGAGAAGGTCGGCGACGGACCGTTGGCGCGGTTCTGGCAAGGACCGAGCGACGATGCGCCGCAAGCCTGGCCTTATGAAGGCGACTGGGTCAGCGATGTGCGCAAGATCGGCGCCGAAAACTACAACGAGCCCTTTAAACCGTGATCTGCTGCGTCGACCGGGCAGGGCCTTGTCATTTTTTGGCGGGTTGACTCCCGTACTGAGTTCGAGGCTGTCGAGTGAATGGCGTGCCGGTGTGGCCAGCGCCCTCAAGCCACGGTTTCCGGCTCCACTTTCGCTTGCAGCGACACCTTGGCGTCGATGGCGCGGGTGGGCAGCTCAAGCTCGGTCAGGGAGGTCATCGAGGCGACGGCCTCGACCGTGCGCGAGCTGAGACACGCTGCGGAACCGGCAATGGCGCGCGCAGCGCGACAGTTGGATGAGCGATTGTCAGGACTGCCAGTGCTGGGTCTGCGAAACAGACGAGCTCTCGACAATTGCCTAGATAATTCAAAGGTTCCAAAAAACAAAGCAGGGAGCCTGAAAGAATGAACGACACCAAACCCCAGACGCGCCGCGTTGTAGATGCCTGCCGCCCTGACATCAAGCGCGAGCCGCATCCTCTTGCCGCTGCCCGGCGCGTGGCGCCGCGCCACCCTTGCACGCGCGGCCCAGCCAAAAACGCCGCCAAACACCTGCCCTGAGCGCCCCGCGCTCACGAGCTTGTGGCGCCCGCGCGGCGCCAATCCTCGAACGGGCCACCGCATGACACAAAAAGACGGGCGCGATATGCATACACTTCGCCCCTTGCCCTGTCTATTTGCCTGCGCTCGCCATAAGGCCCGTTCATGAAATTTCGCTTCCCCATCGTCATCATCGACGAAGACTACCGGTCCGAGAACACCTCCGGGCTGGGCATCCGCGCCCTGGCGCAGGCCATCCAGGCTGAGGGCTTCGAGGTGCTGGGCGTCACCAGTTACGGCGATCTGTCGCAGTTCGCCCAGCAGCAAAGCCGCGCCAGCGCCTTCATTCTGTCCATCGACGACGAAGAGTTCAGCCCGGGCCCCGACCTCGACCCGGCGGTGGTGAACCTGCGCAGCTTCATCGAAGAGGTGCGCCGCAAGAACACCGATGTGCCGCTGTACATCTACGGCGAGACCAAGACCAGCCGCCATCTGCCCAACGACATCCTGCGAGAGCTGCACGGTTTCATCCACATGTTCGAGGACACACCGGAGTTCGTGGCGCGCCACATCATCCGGGAGGCCAAGAGCTACCTCGATGGCGTGCAGCCGCCGTTCTTCAAGGCGCTGCTGCATTACGCCGAAGACGGCTCCTACTCGTGGCACTGCCCGGGGCATTCGGGCGGTGTGGCCTTTCTCAAGAGCCCCATCGGCCAGATGTTCCACCAGTTCTTCGGCGAGAACATGTTGCGCGCCGACGTCTGCAATGCGGTCGAGGAGCTCGGCCAGTTGCTCGACCACACCGGCCCGGTGGCCGCCAGCGAGCGCAATGCCGCCCGCATCTTCAACGCCGACCATTGCTTTTTCGTCACCAACGGCACGTCCACCTCCAACAAGATGGTGTGGCACCACACCGTGGCACCTGGCGACGTCGTGGTGGTCGACCGCAACTGCCACAAGTCGATCCTGCACGCGATCATCATGACGGGCTCTGTGCCGGTCTTCATGAAGCCCACGCGCAACCACTTCGGGATCATCGGCCCCATCCCCAAGAGCGAGTTCGAGCCTGCGGCCATCAAGGCCAAGATCGCGGCCAACCCCTTGCTCAAGGGGGTCGATCCCGAGTCGGTCAAGCCGCGTGTGATGACGCTCACGCAGTCCACCTACGACGGCGTCATCTACAACACCGAAACCATCAAGAACATGCTCGATGGCTATGTCGACACCCTGCACTTTGATGAGGCCTGGCTGCCGCACGCGGCTTTCCACCCGTTCTACGGGCCCTACCACGCCATGGGCAAGCGCCGCGCGCGGCCCAAGGAGGCCCTGACCTTCGCCACGCAGTCCACCCACAAGCTGCTGGCCGGCATCAGCCAGGCCAGCCATGTGCTGGTGCAAGACTCGCAAAACCGCAAGCTCGACCGGCATCTGTTCAACGAGGCGTACCTGATGCACACCTCGACCAGTCCGCAGTACAGCATCATCGCCAGCTGCGACGTGGCCGCCGCCATGATGGAGCCGCCCGGCGGCACCGCCCTGGTCGAGGAATCGATCATGGAGGCCCTCGACTTCCGCCGCGCCATGCGCAAGGTCGACGACGAGTACGGCGAAGACTGGTGGTTCCAGGTCTGGGGGCCCGAATATCTGGTCGATGAGGGCATCGGCCGCGCCGACGACTGGATCATCAAGGGCGACGACCGCGCAGCCAAGTGGCACGGCTTCGGCGACCTCGCCGAAGGCTTCAACATGCTGGACCCAATCAAGTCCACCATCGTCACGCCCGGCCTCGACCTTGACGGCAGGTTCGCCCAGACCGGCATCCCGGCCAGCATCGTGACCAAGTTCCTGGCCGAACACGGGGTGATCGTCGAAAAGACCGGCCTGTACAGCTTCTTCATCATGTTCACCATCGGCATCACCAAGGGCCGCTGGAACACGCTGCTGACCGCCTTGCAGCAGTTCAAGGACGACTACGCGCGCAACCAGCCGATGTCGCGCATCCTGCCCGAGTTCTGCCAGAAGTACCCCAAGTACGAGCGCATGGGCCTGGCCGACCTGTGCCAGCACGTGCACGAGCTGTACGCCCGATACGACATCGCGCGCCTGACAACCGAGATGTACCTGTCGGACCTCACCCCCGCCATGAAGCCCAGCGACGCCTACGCCTACATCGCGCACCGCAAGACCGAGCGCGTGCCGATCGACGAGCTGGAGGGGCGCATCACCACCTCGCTGGTCACGCCGTACCCGCCCGGCATTCCGCTGCTGATTCCGGGCGAGGTGTTCAACAAGAAGATCGTCGACTACCTGAAGTTTTCACGCGAGTTCAACGCCCAGTGCCCGGGCTTCGAGACCGACATTCACGGTCTGGTGGAGGAGGCGGGGGAAGACGGCAAGCCGGAGTATTTCGCCGACTGCGTGAAGGCGGGGTAACGGCGCACGCCTGGATTCCCGCCTGCGCGGGAATGACGAGACCTTGTCAACCTCGTAAGGGCGCGGGTCTGTCCCCGTCACCCGCATGAAGGCGAGGTCTTTCCTCGTCAACCGCGCGCAGGCGAGATCTTTCTTCGTCAACCGCGCGCAGGCGAGATCTTTCCTCGTCATCCCCGCGCAGGCGAGATCTTTCCTCGTCAACCGCGCGCAGGCGAGATCTTTCCTCGTCATCCGCGCGCAGGCGAGATCTTTCCTCGTCATCCCCGCGCAGGCGGGGATCCAGGAGCGCGGTGCTACCGGCGTCACGGGCTGTTCACACGTCCGCGCGCAAGTCATGGTGTACCCGCTTGACCACCTCGAGCCAGACCGCAAATAATCGGTAGACAATTACAGCGGCCAGACAAGCGGCTCGCGTCGCCTTCCGCCTGCCGGGGAAGGGCGGCGCGATCCGGCGCAACCCATGTTTTCAGATCCCCTGCGTGACATCCACAACCTTGCGCATTTGCGTGATGCCGCGCGGCGCTTGCTCCCGCGGGGTGTTTTCGAGTTTGTGGATCGCGGCACCGAAGACGAGGTGGCGCTGCGCAACAACCGCGAGGCGATCGAGCGCATCAGGTTCAAGCCGCGGGTGCTGATCGATGTCTCCAAGCGCACGCAGCGCGTCAACCTGTTCGGCAAGGAGTGCGCCCAGCCGCTGGCGGTGGCGCCCACCGGAGCCGCCGTGCTGCTTTGCTACAACGGCGAGGTCGAGATCGGCCGCGCCGCGGCCCGCGCTGACATTCCGTTCACCCACGTACTCGATCAACGCCATGGAGCAGGTGATGGCGCAAGCCGGCGGCCGGCTCTGGTTCCAGCTGTACATGTGGCCCGATCGTGAGATGTCGCGCCAGTTGGTGCAGCGTGCCCGCTTGGTCGGATTCGAGGCCTTGATCGTCACCGTGGACACCGCCACCGGCCCCAACCGCGAATACAACCGCCGCAATGTCTTCGACCTGGCCACCCACCCCGGCTGGCTGCTGCGCGTGATGGGCCGCTACCTGCTCAACTCGGGCATGCCAACGCTTGAGAACCTGCCCGATGCGCTGCGCCAATCCCTCACTGCGTCGGTGAAGACACGACGCAGCCTGCCGCTGGCCGATTCCCTGACCTGGGACGACCTGCGCGAGCTGCGCCGCATGTGGGACGGGCCGCTGATGGTCAAGGGCATCCTCGATGCCGACGATGCCCGCCTGGCCGTCGACTGCGGCGCCGATGGCCTGATCGTCTCCAACCACGGCGGGCGCAACCTCGACAGCACCATCGCACCGATCGATGCGCTGCCCGAAGTGGCCGATGCGGTCGGGCACCGGGCGCATGTGTTCATGGACAGCGGCGTGCGCCGCGGCAGTGACATCGCCAAGGCCTTGGCGCTGGGCGCCCGGGCCGTTTTCGCAGGCAGGGCGCCGCTCTGGGGCGTCGCCGTGGCCGGCGAGCAGGGC
Source organism: Comamonadaceae bacterium (assembly GCA_947476465.1). Lineage (GTDB taxonomy): Bacteria > Pseudomonadota > Gammaproteobacteria > Burkholderiales > Burkholderiaceae_C > Ramlibacter. Next base: position 23,469 of record CANJQN010000045.1, on the reverse strand, counting down.
GCGGCCCGCGCCATCTCCATCCTGCGCGACGAGCTGGACCGGGTCATGGCTTACCTGGGCTGTCCCACACCCGGCGCGCGTTCATCGTCGCTGATCCGCTCCGATCGGCATTTTTTCACTCCCCCATCGAGACCTCTTCACTCATGAAAACAGTCGCCCCTGTCTTGCGCGCCATCCTGGCCGCTGCATCCTTGCTCGCGCTCCCCGCCGCGTGGGCGCAGACCACCGCCTGGCCCGAGCGGCCAGTCAAGCTGATCAACCCGTTTCCGGCCGGTGGCGCCTCCGACACGCTGACGCGGATCATGGCCGACGAGCTGCAAAAGCGCCTGGGCCAGAGCTTCGTGGTGGAAAACCGCACCGGCGCCAGCGGCAACATCGGCATGGAGGCGGGCGCCAAGGCGCCTCCCGACGGCTACACCATCATGTCGGCCACCATCGGTACGCTGTCGATCAATCAGCACCTGTACCTGCAACGCATGCCGTATGACCCCGAGCCCATGACCCCTGTGTCGACCTTCTGGGCCAACTGCAACGTGGTGATGGTGCCCAGCCAGCACAACCCCTCGCGCACTCTCGGCGAGTTCCTCACCTGGGCCAAGGCGCAGCCCAAGGGCCTGACCTACGGCTCCTCCGGGGTGGGCACCACGCCCCATCTGGCCGGCGAACTGTTCCACCTGCGCACCGGCATCCGCACCACCCATGTGCCCACCCGCGGTGGCCCGCAGACGGTGGCGCTGCTGCTGGCGGGCAACATCGATTTCGTCATCGACAACATCGCCAGCTACGCCGGCTTCCTGACCAGCGGCCAGGTGCGTCCGCTGGCCGTGACCTGCCCCGAGCGCTGGCCCAACCTGCCCGAGGTGCCGACCATGGCCGAGGCTGGCATGCCTGATTTCGTCATCTTGTCCTGGGGCGCCATGGTGGCGCCAGCCGGCACGCCGGCGGCCATTGCCGAAAAGATGTCGCGGGCCATGGCCGATGTGGCCGCCGATCCCGCGGTGCAAAAGCGCTTTCTGTCGGCCGGCGCCCGCCTGACGTCGTCAACCCCGGCCGAGACCGCCGCCTTTGTGGTGCGCGAGCGCAAGCGCTGGGGCGAGGTGGTGCGCCTGTCGGGCACGAAGATCGATTGATGCGCGGTGTGCAAGCCCAGGCACCATCGATGAAGCCCGAGTCTTTTGGCCGGCCCGGGCCTGGATCCCCGCCTTCGCGGGGATGACATATTCCTGGTCATCCCCGCCTTCGCGGAGATGACGTATTCCTGGTCATCCCCACCTTCGCGGAGATGACATATTCCTCGTCATCCCCACCTTCGCGGAGATGACATATTCCTCGTCATCCCCGCGAAGGCGGGGATCCAGAAGCGAGGTCCCTCCGGCGCGACGGACTGGTCAGTGGCTTACTCCCCAGCCGGCTCCGCCATCCCGCCCACCACCTGGCTGAAGCCGCCGTCCACATAGGTGATCTCGGCGCTGACGCCGCTGGCACGGTCTGAAAGCAAAAAGGCCGCGACGTTGCCCACATCGTCGATCGTCACGTTGCGGCGGATCCGCGAGGCTTGCGCCACCGCGCGCAAGATCTTGCCGAAGCCCTTGATGCCGCTGGCGGCCAGCGTCTTGATCGGGCCGGCGCTGATGCCGTTGACGCGGATGCCCCTGGGAAGTTTCCCCTCAGCCCGGCGGCAACGACTTCCTGAAAGCCTGCGCGCCCTCCCTGAGGAACGCATTCGCGTGCTCATAAAGGAGGCGGAAGCCACCTTCGGCGTAATCGGCGGCGTTCTCGCGCTTGACCAAGGTTCCAGCGACCTTGCCGGATTTGACGATGCGCTGCCCGGCCTGCATCACCAGCTCACGCACCTTCGGGTGAAATCGCTGGCCCGGCATGCCAAGCGTGTTCGACAGGTCGCCGGGCCCGACGAAGAACACGTCAATCCCGTCGACTCCCAGGATCTCTGGAAGATTCCCCAGCGCCCGCTCGGATTCCACCATGGCGACCACCAGTTTGTCCGCGTAATCGGAATGACGGGCATAGCGCACCGCCTGCACCAGATCGCGCGCTGCTTGCGCCGTGTCGATATGCGGCACCATCACGCCATTCGCGCCGGCATCCAGATACCTTGTGATGAGCCAAGGCTCGTTCGCATCCGGCCGCACGATCGCAGCGGCGCCACTCACGCGTGCGGCGCGGCACATGTCCTGCACGCGCTCGATGCCGGCCATGCCGTGCTCGCAGTCGATGAAGATCGCATCGAACCCGAGCGTGCCTATGAATTCGACCAGCGACGACGAGGGGTGGTCCGGGTTGATCATCGTCACGACCTCGCCGCGAGCGAGCTTGTCCTTGAGGGGCAGCGTCATTGTGTTCGTTACTTCCATTGCCTGGTTTCAACAGATCTGCGGGCGTGGCCCGAAGGTCCCGGTGCGATGCATGAGACGCGGGATATCCCCATAGTCGAAGCTTGCCAGGTGCTGCACGGCGCAGTTGTCCCATATCACCAGATCACCCTTCGCCCAGCGATGGCGATAGATGAATTGCGGCGACGCGATGTGCGTCCACAGGCGCTGCAGGAGTTCCTCTGCTTGCGCCTGCGGCATGCCCACGATGCCGCAAGTGTGCGCCTCGCTCACGTACAGACAAGCCCGTCCGGTATGCGGGTGGCGGCGCACGACCGGGTGCTCCACATCCGGCGTGTTCGCCTTCTGCTCGGGCGTGAGCGGTGCGCGCCGCAGCGTTCCCTGCCTGGCCTTCTTCTCAAGGTGCCAAACGAAACTGTTAAGGCCTACAAGCCCCGCGAGGCGCTGCCGTGTCTCCTGGTCAAGCCCGTCGTAGGCAGCGCATACGCTTGCGAACAGGGTGTCGCCGAGCGGCTCGTCGCCCCGATGCGGAATCTGTACGCCATAAAGGAGCGAATACATGTCTGGTTCGCGCAGGTACGCGCCGTCGGAATGCCAGAGGGAGCCTGCGTCGGAGATCCCGATGTCCTGCCCGTCTTTCTTGATGTTCGAAACCATCATCACTTCGGGATAGCCCGGGAGCGAATAGCGCCCGTACACGAGCGGCCGAAGCGTGCCGATACCCGCCGCGAAGGCACGCTGCGCACGGGGTTCAACCTCCTGGTTGCGCAAAACGACGACCGAATGGGCATCGAGCGCCTCGCGCACGAAAGCATAGTCATCGGCGGCGAGGCCGGACGCGACATCAAGCCCGACCAGCTCGGCTCCCACGCCATTGTCGAAGGGAAGGGTGATTCGCAAGTGCAGTCTCCTAGGCGCCGCGCGAGGCTCTTAGCGCCGCGAGCAGAGGTAATACCGGCTCGCGGCGTTGCACCAGCTGGTGCGAAACTCCACTGCCGTTCCGTCATAGCCGAATGCGACGCGCTCGACTTTCAGCACGGCATCTCGCAGCTTGCAAGCGAGAAAGCGCGCTTGTTCCGCGTCCGCCAGCACCGCGCGCACGCGCTCTTCGTAGTTCATTATGCCCACGCCAAACTCCTGCTCGTAGAACTCGTAGATGAGCGTCGGCCTAAGCTTGCCCAGGCGGCGCGGAAAATCTGGAAAGAACTTCTCGGGCAGGATCATCCGCTCGAGCATCAGCTCACCGTCGGCGAATCGGCGCGTGCGCAGCACACGGAACACTTTTTCCCCAGGGGCAAGGGCAAGCAGCTTGCGCTCCGGCGTTTCCGGCAGGCGTAGCCGCGCCGAGACTACTTGGTCGAACTCGGGCAGCTCGTGCGTGTCGCCTTCGCCCACCAGGTCGAACATGAACCGTGCGGAGCGGTGTGTTGCGACGAAGAGGCCTTTGCCCTGCACGCGCGACACGATGTCGAGCGCGACAAGTTCGTCCACCGCCTTGCGCACCGTTCCGAGCGAGACGCCGTATTGCTTGGCGAACTGGCCTTCGGCTGGTAGCGGATCGCCGCGCCGCAGCTTCTCTTCGATGATGCGCTTGAGCAGTTCCCCGCGAATCCAGCGGTAGCGCGGCACGCCCTCCGCGCCCGCCGCTTCGTCCGGTTCGCGCGTTGCACTGGAACGCATGGAATCCGGTGACATCTCCATCTTCCTCATTGCGGCAAAGGCAGCGCCGCGACGGAGTCGCGCCAGGCCTGCGCGCATTCACGCGGCGCCGTGTGCTGCCCGAGGCCCGGCAGGGCGCGGCGCGTGCTGCGCAGGAACCCTCCAGAGAATCCTATCGACATTGGAGGTTCTTCTCGAAAAAAATCACCGGGCTGGGGCGAATCCGTAAAGCCGCGCGCCGTTGTCCGTAAGGACACGGTGGCGCGCCGCCATGTCGGGCACCCACTCGGCGAGCAGGTCCAGCAGATCGCCGTCGTCGGGCATAGGGCCGTGCACCACCGGGTGCGGCCAGTCCGAGCCCCATACCAGCCGATCCGGCGCGGCTTGAACGAGTGCACGCGCGAAAGGCGTCGTGTCGGCATAGGGCGCGCCCTGCGTGCTGATGTGGTACCCATGTGATAGCTTGACGTAGTCCTTTCCTTCGCGCAGCAGCGAAAGCAGGCCCTGGAAACCAGGGTGCGTCAAGGGCTGGCCTCCCTTCATACGGCCCATCTGCTCTACGCACACGACGCAGCGCAGTTTCGACAGGCGCGGCGCGACTTGCGCCATGCGTTCGGCGTTGTCCACGATAAGGTCCAGGTGCCAGCCGAGCTCGGCCAGGCATTGCGCCATCGGCTCCATCTCGTCCAGCGGCAGCCCGCCGGGCACTGCCATGTTCAGGCGGATGCCGCACACGCCCAGGCGGCTCCACTCGTCCACCGTCTTGGCATCGAGCTTGCGCGGATCGCACACGACCACGCCGCGCAACCGTCCCTGGGCCTGCTCGAGGCTGTCGAGCATGCAGCTGTTGTCCGAGCCGTAGACGCTTGGCTGCACGAGCACGCCGTGGTCCACGCCGATCGCATCGAGCATGGCAAGGTACGAGGCCAGCGGCGCTTGCGGCGGTGTGTATGTCCGCGGGGTGACGTATGGAAACTTCGCGAGCGGGCCGAACACGTGCGAGTGCGAATCGACCGCGCCGCGCGGCGCAGCATGCTTGGGCGGGTGCGGATGCGGGTGCGGTCCTGCGCAATCAGGTGTCATGTCCACTCTTTACTCCATGCAGGCGAAGCCTTCGTGCTCCGCGACAAAATGAGAGATGTGCCGGGCGCACACACCCGGGTGCAGCACCCACACCATGTGGAAGGCCGACGGCAGGTGCACGATGCGGATGTCACGGATGCCCTTGCGGATCTGCTCCTGCTGCTCGTCGGTCGCGACCGCGCTCGCCTGCGGATAAAGGCCCAGCACCGGGCAGCGGATCCGGTCGATGAGCGGGCTCACGTTGGCCGTTCCCGCGAACTTCACGAGCGCGAGCATTGCGTCCATGCGGTTCTTGCCGGTCTCGGCCGCGTACCAGTCGATCAGCTCGGGGCTGGTTCCTGGCGGAAAGCGCGTGGCGCCGTTGGCGCGCTGGGCCCATTCGTACACCCCCAGCTTCTCGATCGCATCGGCCCACGAGGCATGGCCGAAGGCGAAGGTCTTTTGCACTTCCTCACGGATGAAAAGCGGCGCCGTCATCAGGGAAAGGGTGCGCACCCGGTCCGGCTGCAGCGCTGCGAGGGCCATGCCCAGGATCCCGCCCATGGATTCACCCGCGAAATGCACCGTCTGCGCACCGACGTCGTCGATGATGGCTTCGAGGTCCGCGAGGCAATTGTCCAGATTCAGGCCGGTTGCGACGTCGCCGCCTTCCGAAGCGCCGAATCCCCGCATCGAAGGACACACGACACGAAAGTTGCGCGCCAGGTAAGGTGCCATGTGGTACCAGTACGCGCAGTTGCGCCCGAAGCCATGCTGCAGTAGCAGCACCGGGGGCTTGGTCCACGGATCGGTGAAGTCGTGGACTTCGTAGTGCACGCGAACGCCGTCGCGCGAGGTGGCAAAAGGCATGCTGCGTCAGTCGGCTTTGATGCCCGCGCGCTTGACCACGTCGGTCCAGCGCTCCATTTCCGCGGCCACCTGCCTGGCGAACTGCCCCGGTTCGCTGCCGACCAGCTCGGTGGCGCCCTGCTTGTAGCGGTCGCGGTTAGCCGGGTCGCTGGTGAATTTCACGATCGCGACACGCAGCTTCTCGACGATGTCTGGCGGCGTGCCGGCGGGCGCGAACACGCCCTGGAAAATGCTCGCCTGGTAGCCCGGCAGGATCTCGCTGATGGCCGGCACATCGGGCAGCAGCGGGGACCGAGTGGCGGACGTGACGCCCAGCGCCTTCACCCTGCCGCTCTTGAGGTGCTCGAGCACGGAGGAAATGTTGTCGATCATGATAAAAAGCCGGCCCCCCAGCAGATCGATCATCGCCGGCGCGTTGCCCTTGTACGGAACATGAATCAGCTTCACGCCCGCCTGCCTGGCAAGCAATTCGCTTGCCATGTGGCTGCTGGTGCCGGCGCCGCCAGAGCCATAGCTGAGTTCGCCGGGCTTGGCCTTGAGGCGTGCGATAAGCTCCTGCAACGTGTTGATGCCTGAGCTTGCGTTGACCATCAGCACCTGCGGCACATAGGTGAGGTTGCTCACCGGCACGAAATCCTTGATGGGGTCGTAGGTGACGTTCTGCGCCATGCTCGGCACGATCACGAAAGCCGTGGCGGTGACGAGCAGCGTGTACCCGTCCGGCGGCGATTTCGCGACCTGCGTGGTCCCGATCACGGCGTTGGCGCCTGGCTTGTTCTCGACGAACACGGATTGGCCCAGCGTCTGCGTGAGGCTTCTCGCAACGTCGCGAGCCACGGCATCGAGCGCGCCGCCGCCGGCGAAAGGCACGATGATGCGCACCGGGCTGCTGGGGTACGTTGCCGCGGAAGACGCTTGTGCGAATGCGGCTCGCGTGCCCCCCATGAGGGTCAGGGCAGACGCGGCGCACATCGCGCGGCGTAGACGATCGTGAGATGTCATGTGAATGTCCCCAGTCGTTGGTCGGTTCACGCCACCGCCGCAGCGTCGTTCTCGGCAATCGGCACTCGCCGCAGGACGCGCTTTTCTTGCGGGTTGAAATCCGTGCGCGCATGCTGCAGTACCCGGTTGTCCCAGAACACGAGGTCGTACAACTGCCACTTGTGCTGGTAGATCAGCTCCGCACGCTTGATGTAGCCGAAGAGCTCCTTGAGCGTCCGGTCGCTTTCTTGCGGGTCCATGCCTTCGACGCGCGCCGACATGAGGGAGTTCACGAAGAGGATGGTGCGGCCGGTCTCAGGATGCTTCCACGCGATCGGGTGCACCTGGCGCGGAGCATCGGGCGAGATGCTCTCGGGGTCGAGCGGGCGGTCGCCGGCGTTCACTTTGTAGTCGTACACGTTGATGGCGCTGCGGTTTCGCACCTTCGCCTGCAGTGCCTCGGGCAGAAGATCCCACGCGGCCGCAGCGTTTGAAAACAGGGTGTCACCGCCCTGGCTCGGCACCTGCTCGCCATAGAGCGCGATACCCTTGAGTGGGTGCGCGAAGAACGCGTGATCGGAGTGGAACAGCAGTTCGCCCGTGGGAAAAGCGCCATCTGCGTGGGCGTTCGAGATGCGCATCACCTTGCGCCCGTGCTTCATGTTGTCTCCGCGGTGCGAGACCGGGCCGAACAGCTCGGAGAAGCGGACCTCGTCATCCTCCGAGATCTCCGTGCCGCGCAAGAGCAGCAGGTGGTATTGCAGGAAAGCCTGCCGCAACGCTTCGGTGGTCCGGGCGTCGTACGGCTTGGTGAGATCGAGGCCGATGACCTGCGCGCCGACGGACTTTGAGAGAGGCCTGAATTCGAGCGTCATGTGAATCGTCTCCTTTTTTTTCAGCCGGCGTTCTTCTCGTCGTCCAGCCAGGTCATCTCCTTGATGGCGATGCCGCTGGCCTTGAGGACCGCGTCGCCGTTGAAGACGTCGAACAGCGTGGCGCCTTCCCTGAGCTGGCGGCGCAGGTCATCTTCCTTTTTCTTGCGGGCCGCCGCCCCCTCCAGGGCATCGCCCAGGTAGCGTCTCGGAATCGCCATCACGCCGTCGGCGTCCGCGACAATGATGTCGCCCGGGTTGACGAGCACGCCGTCGCACACGATGGGCACGTTCACCGCGCCCAACGCCGATTTCTCGGGGTGGCACACGGATATGTCCGTGAACCAGACCGGGAAGTCCATGGCGGCCAGCGCGTCGGTGTCGCGGATGCTGCCTTCGACGATCACGCCGGCAAGTCCCTTGGTCTTTGCGTACGTGCCCGCGAGGTCGCCCCACAGCGCGCCCTGCGCGCCGCCGCCGTTCGTGACCACCAGCACGTCACCGGGCTGAGCCAGATGCAGCGCCTTGTGCATCATGAGGTTGTCGCCGGGGTAGCAGAACGCCGTGATCGCGCGGCCGGCGATGCGCAAGCGCGGGCAGAGCGCGCGCATGCGGCTCATGAGCGTCATGCGGCCGCCGTAACCGCCGAGGGCTTCGTGCAGGTCGGACAACGCATACTGCGCCGCTTTGGCGATGAGTGCCGGGTCGGTGGCGGGGACTTGGGTGTAGATGACGGGTGGGATCATGGCTTGCGTTGGCTCCAGATTTGTTTATTGAGCAGGGTTGCGGGCTCCCGGGCGTCGGCGAAGTCCTCGACGAACTTCGCCACGTTCAGGGCCATGTCGCGCATGCTGGCTTCGGTGACGCCCGCGACGTGCGGCGAGAGCACCACACCCGGGAGATCGAACAGCGGGCTGTCCTTGGCGGGCGGCTCGGGGTCGAACACGTCCAGGCCAGCGCCGCCGATGCGTTTGTCGCGCAGCGCGTTCACCAGCGCGTTTTCATCGACCACCTCTCCGCGAGAGGTGTTGATGAGGATCGCGCGTTTCTTCATTTTCGAAAGCGCGTCCTCGTTGATCAGGTGCGCCGTGCTTGTGCTGAGCCCCACATGAAGCGAAACCACATCCGCCGCTCCCAGCAGCTCGTCGAGCGTTTCAGCCTTGCGCACGTCGTGCGCCTTCATCTCCTCGGCGGAGACGAACGGGTCGTACGCAAACACCGTCATGTCGAAGCCGCGCCCCATCCGGGCAGCGATGCGCGCGATCTTGCCGAAGCCGACGAGCCCGAGCGTGGCGCCCCACAGGTCGCGCAGCTGGATCGTCCAACGGTCAGCGTAGCGGTTGTCGCGCACGCAGGCGTCCATCTCGCGCGTGCTGCGCAGCACGGTCAGCATCAGCGCGAATGCGCCTTCGGCCACGGCGGTTGCGTTGCTGCCGCCGGGCGTGTTGCCCACGAGGACGCGGCGCTCGGTCGCTGCGGGGATGTCGATGTTGTCCACGCCGGAGCCATGCTTGAGCACGAGCTTGAGCCGGGGCATTCGATCCATCAGCGCGCCGTTGGCGATGAAGGTGCGCACGACCAGTATGTCGGCGGATTCGAGGTGGGTCGCGCTCGGATCCGCACTGGGCTCCCGGGAGACGACGGTGAAACGCTTGGCGAGGCGGTCGCGCCCCACTTCATGGATGGGGTCTGCCAGAAAAACGGTTTGCATAGCTAGTTATATAGATAACTGGTTGTGGCGCCCGATAGGGATTACCCCAGCGCACCTGGGGCGGAATCGGACGAAACTCCGGTGCAAATCTCTCGGGATTTATTTCAATCAGACGCAAGAGGTACCGGAAATGAACAGTTTCAACACTCGCAGACGTGTCGTATTCAAGGCAGGACTTGCCGCCGCGATGGTCGCAGGAGGCCTGCCCGCACGCGCTCAAAGCCTGACCCTGCGGCTGTCGCATCCCATCGGCAAGGGGACGGCGCATCACTTCGGCGCCGAGCACTTCGCCAAGCGCGTGGGGGAGCTGAGCAAGGGACAGGCGAAGGTCGAGGTGTATCCGGATGCGCTGCTCGGCTCCGAGGCGAAGGTGCTCGAAGGCCTGCAGACCGGCACCATCGACATGACCATGAGCACCTTGTGGACGAACGTGGTCACGGCCGGCAAGGTCTTCGACCTCCCGTTCCTGTTTCGCGATTTCGACCATTGGAAGGCCATCATGCACGGCAAGCCCGGCAGCATGGCCATCGAGGCCGCCAAGGGCTCGAACGTGCGGGTGGCCGGCTACTGGTTCGCCGGGTCGCGCAACATCTACGGCAGCAAGCGCGTGCAGAACGCGAAGGATCTGGCGGGCCTGAAGATCCGCACGCTGCAGGCGCCCGCGTACTTGGAGCTTTTCAAGGCCGTGAAGGCAATTCCCACCCCGATCGCCTGGCCGGAGACCTACCTGGCCCTGCAGCAAAAGACGGTGGACCAGGCCGAGGCCCCCTTCGAGTCGATGTACGACGCCAAGCAATACGAAGTCGCCAAGTTCGGCGCGCACTCGAAGCACGCGATAGGCACCGCGGCCTTTCTGATCTCCGAGCCGCGTTGGAACGCCTATCCGGAACCCGTTCGCCAGGCCATCCTGACCGCGCAGAACGAAGCCTTCGAAGTCCATGCCAAGAAGTTCGCCGAGAATGAAAAGGCCGTCGTCGGCCTTCTGGAAGCCAAGGGTTTCACGTTCTCGAACTTCGATACTTCCGAGATGCGCACGATCGCGGTGAGGGACGTGTATCCGCGCGTCATCGTCGACGACCTGCCCAAGCGTATCCTTGAGGAAGCCCGCAAGATCTGAGCACGTGCAGCGGAGCCTTCAACTCGCCGCCGGGGCGGCCGCGGCGCTGATCCTCCTGGCGATCGTCATGATCCTCGCGGGCCAGGTGTTCAGCCGTTATGTGCTGTCCCTCTCGCTTTCGTGGCCGGAGGAGGTCTCACGCTACCTGTTCGTGTGGCTCGTGTTCGTCGGGGGCGCGGCTGCTGTGGGCTCCGGGCAGCAGCTGGTGGTGGATTCACTCACCGAGTTCGCGCCGCCGGGCCTGCAGCGGGCGGCGCGTATCGTCGCGCCGATCGGCGCATTGCTGGGCATTGGCATCCTGCTGTACACCTGCATTCCGCTCCTGGTGGGCCCGGCCAGCCGCACGGCCTCCCCGGCATCCGGCATCACGCTGTTCTGGGTCTATCTGGCAGTCCCCGTGGGCTGCGCCATTGCGGCCGTGTTCCTCCTGCACACCCTGGTGCGGGAGCTCCGTGCATGAGGCAGAAAGCAGCGTGAGCCTCCTCATCATCACGGCGGTCTTTCTCGTCCTCATCTTCATGAGCATTCCCGTGGGCTATGCGATGCTGGTGACGTCGGGGGTCTATTTCGCGTTCCTGAACACCAGCATTCCATCGACGCAGATCGCCCAGGCGACACTGGGCGCCTTGTCGGAATCGTTCACGCTGATTGCGATCCCGCTCTTCCTTTTGGCCGGCGCGCTGCTGAACCGAAGCGGCATGACCGAGCGCATCGTGAACTTCGCGCTGGCCATCGTGGGCCATTTGCGCGGCGGCATCGGCCATGCGGTGGTCGTCGCGAACGTGGTCATGGCAGGGATGTCAGGCTCTGCTACTTCCGATGCGGCCGGCATCGGCTCGATCATGATCCCGGCGCTCAAGAAAGCCGGCTACAGCCCTGCTAACGCGGCGGCATTGAATGCGGCGGCCGCCACGCTCGGGCCCATCATCCCGCCCAGCATCGCGATGGTCATTTTCTCCAGCCTGTCGGGCGTGTCGCTCGGGCGGCTGATGCTCGCGGGTGTGCTCCCCGGGTTGGTCATCGCACTTTTTCTGATGGCCAACGTGTACATCTCCAACTACGGTGGCGAGAACGAGCGCATACCCTTTAGCTGGCGCCGGCTCGCCATCAGCACGCGCGACGCGCTGCTGTGCCTGGCCATGCCGGCGATCATCCTGGGCGGCATGGTGGGCGGTGTGTACACGCCCACGGAAGGGGCGGCCGCGGCGGTGCTCTACACATTCATCGTCGGCACCGTCATTTATCGCTCGCTGGATACCAGGCAGGTCTTCCTCGCATTGACCGAAGTTGGCAGCCTCACGGGCGCCATCCTCATCGTGGTGGCGGCCTCCGCGTCGCTTTCGTGGATCATGACCGTGGAGCACGCCGGCGCGTTGCTCGGCGCCTTCTTCGCGTCGCTGGGGCTCTCCGGCTCGCCCAGCCTGCTGCTGCTGGCCATCGCCTTCTTCGTGCTTCTTCTGGGCACCGCGATGGAAGAGACGACGATGCTCGTGCTGCTCGTGCCGGTGCTCTTCCCGATCTGCATGCAGGCGCACGTGGACCCTGTGCAGTTCGGCATTGTCTTCATTCTCGCCACCATGATGGGCCTGATCACGCCGCCGGTCGGGTTGACCATGTTCATCGCCTGCCGCATCGCGGGCGCGACCGTCAACCAGTTCAGCGTGGCGATCATCCGGCCGTTTCTCGCGCTGGTTTTCGCCCTGTGCGTCTGCGCCGTGTGGGACAAGATGATCTTGTTCCTGCCGCGGCTTGTCATGGGATAGGAGTTTCATCTGATGCCACATAACACCTCCACTAGCGGCCTGAGCTGCGCCGGACCCAATCCGGACATGCGAACGCCACGCCTGCGCGCGCCCAAGGGCACCACTGACACGCATGTGCACGTCTTCGGGCCACAGGAGCGCTATCCCTATGTCTCGCCGCGCCGCTACACGCCGCCCGACTGTGCGCCCTCGCACTACGCGGCACTTGCTCGCGCGATGGGCGTCGAGCGCGTGGTCCTCGTGCAGCCCAGCATCTGCGGAACGGACAACAGCTGCCAACTCGACGCCGTCGCGCAGATCGGCATGCCCGCGCGCGTTGTGGTGGTCGTTTCGCCCGACATCAGCGACGCGGAGTTGGATCGCATGCATGGTCTCGGCGCGCGCGCCGTGCGCTTCATCCTGAGCCAGCCCGGCGGCGTGGATCAATCCTCGCTGGAGCGCATGGGCGAGCGTCTGCACGAAATCGGCTGGCACATCGAGCTGATGCTGCTGCCCGAGCAGCTGGTGGAGCTCGAGCCGCGCATCGCCAGGCTGCGCTGCCGCACCGAGCTCGACCACATGGGGGGCGTGCTGGCGAAAGGCGGGCTGCAGCAGCCCGCCTTCGCCGCATTGAAGCGCCTCGTGAGTGCCGGGTCGTGGACGAAGATCTCCGCGGGTTACCGGCTCTCGACGCAGCCGGCGCCGTTTCGCGATCTCATTCCCTTTGTGCAGGAGCTGGTGCGCGCACGGCCCGACCGCCTGCTTTGGGCCACCGACTGGCCGCAGAGCTTTTTCGACGGCGACATGCCGAGCAGCCCCGACCTGATGGACCTGCTGCTTGACTGGGTGCCTGACGAGGCGACGCGCGAGCGCATCCTTGTGCGCAACCCGGCAGAGCTGTATGGCTTCTAAAGAGACCTTTATGCAAACGAAAGATAACACCCGCATGCGTGTGGAACCGATCACACCTTTCATGGGTGCCCGTGTCACCGGCATCGACGCCGCCGCACCCATGGACGAAGCGCTCAAGCAGCAGCTGCGCGAAACCTGGTGGCACTATGGCCTGCTCCATTTCCCGGGGCAGAACCTGGACGAAGCGGCGCAGCTGGCCTTTGCGAGCATCTTCGGACAGATTTCCGAAGAAGGCGAGTACGGTCCGCAGCACTACGTCTCCAACGTGTCCGACAACGGACTGGTCCCCCACGGCGAGCTCGCCTTCCACGTCGACCATTCATGGTCGCCGACGCCGCTGCGCGGCCTCATGCTCTATGGCATCGAGGTGCCGCCCGAAGGCGAGGGCGGAGACACGCTGTTCGCAGACGCCAAGCGCGCGTGGGAGCTGTTGCCTTCCGCTCTGAAGGAGCGCCTGCGCGAGCTGCAGATCGTGCATACCTATCCCGACCAGAGCAATCACGTGCCTATCCCGGGCCCGGACCCTCGGCCCGGCATGCCCACTTCCACACACCCGCTCGCCTACCCGCACCCGGCGACGGGCGAAATCGGCATTTTCTGCAGCGCGCGGCATTTTGACCGCATCGTCGGCTGGAGCGCCGAGCAAAGTCTCGCGCTCGCCCAAGAGCTCGTGGGGCACATCAGCAAGCCCGAAATAATCCACGCGCACAAGTGGCACCGCGGTGACATCATCCTTTGGGACAACCTTCGGCTGCAGCACGCGCGCACAAACTTCGACCGCCGCCACAGAAGGCACCTGCGCCGCACCCAGATCGGTGAACCGCTCCCTGCCTGAACTCAACTGCGACTACCTGGTCGTCGGCGCAGGCGCGAGCGGCTGCGTGGTGGCATCGCGCCTGGCCGAAAGGGGGATAGGCCGCGTCCTGCTGCTTGAGGCCGGCGGCAGCGATGCCAGTCCCTTCCTGCGGTTGCCCGGACTTGCCTTTGCAGCGAGCAGCAAGGGCGAATTCAACTGGAGCTTCCGCGTCGATCCGGAGCCCGGCATGAACGCCCGCGAGCTCGTTTTCCTGCAGGGCAAGGTCGTTGGCGGTTCCAGCAGCATCAACGGCATGATCTACGCGCGCGGCCACGCGAGCCAATACGACCGCTGGCGCGCCATGGGCTGCGAAGGCTGGGGCTTCGCGGACCTGCTGCCCTACTTCAAGAAATCAGAGCGCAACTTCAGAGGGGCAGGCGAGTGGCACGGCGCTGATGGCCCGGTGCCGCTGCGGCGCTCGCAGCCGGGCCTTCCCATTTGCGATGCGTTTCTCGAGGCTGCATCGGGCGCCGGATATCCGGTGGTCGACGACCTGAACGCCAACGTCGACGAAGGGTTCGGCTGGTACGACGTGAACATCGATCGCGGACGACGCGCCAGCGCCGCGCGCGCCTTCCTCAATCGTGATGCGGGCCGCGCGAACTTGCGGGTGTCGCTGCGAACCGAGGTCTTGAGAATCGTGCACACGCGCGGGCGAGCGACGGGCGTGGAAGCTTTGCGCGCCGGCCAGCGCATCACGATCCGCGCGGAGCGGGAGGTGATCGTGTGTGCCGGGGCGATCAAGAGCCCGCAACTGTTGATGCTCTCGGGCATCGGGCCCGCTGACGCATTGCGCCGCATCGGCATCGACGTCGCAGTGGATTCACCGGGCGTGGGCAAGAACCTGCAGAACCATCCCGCTTACCGCCCGCGTTTTTCCTGTTCGCAGCCGGTCACCGCGCGCAACTTCACCACGCCCGCCGGCATGTTGCGCGCCGCGTTGGCCTATGCCAGCCGCCGCGGCGGCCCGCTCGCGGAGAGCTTCGCCTCGGCGGGGGGCTTCTTTCGCAGCAGCCCCGACGTGGATCACGCTGACATGCAGGTCGTGATGCTCTCCGCGTTGCCGGGTGGCGGCCAGCGCCTGCGCGATCTGCTGCCCAAGGAGCAAGGCTTTGCCCTCACGGTTTACCAGGGCACGCCGTACAGCCGGGGCGAGGTCGCGCTGCGCTCGAGCGACCCGCTCGCCGCGCCCGCGATCCGCAGCGGCTACTTTAGCGACCCGCGCGACATCGAGGTGCTCGCCGACGGCGTCGAGCGCATGCGCGAGCTGATGCGCCGCCCCGAGATCGCCCGCTACATCGGCAGCACCCTGGCCCCGCCCGAAACCGTACGCACGCGTGCAGACCTGGTCGAATCGATCCGGCGGGAATGCGCGACTTCTTATCACCAGAGCGGAACGTGCGCCATGGGAAGTGACAGCAGCAGCGTGCTGACCCCACGCCTTTGCGTACGCGGCATCGAGGGCCTGCGCGTGGCGGACGCGTCCATCATCCCGGTGCTGCCCAATGCCGCGCTTCACGCGGTGGCGCTCATGATCGGCGAGAAGGCGGCTGCGATGGTCGCCGCAGCCGCTTAGTCGCCTGCCGGCTCCGCGATCCCGCCCACCACCTGACTGAAGCCGCCGTCCACGTAGGTGATCTCGGCGCTGACACCCCCCGCCAGATCCGAAAGCAGGAAGGCCGCGACGTTGCCCACGTCGTCGATCGTCACGTTGCGGCGGATCGGCGAGGCTTGCGCCACCACGCTCAAGATCTTGCCAAAGCCCTTGATGCCGCTGGCGGCCAGGGTCTTGATCGGGCCGGCGCTGATGCCGTTGACGCGAATGTCCTTGGGCCCAAGCGACTCGGCCAGGTAGCGCACCGAGGCTTCCAGCGAGGCCTTGGCCAGGCCCATGGTGTTGTAGTTGGGCACCGTGCGATTGGCGCCCAGGTAGGTCAGCGTCAGCAGGGCGGCCTTGGCGTTAAGCATTGGCAGGGCGGCCTTGGCCATGCCCGGGAAGCTGTAGGCGCTGATGTCGTGGGCGATCTTGAAGCCCTCGCGCGAGAGGCCCTCAAGGAAGTCGCCGGCGATCGACTCGCGCGGGGCATAGCCGATGGCGTGGACGAAACCGTCGAACTTGGGCCAATGCACCGACAGGTCGGCGAACAGCTTGGCGATCTGAGCGTCGTCGCCCACATCGCAGTCGAACACCAGCTTGGAGCCAAAATCGGCCGCGAACTCGGTGATGCGGTCCTTGAAGCGCTCGCCCACGTAGCTGAAGGCCAACTCGGCCCCCTGCGCGTGGCAGGCCCGGGCGATGCCGTAGGCGATGGAGCGGTTGGACAACACGCCCGTGATCAACAATTTTTTGCCGGCCAGGAAACCCATGAATAACCCTCGCTTGAAAACTCGGCAGAATTGTCGCATGCGAGGTTTGCTTTTCCTTTCCGCCCTGGCGCTTGCGCTGGTGGCGACGCCATCGTGGGGTGCCCACGCCTACGCCCAGTTCGGCGATGTCAAGTACCCGCCGGGCTTCACGCACTTCGACTATGTGAACCCCGACGCCCCCAAGGGGGGCGAGATCCGTATGGTGCCGCCGACCCGGCCCACCAATTTCGACAAGTTCAACCCCTTCACCCTCAAGGGCACGGCGCCCTATGGGCTGGACGCGTTGATGTTCGAGTCGCTGCTGACCGGCAACTCCGATGAGCCCACCACCGCCTATGGTCTGCTGGCCGAAGACGTGGCGGTGGCGTCAGACTGGCTCTCGGTCACCTTCCGCCTTCGCCCCGAGGCGCGCTTTCACGACGGCAAACCGGTGCTGGCGGCCGACGTGGTGCATTCGTTTCGCACCCTGGTCAGCAAGCTGGCGGCCCCGCAATTTCGCACCATCTATGCCGAGGTCAAAGGCGCCACCGAGGTCGACGCCCGCACGGTGCGCTTTGATTTCGCCACGCCCAATCGTGAGCTGCCACTGATGGTGGGCGGCATGCCAGTGTTCAGCCGAGAGTGGGGCGGTGGCAAGCCCTTCGACCAGATCGTGACCGAGCCGCCCATCGCCTCAGGGCCCTACAAGCTGGCCAGCCCCCGCATGGGCCGTGACGTTACCTATGCGCGCGACCCCGGCTACTGGGGCGCAAAGCTGCCGGTGCGGCGGGGCCTGTTCAACTTCGACCGCGTCACCTTCAAGATCTACCTGGACGAAACCTCGCGCTTCGAGGGCCTGAAGGCCGGCGAGTTCGACTTCATGCGCGAGTTCATCTCGCGCAACTGGGCGCGCCAGTACACCGGCCGCGCCTTCGCGAGCGGGGAGCTGACCCAGCGCGCCTTTGAAAACCGCAACCCCGGTGACTTCCAGGGCTACATCTTCAACCTGCGTCAACCCAAGTTCCAGGATGTGCGGGTGCGCCAGGCGCTGGGCCTGGCGCTGGATTTCGAGTGGATGAACCGGCAGCTTTTCTACAACCTGTACAAGCGGGTGCAAGGCTACTTTCCCAACAGCGAGTTTCACGCCGAAGGCCTGCCCAAGCCCGACGAGTCGGCCCTGCTCGAGCCCTTGCGCGACAAGCTGCGCGCGCCGGTGTTCGGGCCGATTCCCGAAACGTCCAGCACCGCGCCGCCGCGCAGCCTGCGCGAGAACCTGCGCCAGGCCCAGGCGCTGCTGGCCGAGGCCGGCTGGACCTACCGCGACGGCGCCCTGCGCAACGCCCAGGGCGAGCCCTTCGTCATCGAGTTCCTCAACGACCAGCCCTCGCTGGTGCGCATCGTCGGCCCCTTCCAGAAGGCGTTGGAAAAGCTCGGCATCCGGCTGGTCTATCGCTCGGTCGATTTTTCGCTCGCCAAACAGCGGCTCGACGCCTTTGACTTCGACGTAACCACCACCCGCCTGCCCGGGAGCACGTCGCCGGGGGTGGAGATGATGGACCGCTTCGGCTCGCAGGCCGCCAAGACACCGGGCTCGGCCAACCTGTGGGGCATTGCCGACCCGGCGGTGGACGCGCTGCTGCAAAAGATCGTCACCGCCACCACGCGGGCCGAGCTGGCCGCCGCCATGCGCGCGCTCGACCGCGTGCTCTCCCACGGCCACTACTCGATCCCGCAGTACTACGGCAGCGCCTTCCTGGTCGGCTATCGTCCCGGCCGCTTCGTGCTGCCGGCCACCATCCCGCCGTACTACGACGTCCACAGCTGGGCGATGTCCACCTGGTGGGCTTCGCCGCAGAACCGCTAGCCCCAAGAACGGACAGCACACCATGGCCAGTTACATCCTCAAGCGGCTTTTGCTGATGATCCCGACTTTGTTCGGCGTGCTGCTGCTCACCTTCGCGGTGGTGCAGTTCGTGCCGGGTGGGCCGGTCGAGCAGATGGTGGCGCAATTGCAGGGCCGCGATGCGGGCGGCGAATCGGCCGCTGCTTCTGGCGCGGGCTACCGCGGCCGGCAGGGCGTGGACGAAAAGCGGATCGCCGAGATCCGCGCGCTGTATGGCTTTGACAAACCTGCGCACGAGCGCTTCATGCAGATGCTCGGGCAGTTCGCCCGCTTCGATCTGGGCAAGAGCTTCTACCAGCACAAGGACGTGTGGCAACTGGTCAAGGAGAAGCTGCCCGTCTCGGCCAGCCTGGGGCTGTGGACCTTTGTGCTGAGCTACCTGATCGCGGTGCCCCTGGGCGTGGCCAAGGCGGTGCGGGCGGGTTCGCGCTTTGACTTGGTCACCACCTTGATCGTGCTGGTGGGCTACGCCATTCCGGGCTTCGTGCTGGGGGTGGCGCTGCTGGTGATCTTCGGCGGGCAGCTGCAGTGGTTTCCGCTGCGGGGGCTGACATCGTCCAACTGGGAGCAGCTAAGCCTGGCTGGCAAGGTGGTCGACTACCTGTGGCACATCGCCTTGCCCGTCACGGCCATGGTCTTCGGCAGCTTCGCCGTCACGGCCATGCTCACCAAAAACGCCTTCCTGGAGGAAATTCGAAAGCAATACGTGCTGACTGCACGGGCCAAGGGCCTGGACGAGCGCACGGTGCTGTGGAAGCACGTGTTCCGCAACGCGCTCATTCCCATCATCACCGGCTTTCCGGCGGCCTTCATCGGCGCGTTCTTCACCGGCTCGCTGCTCATCGAAACCCTGTTCTCCCTGGACGGGCTGGGCCTGCTCAGTTATGAGAGCGTGATCCGGCGTGATTACCCGGTGGTGCTGGGCACCTTGTACCTGTTCACGCTGATCGGGCTGGTGACGAAGTTGATCAGTGACCTTTCCTACGTTTTGGTGGACCCCCGTGTCAAGTTCGACTGAAGGCGACCGCGTGCCCAATTCCTCGGTCGGAGAGGATGGAGTGCCTGGCACCTCCGACGGAGATGATCGCGTGCCCGCTTCTCCCGTTCGCGCTGAGCCCTTCGACGAAGCTCAGGACAGGCCTGTCGAAGCGTTGCGGACCGAGGTGGCGGCAAGCCCTTCGACAGGCTCAGGGCGAACGGAGATGGTGTCGAGCTCAGGGCGAACGGATGGCGCGACAAGCTCAGGGCGAACGGATGGCGCGACAAGCTCAGGGCGAACGGATGGCGCGACAAGCTCAGGGCGAACGGAATCGGCGGCAACCGCGCCCGTCTCCCTCTCCCCCGGCCGGCGCGCCTGGCGGCGGTTCCGCCGCAACCGCCTGGGCTTTGTCAGCCTGTGCCTGTTTTCCATCATGGTGGTGCTGAGCCTGTTCGCCGAGGTGGTGTCCAACGACAAGCCGCTGCTGGTGCGCTACGAAGGCCAGTTCTATGTGCCGCTGTGGAAGGACTACCCGGAAAAAACCTTCGGCGGCGACTTCGCCACCCCGGCCGACTACCTTGACCCTTTCATCAAGCAGCGCATCACCTCCGGGGGTAACTGGGCCGTCTACCCGCCCAATGCCTACGGCCCCAAGACGCTCAACTACTTCGCCACCTCGCCCAACCCGGCCGCCCCTTCCCGGGAGAACGTGTTCGGCAGCGACGACCGCGGGCGTGACCTGCTGGCGCAGCTGATCTACGGCTTTCGGGTCAGTGTGCTGTTCGGGCTGGCGCTGACGGTCATCGGCGTGGTGCTGGGCGTGATCACCGGCGCCATACAAGGCTTTTTCGGCGGCAAGACCGACCTGGCCTTTCAGCGCTTCATCGAGATCTGGGGCTCGATGCCCGAGCTGTACCTGCTGATCATCTTCAGCGCCATCTTCGCGCCCAGCGTGTCCTTGCTGCTGATTTTGCTGTCGCTGTTCGGTTGGATGGGCCTGTCCGACTACGTACGCGCCGAGTTTTTGCGCAACCGCCAGATGGACTACGTGCGCGCCGCCCGCGCGCTGGGCGTGGGCAACATGCGGCTGATGACACGGCACATTCTTCCCAACAGCATGACGCCGGTGGTGACCTTCCTGCCCTTTCGCATGAGTGCGGCGATCCTGGCGCTGACCTCGCTCGATTTTCTCGGCCTGGGGGTGCCGCCGGGCACACCGTCCCTGGGTGAGCTGTTGAACCAGGGCAAGGCCAACATCGACGCCTGGTGGATCTCGCTGTCCACCTTCGCGGTGCTCACGGTCACGCTGCTGCTGCTCACCTTCATGGGCGACGCGCTGCGCGATGCGCTCGACCCGCGCAAGGATTCGGCATGACGGCGTCCGGACCCCTGCTCGATGTGAAGGGCCTGACCGTCGCTTTCGGCGGCAAGACCGTGGTGCATGGTGTCGACTTCACCATTGCACCGGGCGAGAAGCTGGCCCTGGTGGGCGAATCCGGCTCGGGCAAGACCGTCACCGCGCTGGCCTTGCTGCGGCTGGTGCAGAACGCCCAGCTGGGTGGATCGGCCCTGCTGGCGGGCGAGGGCGCGCCGCGCAACCTGCTGGCGCTGCCCGAGCGCGAGATGCTGGGCATTCGCGGTAGCGAGATCGCGATGATCTTTCAAGAGCCCATGACCGCGCTGAACCCGCTGTACACCGTGGGTGACCAGGTGGCGGAAGTGATCGAACTCAAGCAGGCCCTGGGCCGCAAGGCCGCCTGGGCTGCCGCCATCGAGGCGCTGGCCGCCACCGGCATCCCCGATCCGGCGCAGCGGGCCTTGTCGTTCCCGCACCAGCTCTCGGGGGGCCAGCGCCAGCGGGCCATGATCGCCATGGCCCTGGCCTGCCGGCCCCGGCTGCTGCTGGCCGACGAGCCCACCACCGCGCTCGATGTCACCCTGCGCAGCCAGATTCTTGACCTGCTGACCGACCTGCAGCGCCAGACCGGCATGGCGGTGATGATCATCACGCACGATCTGAACCTGGTGCGCAAGTTCGCCGACCGTGTGGCCGTGATGGAAAACGGCTGGCTGGTGGAGCAGGGCGCGGTGCAGGATGTGTTCGCTGCGCCCCAGCACGCCTACACCCGCAGGCTGATCGAAAGCCGCCCGCTGCGCGACGTGCCCGATGCGCCCGTCGCGGCGGGCGCGACGCCGGTGCTTCAGGCCAAGGCGATGCAGGTGGCTTACCCGGTGCCCATCCCCGGCATCCGCGGCTGGTTTCGCAAGGCCGAGTTCATCGCGGTGCAGGGCGCCGATTTTGAGCTGATGCCCGGGCGAACATTGGGTGTGGTGGGCGAATCGGGCTCGGGCAAGTCGACCCTGGCCCTGGCCGCCCTGGGCCTGCTGGCGCACCGTGGCGAGATGGCCGTGACGGGCCACCCCTGGGGCGCCGGCAGCGGCGCCGACCGCGCCTTGCGCCGCTCGGTGCAGGTGGTCTTTCAAGACCCGTTCTCCTCGCTCTCGCCGCGCATGACGGTCGAGGAGATCGTGGGCGAGGGGCTGCTGGTGCATGAGCCCGGCCTGGGCCATGGGCAGCGCCGTGAGCGCGTGCTGCAAGAGCTGTCGGACGTCGGCCTGACCGAGGCGCAGTTTCCCGGGCTGCTGCAACGCTATCCGCACGAGTTCTCCGGCGGCCAGCGCCAGCGCCTGGCCGTGGCGCGGGCCTTGATCGTGCACCCCACCGTGCTGGTGCTGGACGAGCCCACCAGCGCGCTTGACGTCACCATCCAGCAGCAGGTGCTGGGCCTGCTGCAACGCCTGCAGCGCGAGCGGCAACTGAGCTATTTGCTCATCACCCACGACGTGCAGGTGATCCGCGCCATGGCGCACGATGTGATGGTGATGAAAGACGGCCACATTCTTGAAGCCGGCACGGTGGGCGAAGTACTCGACGCCCCGCGCGACCCCTACACCCAGGCCCTGGTGGCCGCCGCGTCCTGAGCGTCGTGATGCAGCCGGTCGAGCCCACGCCCATCCCCGAATCGGAAGTCGAGGTGACCGCCATTCGCGCCCAGGGCGCGGGCGGGCAGAACGTCAACAAGGTGTCGTCGGCGATCCATCTGCGCTTTGACATCCGCCATTCCTCATTGCCCGAAGACCACAAGCAACGCCTGCTGGCCCTGCGCGATTCGCGCATCACCCGCGACGGCGTGCTGGTGATCAAGGCGCAGACCCAACGCAGCCAGGACATGAACCGCGCCGAGGCCTTCGGGCGCTTGCAGGAGCTGGTGGACAGTGTGGCGGTGCCGCCCAAGGAGAGGCGGGCGACCAGGCCGACGTATGGGTCGAAGATGCGGCGGCTGGAGGGTAAGCGGTTGCGCAGTGAGGTGAAGTTGCTCAGAGCGAGGGTAGATTGATGGAGCCGATCGCCTGAGCCATGCGGCCGAGAGTCGTGTCGGCCCTTGGGACGAAATGCGTTTCGACCGTGATCGGCTCCACTGTTTCGGCAGAGCCGTCCGGATTGACACGGATGACAAGCTTGCCGGTGGCGTAACTGTCGTCGGTCAGATATATCTGACCGTCAACTCCGTCACCCGATAGCATTAACGGATTGTCTTGCGCATGCCTCCATCTGATACCGCAGGTGACCAGGCTGCTGCCGTCGTCCTGCTGTGCAATGGTGTAGCGCTGTGCCGAGGAGCCGCCATAAAGGCCCAAGGGGAACCCCTCAAAGCGAAATGGACTCGCGGGCGTAACTCCCGCTTTTGGAAGGGTGTCCCACATTCCCTGAAACGTGTACTTGCTGATCTGGGCGAGTCGCCGACGCCCTACCGCTTCGTCACCGTTCGCCCCCCCCAGCGCCCGGGCGAGCTCGCTCAACTTCGTTAAGGCGCGGCGTTGATTGCGAGGATTGTCCGCACCGTAAGGCCCGGCGCTGACGATCGCTTGGGTGCCCGTTCTAACTTCGAAATGCATCCTTGACCTGCCCCCATCCAGCCGTACCAGCATGAGGTTAGCGAAGTCCGTCAACCAGGAGAATGACGGACATGAGAAAGAGCAGATTCACCGAAGAACAGATCATCGGGTTCATCCGGCAGGCTGAGGCCGGGATGCCGATCAAGGAGTT
>CANJQN010000044.1 GCA_947476465.1 Comamonadaceae bacterium | reverse complement strand
GGTCTGCGTGACTTCAACGCCGCACTTCTCGCAGATCACGCCGCGGTGCTTGAGGCGCTTGTACTTGCCGCACAGGCACTCGTAGTCCTTGATGGGGCCGAAGATCTTGGCGCAGAACAGGCCGTCGCGCTCGGGCTTGAAGGTGCGGTAGTTGATGGTCTCGGGCTTTTTCACCTCGCCGAAGGACCACGAACGGATCTTCTCCGGCGAGGCCATGCCGATGCGGATGGCATCGAAATGCTCGTCCGGCGTGAATTGCTTGAACAGGTCGAGTAGCGATTTCATTGACTCTTTCCCTTCTCTATTCGTTTGCTTCGCCACGCACGCGCGCCGCGCGATGCATGACACAGACCGGATCGGTCGGGGCAGCCGCAGAACCGGCTTTGCCGGGCTGCTGGCTGCGTCCCCTTGAGGGGGAGGCGCCGAAGGCGCGTCGGGGGTGGGCCATCATGAACGCTCAAGTTCCATGTCGATGCCCAGCGAGCGGATTTCCTTGACCAGCACGTTGAAGGATTCCGGCATGCCAGCCTCGATGGCGTGCTCGCCCTTGACGATGGACTCGTACACCTTGGTGCGGCCCTGCACGTCGTCGGACTTGACGGTGAGCATTTCCTGCAGCGTGTAGGCAGCGCCATAGGCTTCCAGCGCCCACACTTCCATTTCGCCGAAACGCTGGCCGCCGAACTGCGCCTTGCCTCCCAGCGGCTGCTGGGTGACCAGGCTGTACGGGCCAGTGGAGCGGGCGTGCATCTTGTCGTCCACCAGGTGATGCAGCTTCAGGAAGTGCATGTACCCGATGGTGGTGGGCCGCTCGAAGCGGTCGCCGGTGCGGCCGTCATAGAGATAGGCCTGGGTGCGCGTGGGCGTCAGGCCCTTGGCCTTGACGACCTCGTCGGGGAAGGCCAACTTGAGCATGCCGCGGATTTCCTCTTCCGAGGCGCCGTCGAACACCGGGGTGGCAAACGGAATACCGTTGACCAGCTCACCGGCCATCTCGACGATCTCGCCGTCGGACAGCTCGCCGAGGTTTTCCTTCTTGCCCGAGGCGTTGTACAGCTCGTCGAAGAACTTGCGCAGCTCGGCGGCGCGAGCCTCCTGCTGCAGCATGTCGCCGATGCGCTGGCCGATGCCCTTGGCCGCCCAGCCCAGGTGCACTTCGAGCACCTGGCCGACGTTCATCCGCGAGGGCACGCCCAGCGGGTTCAGCACGATGTCGCA
Source organism: Comamonadaceae bacterium (assembly GCA_947476465.1). Lineage (GTDB taxonomy): Bacteria > Pseudomonadota > Gammaproteobacteria > Burkholderiales > Burkholderiaceae_C > Ramlibacter. The sequence goes on along the minus strand of CANJQN010000044.1, from coordinate 36,925 downwards.
AGGCGTGCCATCAGCCATGTGGGGCATGTCCTCGACCGGAACGATCTTGGACACCACGCCCTTGTTGCCATGGCGGCCGGCCATCTTGTCGCCAGGCTGCAGGCGGCGCTTGACAGCCAGGTAGACCTTGACCATCTTGAGCACGCCAGCGGGCAGTTCGTCGCCTTGCGTGAGCTTCTTGCGCTTTTCCTCGAAGGCCAGGTCGGAGCTGTGGCGCTGCTGCTCGATCGAGTTCTTGATCGATTCGAGCTGGGCGGCGACGTCGTCCTCGGCCGGACGGATGTCGAACCAGTGGTACTTCTCGACGGACGAGAGGTAGGCCTTGTCGATCTTGGCGCCCTTGGCGAGCTTTTGCGGGCCGCCGTTGGCGACGCGGCCGCTCAACAGCTTCTCGATACGGTCGAACGCGTCGGCCTCGACGATGCGCAACTGGTCGTTGAGGTCCAGGCGGTAGCGCTTGAGTTCGTCGTCGATGATCTGCTGGGCGCGCTTGTCGCGCTGGATGCCTTCACGGGTAAAGACCTGCACGTCGATGACGGTGCCTTGCGAGCCCTGGTCCACGCGCAGCGAGGTGTCCTTCACGTCGGAAGCCTTCTCGCCGAAGATCGCGCGCAACAGCTTTTCTTCGGGCGTGAGGGTGGTCTCGCCCTTGGGCGTGACCTTGCCCGCCAGGGTGTCGCCGGGCATGACTTCGGCGCCCACGTAGATGATGCCGGACTCGTCCAGCCGGTTGAGCTGCTGCTCGGACAGGTTGGGGATGTCGCGGGTGATTTCCTCGGCGCCCAGCTTGGTGTCGCGCGCCATCACCACCAGCTCCTCGATGTGGATCGAGGTGTAGCGGTCATCGGCGACGACGCGCTCGGAGATGAGGATGGAGTCTTCGAAGTTGTAGCCGTTCCAGGGCATGAACCCGATCAGCATGTTCTGGCCGATGGCGATCTCGCCCAGGTCGGTCGACGCACCGTCGGCGATGACGTCACCCTTGGACAGCTTGTCGCCCTTCTTGACGATGGGCCGCTGGTGGATGTTGGTGTTCTGGTTGGAACGCTGGTACTTGATCAGGTTGTAGATGTCGACACCGACTTCGCCAGCCACGGTCTCGGCGTCGTTCACGCGCACCACGATGCGGGTGGCATCGACATAGTCGACCACGCCGCCGCGGCGCGAGGTCACCACGGTGCCGGAGTCGATCGCGGCCACGCGCTCGATGCCGGTGCCCACCAGCGGCTTTTCCGGTCGCAGCACTGGCACGGCCTGGCGTGACATGTTGGCGCCCATCAGCGCGCGGTTCGCGTCGTCGTGCTCCAGGAAGGGCACCAGCGACGCCGCCACGGAGACGATCTGCGCGGGCGACACGTCCATGTACTGGACGCGCTCGGCGCCCACCAGGATCGATTCGCCCTTTTCACGCGCCGAGACCAGCTCGTCGGTCAGGCGGCCTTCCTTGTCCAGGGTCGCGTTAGCCTGGGCGATGACGTACTTGCCTTCCTCGATGGCCGACAGGTAGTCGATCAGCATCGTGACCTTGCCATCGATCACGCGGCGGTACGGTGTCTCGATGAAGCCGTACTCATTCAGGCGGGCGTACAAGGCCAGCGAATTGATCAGGCCGATGTTCGGGCCTTCCGGCGTTTCAATCGGGCAGACGCGGCCGTAGTGGGTAACGTGCACGTCGCGCACTTCGAAGCCGGCACGCTCGCGGGTCAGGCCGCCCGGGCCCAGGGCCGAGACGCGGCGCTTGTGCGTGATTTCGGCCAGCGGGTTGGTCTGGTCCATGAACTGCGACAGCTGAGACGCGCCGAAGAACTCCTTGAGGGCCGCGGAAATCGGCTTGGAGTTGATCAGGTCGTGCGGCATCAGCGGCTCTTGCTCGGCCTGACCCAGGCGCTCCTTGACGGCTTTTTCGATGCGCGCCAGGCCGGTGCGGTACTGGTTCTCGGCCAGCTCGCCGACGCAGCGCACACGGCGGTTGCCCAGGTGATCGATGTCGTCGACTTCACCGCGGCCGTTGCGCAGGTCGACCAGGATCTTGACCACGGCGAGGATGTCCTCGTTGGTCAGGACCATGGGGCCGGTGCTTTCGTCGCGGCCGACCTTGGCGTTGAACTTCATGCGGCCCACGCGCGACAGATCGTACGTGTCCGGGTTGTAGAACAGGCGCTGGAATAGGGCCTGCACGGCGTCTTCGGTCGGCGGCTCGCCGGGGCGCATCATGCGGTAGATGGCCACGCGGGCGGCGAACTCGTCCACCGTCTCGTCGCTGCGCAGGGTCTGGCTGATGTAGGCGCCCTGGTCGAGCTCGTTCGTGTAGATGACCTGCAGCTCCTGGACGCCAGCGGTACGCAGCTTCTTGAGCAGGGCTTCGGTCAGCTCGTCGTTGGCCTTGGCGATGATCTCGCCGGTGTCCTGGTCGACGATGTTGCGGGCCACCACGCGGCCGATGAGGAAGTCTTCGGGGACGCTGATGTGCGTGGTGCTGGTCTGCTCCATGTCACGGGTGTGGCGCGCTGTGATGCGCTTGTCCTTGGCGACGACGACCTTGCCGGATTTGTCGGTGATGTCAAAGCGCGCCACTTCGCCGCGCAGGCGCTCGGCGACGAACTCCATTTGTGCGCCGCTGTCCATCAGACGGAAGTTGTCGTTGACGAAGAAGTTGGCGAGGATCGACTCGGGCGTCAGGCCGATGGCCTTGAGCAAAATGCTGACCGGCATCTTGCGGCGGCGGTCGACGCGAAAGTACAGGATATCCTTGGGGTCGAACTCGAAGTCGAGCCAGGAGCCACGGTACGGAATGATCCGCGCCGAGAACAGCAGCTTGCCCGAACTGTGCGTCTTGCCCTTGTCGTGCTCGAAGAACACGCCCGGCGAGCGGTGCAACTGGGAGACGATGACACGCTCGGTGCCGTTGATGATGAACGAGCCCTTTTCGGTCATGAGCGGCACTTCGCCCATGTAGACCTCTTGCTCCTTGACCTCTTTGACCACCTTGGACTGGGAGGTCGACGACTCGCGGTCGTAGATGATCAGCTGCACGCGCGCGCGTACGGCCGAGGCGAAGGTCAAGCCGCGGGTCTGGCACTCCCGCACGTCGAAGGCGGGCTTGGCCAGGTTGTATTCGGTGTACTTCATCTCCACAAAACCGTTGTGGGAGACGATGGGGAAGGCGGCAGTGAAGGCGGCCTGAAGGCCTTCGTTGGTACGTTTGAGCGGCGGGATGTCCGCCTGAAGGAAGGCAGTGTAGGCGTCCTTCTGCATCTGAAGCAGGTAAGGAACTTCCAGCACGCTGTCACGGGTGCCGAAGCTTTTGCGGATGCGCTTGCGTTCGGTAAAGGAATAGGCCATGAGGTCTCCGGGCTATGAGCTCTTGCGCAACTGTCTCGTCGAGCGTCCTCGGGCAGCGAGGGGCTCGACAGGCTTGGCGGGTTGGCCACTACCAACCATGGCGGACAGCGATGCATTGCACATCGCCCGTACCAAGGCGTCTTCTGCAGTCGGGGTCAGAAGACACTTGGAAGCTCCGCATGCAGCGAAGTTTCCAGGTGCGCTCTGAAAGCGCAAAAGGCTGGTCGTGAAACCAGCCTCGTAAATCGGATGCCGATTTACTTGAGTTCGGCTTTGGCGCCGGCTTCAATGAGCTTCTTGAGCGCGGCTTCGGCGTCGGCCTTGGCAATGCCTTCCTTGACGGCCTTGGGAGCGCCATCGACCAGGTCCTTGGCTTCCTTGAGGCCCAGGCCGGTGAGTTCGCGCACGGCCTTGATGACCTGCACCTTGTTGGCACCGGCTTCCAGCAGTTGCACGGTGAACTCGGTCTTTTCTTCGACGACCGCGGCAGCGGCGCCGCCAGCGGCCGCGGGAGCGGCCATGGCGGCGGCGCTCACGCCGAATTTTTCTTCGATCGCCTTGACCAGGTCGTTGAGTTCCATGACCGTCATGCTGTCCAGCGAGGTCAGGAATGCGTCTTTGTCGAATGCCATTTTGATTTCCTAAAACAATTGATGTGAAGAACGGGCCGTGCGCGGGTTACGCAGCGGCAGCTTCCGCCTCGGGCGCTTCGGCTGGGGCGGCTGCGCCCTCGCCTTTCTTGGCTGCCAGGGCGCCCAGCACCACCGCGGTGCGGGAGATGGGCGACATGAGCAGGCCGCAAAGCTGCGCCAGCAGAACCTCTTTGGAGGGAATGTTCGCCAGCTGCTTGACGCCGTTGACATCCAGGGCCTTGCCCGCGAACGCGCCCGCGCGAATGACCAGCTTGTCGTTGGTCTTCGCGAAGTCGGCCACCACCTTGGCGGCGGCCACAGCGTCCACGGAGAAGCCGTAGATGAGCGGTCCGGTCATCTGGTCTGCCACCACGTCGAAGCTGCTTCCGGCCACAGCACGGCGAGCCAGGGTGTTCTTCAGAACACTCAGGGTCACGCCCTTGCTGCGCGCGTCGTTGCGCAGTTTCGTCATGTCGGCGACCGTGATGCCGCGGTATTCCGCTATCACCAGCGTTTGAGCTTTAGCGGCGAGTCCGGTCACTTCTTCAATGACCGCTTGCTTCTCACTGCGATTCAGACTCAAGGTCTACTCCTTCAAATGCGCCGTCGGGTCGGAACCTTCCGGCGCGCCTTACTTGCAGCGACCAACTGTTTTGGAAATTCTCAAATCCATCTTCAGCGGGATCGCCATCTGCGTTGGCTTTCACTGATTAAGCGCACTCGCGTGCACACCAACGGTCTTTGATGGCCTGCCGGGTCTTGCCCCGTTTCCGGGTCATGCCCCGGCAGCCCACCACACCCTGCGCCCCTCGCGGTGCGCCTGGAATTTCTTCTCGCAATTACGCTGAGATGGTCTGGGTGTCCACGCGCACGCCCACTCCCATGGTCGACGAGACCGCCACCTTGCGCAGGAAAACGCCCTTGGACGTCGCCGGCTTGGACTTGGTCAGTGCGTCGATCAGCGCCGCCAGGTTGCCCTGGAGCTTGTCGGCGTCGAACGAGCGACGGCCGATGGTGCCATGGATGATGCCGGCCTTGTCGACGCGGAACTGGACCTGGCCAGCCTTGGCGTTCTTGACGGCGGTGGCGACATCGGGGGTCACGGTGCCAACCTTGGGGTTGGGCATCAGGCCGCGCGGGCCGAGGATCTGGCCGAGCGTGCCGACCACGCGCATGGCGTCGGGGGCTGCGATCACCACGTCGAAGGGCATGTCGCCAGCCTTGACGCGGGCAGCCAGGTCGTCCATGCCGACGATGTCGGCGCCAGCGGCCCGGGCTTCATCAGCCTTGGCACCCTGGGCGAACACGGCCACGCGCTTGGTCTTGCCGGTGCCGTGAGGCATCACGACCGCGCCGCGTACGACCTGGTCGGACTTCTTGGCATCGATGCCCAGCTGCACGGCCACGTCGATGGACTCATCGAACTTGGCGGTGGCGAACTCCTTGACGAGCGCCAGCGCGTCGGACAGCGCGTACAGCTTGTTGCTGTCGATCTTGCCCTGCTGGGTCTTTTGCTTCTTGGTCAACGGCATTTACAGACCCTCCACGGTCACGCCCATCGAGCGGGCGGAGCCGGCCAGCGTACGCACGGCGGCGTCGACACTGGCGGCATTCATGTCCTTCATCTTGGTCTTGGCGATCTCTTCGAGCTGAGCCCGGGTGATCTTGCCGACCTTGTCGCTGTGAGGCTTGGGCGAACCCTTGTCCAGCTTGATGGCCTTCTTGATGAGGGTCGTCGCCGGGGGCGTCTTGATGATGAAGGTGAAGCTCTTGTCCGCGTAGGCGGTGATCACCACCGGCAGCGGCAGACCGGGCTCGACGCCCTGGGTCTGGGCGTTGAACGCCTTGCAGAACTCCATGATGTTCAAGCCACGCTGACCGAGCGCAGGGCCGATCGGGGGCGAGGGATTGGCCTTGCCTGCTGGCACTTGCAGCTTGACAAAACCGACGATTTTTTTCGCCATGGTTTCTTACTCCTTGCGGGTACAAACGCCTGGGCCTTGGGCCTGGGCTCCCCGGGGTTGGCGACTCGCTGGTTTCAAACCCGCGCCGAGTCGTGAAGCGCGGATCGCATCGTCAGGTCTTTTCGATCTGGCTGAATTCGAGTTCCACGGGCGTGGCACGACCGAAGATCGTGACCGACACGCGGACCTTGCTCTTTTCGTAGTTGACTTCGTCGACCGTGCCGTTGAAGTCGGTAAAGGGGCCGTCCTTGACGCGAACGTATTCGCCGACAACGAACTCCACCTTGTGGCGCGGCTTCTCGACGCCCTCGACCATCTGTCCGAGGATCTTGGCGACCTCTTCATCGGAGATCGGCGACGGCCGGTTCTTGGCGCCGCCGACAAAGCCGGTGACCTTGTTGGTGTGCTTGACCAGATGCCAAGTGTTGTCGTTCATGACCATCTGAACCAGGACATAGCCCGGGTAGAAGCGGCGCTCGGAGGTGCGCTTCTGGCCGTTCTTGATCTCGACCACCTCTTCGGTAGGCACCAGGATCTCGCCGAACTTGTCTTGCATGCCCGCGCGCAGGATGCGCTCGCGGATGTTGCGTTCGACGGCCTTTTCCATGCCCGAATAGGCATGGACGACATACCAACGCAGGTCAGGGTTGACCGGCTTGGCGGGGGGGGCGGGCTCCTGCGAACCAGCCTGAGGGATGTCTATCTCGCTCATGCTTATCTCCAGCGCAGGATGAGGTCGTAGAAGACCCACTCGATCGTCTTGTCGGTCGCCCACAGGAAGATGGCCATGACCAGAACGAAGCCGAACACATAGACGGTCACCTGGATCGACTCCTTGCGGGTCGGCCACACCACCTTCTTGACTTCGCGCCAGGCATCGCTGCCGAACGAGGCCAGCTGCTTGCCTGTTTCCGCGGTGAAGAACAGGCCGGCGGCGGCGATCAGGCCCAGCAGCAGCACGCCCCACTGCACCAGCTGACCTTGACGGGTCAGCAGGTAAAAGCCGGCGAGCCCCGCCACCACCAGCACAATCGCGGCGGCCAGCTTGGCTTTTTCGGCACCTGTGGTGACGGTTTCAACTTGAGAAGTGGCCATGAAGGCGGATTCCTGCTTTCAATTTCCGCGGCACCTTGAAGGTGCCAAACCCGCCGGGACGCGGCGGGTTGAACTTTGGACCGTCTGCGACGGGCCGGAGGTGCCACTCAGGTGGCAGGGGCAGTAGGAATCGAACCTACAACCTTCGGTTTTGGAGACCGACGCTCTGCCAATTGAGCTATACCCCTTCGTTTGGTTGGCTGGGCTGCTGCGCTTGGCATCTCGGGCTCATCGTGCTCGCCGTACTGGAGTACGGCTGCGCGCGTTGAACCCGACCTGCCTGCGCTCGCAACGCCCATCCAATCCAAACAAGTCACGCGGCGTTGGCATTGGCATTGCTCGCACGACTCGTTTGGAAAATTTCAATTACTCCACAATGGTTGCAACGACGCCGGCGCCGACGGTCTTGCCGCCTTCGCGGATGGCAAAACGCAGGCCTTCTTCCATGGCGATCGGGTTGATCAGCTTGACCGTGATCGTCACGTTGTCGCCGGGCATGACCATTTCCTTGTCCTTGGGCAGCTCGATGGCGCCGGTGACGTCGGTCGTGCGAAAGTAAAACTGCGGACGGTAGTTGTTGAAAAACGGCGTGTGACGCCCGCCCTCGTCCTTGCTCAGCACGTAGATCTCGGCGGTGAAGTGCGTGTGCGGCTTGACCGACCCGGGCTTGCACAGCACCTGGCCGCGCTCGACTTCTTCGCGCTTGGTGCCGCGCAGCAAAATGCCCACGTTGTCACCCGCCTGGCCCTGGTCCAGCAGCTTGCGGAACATCTCCACACCCGTGCAGGTGGTCTTGAGCGTCGGCTTGATGCCCACGATCTCGATTTCCTCACCCACCTTGACCACCCCGCGCTCGATACGCCCGGTCACCACGGTGCCACGGCCAGAGATCGAGAACACGTCTTCCACAGGCATCAGGAACGCGCCATCCACAGCACGCTCAGGCGTGGGAATGTAGGTGTCCAGCGCCTCGGCCAGACGCATGATGGCCTGCTCGCCCAGATCGCCCTTGTCGCCTTCGAGCGCCAGCTTGGCCGAGCCCTTGATGATCGGGGTGTCGTCACCAGGAAAGTCGTACTTGACCAGCAGCTCGCGCACTTCCATCTCCACCAGCTCGAGCAGCTCGGCGTCGTCAACCATGTCGCACTTGTTGAGGAACACGATGATGTAGGGCACGCCCACCTGGCGCGCCAGCAGGATGTGCTCGCGCGTCTGGGGCATCGGGCCGTCAGCGGCCGAACACACCAAAATGGCGCCGTCCATCTGGGCCGCGCCGGTGATCATGTTCTTGACGTAGTCGGCGTGACCAGGGCAGTCCACGTGGGCATAGTGGCGGTTGGCCGTCTCATACTCGACGTGGGCCGTGTTGATCGTGATGCCGCGCGCCTTTTCTTCAGGGGCCGCATCAATCTGGTCATAGGCCTTGGCTTCGCCGCCGAACTTGGCAGCCAGCACCGTGGCAATCGCCGCCGTCAGCGTCGTCTTGCCGTGGTCCACGTGGCCAATAGTGCCCACATTGACGTGCGGCTTGGACCGCACAAATTTTCCTTTTGCCATTTTCTCAATTCTCCAAAGAACAATACCCGTGTCTGTTTAACGTCTCCGGCAAAGGCCTCGCCACGGGCAGCGGGCCAACCACACAAGTGGCGCCGAAGACAGAGATCCCTTCCAGGCCCCGCTGAACCGGCTCTGCCGGGCCGCTGGGGCGCCCCTTGAGGGGGAGGCGGCTACACGCAGTGAGCCGCTTCGGGGGTGGGCTTACTTTGCCCGGGCTGCCACGATGGCCTCGGCCACGTTACGGGGAGCTTCGGCGTAGTGCTTGAACTCCATTGTGTAGGTGGCGCGGCCTTGCGACATCGAGCGCAGCGTGGTGGAGTAGCCGAACATCTCGGACAGCGGAACCTCGGCCTTGATGGCCTTGCCGCCGCCCACCATGTCGTCCATACCCTGCACCATGCCGCGCCGCGAGGACAGATCGCCCATCACATTGCCGGCGTAGTCCTCGGGCGTCTCGACCTCGACCGACATCATCGGCTCGAGAATGACCGGGCTGGCCTTGCGGGCGCCTTCCTTGAAACCGAAGATGGCGGCCATCTTGAACGCCAACTCGTTCGAGTCCACGTCGTGGTAGGAGCCAAAGTGCAGCGTCACCTTGACATCGACCACCGGGTAGCCGGCCAGCACGCCCTGGGTGACGGCTTCGTTGATGCCCTTCTCAACCGCGGGAATGTACTCGCGCGGCACCACGCCACCCTTGATGGCGTCGATAAATTCGATGCCCTTGCCGGGTTCGTTGGGCTCGAGCTTGAGCACGACGTGGCCGTACTGGCCCTTGCCACCGGACTGGCGCACGAACTTGCCTTCGGCTTCCTCGACGGTCTTGCGGATGGTCTCGCGGTAAGCCACCTGCGGCTTGCCGACGTTGGCTTCCACACCGAACTCGCGCTTCATGCGGTCGACGATGATTTCCAGGTGCAGCTCGCCCATGCCGGCGATGATGGTCTGGCCGGATTCTTCGTCGGTGCGGACACGGAACGACGGATCTTCCTGAGCCAGGCGGTTCAGGGCAATGCCCATCTTTTCCTGGTCGGCCTTGGTCTTGGGCTCCACGGCCTGTGCGATCACGGGCTCGGGGAAGATCATGCGTTCGAGGGTCACGACGGCGCTTGGGTCGCATAGCGTCTCGCCGGTGGTAACGTCCTTGAGGCCCACGCACGCAGCGATGTCGCCAGCGCGGATCTCGTCGACCTCCAGGCGGTTGTTGGCGTGCATCTGCACGATCCGGCCGATACGCTCCTTCTTGCCGCGCACCGCGTTGTAGACAGTGTCGCCCTTGGACAACACACCCGAGTACACGCGCACGAAGGTCAGCTGGCCAACGAACGGGTCGGTCATCAGCTTGAACGCCAGCGCCGCGAACTTTTCTTTGTCATCGGCCTTACGGCTGGTGGGCTGCTCGTCGTCGTCGGTACCGGTGACCGGCGGGATGTCCACCGGGGAGGGCAGGAAGTCGATCACCGCGTCAAGCATGCGCTGAACGCCCTTGTTCTTGAAGGCGCTGCCGCACAGCATCGGCTGGATCTCGGACGCGATGGTGCGGGTGCGGATGCCGTGCATGATCTCGGCCTCGGTCAGGTTGCCCTCTTCGAGGTACTTGTTCATCAGCTCTTCACTCGCCTCGGCAGCCGCCTCCATCATCTTCTCGCGCCACTCCTTGGCCGACTCGAGCAACTCAGCCGGGACTTCCTGGTAGTTGAACTTCATGCCCTGGGACGCCTCGTCCCAGATGATGGCCTTCATCTTGATCAAGTCGACCACGCCAACGAAGCTTTCCTCGGCACCGATCGGGATCACGATCGGCACGGGGGTGGCCTTCAGGCGCAGGCGCATCTGGTCATAGACCTTGAAGTAGTTGGCGCCGGTGCGGTCCATCTTGTTCACGAAGGCCAGACGGGGCACCTTGTACTTGTTGGCCTGGCGCCAGACGGTCTCGGACTGCGGCTGCACGCCACCCACGGCGCAATACACCATGCACGCACCGTCGAGCACGCGCATGGAACGCTCCACCTCGATGGTGAAGTCCACGTGGCCGGGGGTGTCGATGATGTTGAAGCGATGCTCGGGGTAGGACAGATCCATGCCCTTCCAGAAGCAGGTGGTGGCGGCGGACGTGATCGTGATGCCGCGCTCTTGCTCCTGCTCCATCCAGTCCATGGTCGCGGCGCCATCGTGCACTTCACCGATCTTGTGGTTGACGCCGGTGTAGAACAGGATGCGCTCGGTGGTCGTGGTCTTGCCGGCGTCGATGTGCGCCGAGATGCCGATGTTGCGATAGCGCTCGATGGGCGTATTGCGGGCCATGATGAATGTCTTTCGTTGAAACGGACTCGGGCCCGCTTGTGGCGGGCCCGCTTTCCCGGGGAGGGGTTGCTCTTAGAAGCGGAAGTGGCTGAAGGCCTTGTTCGCCTCGGCCATGCGGTGCACTTCGTCGCGCTTCTTCATGGCACCGCCACGGCCTTCGGTGGCTTCCATCAGCTCGTTGGCCAGACGCATGGCCATGGACTTCTCGCCGCGCTTCTTGGCGGCTTCCTTGATCCAGCGCATCGACAGCGCCAGGCGACGGATCGGGCGCACTTCAACAGGCACCTGGTAGTTAGCGCCGCCGACACGGCGGGATTTGACCTCGACCATGGGTTTGACGTTGTTGATGGCCATGGTGAAGGCTTCAACCGGGTCCTTGCCAGGGTTCTTCTTCTCGATTTGCTCGAGCGCGCCGTAGACGATGCGCTCGGCAATCGCCTTCTTGCCGCCTTGCATGATGACGTTCATGAACTTGGCGAGCTCAATATTGCCGAACTTGGGATCCGGCAGGATTTCACGTTTAGGGACTTCGCGACGACGTGGCATTTTTCACCTCTTCATTTGCTTCAGTTGGCCTTCCCGTTTCGGGACTGCCGCGAGAGTCATCAGGACCCTCACTTACTCGACCCTGCGGCAACATGCCTGCTTGGGGTCACTACGCCGGGTCTGCCTGCCAAGGCGGAACCAGCACCGGGGGGAACGGGCTGCAGCAGTGGCTGCTTAAGCCTTCTTCGGGCGCTTGGCGCCGTACTTGGAGCGCGACTGCTTGCGGTCTTTCACGCCTTGCAGGTCCAGCGAACCGCGCACGATGTGGTAGCGAACACCGGGCAGATCCTTGACGCGGCCGCCGCGCACGAGCACCACCGAGTGCTCCTGCAGGTTGTGGCCTTCGCCGCCGATATACGAGATGACCTCGAAGCCGTTTGTCAGGCGAACCTTGGCGACCTTGCGCAGCGCAGAGTTCGGCTTCTTGGGCGTGGTGGTGTAGACGCGGGTGCAGACACCGCGGCGCTGCGGGCTGTTTTGCATCGCCGGGCTCTTGGATTTGGTCTTTTCGACCTCCCGGCCCTGGCGCACGAGTTGATTGATGGTTGGCATTAAACGTCCCTAAACGTTTGGCAAATGTGTGAAATCACAAAAAAGCTTCTCCCGCCCCAATAGCGGGAAAGCCCTCCAGTATAGCCGGGCACATGGGGTGCCGCAATGCAGCAAACCAAGAAGTCGCCTGGACCTGCCCAAACGCTTTACTTGATCCAGAGCCGCACAGCGTCCCAGGCACGGCCCAGGACACCCGCCTCGGCCACCGCTTCGAGAGCAACCAGCGGCACGTCCAGCAAGGGCTGGTCGGCCACCGTCACCTTGAGCATGCCGACCGACTGCCCCTTGGCAAGCGGCGCAACCAGCGGGTCGGGGCGCACGACTTGCGTCTTGACGCGCGCCGCCGTTCCGGCCGCCACGGCAATGACAATCGGCTCGGGGCGGCCCAGCTTGGCCTTGGGCTGCGTGCCCTTCCAGACATCTGGCGCGACCACCGCCTGGTTGGCGTCGAACAGCTTCACGGCTTCGAACGCCGTGTAGCCCCAGTTCAGCAGCTTCTGCGATTCGTTGGCGCGGGCGTTCTCGCTGTCGGCGCCGAGCACGACCGAGAGCAGGCGGCGCGAGCCCACGTTCGGGACATCGCGCCTGGCCGTGGCCACCATGCAGTAACCGGCCGCCGCCGTATGGCCGGTCTTGAGACCGTCGACGGTCGGGTCGCGAAACAGCAGCAGGTTGCGGTTGGTGTCGTTGGCCGCCGGCGTGCCTTCGTAGCGGTACTTCCTGGTGGCGTAATAGCCCACGTACTCCGGAAAGTCCCGCATCAGACGGCCGGCCAGGATGCCGAGGTCACGCGCCGTGGTGGTGTGGCCGGACTCGGTCAAGCCCTCGGGATTGCGATAACTCGTCGATTTCATGCCCAAGGCCTTGGCCTGGTCGTTCATCAACTGGACAAACCGTTCGACGTTCCCGCCGACGGCCTCGGCCAGGGCGACCGTGGCATCGTTGCCCGACTGGATGATCATGCCCTTGAGCAGATCCTCGACCGGGACACGCATCTTGGGATCGATGAACATGCGGGATCCGGGCATTTTCCAGGCGCGCTCGCTAACCGGTACCGCCTGCTTCAGGTCGAGCTTCTTGGCGCGCAGGGCGTCGAACACCACGTAGGCGGACATCAGCTTGGTCAGCGACGCCGGCTCGACCGGGGTGTCGATCTCGCGCCCGGCCAGAATCTGGTTGGCCGTGACGTCGAGCAGCAGGTAGCTTCGTGCCGCGATTTCAGGCGGCTGGGGAACCTGGGCCTGTGCCGACAGGCAGAGCAATGCGAGCAACGGCGCGGCCAGCGCCTGGAAAAGACGTTTCATTCGTGCGGGAGGTTGGATCAACGAAGGTGGCGAAGCACCAGGCTCTTGAGCAAGGGCAATTGTCCGTGAAAGAAATGCTCGCCTGCCGGAATGACCGTAACAGGCAATGTCTGAGGTCGCGCCCAGTCAAGGACGGCGGTCAGCGGGACGGTCTCGTCCTGTTCACCGTGAATGACCAGGATGTGCTCCTGGGCCTCGGCCGGCAAGGGCGGGACGTCGAAGCGTGAGGCCGCGGTGCCCACCAGCACGAGTCGCTCGAGCGGGCGTGTCGGCCACAGCGCGACGGTGGCACGGCAGGCGACGAAGGCGCCAAAGGAAAATCCGGCAATCGACAGCGCCCCCTCGGGCGCCACTGCTTGGATCACCTCCTGCAGGTCAAGTGCCTCGCCCCGTCCGTCGTCGTAGGTCCCAGCGCTGGCCCCCACGCCACGAAAGTTGAAGCGAACGGCCGACCAGCCACCCTGCACGAAGGCCCGGGCGAGCGTCTGGACCACCTTGTTTTGCATGGTTCCGCCGAACAAGGGGTGCGGGTGGGCGATCACGGCCGTGCCGCGATGCACCACGCCCGCCGGGGGGTCGTCACGCAGCGCTTCGATGGCCCCGGCCGCCCCGGCCAGAGACAGCCGCTGGGTGTTGACGTTCATGGTCAGCGGCCCAGATGGGGCGGCGTCAGGAGACGATCGACCACTTTGCCATTCTTGAGGTGCGACTCGACGATCTCGTCGATGTCCTGCGTGTCCACATAGCTGTACCAGACGCCCTCGGGATACACCACGGCGACGGGCCCGCCGGCGCAGCGGTCCAGGCAGCCGGCCTTGTTGACGCGCACGTTCCCCGGGCCGGTCAGCCCCTGGGACTTCACCTGCGCCTTGCAGTGGTCGAAGGCCTGCTGCGCCTGATGCTGGGCGCAGCAGGCTTCGCCATTGGCCCGCTGGTTCAGGCAAAAGAAAATGTGGTGCTTGTAGTACATGAGCGGGGGGGGTGACAGGGCGAGTTGAGGGCATCGGATTATCGGCGAGTGCCACCGTACGCCGCTTGACCACGGCGGCTCAGTCCTGGGCATCCCGACTGGACAGACGCACCACCACATAAGACAGTGTGACGAAGGGCCAGAACCAGCCCAGCCACTGCGACAGGCCGTGAAAGCGGATGAAGCGCCCCTGCTCCCAACTGCGCAAGGTGCTCGCGAAATAAGCGCTCTCGGGCGCCTGGTTCAGCAGGCTCAGGTGGACGACCATCGCCAGCAGGAGCAGCGCCGCGCAGCCACGGCGCGGCAGGGGTAACGCCAGCAGCGCCAGCGCCAGCCCCACCGTCAGGCCCAGTTGCACAGCCGGGCTCATCCAGGCCCAGGCGTGCACAGGTCCCCAACTCAGCGCTGCGGACAGCGCAGTGACGCCGATGCCGATCGCCAGCGCCGAGACCGTGAGACTGACTCGTCGCAACATCGAACGCATCACGGTGTAGCCCAGCAGGCACGGCACGAGCGCGCCCATTGCGACCAACACCAGCTCGACACCGGGCACCAGCGGCTGCAGCTCCAGGTCGCGTACGGGGAGCCATTCCAGAAAGGGTGTGTCTTCGAGCCAGTCGGCCACGCCAGCTTCGACACGCTCGAACACCTGCCCCAATCCCAGTGGCACGGAGGCCGGGAACACCAGCGCCAGCGGCCACAGCGCCAGCAGCACCAGGGCGCCCCGCGCGTCCCGCACGAACCAACGGTTGCGCAAGCGCGACCAGTGAGCGATGGCGCCGATACGCTCCAGCCCCCTGGCCAGCACGGCGCCGGTCAGTGCCCCAAGGAAGTTCAGGCCGAAATCGAGGTTGGACGGCACGCGGGCTGGCAGGTAGGTCTGCAAGGCCTCCATCGCCAGCGAGAGAGCGCCACCGGCCAAGGTCGCCGCCACGATGGCTGAACCCTGGTGGGCGGCGCCGCGCGTGGCCTGCCGCATCCACGCCAGCGCCAGCAGGAACCCCAGCGGGGCGTAGCCGACTACGTTGGCACCCACGTCGAAGCCGGTCCACCAGCGCGGCCACGGGCTTGCGAGAAAGGCCCAGGGCGTAATCCCCTGGTCGCGCCATCCCTCGAAGGGATACAGGCTCGCGTAGACGATGAGGGCTGCATAGGCCTGCGCGAGCGGCCAAGCGGAGGTCTTGTGCGCCGCCATTGCCTGGAATCCTAAAACGGCTTGACCACCACCAGCACAACGGTGGCGAGCAGCAGAAGGACCGGGACCTCGTTGAACCAGCGGAACCAGCGATGACTGCGCCGATTCTGGTCGGCCTCGAAGCGGCGCAGCAGCACGCCGCAGGCGTGGTGGTAGCCCAGGGCAAGGACGACGAAGAACAGCTTGGCGTGCATCCAGCCATTGCCCGGTCCGCGGCCGATCCCCCAGCCCAGCCAGAGCCACAAGCCAAGGCCGACGGCGGGAATTGCCAACAGCGTTGTAAAGCGCAAGAGCTTGCGCGCCATCATCAGCAGCCTGGCTCGCTCGGCCAGCGATCCAGGCGTGACCATGGCGAGGTTCACGTAGATGCGCGGCAGGTAGAACAGACCGGCGAACCAGCTGGCGATGAAGACGATGTGCAGCGCTTTGACCCAGAGCATCGGCAGAGTGTAGGCAATGCGCCCGCACAGGGCCATGGCCTGGCGCCAGCGCACCATCGGAAACGCCACGTTGAGCGTGGCCGTGCAACGGTCTTTCGCCGCCTCGAAGACAAAACTCGGACATCCCCACTGGGAAATCCCTCTTGACTTCTACTTGCCCCAACTCCAAGCTCGAAATCCGCTGCAGGCCACGTGAGGTCAGGACACCACCCCCACTGAATCGAACCGAAGGATGATCGATGACGTCAAGACGGAAAGTCCTCACACTGGCCTGTCTCGCAGCGATGGCTCATGCGGTACCCGCTGCAGCGCAAGGTTTTCCCGATAAACCGGTGAAGCTCATCATCCCCTACGCACCCGGGGGGCCGACCAATCTGGTTGGCCGGATGTTCGGCCAGAAGCTGAGCCAGATGTGGAACCAGACGGTCGTGGTCGAAAATCTGCCGGGTGCGAGCGGGCATATCGGAGCCGCGGCCGTCGCAAAGGCGCCTCCTGACGGCTACACGCTGCTTTTGATGGCTAACGCGCATGTCGTGAGCGCGAGCCTCTACGACAAACTGCCCTACGATCCGGTTCGAGACTTGGGCCCGCTCTCGCAGATCCTTCAATATCCGCTCGTACTGGTGGTGAATCCTTCCGTGCCCGCAAACACATTGGCCGAATTGATCGCGCTGTCCAAAAAGACCAACCTCGGCCTTGCATCCGCGGGCACCGGCTCTTCGACGCACCTGGCCGCGGAACTTTTCCGCACGGCCTCCGGTTTGGCGTTTGCGCATGTGCCGTACAAAGGTGCAGGGCCGGCCACCTCTGATCTGGTCGCCGGGCATGCGCAGATGATGTTCAACGACGTGGTATCGGCCATGCCCTTCGTGCGATCGGGCCGTCTGCGTGCCATCGCAACGACCGGACTGAAGCGTGCGAGTGTCCTGCCAAACGTACCTACCATTTCGGAGTCGGGCTTTCCCGGCTTCGAGGCGGGGAGCTGGCTTGCGATCGTCGGGCCTGCGGGTATGCCGAGCGACGTGGTGCGCAAGCTCAGCGCGGACATCAATACCGTCGTGCAGCAAGAGGACACCCGCGCACGCTTCGCCGAACTAGGTGTCGAGCCTTTGGGAACGTCAGCCGAGCAACTCGGAAAGATCATGCAGTCCGATTTTGAGAAATGGACGCGCGTGATTCGCGCCGGAAACATCAAGAGTGAGTGACACCGGTGGCTCTCGGCCGGAACTGGCGGGCCGCGTCGCATTGGTCACGGGTTCGGCCCGCGGCATAGGCCGCGCGTCCGCGTTGCGGCTCGCGGCACTCGGCGCGGACATCGTCGTCAGTGACATCGACCTCCACTCGGCGGCGGCTGTCGCGGAGGAGCGAAGCGCGGCGACGGTCATGGACGAAGTCCGCGCGCTCGGGCGGCGTTCCATCGGCATCGAGGCCGACGTCACGGAGCCGGGCGCCGCCGAGCGCATGGTCCGGGAGGTCATCGGCACGTTCGGGCGCCTGGATATCCTCGTCAACAATGTCGGCGGCGGACCGGCCGCCGGAGGCAGTCACCTCAAGGGTGGTTCGGACCAGGTCACGCCAGAGCAGTTCCGGCGCGCGATGGACTTCAATCTGTCCAGCACGGTTTTCTGCTGCAAGGCTGCGATGCCTCACATGATCGCTGGCCGATCGGGCTGCATCGTCAACATGACTTCGATTCACGGCCTGATGGTCCGTCTGCAAGACGATCTTTCCTTCGCGGCGCGTACGACCTACGGCGTCGCCAAGGCGGGACTTATTCAATACACGCGCGTGCTCGCGGCGGAACTGGGCCCGCACGGCATTCGCGTGAACTGCATCGCGCCCGGCGCGATTGTCACGGGCCGTGTCGCGCATTTCGGCGCGAAGGGCGAGATGATCGCCGGTGACCGGCTGCGCGCGTGTTCGCTGGGACGCGCGGGAGAGGCCGACGACGTGGCCAAGGTGGTGGAGTTCCTCTGCACCGACCTATCGTCTTATGTGACTGGCCAGTGCATACGCGTCGATGGCGGCAGAACTTTGTTTTGAGGACGCAAGATGCCACTTATAGAACGCAGCGGAAGACCGACACTGCAGTACGAAATCGATGACTTCACCGATGAATGGAAGCAAGCCCCGGTCCTGATCCTGCAGCACGGGTTTGGGCGCTCTTCGAATTTTTGGTATCGATGGGTGCCGTATCTGTCCCGGTTTTTCAAAGTGGTCCGTCCCAATCTGCGAGGTCTGGGTCAGTCGCCGCTCGATTTCGATCCCGAAACCGGCTATACAGCCCAGGCTCTCGTCGACGACGTTCTCGCGGTGCTCGACCGGGTGAGTCCGGGGGCGCCGGTGCACTATTGCGGGGAATCCGTTGCCGGCATTGTCGGCGTCATGCTGGCTGCGGAGCATCCGCAAAGGCTCAGAACATTGAGCCTGGTCGCCGCGCCGCTGACGATCCCGAAAGAGACGCAGCAGACGTTCGCGCTGGGCTACTCCAGCTGGCAGGAAGCCATGCGCACGCTGGGCACGCAAAAATGGACCGACGCGACCAACGGCACCTCACGCTTTCCGCCCGACACCGATCCACAAGCGCAGGCGTGGTACGCACGTGAGATGGGCAAGTCGAATGTCGAATCGCTCGTAGGGCTGTCCAGGCTGGCCGCCTCGCTCGACGCCCGCGCGCAGGCACAGAAGATCACCACGCCCACGCTAGGCCTGTATCCCGGCAACGGCCGCATCACGCGGTTCGGCGAGGAAATGGTGCGCAAAGCGATCCCGGGCATCCGCATGGTGAATTTGCCTACCGAGTTTCACGCGGTGCAGTTTCTGATGGCCAAACAGTGCGCGCAGCACGTTCTCTACTTTGCCTCGCAGCACGATGGAACCGTGTGCGACGAGTGAGATGAAAAGGTGAGCGGGTAGAAATGGAAGAGCCCGCTCAACGACTTGGTTGGCGGGCTCTACGCTTTTGACACTGGTTGCGCGAGCAAGATTTGAACTTGCGACCTTTGGGTTATGAGCCCAACGAGCTACCAGGCTGCTCCATCGCGCGACAGAGGGGAGAGTATAACTTGCTTCGAAGGTATTTGCCTCGAAGCAAGCACTTTATTCGTGCTTACTCGGCAGCCGTTTCGCCGTCGGTCGGGACTTCGGCGCGGTCAACCAGTTCAACCAGTGCCATCGGCGCGTTGTCACCCACGCGGAAACCCATTTTCAGGATGCGGGTGTAGCCGCCCGGGCGCGCCTTGAAACGCGGCCCGAGTTCGCCGAAGAGCTTGATGACGATGTCGCGGTTGCGCAGGCGATCGAAGGCCAGACGCTTGTTGGCCAGGGTGGGTTCCTTGGCCAGCGTGATCATGGGCTCGACGACGCGGCGCAGTTCCTTGGCCTTGGGGACCGTGGTCTTGATGACTTCGTGCTCGAGCAGCGAGTTCATCATGTTGCGCAGCATCGCCTGGCGGTGCTCGCTGGTGCGATTGAGTTTGCGAAGGCCGTTTCCGTGACGCATGGTGTGTTCCTTTCTTTATCAATAAAAGGCAGCCGTATCAGGTACTGCCAGTCCACCAAAAGGCGTGCGGCTCAGCGCTTGTCCAGACCCGCGGGCGGCCAGCTTTCCAGCTTCATGCCCAGGGTCAGGCCGCGCGAGGCCAGCACTTCCTTGATTTCGTTGAGCGACTTGCGACCCAGGTTGGGGGTCTTGAGCAGCTCGTTCTCGGTGCGCTGGATCAGGTCACCGATGTAATAGATATTCTCGGCCTTCAGGCAGTTGGCCGAACGCACGGTGAGCTCGAGCTCGTCGACCGGACGCAGCAGGATTGGGTCAAACTGTTGCGAGCTGCGCTGCACCGGCTGGTCGAAGGCGGCCAGTTCGCTGCCCTCGAGCTGAGCAAAGACCGCAAGCTGCTCGACCAGGATCTTGGCCGAGGCACGCACCGCGTCTTCCGCGGTGATGGCGCCATTGGTTTCGATCTCGACGACCAGCTTGTCCAGGTCGGTACGCTGCTCGACGCGGGCGCTCTCGACGGTGTAGCTCACACGCTTGACCGGCGAGAATGAGGCGTCGAGAACAATACGGCCGATCGACTTGGTCGCCTCGTCCGCGTAGCGGCGCATGGTGCCGGGCACATAGCCACGGCCCTTCTCGACCTTGATCTGCATGTCCAGCTTGCCGCCTTGCGACAGATGGGCGATCAGGTGATCCGGATTGATGATCTCGACGTCGTGCGGTGTCTGGATGTCGGCGGCCGTGACCGGTCCCTCGCCATCCTTTCGCAGCGACAGCGTGACTTCATCGCGATTGTGGAGTTTGAACACCACGCCCTTGAGGTTCAGCAGGATCGACACGACGTCTTCCTGCACGCCATCGATGGAGGAGTACTCGTGAAGCACACCGGCGATGGTGACTTCGGTTGCCGAATACCCGACCATCGAGGACAGCAGTACGCGCCGCAAGGCGTTGCCCAGCGTGTGTCCGTAGCCGCGCTCGAACGGCTCCAGCGTCACCTTGGCACGGTTGGTGCCAAGCTGCTCCACGTTGATGGACTTGGGTTTCAGCAAGTTGGTTTGCATTCAGGACTCCCTCTCAATACCCCCGGCTCGTTACACCGGTAAGGCTGGTGAAGCACCCGACCGCGGTGCCCCGCAGCCAGGAACAGATTTTGATTAACGTGAATACAGTTCGACGATCAACGATTCGTTGATGTCAGCGCCGAATTCGTCGCGGTCAGGGACCTTCTTGAAGGTGCCTTCGGCTTTGTCGAGGCTCACCTCGACCCAGGCGGGCATGCCCACCTGCAGCGCCAGTTGCAGCGCCTCGACCACGCGATTTTGCTTCTTGGACTTTTCGCGAACCGCCACCACATCACCGGCCTTGACCAGGTAAGAGGGGATGTTCACCGGCTTGGCGTTGACCGTGATCGCCTTGTGCGACACCAGCTGGCGCGCTTCGGCGCGGGTTGAGCCGAAGCCCATGCGGTAGACCACATTGTCCAGCCGGCACTCGAGCAGCGCCAGCAGGTTGGCGCCGGAGTTGCCCTTGCGGCGGGAGGCTTCCTCAAAGTAGCGGCGGAACTGCTTTTCCAGCACGCCGTACATGCGCTTGACCTTCTGCTTTTCGCGCAGCTGCAGGCCGAAATCGGAGGTGCGCTGACCCGAGGTGCGGCCGTGCTGGCCCGGCTTGGAGTCGAACTTGGCCTTGTCGCTGATCGAGCGGCGAGCGCTCTTGAGGAACAGGTCCGTTCCTTCGCGGCGGGAGAGTTTGGCCTTGGGGCCGAGGTAACGTGCCACTTTGCTTTCCTTCTAAATGACTACCGCGGCCTGATGCCGCGGGAGCCGGTCACCCGTGGGTGCCGGCGGTGGGCTTGGTTGAAGCGAGATCAGATACGACGGCGCTTTTGCGGACGGCAGCCGTTGTGAGGCACCGGCGTTACGTCGGCGATTGACGTGATGCGAATACCCAGCGCGGCCAAGGCACGCACCGACGACTCGCGACCCGGGCCGGGGCCCTTGATCTCGACGTCGAGGTTCTTGATGCCTTGTTCGATGGCGGCGCGACCGGCGACTTCCGAAGCGACCTGAGCGGCGAACGGGGTCGACTTGCGCGAACCCTTGAAGCCCTGGCCACCGGAGGAAGCCCACGCCAGGGCATTGCCCTGGCGGTCGGTGATCGTGATGATGGTGTTGTTAAAGGAAGCATGCACGTGAGCGACACCGTCGGACACGTTCTTGCGGACCTTCTTGCGCACTCGCTGCGCAGCGTTATTGGCGGGAGCCTTGGCCATGTCGATTCTCTTTCCCGATTATTTCTTCAGTGCCTGAGCGGCCTTGCGCGGACCCTTGCGGGTGCGGGCATTGGTGCGGGTACGCTGGCCACGCATCGGCAGGCCACGGCGGTGGCGGAAACCGCGATAGCAACCGATGTCCATCAGGCGCTTGATGTTCATCGTCGTTTCGCGGCGCAGGTCGCCTTCGATCGTGAACAGTGCGATCTGATCGCGGATCTTCTCGAGATCGGCGTCGGTCAGGTCCTTGATCTTCTTCGCATAGTCGATGCCACAGGCCACGCAGATTTTGCGTGCCCGGGTGCGGCCGATGCCGAAGATGGCGGTCAGGCCGATCTCAGCGTGTTTGTGCGGCGGGATGTTGATGCCAGCGATACGTGCCATGTGCGTCTTTCCTGAAACTCTTGAATCAGCCTTGGCGCTGCTTGTGACGCGGATCCGTGCAGATCACGCGAACAACGCCCTTGCGGCGGATGATCTTGCAGTTGCGGCAGATCTTCTTGACGGAAGCCGAAACTCTCATTTTCTTTTCTCCTAAATTCCTAGGGCGCGGGTGCGCATGTCGATGTCCATCAGCCGCCGGCCGAGGTTTTGAAATTGGCCTTCTTCAGCAGCGATTCATACTGCTGAGACATCAGGTAGTTTTGCACCTGGGCCATGAAGTCCATGGTGACGACCACGATGATCAGCAGCGAGGTGCCGCCAAAGTAGAACGGCACGTTGTAGCGAATGATCAGGAACTCCGGCAGCAGGCAAACGAGCGTGATGTACACGGCACCGGCCAGCGTCAGACGCACCAGGATCTTGTCGATGTAGCGCGCGGTCTGATCACCCGGACGAATGCCCGGAATGAACGCACCGCTCTTCTTGAGGTTGTCGGCCGTCTCCCTGCTGTTGAACACCAGCGCGGTGTAAAAAAAGCAGAAGAAGACGATGGCAGCCGCATACAGCATGGTGTAGATCGGCTGACCCGGAGACAAGGTGCCCGCGATGTCGCGCAGCCACCGCATGGAGTCGCCGGCCGACAACCAGCCCACGACCGTTGCCGGCAGCAGGATGATCGACGAGGCGAAGATCGGCGGAATGACACCGGCCATGTTCAGCTTCAGGGGCAGGTGGGACGATTGCCCGCCATACACCTTGTTGCCGACCTGACGCCGCGCATAGTTCACGAGGATCTTGCGTTGACCGCGCTCGACGAACACCACAAAGTACGTGACCACCGCCACCAGCACCACGATGAACAGCGACACCAGGATGTTCATTGCGCCCGTGCGCACCAACTCCAGAAGACCGCCGATCGCACTGGGCAGCCCCGCCGCGATACTGGCGAAGATCAGGATCGAGATCCCGTTGCCCAGGCCGCGCTCGGTGATCTGCTCACCCAGCCACATCAGGAACATCGTGCCGGCCGTAAGGCTCACCACCGTGGTCATGCGAAAGCCGAACCCGGGGCTCATCACCAGGCCAGCCTGGCTCTCGAGTGCGATCGCGATGCTCAGCGACTGGAACAGCGCCAGACCCAGTGTCCCGTAGCGGGTGTACTGCGTCACCTTGCGTCGTCCGGCCTCGCCTTCCTTCTTGAGCTGCTCCAACGTCGGTACGACGTAGGTGAGCAGCTGCATGATGATCGAGGCCGAGATGTACGGCATGATCCCGAGGGCGAAAACCGCGAAACGCGACAGCGCGCCCCCCGAGAACATGTTGAACAGGCTCAGGATGCCGCCTTCCTGTGTCTTGAACAAGGAAGACAGCTGGGTTGGGTCGATGCCAGGCACAGGAATGTGCGCGCCGATGCGATACACCACCAGCGCAAGCAGCAAGAAGACCAGCCGACGACGCAGGTCGCCGAACTTGCCGGTCTTGGCGATCTGGGCTGCGCTAGTGGCCACTCGCTTAGTCCTTTTGCTCAGTCACTCAGGCGAGGCTGCCGCCGGCAGCTTCGATCGCGGCCTTGGCGCCCGCGGTCGCGCCGACGCCCGTCAGCTTGACGGCACGGCTGATCTCACCCGACTTGATGACCTTGACGACCTTGGCCAACTCGGGAACGAGCCCGGCGGCCTTGAGGGTCAGGATGTCGACTTCGGCTGCGCCGAGCCGCTCCAGTGCGGCGAGAGTGACCTCGGCGTTGAACTTGAGCAGGTGCGACTTGAAGCCGCGCTTGGGCAGGCGACGCTGCAGGGGCATCTGACCGCCCTCGAAGCCGACCTTGTGGTAGCCACCCGCGCGGGACTTCTGGCCCTTGTGGCCACGACCGGCGGTCTTGCCCATGCCGGAGCCGATGCCACGGCCTACGCGGCGCTTGTAGTGCTTGGAGCCCGCTGCGGGCTTGATGTCATTCAGTTGCATGGTGTGACTACCTCTCAGAGGACCTTGACCAGGTAGCTGATCTTGTTGATCATGCCGCGCACCGCAGGGGTGTCCTGCAGCTCGCTCACACTGTTGAGCTTGCGCAGGCCCAGGCCACGGACGGTCGCGCGGTGCGATTCCTTGGTGCCGATCGGGCTGCGAACCAGCTGGACTTTGACGGTGGGTTGGTTGGACATCGCTGTACTCCGGTCAGGCGGTGAAGATGTCTTCGACCGACTTGCCGCGCTTGGCCGCCACTTCTGCCGGGGTCGACAGGTTCTTGAGTGCGTCGAAGGTCGCGCGGACCATGTTGTAGGGGTTGGTCGAACCGTGGCTCTTGGCCACGATGTCGGTGATGCCCATCACTTCGAACACGGCGCGCATCGGGCCGCCGGCGATGATGCCGGTACCCTTGGGGGCCGGCGCCATCATCACGCGCGCTGCGCCGTGGTGGCCGAACACCGCATGGTGGATGGTGCCGCTCTTGAGACGCACCTTCGTCATGTTGCGACGGGCTTCTTCCATCGCCTTCTGCACGGCGGCGGGCACTTCCTTGGACTTGCCCTTGCCCATGCCGACGGAGCCATCGTTGTCGCCGACAACGGTCAGCGCGGCGAAGCCGAGGATACGGCCGCCCTTGACGACCTTGGTCACGCGGTTGACCGCGATCATCTTTTCCCGCAGGCCGTCTTCCGGACCGTCACCCTGGGGCTTAGCTTGAATCTTTGCCATCTTGAATATCCGTGTCCGTTAGAACTGCAGGCCAGCTTCGCGCGCTGCGTCGGCCAACGCCTTGACGCGGCCGTGGTAGGCGAAACCGGAGCGGTCGAAAGCTACCTTTTCCACGCCCGCTGCCTTGGCCTTTTCAGCGATCAGCTTGCCGATCGCAGCCGCCGCAGCGGTGTTGCCACCCTTGCCCGAGCCGCCGAGCGACTTGCGCAGATCCGCTTGCGCCGTGGAGGCGGAAGCAAGAATGCGGGTGCCATCTTCGGAAATCACGGCAGCGTAGATATGAAGGTTGGTGCGATTGACGGTCAGACGCGCGACGCCCTGCTGCGCAATGCGGATGCGGGTCTGGCGGGCGCGGCGCAGCCGCTGCTCTTTCTTGGTCAACATGTTGCTGCCCCTTACTTCTTCTTGGTCTCTTTGATCGTGATCTTTTCGTCCGAATAACGGATGCCCTTGCCCTTGTAGGGCTCAGGCGGACGAATCGCACGAATCTCGGCGGCCACCTGGCCCACGCGTTGCCGATCGGCGCCCTTGATCACGATTTCCGTGGGAGCCGGGGTGGCGACGGTGATGCCCGCAGGCATATCCTTATTGACGGGGTGCGAGAAGCCGACCGTCAGGTTCAGCTTGGCGCCCTGGGCGGCAGCCTTGTAGCCCACGCCGACCAGGTTGAGCTTCTTCTCGAAGCCCTTGGTCACACCCACGACCATGTTGTTGACCAGCTGGCGCATGGTGCCGCTCATGGCATTGGCCTCGCGCGACTCGTCGATCGGGATGAAGGTCAGCTTGCCGCCATCGATGGTCACCTTGACCAAGCTGTTCAGGGACAGCGACAGTTGGCCACCCGTACCCTTGACGTTGATCTGGTCTTCCTTGATCTGCACGTCCACGCCTTGCGGGACGGCGACCGGCATTTTTCCTATTCGGGACATTCTTTCTTCCTTCCCTTTAGGCCACGTAGCACAGCACTTCGCCGCCCACGCCAGTGGCGCGCGCCTTGCGATCGGTCATCACGCCCTTGGGGGTGGTGACGATGGCGACGCCCAGGCCGTTCTGGACCTGGGGAATCGCGTCGTGCCCCTTGTAGACACGCAGTCCGGGACGGCTCACGCGCTCGATGCGCTCAATGACGGGACGACCGGCGTAGTACTTCAGGGCGATCAGGAGTTCGCTCTTTCCGTTTTCGGTCTTGACCTGGAAGCCGTCGATGTAGCCCTCGTCCTTCAACACCTGGGCAATGGCCACCTTCACTTTGGAAGAGGGCACGCTCACCGTGGCCTTGGCCACCATCTGCGCGTTGCGGATGCGGGTCAGCAGGTCGGCAATGGGATCACTCATGCTCATGTTCTATCTCTCCTGCCTGGCTTACCAGCTGGCCTTGATCACGCCTGGGATGTCGCCTGCAAAGGCCATCTCGCGGATCTTGCTTCGCGCCAGACCGAACTGGCGGAACGTACCGCGCGGACGACCCGTGATCGCGCAGCGGTTGCGCTGGCGAGTGGGGTTGGCGTTGCGGGGCAATTTTTGAAGCGCCAGGCGGGCGGCGGCGCGCTCTTCCTCGGTCTTCTTGACATCGCTGGCGATCGTCTTTAGTTCCGCGTGTTTCTTCGCGTACTTGGCGACCAGTTTGTCTCGCTTGAGCTCGCGCTCGATCAAAGCTACTTTAGCCACGATGGTCCTTCAGTTCTTGAACGGGAAACGGAAGCCCGCGAGCAGTGCCTTGCACTCTTCGTCGTTCTTGGCCGTGGTCGTGATGCTGATGTTCAGCCCGCGCAGGGCATCCACCTTGTCGTACTCGATCTCGGGGAAGATGATCTGTTCCTTGACACCGATGTTGTAGTTGCCGCGGCCGTCGAATGCACGGCCGGAGATGCCGCGGAAGTCACGCACGCGGGGCAGCGCAACGGTGACGAAACGGTCCAGGAACTCATACATACGGGTGCCACGCAGCGTCACCATCGTGCCGATGGCCTGGCCTTCGCGAATCTTGAATCCGGCGATGGGCTTCTTGGCCTTGGTCACAACCGGCTTCTGACCGGCGATCTTGGTCAGATCGGCCACGGCGTTGTCCATGACCTTCTTGTCAGCGACCGCTTCGGAAACACCCATGTTCAGGGTGATCTTGGTGATGCGGGGCACCTGCATCGGCGTCTTGTAGCCGAACTTGGCGATCAGCTCCGGGGCGATCTTGTCGAGGAAGATTTTCTTGAGTCGTGTCATGTGCTACCCCTCAGGCCACCTTGATTTGTTCGCCGGAGGACTTGAACACGCGCACGCGCTTGTCGCCCTCGACCTTGATGCCCACCCGATCGGCCTTGCCGGTGGCGGGGTTGAAGATCGCCACGTTGGACTGGTGGATCGGCATGGTCTTTTCCACGATGCCGCCGGTGCTGCCCTTCAGGGGGTTCGGCTTGGTGTGCTTCTTGACCAGATTGATGCCTTCGACCACGACGTGGTCGTCATCCTTGCGAAGCACCACCTTGCCACGCTTGCCCTTGTCGCGGCCCGCGAGCACGACGACTTCGTCGCCTTTTCGAATCTTGTTCATGGACGCGTCCTCTTACAGAACTTCGGGGGCCAGAGACACGATCTTCATGAACTTCTCGGTACGCAACTCACGCGTGACCGGGCCGAAGATGCGGGTGCCAATGGGCTCCAGCTTGTTGTTGAGCAGCACGGCAGCATTGCCGTCGAACTTGACCAGGGAGCCATCGCTGCGGCGGATGCCTTTGGCGGTACGGACCACCACGGCGCTGTACACCTCGCCTTTTTTGACGCGGCTGCGCGGCGCAGCTTCTTTGATGCTCACCTTGATGATGTCGCCTACGCTGGCGTAGCGACGCTTGGAGCCACCGAGCACCTTGATGCACAGGACGGACTTCGCGCCTGTGTTGTCGGCGACTTCGAGCCGGGATTCAGTTTGGATCATTTCAAATTATTCCCAACTTGTACCCAAGGCCTCCGCGAAAAACGCGCAAAGGTTTCGGGTCAGTCTTGGGCCTGTCGGCACCTCTCGGGGACTCCGAAAGGCTTCGATTAGGCAGAACTCTCGCCAAAAAATAGGCGAGCCCGCGATTATGGCCCGACTTCAGGCTGTGTCAAGCATCTGTTTGCAGTCCGCGTGGCAAATAGGTCGCGGCCAGTCGTTCAAAGGGCTCCTGCGCCGGGTCAATGCCCGTCTCTTTCCGCAGGATGAGGGCGACCGCAGGGGCGAGCACGGCCGCCAGCCGGGCATCGAGGAACAGCAGTCTCGAACGCCGGGCCAGCACGTCTTCCACCGTACGGGCGTATTCGACGCGGGCGGCAAACCGCACCATGGCTTCGGTCAACCCGCCGCCCAGATGGCGGTCAGCCCCCGGCAGGGCTTGCACCTCGGGGGCGTCACTTCCATATAAGTGCAGGCCCGGCGGCACCGCAAGGGCGTTCGTGATGGGGCCTAGGCCGGCACCGCCCGCCAACCGCAAGTCAGCAGTCACTCCGGCAGCAATGCTGGTGAGCAGATGACTTTGAACGCAAATGTTCAGCACGTCCTCGGCCATGGATCGGTAGGTCGTCCATTTCCCGCCGGTGACCGTCACGAGGCCCGAGCGGCTCACCTCGACCGTATGCTCGCGGCTGATTGAGCCCGAGGAGCCCGCGACGCCAGCGGTGGGACGCACGAGCGGCCGCAGGCCGGCCCAGAGGCTACGGACGTCGTCCAGCGCTGGGGCGCGCGCCAGGTATCGGCCGGCTTCGCGCAGGATGAATCCCAATTCGCCCGGCAGCGCCGCAGGTTCGCGCGGCAGGTCAGCTCGCGGCGTGTCGGTGGTTCCCAGAATCACCTTGCCGAACCAGGGTACCGCGAACAACACCCGGCCGTCGGCCGTGCGCGGCACGATCAGCGCGTCGCCACCCGGAAGAAACTCGCGGTCGACCACGGCATGGACGCCCTGGCTGGGGGACACCAAAGGCGCAACGCTGGCGATGGCGCCGCAGCCGGTGTCCTGTTCGCGCAGGGCATCGACCCACACTCCAGTGGCGTTGATAACGCAACCGGCATGCAGATCGAACGCGCGGCCGCCCTCCCGGTCCTGGCAACGCAGCCCGACCACGCGGCCGCCGTCATGCAGGAGGCCGACCGCGGCGCAATAGTTTGCGACGGCCGCGCCGTGTTGCGCGGCCGTGCGGGCCAGCGCCAGCGCCAACCGGGCATCGTCGAACTGACCGTCCCAGTAGCGCACGCTGCCCTTGAGACCCTCGGCGCGCAGGTTGGGCATGTGCGCCAGGGTTTCCTGGCGGTCCAGGAATTGGGTAGGGCCAAGCCCGTCGCTGCCGGCCAGTGCGTCATACAGCTTGAGCCCGGCGCCGTAGAAGGGCGACTCCCACAGACGGTAGGACGGCATGATGAAGCCCAGCGGTCGTGCCAGGTGGGGGGCGTTGCGCAGCAGGCAGGCGCGCTCGTGCAGGGCTTCATGAACCAGACCGATGCGGCCTTGGGCCAGGTAGCGCACGCCGCCATGAACCAGCTTGGTGGCGCGTGACGACGTGCCGCCACCGAAATCGTGCGACTCGACCAGCGCCACTGACAGGCCGCGCGAGGCCGCGTCCAGCGCGACACCCAGTCCCGTCGCACCGCCGCCGACGACCGCCACGTCGTACCGGGTGGCACGGGTCAGCCGATCCATCACATGCTGTCTGCGCATTGGGCGATTGTCGCCCCAGCCAGGGCGAGCACGGGCGGCGCTAGACTTGCCCGATGACTGCTGTCGCCCCCCTTTCCAACCTCACCTCGCTCGCCTTCATCGGCGGCGGCAACATGGCCAGCGCCATCATCGGGGGACTGCTGCGGCAAGGCCTGCCGGCCGCGGCGATCGATGTCGTCGAGCCGTTCGAGGCGACCCGCGATAGGCTGCTCACCGACTTGGGCATCCGCGCCCAGCCAGCGGCCGACACAACCCTGCACCGGGCCGACCTGGTGGTCTGGGCAGTCAAACCACAGACCTTCCAGGAGGCCGCCAGCCAGGCACGGCCCCATCTGAACCCGCAGGCGCTACACCTGAGCGTGGCCGCCGGCATTCGCTCGGACAGCATCGCCCGCTGGCTCGCCTCTGACCGCATCGTGCGGTCCATGCCCAACACCCCCGCCCTGGTCGGCAAGGGCATGACCGGCCTGTTTGCCCGTGATGCGGTCGCGTCCGACGACCGCGCCCGCGCGCAAGCCGTGATCGCCACCACCGGCCAGTCGCTGTGGGTCGCCGCCGAGGAGCAACTGGACGCCGTGACAGCCTTGTCGGGTTCGGGCCCGGCCTACGTGTTCCTGTTTCTTGAGGCGATGATCCAGGCTGGCACCGCGATGGGCCTGCCGCGCGCTCAAGCCACCCAGCTGGCGATTGGCACGTTCGCCGGCGCATCGGCGCTGGCCGCCGATTCGAGCGATCCGCCGCAAGTGCTACGCGAGCGCGTCACCTCCAAGGGCGGCACCACCTACGCGGCCATCACCTCGATGCAGCAGGATGGCGTACCCGAAGCCTTCATCAAGGCCATGCAGGCGGCGTGCGTTCGGGCCAAGGAACTGGGCGACGAGTTCGGCGGGGACTAAGCCCACCCCCGAAGCGCCTTCGGCGCTCCCCCTCAAGGGGGCGCCACCAGCGGCCCGGCAAAGCCGGTTCCGCGGTGGGCGGTGGGCGGTGGGCGGTGGGCGGTGGGCGGTGGGCGGTGGTCAAGACACTGTCCACACAGATAGCCGGTGACACGACTTAACTCAGCCCATACCCCATGACCACCCCCGCGAACACCGTGAACCCGATCCAGTGGTTCAGCCGGAACGCCCGAAAGCACCCATCGCGGCTGCGGTCGCGGATCATCGTGTAGTGCCACACGGCCTGCGCCGCGGCGCCCGCCCAGGCCAGCGCCAACGGCGCCGCCGCCACGCGCGGCGCCAGCACCACCGCCCACAGCGCCAGAAAGAGGCCGTAGCACAGCATCACCACCAGCACGTCGGCGCGGCCCAGCGTGATGGCCGAGGTCTTCATGCCGACCAGCAAATCGTCGTCGCGGTCGACCATGGCGTACTCTGTGTCGTAGGCCAGCACCCAGGACAAGTTGCCCAGCACCAGCACCCAGGCCACCGGCGGCACGCTCGACTGCACTGCCGCGAAGGCCATCGGAATCCCGAAACTGAAGGCCACGCCCAGCACCGCCTGCGGCATCGAGACGTAGCGCTTGGCGAACGGATACACCAGCGTGATCGCCAGCGCCGCGCACGACCACAGCACCGTGACCCGGTTCGTGGTGAGCACGAGCGCGAACGCCAGCAGCGCCAGCACTGCGCCCACCGCCAGCGCCTCGCGCGGCGAGATTCGACCGGACGTGACCGGGCGCTGCGCGGTGCGCTTGACATGGCGATCGAACTCGCGGTCGGCCACGTCGTTGACGCAGCAGCCGGCGCTTCGCATCAGGATGGTGCCCACCACGAACACGGCCAGCAGGTGCCAGCCCGGAAAGCCCTGCGCGGCCACCCACAGCCCGCTGAGCGTAGGCCACAGCAGCAGCAGCCAACCGGCCGGGCGGTCCCAGCGGATCAACTGCAGGTACAACCGCAAACGGCCTCTCACGCCAGCCAAGCTCATGACAGCCGCGTAACGCCCGCCAGCTCGCAGGCATAAATGGCATTGCGCAGCGCCGCGATGGCCTCGTAGCGGGTGAAGCTGCGCCGCCAGGCCAGCACCACACGGCGGCTGGGTACGTCGTCGGCGAAGGGGATGTAGCGCACGAAGCTCTCGTCTTCCTTGCGGCGGCGCGGCTTGAGCTCGAGCGACCCTTTCGGCACCGACAGGCGCGGCACCAGGGTCACGCCCATGCCCGAGGCCACCATGTGCTTGATGGTCTCCAGCGAGGAGCCCTCGAAACTCTTGCGAATGCCTTCGGCGTTGCTGGAAAAACGCGCGAACTCGGGGCAGACCTCGAGCACGTGGTCGCGAAAGCAGTGGCCCGCGCCCAGCAGCAGCATGGTCTCGGTCTTGAGCTCCTGCGCGGTGATCGACTTGCGCGCGGCCAGCGGGTGCGCGCTCGGCACCGCCACCATGAAGGGCTCGTCATACAGCGGCGCGATCGCCAGGCCGGTGTCGGGGAAAGGCTCGGCCATGATGGCGCAGTCGATCTCGCCGGTGCGCAGCATCTCCAGCAGGCGCACGGTGAAGTTCTCCTGCAGCATCAGCGGCATCTGAGGCGTGCGCGCGATCGCCTGGCGCACCAGGCTGGGCAGCAGGTAGGGGCCGATGGTGTAGATGATTCCCAGCTTGAGCGGGCCAGCCAGCGGGTCCTTGCCGCGCTTGGCGATCTCCTTGATGGCGGCGGCCTGCTCCAGCACGCTCTGGGCCTGGCGCACGATCTCCTCGCCCAGCGGGGTCACTGCCACCTCGTTGGCGCTGCGCTCGAACAGCTTGAGCTCGAGCTCCTCCTCGAGCTTCTTGATCGCCACCGATAGCGTCGGCTGCGAGACGAAACAGGCTTCGGCGGCCTTGCCGAAATGCTTCTCGCGGGCGACGGCGACGACGTACTTGAGCTCGGTGAGGGTCATAAACGGTATGTTCTGGCGACGAGCCTAGGCTTTCAGATACTCCGATTTTCCACCCAGCCAACGGTTGACATGGCGTTCGGCCAGTTGTGGGTGGTGATCGAGCATCGCCGGCGCCAGCGCGCGCACCGCCTCCAGCAGGGCCCGGTCGGCCTCCAGGTCGGCGAAGCGCAGCAGCGGCGCGCCCGACTGGCGCGCCCCCAGGAACTCGCCGGGGCCGCGGATCTCCAGGTCGCGGCGGGCGATCTCGAAGCCGTCGTGGGTCTCCACCATGGCCTTGAGGCGCGCCCGGGCCGTCTCGCCCAGGCGCCCGTTCTCGCCCGGCGAATACAGCAGCACGCAGGCCGAGGCCGCCGCGCCACGCCCGACCCGGCCGCGCAACTGGTGCAGCTGCGACAACCCGAAGCGCTCGGCATGCTCGATCACCATCAGGCAGGCGTTGGGCACGTCCACGCCCACTTCAATCACCGTGGTGGACACCAGCACCCCCATCTCGCCGGCCTCAAACCGCGCCATCACCGCCTTCTTGTCGGCCGGCGGCAGGCGTGAATGCAGCAGGCCCACCTGCACGCCCGGCAGCGCGGCAGTCAGCGCCTCGTGGGTGGCGGTCGCGTTGGTCAGGTCCAGCGCCTCGCTTTCCTCGATCAGCGGGCAGACCCAGTACACCTGCCGCCCCTGCCCCAGCTGGCTGCGGATGCGCTCGACCACCTCTTCGCGGCGGCTGTCGGCGATCACCTTGGTGACGATCGGCGTTCGCCCGGGCGGCAGCTCGTCCAGGGTAGAGACGTCCAGGTCGGCGTAGTAGCTCATGGCCAGCGTGCGCGGGATCGGGGTGGCCGACATCATCAGCAGGTGCGGCTCGCGCGGGGGCCCGGGCGGCTCGTCGGGCTGCGGCTGCATCTTGTGGCGCAGGGCCAGCCGCTGCGCCACGCCGAAGCGGTGCTGCTCGTCGATGATGGCCAGTGCCAACCGGCGAAAGCGCACCTGCTCCTGGATCACCGCATGCGTGCCCACGACCAGCGCTGCCTCGCCGCTGGCGACCTGCTCCAGCATCGCGCCGCGCTCCTTTTTCTTCTGGCTGCCGGTCAGCCAGGCCACCCGCAGGCCGCGCGGCGCCAGCAGCGGCTCCATCCAGCCGATCAGCTTGCGGAAATGCTGCTCGGCCAGGATCTCGGTCGGCGCCATCAGCGCGCACTGCCAGCCAGCATCGATCGCGACCGCCGCCGCGAGCGCCGCCACCACCGTCTTGCCCGAGCCCACATCGCCCTGCAGCAGGCGGTGCGTGGGCACCGGCCGTGCCAGGTCACGCGCGATCTCTTCACCGACTCGGCGCTGCGCGTTCGTCAGCGAAAACGGCAGCGCCGCCAGCAGCTGCTCGTGCAAGCCTCCGGGCAGGCCCACCAAGGGCGGCGCCCGCAGCGCGTCGCGCTCGCGCTTGCTGGTCAGTTGAGACAGCTGCTGGGCCAGCAGCTCCTCGGCCTTCAGGCGCTGCCAGGCCGGGTGGCTGCGGTCCTCCAGCGCCGCCGTCGCGGTGTCGGGCCGCGGGTGATGCAAAAACTGCAACGCCTCGCGCAGGCCCCAGCCGGCCGGCAGTCGCAGCCGCTGCGCCATGCCCAGCGCGAAGGTGTCGGACAGGTCGGCGCGCCCCAGCCCGGCCAGCACCGCCTTGCGCAGATAGGCCTGGGGCAACGCGGCCACCGTCGGATACACCGGCGTCAGTGCCTGCGGCAACGCGCCCTCGGCCGCCCTGCAAACCGGATGCAGCATCTGCCGCCCCAGAAAACCGCCACGCACCTCGCCGCGCGCCCGAATGCGCGTGCCGACCGCCAGCGCCTTCTGCTGCGAGGGGTAGAAGTTGAAAAACCGCAGCTGGCAGGTGTCGGTGCCGTCGTCAAGCGTCACCACCAGCTGGCGGCGCGGGCGCAGCACGACCTGATTGCTGGTCACCAGGCCCTCGATCTGCGCGGCCTGGCCGCCCTGCACGTCGCGCAGCGCCACGATTCGCGTCTCGTCCTCATAGCGCAGCGGCAGGTGCAGGGCCAGGTCGATGTCCCGCGCCAGTCCCAGCTTGCGCAACGCCTTCTGCGGAGCGGACAAGGATGGTGGGGCGGGCATGGGACAATTCTGCCTCTTCCAAGCCCCTCTCTTTTTTCTTGGCACGGGTCCGTCCGACCCTCAAGCAACATGCGTCCATTGACCGTCGGCGATTTCGATTTCGTCCTGCCCCCCGAGCTCATTGCCCAGCACCCCGCCACCGAGCGCAGCGCCTCGCGCCTGCTCGACGGCACCGGCCCCGTGCCAGTCGACCGCATCTTCCGAGAGCTGCCCGGCCTGCTCGCGCCGGGCGACCTGCTGGTCTTCAACGACACCCAGGTGATCAAGGCGCGCCTGTTCGGCGAGAAGCCCACCGGCGGCAAGCTGGAACTGCTGGTCGAGCGCGTGCTCACCGGGCACGAGGTGGTGGTCCACATGAAGGTGAGCAAGAAGCCGCCGGTGGGCACCACGCTGCGCATGCACGGCGGCTTCGAGGTCACGCTGCTGGGCCGCTGGCCGGCCGACGACGGCCCGCTGTTTCGAATGCGCTTTTCGGCCGAGCCGCACGCGCTGATGGCCGCCCACGGCCATGTGCCGCTGCCGCCCTACATCACGCATGCCGACACCGCCGAGGACGAGCGCCGCTACCAGACCGTGTTCGCCCGCCACCCCGGCGCGGTGGCCGCCCCCACCGCCGCCCTGCACTTCGACGAAGCCCTGCTGGCCGCCCTCGACGCCGGTGGCGTGCAGCGCGCCAGCGTCACGCTGCACGTGGGCGCCGGCACCTTCCAGCCGGTGAAGGTGGACGACCTCGCCCAGCACCAGATGCACAGCGAGTGGTACGACGTGCCGGCCGCCACCCGGCAAGCCGTCGCCGACACGCGCGCCGCCGGCGGCCGCATCGTGGCGGTGGGCACCACCACCGTGCGCACCCTCGAATCGTGGGCGCGCGACGGCCAGGCCACCGGCGACACCCGCATCTTCATCACCCCGGGCTTCGACTTCCAAATCGTCGACCTGCTGGTCACCAACTTCCATCTGCCGCGCTCAACGCTCATGATGCTGGTCAGCGCGTTTGCTGGTTTCGAGCACATCAAGGCCTTGTACCGGCACGCCATTGAACAACGCTACCGCTTCTTCAGCTATGGCGACGCCATGCTGCTGGACCGGGCACTCGACAGACCGTCACGATCCCTTCCCACGCCATGCTCGAATTCGAAGTCCTGAACACCGAAGGCCACGCGCGGCGCGCCCGCCTGACCCTCAACCACGGCGAGGTACAGACGCCCATCTTCATGCCGGTGGGCACCTACGGCACGGTCAAGGGCGTCACCCCCCGCTCGCTGGAGGAGATGAGCGCGCAGATCATCCTGGGCAACACCTTCCACCTGTGGATGCGGCCCGGCCTGGACGTGCTGCAGCAGTTCGGCGGCCTGCACCGCTTCGAGAACTGGAACAAACCCATCCTCACCGACTCCGGCGGCTTCCAGGTCTGGAGCCTGGGCGAGATGCGCAAGATCACCGAGGAAGGCGTGAAGTTCGCCTCGCCGGTCAATGGCGACAAGCTGTTTCTCACGCCCGAGATCTCGATGCAGATCCAGACCATCCTCAACAGCGACATCGTCATGCAGTTCGACGAGTGCACGCCCTACGAGACCAAGGGCCACTTCACCACCGAAGCCGAGGCCCGCTTGTCGATGGAGCTGAGCCGCCGCTGGGCGCTGCGCTGCCAGGCCGAGTTCGCGCGACTGGAGAACCCCAACGCCCTGTTCGGCATCGTCCAGGGCGGCATGTTCGAGCACCTGCGCCAGGAGTCACTGGACGCCCTGGTGGCGATGGACTTTCCCGGTTATGCCGTCGGCGGCGTGAGCGTGGGTGAGCCCAAGGAGGAGATGTTGCGCGTCATGGCCCACACCCCGCACCGCCTGCCCGCGAACAAGCCCCGTTACCTGATGGGCGTGGGCACACCGGAAGACCTGGTGGCCGGCGTCGAGCAGGGCGTCGACATGTTCGACTGTGTCATGCCCACGCGCAACGCGCGCAACGGCCACCTCTTCACGCGCTTTGGCGACCTGAAGCTGCGCAACGCCCGGCACCGCAGCGACGAGCAACCACTCGACACAACCTGCGGCTGCTACACCTGCAAGGGCGCCATGAACCCGGACGGCACGGTCAGCGGCGGCTTTTCACGCGCCTACCTGCATCACCTGGAGCGCTGCGGCGAGATGCTGGCGCCGATGCTGGCCACGATCCACAACTTGCACTACTACCTGAACCTCATGGCCGAAGTGCGGCAGTCACTCGAAGCCGGGCGCTTCGCCGCTTTCTCGGCGCAGTTCAGGCACGACCGCCAGCGTGGCGTGTGAGGCGTCACGGGCCGTCGCTACGCTCGGCCCGGGTCTGGATTCCCGCCTGCGCGGGAATGACAAAGATTTCGTCATCCCCGCGAAGGCGAATACGAGGGGACTTCCCACTTTCCGGACACGGCATCAAAGTGCTAGCGATTGGCGTAGGAAGTCAATCAGTCCGTAACTGAAAGGAGAAGTCCCATGAGCGAGATTACCCGAGTTGGCGTGGATTTGG
>CANJQN010000043.1 GCA_947476465.1 Comamonadaceae bacterium | reverse complement strand
GGCTGAGCCTGTCGAAGCCTCGCACTTGCACTCGCATGCCCTTCGACAGGCTCAGGGCGAACGGAAATTCCACCGAGGCCGCCCCTTTGTCTTTGTATCACCCGATCAATTTATTCCGGACACCAGTGCGCCTGCGCGGGGATGACGACTACTTGAATCTATTCCGGACACCAGTGCGCCTTCGCGGGGATGACAAACAGATCGTCATTCCCGCGAAGGCGGGAATCCAGACCGTGGCCAAGCGGAGCGATGGCCCGTGTCAGGCGGCGACCGATATGTCTAGTGCGTCCATCAACTCCACCGCCGCTTGATCCATCGCCGCCATGGTGCGATCGCGCGGCACGGCGATGCGAGCCGAGTTCCACTCGCTGAAATTGCGCCGGATCGACGCCGCGTACGTCGGGTCGTAGTGGCTCACCAGCAGCTCGCGCACCACCTCCGGCGTGTGGCCGCCACGAACGCGCTGCTGCCACCCGTCGACGACCGCCTTGCCGCGCAGCTCGGTCAGGGCCGCTAGGCGCTGGCAGAAAAAATCAGGGTCGCGCACGAACCAGTCGTAGTCTTCCAGCAGCAGGGCCACGCGTTCGTCGTCGCTCAGTTGCAGATGGACGCAGGGGCTGGCGCGCATGGCGGAGATCAGTGATTCGGGCACCGCCACATTGCCGACTTTCTTGCTCTCGCTCTCGATGAACACGGGTCGCGCGGGGTCGAACTCACGCAATGCCTGCCACACCAGCGTATCGAAGCGCTTTTGCGTCGGCTGGACCTGGCCGGGCACCAGGCCCAGCACCGAGCTGCGATGGTTGGCCAGTTCTTCGAGGTCGAGCACCTGGGCGCCGCGCGCCGTCAAGGCGTGCAGCAACCGCGTCTTGCCGGATCCGGTGGGACCGCACACCACCTGATAGCGCAGGCGCATGGCAATCGCCGGCAGCTGCGCCAGCACCTCGGCGCGAAAGGCCTTGTAGCCCCCCTCGACCAGGTGCACGCGAAAGCCGATCTGGTCAAGTACCAGCGCCAGCGAACCGCTGCGCTTGCCGCCGCGCCAGCAGTACAACAGAGGTTGCCAGCCTTTGGGCTTGCCGATCACTTCGCGCTCGATGTGGCGCGCGATGTTAGCCGCCACCATGCCCGCGCCGCGCTTCTTGGCCTCGAACGGGTTGACCTGCTTGTAGATCGTGCCGATCAGGTGGCGCTCTTCATCGTTGAGCGAGGGCCAGTTGATCGCGCCGGGCAGGTGGTCTTCGGCGTACTCGGACGGGCTGCGCGCGTCGATGCAGGCGCCGAATTGCGCGAGTTGGGCGATGGCCTGGGCGGCCGGGATCACGTGAACCGTCACTGGGTGGCCAGCAGTTTCTTGAGCGCCGGCCAGACATTGGCCATCAGCAGCGGTTGCGCCTGTTCGTTGGGGTGGATGCGGTCGGCCTGGAACAGGCCAGTGGCGTCGGGTCCGTCGGCCACGCCTTTCAGGATGAAGGGCACCAGCGCCGTCTTGTTGCGGTCGGCCACCTTGTCGTACATGCTGGCGAAGCGTTCCCCGTACTCGCGCCCGTAATTGGGCGGCACCTGCACGCCCACCAGCAGCACCTTCGCGCCCGCTTCCCGGGCCGCCCCGGCCATGGCCGACAGGTTGGCCTCGGTCATCTCCAGCGGCAGGCCGCGCAGGGCGTCGTTGCCGCCGAGTTCGATGACCACGTGGGTAGGTCGGTGCTGGCGCAGCAGGGCGGGAAGGCGCGATCGCCCGCCCGAGGTGGTGTCACCGCTGATGCTGGCGTTGACCACGCGCGCGGCGACCTTCTCCTGGACCATGCGCTGCTCCATCAGCGCCACCCAGCCGCTGCCACGTTTGAGGCCATACTCCGCACTCAGCGAGTCGCCCACCACCAGTACCAGCGGCATGGCCGCCATGGCGGGCGCAAGCGCAGCCGCCAGTGCGGCCAGCACGACCATTCTTCGACCCAGAATCAAGCCATTCATGTCTGAACCCATCATCGCCGTCGAGCACGTCTGCAAATCGGTGACCGACTCGACCGGCACGCTCGACATTCTCCGTGATATCGACTTCACCCTGGCTGAGCGGGAGACCGTGGCCATCGTCGGCGCCTCGGGCTCGGGCAAGAGCACTCTGCTGTCCATCATCGCCGGCCTGGACACGCCCACCAGCGGGACGGTGCGGCTGGCTGGGCAGGACCTGTTCGACATCGATGAGGACGACCGCGCCGGGCTGCGGGCGCAGAAGGTGGGTTTCGTGTTCCAGAGTTTTCAGCTGCTGGGCAACCTCACGGCCCTGGAAAACGTGATGTTGCCGCTGGAGCTGGCGGGCCGCCGGGACGCGCGCAAGGTGGCCACCGAGATGATGGGCCGGGTCGGCCTGGCGCAGCGGCTGTCGCATTACCCGCGCGTGCTTTCCGGGGGCGAGCAGCAGCGCGTGGCTTTGGCCCGCGCTTTCGTGGTGCAGCCCGCCGTGCTGCTGGCAGATGAGCCCACGGGCAGCCTGGACTACGCTACGGGCGAGTCGGTCATGAAGCTGATGTTCGACCTCAACGCCGAACGGGGCACGACGCTGGTGCTGGTGACGCACGACAACGCCATTGCGCAGCGCTGCGACCGGCGCATCACCATCGAGGCCGGCAGGCTCGTCGAGACGCTGGTGCCACAGTAAGCGCCACTCAGTAGGCGCTGATCGGCGCGGGCATCAGCTCGGTCAGCGCTTCGCGGCGGAAGGCGTCGCGCTGCGGCCGCATGCTGATCTCCAGGGCGAGGGCTTCGACCAGGTCTTCGGAATCGAGCCCCTGTGCCACCTGCTGGCGCAGCACCAACTGGCCGATGGGGCCGATGCGCTGGCACAGCATGTTCTCCAGGCGCGCCAGCTGGTCGCGCGACAAGGGGCGTGACGCGCCGAGAATGCGGCGTACCGGTACATGCACCGACGAGGCTGTCGACCGGGGAGCAGCGGCCGCCTTGGCGGCCGAGCGCACCGCATGCACCTGGTGCAGGCGGCCATGCTTGTCCGCGAAGGGGCCGAGGAACCGGAACGTGTGGGCCGCCTCCTGATCGCTCACGCCAGTGGCGAGGCGAAATTCGTCGGACGCCAGCAGCTGGCCAGGTTGCGCAAAATCCATGATGCGACGTGCGACGTTGATGCCGTCGCCCACCACATTGGGCCGCTCGTTCACGTCGGGCACCACCCGCACCGGGCCGAAGTGCAGCCCTATGCGCGCCTGCAAGGGCCGGGCCCCGTCGCACAGCAGGCGCTGCAGGCCCAGCGCAACGCGCAGCGCCGCCTGGGCCGGCAGCGCGAAGCAGATGGCGACGCCGTCACCGGCATCGAGCGCGAGCCGCGCCGGCGCGGGCGTGCCTCGCAGAGCCAGGGCGATTCGCGCATTGAGTGCCTGCTTGTCGCGCACCTGCTCGTCGTCGGGGCGCAGCGAGGCGCCGACGAGATCTACGAACAGGATGCTGCACGCCAGCGGCCGGCGAGGCTCGACCATCAGGAAGCTGGCCTCGGCTTGGGCAAACGTGGAATTCATAGCCGCGAATCCATGGCGATGACTTGCATGGCCTTGTCCAGGCTATGGCGCATCCGGTTGAAGCAGGTGCCCAGGCGGGCCATCTCGGCGGGGCCTCGGTCGGGGAGGTCGGGGGCGTCTGTCTGGCCGGTGCTGATCCGCTCGGCGCCCTGCAGCAGGCCGCGCAGCGGCGCCAATACCAGCCAGCCGAGCAGCAGGTTCAGACCCGCGCACCAGAGGGCGATAAAGGCAATGGCGCTGGCCGGTGCCGACAGGGCCGGGCCGTAGGTCGTGAGCAAGGCATAGCTCATGCTGGCAAGGGCTGTCAGTGCCAGGTTGAACCTAAGATGTAATCCCATGGTGTTCACCTTCGTGTTTTGTGCGCGATTCTAGGTCTGCGGAAAATGCCCAGGGGACCGGGTATGTCCGGGCCGGATAATTGGGCCAATGTCAGCAACAAGAGTTCTTTTTGGTTTTCACGCCGTCGGCGTGCGTCTCAAGACAGCGCCGCAATCGGTGATCGAGGTGGTGTTCGACGCCGGCCGGCGCGACGCCCGCATGCGGCAGTTCCTGGAGCGCGCCCGTGAGGCCGGTGTCCGGCTGGTCGAGGCCGACGGCCCGCGCGTGGCGAAACTGGCCGGCACCCAAGGGCATCAGGGCGTGGCCGCGCGGGTCGAGCCGGTGGCCATCGCCCATTCGCTGGACGACCTGCTCGACGGCCTGACCGATCCCCCGCTGCTGCTGGTGCTCGATGGCGTGACCGATCCGCACAACCTGGGCGCCTGCCTGCGGGTGGCCGACGGCGCTGGCGCGCACGCGGTGATCGCGCCCAAGGACCACGCGGTAGGCCTCAATGCCACGGTGGCCAAGGTGGCCAGCGGCGCGTCCGAGACAGTGCCCTACTTCATGGTGACCAATCTGGCGCGCACGCTGGGCGAACT
Organism: Comamonadaceae bacterium; assembly: GCA_947476465.1. Classification (GTDB taxonomy): domain Bacteria; phylum Pseudomonadota; class Gammaproteobacteria; order Burkholderiales; family Burkholderiaceae_C; genus Ramlibacter. The sequence continues at coordinate 34,099 of CANJQN010000043.1, read as the reverse complement.
CAAGGAGCGCAGCATCTGGTGCATCGGCACATCTGGCGACGCGCCGCGCACGCTCTACCAGGCGGACCTCAAGGCCCCGGTGGCGCTGGTGCTGGGGGCCGAGGGCTCCGGCATGCGCCAGCTCACGCGCAAGACCTGCGACGAACTGGTGTCGATTCCGATGCACGGCGCGGTCGAGAGCCTCAATGTCTCGGTCGCCAGCGGCGTCTGCCTGTATGAGGCCCTGCGCCAGCGCACCTGAGAGGCGCGCGGCCCCCGGTCAAATCCAGCCGAGCGCGCCCAGCAGCGCGCCCGCGCCCAACAGCCACAGCAGGTGCAAGCGGGTGCGCCAGACGATGAGCATGGTGGCCACGCTCATCAGCCAAAGCCGCCAAGGCGGCGACTGCGCCGGGTCGGTGGCGCCGCCGGCGGCCAGCAACCATCCGGTCGCCACCAGCAGCGCCAGCACGATCGGCGTCATGCCCTGGCGGAACGCCCGCACGGCGCGCCGTTCCCGGTTGCGATAACCCCAGCTCGCGGCCACGTAGGTCAGCGTGGAGCTGGGCAGCATGATGCCCACCGTGCTCAGCACCAGCCCGAGCGCCGCGCCGGGCAGGCCGGCCGCATTGAGCCCGACGTTCCAGCCCAGCAAGGCCACGAACAACACATTGGGGCCGGGCGCCGCCTGCGCGATCGCGATCGAGCTGGTGAACTCGGTGTCCGTCAACCAGCGCTGCTGACCGACCAGGTAGCGGTGCATGTCGGGCGCGGTGGTGATGGCGCCGCCGATGGACAACAGCGACAGCGACAGGAAATGCATGAAAAAGGCCAACCAGTCGATGGGTGCCATGGTTGCGCCGGTCATGCGTTGATCCGCCGCCACGTCAAGGCGCAAGCGGCGCCGCCGAGCACCAGCAGCACCGGGGCCAGCGGCAGCCGCAGCCATGCGATGGCCGCGAAGGTGGCAATGCCAAACGCCCCGGCCAGCGCAAGGCCCAGGGGGTGCCGGGTCAACGTGGAGAGCATCTTCAGGCCGGTCCCCGCCACCAGCCCGGCCGCCACGGCGCCCATGCCACGCAGCGCACCCGCCACCTGCGGGTGGCCGGCGAACTGGGCATACACCAAGGCCACCAGCAAAACCACCAGCAGCGGCACGGTAAGCATGCCTGCCAACGCCGCCAACGCACCGCGCCAGCCGAAGTACCGCAGGCCGATCATCAGGGACAGATTCACCACATTGGGCCCCGGCATGATCTGGGCGACCGCCCATTCCTCGACGAACTCCTCGCGGGTCATCCAGCGCTTGCGCTCCACCAGTTCCCGCTGCACCACTGCCAGCACGCCGCCAAAGCCCTGCAGGGCAAGCACGGTGAAGGAGATGAAAAGATCCGATAACGACTGCGGGCGGGGGCGGGTGGTGTCTTGCAAGTCAGCTTGCGCGGAGGGCGGTGAGGGAGTCACCCGAGAATTATCGCGACGCAATCGAAGTGCGCGCGGTATCCTTCATTCCATGGGTATGTAGCTTTTATTCAAAAGTGGATTTTTATAATAAAAATAGCCAACATAGTACAAAGTTCGGATATTTATGAATTTATGGTATTGACGGGAGCTGCTTGCTCCACTAATGTCTGTATATGGATATTTGAGCAAGTATTTCTGTACATATATCCAAATATGGATTTTTATGAGTGAAGTACATACCACTGATGAGCTTGTCGCCGAACTGGGGGAGCAGTTGCGGGCGCAACGCCTGCGCGCCAACCTCACGTTGGACGATGTTGCCAAGAAGACGGGCATGTCCATCAACGCGGTGCGTCGCCTCGAAAGCGGCGCAGGATCAACGCTCGCCTCCTTCGTCTCCGTCGTCAAGGCCTTGAACCGGGAGGCGTGGTTCAGCACGTTCAAGCCGGCCGTGACCGTCAACCCCTTGCAACTGTTGGCCCAGCGCCAGCCGCGCCAACGCGCCTACAAGCGTCGCAAGCCCCTCCTCGGGACGCCCGAGCCTCAGAAAGACTGACCTGCATGGCCATCGCCAAGAAAACCAGAACCGCCCCCTATTTGAGAGTCGAGGCTGTCGAGGTCAGGGCGTGGGGCAAGCGCGTCGGCGCTGTGGCGCGGGAGCCGACACAAAATGCCTACGCCTTCATGTACGACCCCGCGTGGGTGAAGACCGGCATCGAGCTGGCCCCCATCGCCATGCCGCTGGCCCTCGCCAGCGAGCCCTTCATCTTTACGGATCTGCCCGAGGCCACGTTCAAACGGCTGCCCGCCTTGCTGGCCGACGCTCTGCCCGATGACTTCGGCAATGCACTGATCGACGCCTGGATGGCCGATCGCGGCCTTGCCAAGGAAGCCGTCACCGCGCTCGACCGACTGGCCTACATGGGCAAGCGCGCAATGGGCGCCCTGACCTTTGGGCCGATGCGGGGGCCGTCGCCGAGCAAGCCGACAGCCGTCGAGATGGGTGAACTGGTGAACGCCGCCCGCCGGGCTGTACAGGGCCACTTCGACGGCGATGATCACGCCAGCAAGGCCCTCAAGCAGATCATCCAGGTGGGTACGTCCGCCGGCGGCGCTCGTGCCAAAGCCACCATCGCGTGGCGCCCGAACACCGACGAGGTTCGCACCGGGCAGTTCGACATTCCCGATGGGTTCGAGGCCTGGTTGCTCAAGTTCGACGGCATGGGCACCGATCAGCAGCTGGGTCCGTCCAGGAGCTACGGCCGCATCGAATACGCCTATTACATGATGGCGACCGCCGCGGGGATCGACATGTCGCCATGCCGGTTGCTCCACGAGAACGGGCGGGCGCACTTCATGACGCGCCGCTTCGACCGCACCGGGAGCCAGCGCCACCACATGCAGACACTGTGTGCGCTCTCCCACCTCGATTACAAGCAGGTGGCCACCCATAGCTACAACCAGTTGTTCCAGACGGCGCACACCCTTGGGCTCGGCCGTGCGGCCATGGTGCAGATCTTGCGGCGCATGGTCTTCAATGTGCTGGCCGCCAACAACGACGACCACACGAAAAATTTCTCGTTCCTGATGCGCGAGGACGGTCCGTGGGAGCTCGCGCCGGCCTATGACATCACTCATGCGTATCGGCCCGACAGCGAGTGGGTCAAGGCGCACCAGATGTCGATCAATGGCAAGTTCGATCGGATCACCACGGTCGACGCGCGAGTCGTGGCCGAGCGCTTGGACCTACTGGCCGATTTGTCGCCAGTCATCGACAGCGTGCGCTCCGCGGTTGGGCGGTGGCGGGAATTTGCTGCGCAGGCGCAGGTCGCCGCCGACGAGACCCGCACGATAGAAAGCCATTTGCAGGCGCGAGCAACGACCTTCCGCGCATAAAAAATCCCCCGGCCTGAAGGGCCCGGGGGATAAATGCCGGGGAAGAAACTTAAAAAAGACCCGGCGCTGGTTGGAGGCGCCGCCGGCGCGTCGGTTCCCTCGGGAATAAGTCACGAGACCAGTGCCTGACTGGGCCGTAACGGCAGCGGATACCCCTGTTTTTCCAGCGCGTCTGTAGGATGGCACCGACAAGTTTTGTGGCCCTGCCCTGATGAAAGAGACCATGTCGGATCTATCCGCAAGCTCCCAGCCGGTTGACTACAGTGAGGATGCGCAATCCGAAGGCGGCATGTGGATCGCGCTGCGCAAGGCCGCCGCGCGCCTGCGCGAGTGGTTCGTGATCCAGAGCACTGCCGCCAAGCTCATGGTGGTGGCGGTGGCCCTGCTGATCTCAGCCTGGCCAGCCTGGCCATGGTAGAGCGCCTCGACCAGCGTTTCGCCGGGGCGCGCCCGCAATCGCAATGTCGACGAAGAAACCCGCAGCATCATGGAAGCGCAGAGCGAGCGGCTGTACAGCGAGACCAAGGCCATGCTCGGTCGATTGAAACCACTGACCTAGCACCTGGCCAGCAAGCTGATGGATGCCGGCGAAAGGAGCCTGACCGACGCGCTGACCGAGATCTGCAACTTCGAGGCCGCCTGCGACAGCTTCAATGTGAGGGTGGGGCTGGTTCAAGCCGCAGCCTGAACCTACGCCGGAAGCGGCCCACTGCTTGAATCTGGTTCTTCTCGTCGCAACTGAGCACCAGGGCGTGCTCGGGCGGATTCATGTACAGGCCCACCACGTCCAACACTCGGCCGTGACCGTGGCCGGCCGACCGCTACGCGGGGCATCCTTGCGAAGCGCATCGACGCCGCCGGCCAAGAAGCGCTGACGCTACAGCGCCACCTGGCGACGATCCAGACCCGCCTCGACCGCGATGTCCTTATTCCCCGTATTTTCTCAAAAGCTCTTCCTTCTCTGCCAGTCCCACCAACGCATTGGCAGCAGCCCTGTCAAGTTCGTCCTGCGGTCGGACGTCGAATCTTCCTTCTGATAACCAGCCCGCGTATTGCTGTCGCATGAAGGCGAAGCTGCGTGACAGCATATTGGTCGCATAGATGAGAATCCTGACGTTGTAGTTGGCAAGCTCGTCCGCGCTGAACTCCGGCACACTGCTCACGCTTTTGCTGTCGCCCCAATTTTTCGGTGCACCACCGAGCACCACCAATGGTCTGGGAACTCTTTTGCCGTACCTGGCGAGCCAGTCGTTAGATGCGTACATGGGCATAACTGCATCAGCGCCGGCTTCGCAATAGGCCAATGCGCGCTCGAATGCCTCCTCCTCGCACGCCGAACGGTCTGTCCGCACACCGTTGCGCCAGGGTGCCATCGCGTCTGTCCGCGCAATGATGACAAAACGGGAATCTGCCCGTGAATCAAGAGCCGCGTGCAAGTTGTTGGTCATCTTGTCGATCGACATCGGAATGCCGTGCTTCTTGGTCGCAAAATCCTCCAGGTGGATCGCGGCAGCGCCGGCTCTCTCGAACTCATGCACCGTACGCACTATTTTCAGCGTACCGCCGAATCCTTCGTCGGCGTCGGCAATGACGGGAATCGTAACTCGCTCCGCGACTTCCCGTACCCGTGATGCAATCTCGGACAGTGTCAATACGCCGTCGGGATAGCCACGCGTATGATTGACATACGCGCCGGAGATGTACACCGCCGGAAATCCCGTTTCCTGCACCAGTCGGGCTTGCCCCGCATCTCCCACTCCGGCCACCTGAAGCACCTTCGTGCCGACAAGCCAGTCTCTCAGTTTTAAAGGTTCATTCATTGCAGTTCCTGTTGAAATGACATCGATTGCGCTGCCGTAACCCAGTAGTTCCAATGTCCGACAACATCAAGTACCGCCAGCTGAAGGCCTTCATAGCCTTGCTCGAAACTGGCTCGTTCATGGCGGCTGCCGTCCGGCTGGCTGTTACGCAGCCGGCACTTTCCAATCTCATCAAGGGACTGGAGCAGGACGTCGGTGTGATCCTGTTCGACCGGTCTACCCGCGCCTGCGTTCCCACCGTGGCGGGCCATGGTTTTTACGGGCAGATCAAGGGCTCGCTGGAACAATTGGAGGAGTCTTACCGGCAAGTTAAGGAATTGGGTCGCGGCGACCATGGAGTGCTTAGGATCGCGGCGCTTTCTTCGCTGGCCGCTGGAGTTATGACCGTCAAACTCGCTGAATTCCATAGCGCGTACCCGGACACACTGATCAGCCTTTTCGAGCGGACGTACGAGCAGGTCCATGCCGCTGTCCGGCAGCGCGAAGTCGACCTCGGGATCGGCAGTTTGCTCCATCCTGACCCGCACCTGATCTTCACGCCGGTGTTCAATGACTCGCTGATGCTCATCGTGCCGCAAGGGCATCCGCTGGCCACCAAGAGGCTCAACATGAAGGGTCTTGACCGGTACGAACTGGTCATCGTCAAGGCCGGCCCATCGATACCTGCGCTCAAGATGATCGGAGTGCGCACAGTGCCGACGGTCCAGGTTGAACAACCAGCCACAGCACTTGCGATGGTTCGCAGGCAGATGGGCATCACTGTCCTGCCTTCCAGCGTCCTTACCGACGTCCGCCTGGACGGCCTTCACTGCATACCGATTCCGGGACCTTACGCGATACGCAGCCTCGGGATCATTCAAAAGCGTGGCTCGACGCTCAGCCCGTCGGCGCAAGCATTCTCCAAGATGTTGATGAAAGATTCGGGCCACGTTTTGAAGCGGTCAAGGAAGTAGCCAGCCCAGTATGCTTGCGCTCTCACGCAAGGAACTCTGCTGCATGGCGCTTGTCACGCCAACCCCGAACTTTAGCGTCCTCAACTCAGCAGCCCATCTCCTTGGCGATAATCCACTTAAAAAGTGTGACACCGCCCAGGATGATGGTGAGACCCTTAGCGTCGCGCAGCCGGCGCACCACGGGGACACCCTCCAGATAGCCCATGCCGCCAAAAATGTCCGTTGCGTAATTCGCGGATTTGAGCGCGTTCTCCGCGCAGACGTATTTCACCATCGCGGCTTCCGCGACCCCGAGCTCACCACGGTCGTAGCGCCACGCGGCGCGGTCTCTCAGCAGCGTGCTGATCTCGATGTCCGTTGACATTTCCGCTAGCCATCCCTGGATAAGCTGGCGTTCTGAAAGAGGGACACCCCAGGTCTTCCGATCCTTGGCGAAGCGCAGCGCCTCCTCCAGGCAGAACCGCTGTAGCCCGAGGGCGTTCGATGCGTGAAACAGGCGGCTATGGAACTGCGTGTCGCCGACGGGACTGATCTCGGCGGACTTTTCGTTGTCGAGGATGTTCTCGAGCGGAACACGGCAATCCTCAAAGAAAATCTCTCGAGTTTCGGCGCCGCGCAACCCGAGCTTCTCGAGCTTCCTGCCAAGCACCATGCCGGGCGTGTGGCTTGGTACGAGGAACATTCTGCTCGCGCGCGTTTCCTTGTCAATGATGGCCCACACGATGACGAAAAGCGTATTCTTCAACCCGGCGGCCGTCGAGTACATTTTGTTGCCATTGATCACCCACTCGTCGCCCTGCCGAACCGCCGTGGTAAGCATTGAGCCGGCATCGCTAGAGGAACTATTCGGCTCAGTCAGGGCCGTCGCGCCCCAGGCGTCACCGCGGCAAATGGGTTTGACGAATTTCTCGATCCACTGCGAACGCTGCGGTTCCCTCGCGTAACGCAGGATATGGCGACACGAGGACTGCTGCGCGGCGAACGTGGGCACGTAGCTGGAGTCTGCATAGGCAACTTCTTCTATCGCTATGCACTGGGTCAGCATGTCTGCCCCCGAGCCCCCCGCCTCCTGCGGAAGATTCATGTTGATCACGCCGAGTTCGCCGAGCTTCTTCCAGTTCTCGTACGGAAACTCCTGTGATCTGTCCACGTGCTCTGCTTGCGGCAAGATTTCGCGCGCGGCAAAGCTCTTCATCATGTCGCGTACTGCGCGTTGTTCCTCACTGTATTGGAATTCCAAGTTGTTCTCCTGTGTTTGGTGGGCGCAGATGGGGACTAAGCGTGCAAGCCGACGCAGCGCAGCTCGGTTGCTATGGTGAGGTCGACCAGGTCGTCGGCCCTGGAACGGTAATGCAGCGCAACGCGCGCGCGTCGCGCCGGCAGCCTCTTCGAGGCCGCTGCGCCGATTCCTGCGGAAGCGCCGGCGACAAATGCCACCCTGTTATCGAAATCCCGCGACATGCACTTCCTTTGCCATCCAGCTTCGTGACGAGGAGACTCTATGGAACAATCCGTCGGATGTCGATTTGATTTCCGGGTGTCATTCATAGGCCCGTCCATTGCCTTGGTACCGAATACCGACCATCAATGCGGCAATCAAATCAAATTGACGCTGCAGGGGACGGAAGAGTACTTTTGACCATTCGCACTTGCACCACGAGAAGCAGCACGATGAGTATCCTGGTAGAACGCCGACAGCGGGCGCCTCACGAGCACGGTGGCCTGGGCCAACCTGTCAAGGGCGACGAGTCCGCTGATGTCATTGTCATAGGCGCAGGCGCGGCAGGCATGGCGGCCGCAGCAGTCGCCGCGGCGCGGGGCCAGCGCGTCATCCTGCTCGAACAAGCCCAGAAAGTCGGAGGGACGTCTGCCGTGTCCGGTGGCATGGTCTGGATTCCCGCCAACCACAAGATGGCCGCACACGGCCTTGTGGACAGCCTCGATGAGGCGCGCCGCTACCTGAGCCACACGGTTCCTGCTGACAAGCATGCGCGAACGCTTGAAACCTTCCTGACCCGCGGCGACGAGGCACTGCGCTTCCTTGAAGCGAACACCTCCGTGCGGCTACAGCCGGTGCTGCGCTATCCCGACTATTACCCTGACATGCCGGGTTCTACGTCGGGCGGGCGGGTGCTGGAGCCTGTGCCTTTCAATGGCTGCGAGCTTGGCCCCGCGTTCGCGACGCTGTGCTGGCCGCTGCCTGAATTCATGCTGTTTGGAGGGATGATGATCGCGCGCCCCGACATTCCCCATTTCCGGCGCGTCGGACGGTCGCTGGGTTCCACCTGGCACGTGATCCGGTTGCTGATGCGCCATGCGCGCGAACGCCTGACGCATCCGCGGGGAACGACGCTCGTGCTTGGCAATGCGCTCGCGGGTCGGCTCTTCAAGTCGGTGCTGGACCTGGGGGTGCAGGTGCGCACGGGAACGGCGGTGCAGTCGCTTCGAACGGAGCTTGGGCGCGTAGTCGGCGTAGAGGTAAGGTCGGAAGGTGCAACCACTACCAGGCTCCTGCGCGCCTCTCGCGCAGTGATTCTCGCAACCGGCGGGCTCTCGCACGCGGGCGAGCTGCGCGCCAAGTTCGTCCCGGCGCTCGCCGGTTCCCTCACTGCCACCATGGGCAGTCAAGAGGTTCCCTGCGGCGCCAGCCTTGCGACCACCGTGGGCGCATGCCTGAGCGACTCGCCCACGCGGCAGGGCCTGTGGACGCCGGCGTCGACTTTCACTCGTGATGATGGGTCGCGAGGTGTCTACCCCCACACGGTCGCTGACCGGGCCAAGCCCGGGCTCATCGCGGTCAACGGGCAAGGGCGGCGCTTCGTGAACGAGGCAGTCTCATACCACGAGTTTGTGCGCGCTCAGCTCAATGACCAAGCCCAGGCTGTTCCCGCATGGCTGATCTGCGACCGCGTGTTCCTCTGGCGCTACGGGCTGGGCCGCGTGAAGCCCTTTGCGCTGCGCCTGCATCGGCATGTCGCGAGTGGCTACCTGCGAGAGGCTGCCACGCTCGACGATCTTGCTCAGGCGATGGGTCTACCAAGTGAGACCTTCAGGGAAGCTGTGCGGGTCTTCAACGAGGACGCTCGCCAGGGTGTCGATTCGCAGTTTCATCGCGGCGCGGATATCTACCAGCGCCATCTGGGAGATGTGGACCAGGCTCCAAACCCCTGCGTGGGGCCGATCGAGCACGCGCCCTTTTACGCGGTGCAAGTGCGCCCCTCCGATATCGGTATGGCGGCCGGTATCGTGACCGATGAGAGCGCGCGCGTCCTGTCGACCGACGGCTCGCCCATTGCCGGCCTCTATGCCTGTGGCAATGACATGCAGTCGGTGATGAACGGCAGCTACCCGGGGCCCGGCATTACGCTCGGCCCGGCGCTTGTCTTCGGCTACTTGGCCGCGACGCACGCGTGCGCCTTGGGTCCCGTCACATAGGCAACGCGTAAGATGTGGGGTCTCCGGTGGGACCCTGTCATGGCACAAAATATCAAGTACCGGCAGCTCAAGGCGTTCGTCATCCTGACGGAGACCGGATCCTTCACGGAGGCTGCGGACCGGCTGGCCGTAACGCAGCCGTCGATGTCCGTCCTGATCAAGGGGCTCGAGAATGACCTCGGCGTGACGCTCATCACGCGCTCGACGCGCAGCGTGGTGCTCACGGATATCGGACGCGAGTTCTACGAGCAGGTCAAAGGCTCGCTTGAGCAGCTCGATAACGCCTACAGCGCCGCGAAGACGTCGAGCAAGACGCGCAATGGGCGCATCCGCATTGCCACCCTGCCCACGCTCGCAGCAGGCGTGGTTGGGCCGGCGATTGGAGATTTCCGCAAAAACTCTCCAGGCGTGCAGATCGAACTGATCGAGCGGACGTATTACAACTTTCTGCTTGCAATGCGGCAGCACGAGGTTGATTTTGGCGTGGGGATCCTGCGCACTGTCGAGTCGGAGCTCACTTTCAAGCTTCTTTTCCGGGACCGCCTGGTCATCGTCGCACCCAACGGCCATCCGATAACGGAAAAAGGCACAGGACTCAAGTCGTTGGCGCATCACGAAATGGTCATGGTTACCGCGGGCCCCAAGCCGCAGATCCTGAGCCTGCTCGAGGTCGATCTCTCGCGTTCGCTGCAGGTTGAACACCCATCCACCGCAATCGCAATGGTGCGACGTGGATTGGGGGTGACGGTCACCGCGACGAGTGCACTGGAGGCAATAGACACAGAGGGCCTCGCAACGATCCGGGTCGACAGCGCACTCGCGGTTCGTGATGTCGGCATCATCATGCACAAGGACAAGAAGCTGAGTCCTGTGGCGAAGCGGTTCGTCGACGACCTCCTCGAAAGCCGGAAGAAGCCGCTGCGCAACGCCTGAGCCCCGATAAAAACTATCAATTCGGACCAATTTCCAAATTGCATCCGGGGAGAGCCGCTGGTAGCTTCGGCTGATGGACTCTTCCCAAACTATCGCTCACTACGTCGCCGCGCTCAATTTCAAGGACCTGCCTGCTTCGGCGGTGGAGGCCACCCGCCGGAACCTGCTCGACACCATCGGATGCGCCATTGCCGGCGCGTCCGCGCCGGGCTGCCGGGAGGTTGCACGCATGGTGCTCGATGATTACCCGGTGCCCCAGGCCAGAGTGTGGGGGACGGGCCGCAAGGCGACGGCCGCCGAAGCCGCACTCGCAAACGGGACCATGGCGCACGCGCTCGATTTTGACGACACGCACGACGGCGCCATCGTCCATGCTGGCGTGTCCACCGTGCCTGCCGCGCTGGCTGTCGCCGACCGACTCGGCGGCGTCACCGGAGAGGAACTGATGACCGCAGTTGCGGCGGGCCTCGAGGTGACCACTCGGCTCTCGCTGGCGTGCCTGCTGCCACCCGTCAAGACCGGCTGGGCGTACACGGCGCTGTTCGGGCTTTTCGGCGCGACCGTGGCAGCCGGCAAGCTGATGAAGCTCGATGGGGAGCGCCTTGGTCATGCGATGGGGATCGCATACGCGCAAGCCGCCGGCAACTGCCAGTGCATGCCTGACGGGGCACTCTCCAAGCGCATGCAGCCCGGCTTCTCCGCGCGCATTGGCGTCATGTCCTCCATGTTGGCGGCGGCGGGCATCACCGGCACTACGAATACCTTCGACGGTGCTCACGGCCTCTCACGCGTTTACATGCGCGACCAGTTCGACTCGCAGATTCTGCTGCGAGACCTGGGCGGCCACTACGAACACGAAGACCTGGCGTATAAGCCATATCCATCGTGCCGCAACACGCACAGCGCGGTTCATGTCGCGCTGCAACTGGCGCGTGAGCATTCGATAGATCCGCAGCAGATTGAAGAGATCACGGTTGGGGTGAACGTCGAAGGCTACAGCGTCGTGTGCGTTCCGCCGGAGGTGAAGACGAAACCCCGAACTGTGGTCGACGCCCAGTTCAGCATCCCCTTCCTTGTGGCCACCGCCTTCACCAAGCGCGACTTCTTCATCGACGACCTCTCCGACGCCGCGATGCGCGACCCGCAGGTGCTGCGCCTGGCTGCCAAGGTCAAACCGCGCGTGGATTCGGAATTGGAAGAGAAATATGGGCGCGGTGTCACGCCCGCAGCGATGACCGTCGTAATGAAAAACGGCACGACGTATTCGGGCTTGCGTGTCGTGCCGCCGGGCGGCCTGGACGATCCCCTGGACTTCGACAAGCTCGCGCAGAAGTTCCGTCGCTGCGTTACCCATTCCCGCGGAGCCGACCAGGTCGAGGGCGCAGAACGTCTGGTCAAGATGTTCCGTGAACTTGAAGGTATGCAGGATGTGGCTCGACTCACCGACGCGATCGGCTGAGTCGCCCTAATCTTGCACGGCCATCCGGTCCCGCCCGATCGATCATTCCGCGACGATGTTGTACTCGCGAATGAGCTGCGTCAGGCGGTCTGCTTCACGGAACACGTGCTTGTCCGATTCCGCAGGCTCCCAGCCGAGCACTTCCAGGCCAGCGGCTGCGAGGCGCTGTTTGACGTCGGGATCCTTGAGCACCGCGATGAAGTCTCTGCCCAGCTTGTCAACGATTTCTGGCGGCGTCTTGCTTGGCACGAGGACGACAGTCCAGGACGCCATCAGTTTCCCGGCCGGGTAGCCAGCCTCGTCGAGCGAAGGCACTGCTGGCAGGATGTCTGCCCGACCACTGCCACCCATGGCGAGTACCTTGATCCTTCCCGCCTGGATGTGTTGTAGCACCGCACCCGGCGCGTCGAACATGATGTCCAACCGTCCCGCCATGAGTTCGATGTGCGCGGGGCCTGATCCCCGATAAGGTACGGCAAGCATGCGTGTTCCCGTGGACTTCTCGAACATCTTGAGCCAGATATTGTTCGCCGTCGCAGGGCCCGCGATCCCGGCCGTGACCTTGCCTGAATTCGCCTTCGCATAGGCGATGAGTTCTGCCACGGTATTCGCGGGAAAGTCCGACCGAACCAGCAAAGCCATGCGCGTCTGTGCCGTCACGCTGATCGCCTTGAAGTCTGACAAGGCGAAGGGCAGCTTGGCGAACAATGCTGGCGCCATCGCGTGCTGGCTCGAAATGACGCCAAAGGTATACCCGTCGGCCGCCGCGCGCGCGAGGTAATCGGTTCCGATGTTGCCGTTGGCGCCTGCCCTGTTCTCCACCACCACGGGCACGTTCCACAGGCGGCTGAGCCTGTCGGAATAAAGACGCGCCTGCAGGTCTACGGTTCCGCCCACGGCATAGGGGACGACGGCGTGCACGGTCTTGGAGGGAAAGGTCTGTGCCTGGACCTGTGTCACCACGAGGGCCACCAACAGCACGAGGAGAGAGGAGGTTGAACGTTTCATTGTTTGATTAGCAAGGTTAGTCGAAATGGAAGCCGCCGTTAACTTCGAGAATCTCGCCCGTGATGTAGCTGGATGCCTCTGATGCCAGGAAGATTGCGGCCCGTGCCACTTCGTGGGCCTGACCGATGCGGCCAAGCACAACTTCGGTTCGTGCGACTTCCTCGCGCACGCGCAGCTTTTCCTTGATCACGTCGGCATCGTCGCCCCACCCCTTGCTGAGCAGAGGGGTATAGATTTGACCCGGCGAGACGGCATTCACACGAATATTGTAGGGGCCGTATTGGCGCGCGAGCGTACGCGTCAGCGTGTTCACCCCGCCTTTGGACGATGCATAGGCAACGTTGCCATGCACCGGGCCACGCCGCGCCGACACAGAGCCGGTGAATACGATGGAGCCTGCTTTGGAAGCCTTGCGCATCTGCCGCAGTGCCGCCTGTGCAACCCACATACTGCCTTTAAGATTCACACCCAGCACGGTATCTGCGTTTTCGTCGTCGATCTCGTCGAACGGCACGCGTGAGCTGATGCCTGCGAAGTGCAGTAGCGAGTCTGGCGCACCGAACTTGGCGGCCAGGGCTTCGAAGGCCGCATGGACGGCGAGGCGGTCAGCGACGCTGAGGGCAATCGCATGCACCTTGACTCCTTTGGCTTCGACTGCCCCCGCGGTCTGCGCCAGGCCTTCGGCATTGTTGTCAATCAATCCCATGTTGCGCACGCCATTCGATGCAAGAATCTCCGCGGCCGCGCGTCCCATGCCGGATGCCACACCGGTGACGATCACGGTTTCGGGAAGGACGACAAACTTCCTATCGTATGACCGGTCCATCTCCACTCTCCTACTTTGTTTGTCATTAGCGCGTTGAAGTCCAGCCCGCGTCAAGTTGATTTTTGGAGTAGATTGATTAAGAATTCGACGATGGCGAGCAACAACATTAAGTACCGGCAGCTTCGCGGTTTCGCGGACCTGGCGGAAACAGGTTCGTTCAAGTCGGCGGCCGACAGGCTGTCTGTCACGCAGCCTTCGCTGACGACGCTCATCAAGGAACTTGAAAGCGACCTTGGCGTAACGCTTGTCGACCGCGGTCCCGGAAGCGCCCGGTTTTCCCAAGCGGGCAGCGAGTTCTACGAGCAGATCAAGGGGTCGCTCGGCCAAATCGAGAAAGCCTACCTATTTGCCAAGGCCGCGGGCAAGGGTGAATACGGGCGGCTTCGCATTGCCACACTGCCGACCCTAGCGTGCAGCTTGCTCGCGCCCGCTATCGCGCAGTTCCACGCGCAGCGACCCGGTGTGCGGATTGAGCTTATCGAGCGCTCTTATTACCACTTCCTTCGCGCGGTGCGCCAGGGCGAGGTCGACCTGGGGGTCGGCACGATGCGAAGTGACGAATCCGAACTTTGTTTCGAGCGCATGGTCGAAGATCGCCTTGTGATAGTCGCGCCCCGCGGCCACCCACTCACGCTCAAGGACGCCGACCTCGGATCGCTTGCGCTCTACGAACTCATCCTTGCCTGGCCCGGGCATCTGCCGGGCGAATTCAATGCGCTGGGCGAAATATTCTCTACACCTGCGGTGCAGGTGGAGCACCCTGCCACTGCCTTGGCCATGGTCCGCCGCGGGATGGGCGTGACGCTTACCTCTGCCAATGCACTCGTAGGGGTCAATACCCGGGGACTCGCTTGCATCCCGATTCCGGGCCGGCGTGGCCTTCGCAGTGTGGGCATGGTGACGCGTACGGACGCGAAGCCGAGCGCGGTGGCGACCACCTTTTCGAAAGTCCTGCACCAAGTCCTGCAAAACACTATGGATGAACTGGCATTATCAAATTGACGCGGATTGGCCTTCGAGGCGTACTCATGCCTGTGGCTTGAAAATGAATAAGGAAATCTGAATCATGATGAGTACGAGGCAGGCATTGCGCAATCATCTGAATGGCCCCCAGGCCATCGTGGCGGCCGGCGTGGGTGATGCAGGACAGGCAAGGCTGGCGGAGCGTGTGGGCTATCCCGCAGTGTATATGTCCGGCTCTTACGTGAATCACACGCGCGGCTTCCCGGATGGGACGCTAACGCTCTCGGAGATTGCACAACGCCTGGGTGAAATTTCCGCTCGCGTTTCCGTGCCTGTCATCGCGGATGGGGACGAGGGGTTCGGCGGCGTTCTCAAGGTCGCACGTACGATTCGTGAGTTCGAACAGGCGGGGGCCGCGGCGATCCAGTTGGAAGACTTTGCGCTGAAGAAGCACGGGCTTCCGATGCCCGTGTCGGATATGGTCACCAACCTGCGCCTGGCGCTGGACACGCGTGTCGACAAAGACATGGTGATCATCGCCCGCACCGATGCGATGTCGCCCTGGCGCGACGGCATCAGCACGGATCGCAAGGCCTGCGAGGAAGAAGCATTCGAACGAGCGATGAGGTACTGCGAGGCCGGCGCGGACGCGATCATGCCGCTCTTCGCGACGAACGAGTGGCTGGAGCGCTATGGCCCGCGTATTCCGAAGCCGCTGATGATCCTCGGCGGTGCACCTCAGAACTGGTCCGGGCAGTCGGGCAACGTTCGATCCGAGAAGACGGCCTCGGGGCTGTCGGCGTGGAACGTGCGAACAGTGATCTTCGCCACGAACATGCTGTCGCGCACCCATCGCTTCATGGAGACTCAGTATGCACAGTGGCTGGCGGATGGCCGCTTCGAACTGTTGCCGCAAGATGAGATCGATCGCGCCGACGCCAACGTGCTGGTGGGATTGCCCGAGAAGGAACGGATCCTGGCTCAGTACCCGTACGCGCACTGAGCGACCACCATCAAAAAGCAAAGGGTGGACATGGGGCGCACCATGACTGAAAAGATCTTTTCTGCCGCGTCGGGCAAGCGTGTCGGGCGAGGCGACTTCGGCTGGGCGAAGGTGCACGTTGTCTCCATGATGGATTCGCTGCATTTCTGCGACTGGGATTTTTTTGACCGCAATGACGTGAAGGTGTGGGACGCAAAGCGCGTCTTGTTTTCTTTCGATCATTTCATGTACCCGCACCAGGGATTGGGCGTGCAGGGTTTCCGGCGCATCCGCGACTGGGCGCAGCGCCATGGCGTTCCCAAGGAGAACATCTTCGACGTGGGCCGCCAGGGCATCTCACACCAGATTCCAGCCGAGCAAGGCTGGGTGTTGCCCAATACGGTTTACATAGGCGCAGACACTCAGGCCGCGACGCTGGGCGCCTTCAATTGCATTGCTTTGGCGGCGCTCGCGGAGACGCCCTTTATCATGGCCACGGGCGACACCTGGTTCAAGGTGCCGCGGTGTGTGCGCGTGCACCTGACGGGGACCTTGCCCAAGGGCGTGCTCGGCAAGGACATTTATTTCCGCCTGATGAGTGATTTGTCTGGCGAACTCGAAGGCTGCGTGATCGAATTCAGCGGCCCTGGTATTCGCAGCATGCCTTTGGACGTGCGAATGGCCGTTGCCAACGGCGCACCTCACATTGGCGCGATGACCATGGTGTTTCCCGCTGATGAGGTCCTGCTCGATTACCTTGCCCCCCGTGCGCGCGAGCCCTTTGAAACGGTCGCGGCCGACGAAGGGGCAGAGTACGACGCGGTTTTTGAGTACGACCTTTCACAGTTCGAACCCATGATCTCCGGTCCCGACGACCCGACGCGCATCGCGCCACTGCGCAAGGTGGGTGGGTTAAAGGTCGATGCGGCTTACATTGGATCCTGTTCCTCGGGACGTCTGGAAGATCTTGCCTTGGCCGCCGAGGTGCTCGCCGGACGAAAAATCGCGGACAGCGTGCGCATGGTTGTGACACCGATCTCCACCGAAGTGATGCGCGTCGCTGCCGAGAGGGGCTACATCGCCACCTTCGTCGCGGCTGGCGCGAGTGTGACTTCGCCCGGTTGCGGTGCTTGCTTCTACGGTAACCAGTCTCCTTTACACCTGGAAGACGGCGAGACCTGCATCACCGGATCGGTGGAGAACTGGCCGGGGCGCATGGGCAGTATCCAGGCGAAGATCTATCTTGCCAACGCAGGCGTTGTCGCGGCTTCCGCACTGGAGGGGTGCATTGCGAATCCGGACATCTATTTCAAAGCTGTGGAGCCCCCATGAAATTGACTGGTCGTGTGTGGAAGTTTGGTGACCACCTGCGCAGCACCTACTTCCTCGCCGCCAAGTACGACGTACTCGGTCGTGCCGGCAAGTTCGAGGAACTCGCGCAGCACGTGCTGGAGGACGTTGATCCTGCTTTCGTCCAGCAGGTGCGCCGGGGCGACATTCTGGTCGTGGGCTCGGCATTCGGTACTGGCAAGCATCTCGACGGGCCGATCAATGCCCTCAAGTGCCTCGGCATCGCCGCGGTCTTGGGGAAGGGGTTTTCTGCGGGGTGGGAGCGCGACAGCATCAACCTTGGCCTGCCCGCGCTGGCGATGCCCCAGTTGTACGATCGCGTTGAAACCGGCGACGTGCTGGCGCTCGACCTGCGAAGCGGCGAGGCGAAAAACTTGACGCGTGGCACGTCATCCATGGGAGCCGCCGTCGATGAAGGGCTGCTTGCGCTGATCGAAGCTGGCGGGATTGCCCCGTACACCGCCAAGCGGCTGGGCATCGTCGATCGACCTAAGGGTGGTGGGGCCTCGCACTGACTATCTATGCCGATTGAGGGCATGTTGATGGACACCAACTTTTCATTGGATCCATCGTCTTCCGGAAAGCCCACCCAAATGCCCTTGCATTTCGGCCGCCGTGGAAGGCGGGCGCAGTCCGCGACCGTCAAATCAGAGACTTGAGGAATAGAGCAGGCGATAGACCGAGGGCGGCATCGCAGACGTGAGCGCCTGCCGTTCAGTCAGTTCCTGGAGCGTGGCGAGATGCTGCGCGACGGCCACTTCGTCGGAACCTTCAAGCACGATTGCCAATTCGCAGGTACGCGGCGCATCCGGGCGAAGGGCGGCTTCGGGATTGGGCACACCGTTGGCTGCCGCATTGTTCTCGAAGATGCGCAGCCGCGTGACGCGAGCGTCCTCCATGATCGGTACGGCGGCGGCCGCGATGGCGGCACGCGCGGCCTCGCGCGCTAGGTCGCCCCCGCCCTCGAACACGGCGGTGGCTGCGAAGCCCGCTATGCCGTCGCCGCGTTCCAGCGTCACATCAGCCGCCACGCGGATAAGGCGGCGGAAGTGCGGCATGATGCGGCGGGTCCATTCGGTGGCGTTCGCAAGCCGGCTCCGATAGGCCTCGGACGTGCAGACATCGATGGAGTCGAGATCGGAGAAGGTGAAGTACTGCCGCCCATCTCCCGCGACGCGAATGTATCGGCGGCAGGTTCGAAATCCGGGCGTGTGGACGCGATCGCGCAGATGGTCGCGCTGGTACCAAGCCTCGTATTCGCCTTCAATTTCGGGGTCGATGTCGTTCCAGATGCTGAGTACCGCGCGCGACAACTGCATGTTGCGATCATCCATGTGAGATTTCCCAACGGCGAAGAAATTTTTCTTTCTCGCTCCATCCCGAAAGCGTGTTGGTCGAGAAACTCACCACCTGGACGTTCCACGCTTTCATCTCCGCAGCCGTCTTCTCCGCTTCGACGGGCTCTCCCAGTTTAGGGCACTGTGGGGACGGCTGACTATGTCGCACTGACACGATTCAGATTAGCGTCTGCAGCAATTGGTGAATCTCTTGCACCGAACGCACCTGTCGCGGGTTATTGCGCAGTTGCCGGTCGTGCATTACCGCATCGGCTAGCTCGCCCAGCCGGGCTTCTGACACGCCCACTTGGTGCAGGCTCGTGGGCATGCCAGCAGCACGTATCAGTTCCTGCCCGCGCCGCAGTACCGCATCCGCCGCGGAGCTTACGTCGGATGCGGAGATTCCCAGTGCCGGGGCGATTGTGGCCAGTCGCTCGTCCACGAGGGGGCGGTTGAAGCCCAGCCCCGCGGCGAAGGCAATGCAAGAAGCGGTGCCATGCGGAACACCGAACAGCGCGCCGATTTGGTGGCGAAGCGCGCACACGATGCCCAAGCCCGTGTGCCCCTTCACCGACTGGCTCATCCAGGTCGCATGCTGCAACATCGCGCGGGAATGCAGGTTCGCGGGTGTCAACACCGCATCCAGAAGATGCGTGTCGATCAGCCGAATGGCATGCAGCGCCAGTGCATCGACGAAGGGCAGGCTACGCGGTGAGCAGATTTCCTCGAAGGCATCGGACAATACCTTGAGCGCGCCCGAGACCCACAACGGCGCCGGCGTCTCTAGTGTGGCTCGCGGGTCGAGGATGACGAGCTGTGGCAGCAAGATGCGATCGACGATCGCGAACTTGCGGCCGGTGCGTATGTCGGTCGCACCGATGGCCCCCGAGAATTCACTTCCAGACAGGGTGGTCGGGACCGCGATGTGCGGCAGCATCGGTTTGTCGAAAGAAAATTGCGCCGACACCGCCGCGCGCTCGCTGCAACGCTCGAAAAAGGCCTCGTATTCGCCTGCCTGCGCTTGCGCGATGGCCAGCCGGATGCCCTTCGCGGTATCCGTGGCACTGCCCCCACCCAACGAAATCAGCATGTCGGCCCCGCACTCCTTGGCGACCCTCGCGCCAGCCGCCATGCAGTCGTAAGGCGCATGCTGCTTTACGCCGGCGTACACCGTGGAGTCTGTTCCGAGTAGCGAGCGCAGCTGTTGAAGCAAGCGCGAGCGTGAAAGGGTAGCGCCCGTCACGACGAGCACACGCTTGGCTCCCGACCTGGAGACAGCTTCCGTGAGGCGCGTCAAGGCACCGTCGCCGAACTCCACGGCGCAGGTGTCGGGCCAGGTCGCGGCGCCTGCTGGCATAAGATGGCTCAAGTCACTCAGCGGTCAACTTGATTTTCTTCGACAGCGCCGCGAACCGCTTCAAGTCGCGCCCGATAATGGCCCTTGCCTCGCTTGGATTGTGCAGGTCGATGACGTTGCCTTGCTGCGTCACTTTCTCCTTGATCGCGGGACTCTCCAGCGCGCTGACGGCCGCTGCATAGAGTTGGGCGACGAGTGCCGGATCCATTCCCTTGGGCCCGACCAGGGTTGCCCAAGCCACGACGGTAGCGTCGCGCACCCCTTGCTCCTCCATCGTTGGCACGTCTGGTGCAGCGGGGCTGCGCGAAGGTGAGAAGATCCCCAACGTACGAACAGAACCACTCGTGGCGTGGGGAATCAAAGCGGAGAGCCCTTGCGTACCGAAGTCGACTTGGCCGGAAATTATGGCCGACATAGCGGGCCCCGAGCCTTGATAGGGAATGTGCGTCGCCTTGCCACCCACGGCGTCCAGGAACATCTCCGTCGCCAAGTGACCGATTGATCCCCTTGCCGGGGAGCTGAAATTCAGGGCATCCGGCCTGCGTTTGAGCAACGCAATGAATTCGTTGGCGCTAGCTGCCGGTACTTTGGAATTCACTGCCAGCCCGAGCGGAATGGACACCAACATCCCGAGGGGCGTAAAGTCCTGCTCGACGTCGAAGGGATAGGCCTTCATCGTGTTCGGAAGGATCACCAGGGTGTTGGTGACGATTGCGATCGTCATCTCATTGGGGGCCGAGCGGGCAACGGTCTGCAGACCCACAACACTCGATGCGCCCGGAATATTCTCCACGAAGACAGGAATGCCCAGCGCCTTGGCCATGCCAGGCTGAATGATGCGGGCCACCGCATCGATCGAGGCGCCGGTGCTTGTCGGAACGATGAATCGAACGCGACGCTCTGATTGTCCAAATGACATGGGAGCGAAAGTCGAAGCGGCAAGCATCGCGCCAACCTTTCGGCGGCTCAGTACTACTTTTGCCGTTGCACTACGGATTGAATGATTCATCTGGTGGCTCTCCTGTAAAGCAGATTCGGCGAGATCGGCAGGTCATGGCGACTGTGGGTGGTGACCTTGAAGCGGCGTTTTGCTCTGGCACGAATTCCATGCAGCTGCATGAACTTTTGAACCCGCTCCTTTCCCACTCGGATGCCGCGCGCCAGCAGTGTGTTGAACACAGTCATTGACCGCTCCGATAAAACGGCTTGTCGCCAATAATTTGCACGCGATAGCCCACCCGCCGATGGGGAAAGTAGTCCCATTGCGCCTGATGGAGTGTGCAGCGGTTGTCCCAAAACGCGACGGAATCTTTTTCCCAGCGAAATCGGCACTGGAAGAGCGAGTTCTTCACGTGATCAAACAGGAACTTTAACAAGGCGTCGCTCTCGGACGGGGAGAGTTGCACAATGCGCGTCGTGAATGCGCTGCTGAGGAAGAGAGATTGACGGCCAGTTACCGGATGGGTTCGCACGATCGGATGTTCACTGCGCGGGTATTGTCGAGAATTGTCAAAAGCACTTTTTACACCGTAGGTTTTCATCCCGTCCTGCACGGCGGTAAAGGGCTCCAGGAATCTCTTCATCGGCTCGCTCAATGCTTCATACGCTGCGTACATACTTGCGAAAAGTGTATCGCCTCCCACGGAAGGAAGTTCATCGATGCGCAGTATGCTTCCCATCGGCGGTTTGTCTTCAGACATGACGTCAGAGTGCCATTCCTCTCCCGCAGCCTGGACGGATTTCTCGTCTGCATAGATCTTGATCACTTCTGGGTGGTCTTCAAGTGCGGACGCATAGGGCTTGGGCCTTCCCTCTCCAATGGGGGTGGTGGTCTTGCCTGCCGCCGGATGGATATAGAGATCTCCAAAATACTTTCCAAAGCGGATCTGCTGCTCAAGAGTCATCGGCTGGTTGCGAAAGAACACGACCTGGTTGTCGAACAGGATCTCCTCAATTTCGCGCACTACCGCGCTTTCAAGCGGTTGGGTAAGGTCTGCTCCCGATATTTCGGCGCCTATTGTGGGCGTGAGTTTCTTGACGACGAGTCTGCTTTGTTCAGGCATGGGCCTTCCTTTCGGTCGACAAATTACATGCGCATATGCTTGCTCGGTCAAATAAATAGTTGTCGGGTATTCATAATCGTCGCTTATGTGACGGCCCCGGTCGCCTGGCGTCCGAGCGATTGTCTTGCGTGTGTTGCATGCCTGGTCGGCACTATCGAGCCAGTTCACAGCGCGGTTACCTTGGTTGAAATCGCATTTTGGAAAAGCTGCGAAACCGCTGCTCCTGCCGGGGGCTTGCCGGCGCCAGTTGTTCGACCTTTCCCCGCGGCTGAGGCACACTGGGGGTTCCCATTCGGCCCCACCCATGAACCGCCGCAGCTTCCTGGAGCGAACCTGCACCGCCGGCGCGGTGGGTTTTTCCATGGCTTTGCCGCCGACATACGCCGCGCAAGCCCGGCCACGTTCTTACGGGCGTACCCTGCTGGTCGACGCCGCCGGGCAAGCGCTGCGGGCGTCCAAGCTCACGCCCCACGTCAACTACCTGTTCCACTACCCCTACGCGGCGACGCCGGTGTTTCTACTGGACCTGGGCAAGGCCGCGGTGGGGCAGTCCTTGACCGCCGGTGGGCGCTCGGGGGTGTATCACTGGCCAGGCGGCTCGGGGGCGCAGCACAGTGTGGTGGCGTATTGCGCCATCTGCCCCTACAAGCTGGTTCACCCGAGCGCGGATGTGAGCCTGATCAGCTACCGGGCCGACCGCGCCCGCCGGGGCGTACAGAACGGGTTGATCCATTGCTGCGCCGACCACTGCCAGTTCGACCCGGCGCAAGGCGCGGCGGTGTTGGCTGGCCCGGCCCAACAGCCCTTGACGGCGGTTTTGCTGTCACACGATCCGGCGAGCGACACGCTCACAGCGTATGCGACCTTGGGCGCGGTGTTGTTCGACGAGTTCTTTGGCAAGTTCGGTGGCCAGCTCACGTCGCGCAATGGCCTCGACCCGCGCGCCCCGGCCAGTGGGCGCGCCCGGGTCTGGGAGCTCTCGGCCTACAGCCGCAACAGCGTCCGGTGCTAAAACCGCGGCCGGCTGTCCGTTCCGGCGTGGCGGCTGTTCACAGCCGTGCCAGCCGCTCCAGGGCGCTGTGCAGCGTGGCGTCCTGCTTGGCAAAGCAAAAGCGCACCACCCGCTGATCGAAGCCATCACCGTAGAACGCCGACAGCGGAATGGCGGCAACGCCCAGCTCGCGGGTGAGCCATTGGCAGAACTCGGCCTCGGGCAGATCGCTCACCCGGGAGATGTCCACGCACTGGAAGTAGCTGCCTTCGCTGGGCAGCAGCGTCAGCCGCGTGGCCGCCAGGCCCTGGCGGAACAGGTCGCGCTTGCGCTGGTAGAAGGCCGGCAGATCCAGGGCGGGCCGGGGGTCGGCCATGTAAGCGGCCAGGCCGTGCTGCGTCGGTGTGTTCACGGTGAACACGTTGAACTGATGCACCTTGCGGAACTCGGCCGTCAAGGGCGCTGGCGCCGCCACGTAGCCCACCTTCCAGCCCGTCACATGGAAGGTCTTGCCGAAACTCGAAACGATGAAGCTGCGGGCGGCCAGGCCGGCAAAGCGCGCGGCGCTGTGGTGCTGCTGGCCGTCGAACACCATGTGCTCGTACACCTCGTCGCTGATCACCAGCACCTCGGTGGGCGCCAGTAGCTCCTGCAGGCGCAGCATCTCGCCCTGCGTCCAGACGGTCGCGCTCGGGTTGTGCGGCGTGTTGACGATGATGGCCCGCGTGCGTGGCGACAGGGCGGCGGCGATGCGGTCGAAGTCGGGGCGGAAGGTGCCGGGCGTGAGCGGCACACGCACCACGGTGCCGCCGGCCAGCTCAATGTTGGGCACGTAGCTGTCGTAGGCGGGCTCCAGCACGATCACCTCGTCACCGGGGCGCACCACGGCGAGCACGGCGGTGAGGATGGCCTGCGTGGCGCCGGCCGTGATGGTGATCTCGGTGGCCGCATCGTAGGTGCGGCCATACAGCGACTCGATCTTGGCGGCCACGGCGCCCCGCAGCGCCGGCACGCCTGGCATGGGCGGGTACTGGTTGTGGCCGGCCTGCATCGCGTCGGTGACGGCCCGCACCAGCGCCGGGTCGCAGGCGAAATCGGGAAAGCCCTGACCCAGGTTCACCGCCCGGTGCTCGGCGGCCAGCGCCGACATCACGCTGAAGATGGTCGTGCCGACGGCCGGCAGCTTGGTTTTCAGGGCGGGAGTGCCCACGCGGTCAAAGCTCGTAGTCATTCTTGTGGCCCGACAAGGCCTTGGCGATCAGATTGCGGTCGAGCCGGTCGGACAGCAACTCGGCGAACTTGAAGACGAAGTTGCGCAGATAGGCGCTGCGCTTGAAAGCGACGCGGGCCACGTTCTGGCCGAACAGCATGCCCACCGGGCGCACCACCAGGCCGGTGATGTTCGGGTCGTCGTCGCGCACCGCCATCTCCGCCACGATGCCCACGCCCAGGCCCAGCCGCACGTAGGTCTTGATCACGTCGGAGTCGATCGCCTCCAGCGCCATGCGCGGCTGCAGCTTCTTTTGCGCGAAGGCATGATCGATGCGCGTTCGGCCGGTGAACGACGGGTGGTATGTGATGATCGGCTCGCTGGCCAAGTCTTCCAGGGAGATGCGTTCCTTGGCGGCCAGCGGGTGCACCGCCGGCATCACCAGCACATGCTGCCATTCGTAGCAGGGCAGGGTGACCAGGTCGGGATAGTCGGCCAGCGACTCGGTGGCGATGCCGATCTCGGCCACTTCATCCAGCACCATGCGCGCCACCTGGTCGGGCGAGCCCTGGTGCAGGCTCACGTTGACCTTGGGGTAGGCCTCGCGCAGCCTGGCCACCGGCACCGGCAGCACATAGCGAGCCTGGGTGTGGGTGGTGGCGATCGACAGGGTGCCGCTGTCCTGGGCGCTGAACTGCTCGCCGATGCGCTTGAGGTTGCCCACCTCGCGCATGATCAGCTCGATGCTCTTGAGAACATGCTGGCCCGGCTCGGTGATGCGCTTGAGGCGCTTGCCGTGGCGCGCGAAGATCTCGATGCCCAGTTCCTCCTCAAGCTCGATGATCGCCTTGGACACGCCGGGCTGAGAGGTGTGCAGGGCCTTGGCGGCTTCGGTGAGGTTCAGGTTGCGCCGTGCGGCCTCTTGCACGAATCGAAACTGATGAAGGTTCATATCGAATTTCTACTAAAGCAGAAATTCATTATGCATCAGGGGTCTATGGAGTTCAGGGCGATGTCGGCCAGCAAATCCAGCAGGCGGGGGTCTTCGCCCACCGCCGGCAGCTGGCGCCAGGCCACATTCGGATGCGCGGCGCGCAGTCCGGCCAGCAAGGCCGGCAGGTCTTCCCGAGCGTGCCGGCCGACACCCAGAAACATCGGGAGGATGGCGGCCTCGGTCACACCCAGCGCCGCCATCTCGGCAGCGGCGCTGGGCAGGTCGGGTTGAGTGAGTTCCAAAAAGGCGCAGCGCACCACCAACGCGGGCGCGCGTTCGGCGATGCGGGTGGCCACCGCGTCCATGGGTGCGCGCCACAGCGCTTCCCGCGATCCGTGGGCAAAGACGATCACGCCCCTCATCGGCGCAGCACCAACCATCCGAACGCTCCCAGGGACATCATGGAATAGATGAGGCCGGGCGCGGCCGCCGTGAGCCAGGGCCACCAGGTGCGCAGGTTGCCGATGTAGCCGAACACGTTGTTCAACAAGAAGAAGCTGATGCCGATCAGCACCCCGCCAAACACGAAGCCGGTGATGCTGCCCGAGCGGAAATGCAGGTAGGCGAAGGGCAGGGCGAGCACCACCATCACCAGCGCGCTGAGCGGGTAGAACACCTTGCGCCAGAACTCGATCTCATAGCGCTGTGAGGCCTGGCCGTTGGCCTTGAGGTGGCGGATGTACTCGAACAAGTCCAGGGTGCGCATGCGGTCGGGCCGCAGCAGGGCCACCGACACCATCTCCGCGCTGAGGTCGGTGCGCCACTCCAGTTGTGCCTGCTCGCGCACTGTGACGGCCGGTAGGCCATCGCGGCCGGTGGCGAACAGGCGCTGCCGGGCGTTGTCCAGCAGCCAGCGGCCTTGCCCGAAGCGTGCGCCATCGGCCGCGGTGACCGAGCTCAGCATGCCGTTGGGGCCGGCTTCGAAGATGCGCACCCCACGCAGCGCGCCGTCGGCAGTGAGGGCGCTCACGTTGACCGTGTAGGTGCGCTCGGCC
The DNA here is from genome assembly GCA_947476465.1 of Comamonadaceae bacterium. Taxonomy (GTDB): domain Bacteria; phylum Pseudomonadota; class Gammaproteobacteria; order Burkholderiales; family Burkholderiaceae_C; genus Ramlibacter. The sequence continues at coordinate 8,087 of CANJQN010000043.1, read as the reverse complement.
TGCCGCTCCTTGAGCCAGGCGCCGGTCTGGCCGACGCTGATGCTGCCCTGGTAACGGGCCTTGAGCAGCTGGGCTGCGCGGTCGGCGGCCGGCGCCAGGTAGTCACCGGTGGCGAAGGTAAGCAGCGCGAAGGCGGCGCCCAGCAGCATCAGGGAGCCCAGGGCCCGCCATGGCCCCAGGCCCGAGGTGCGCAAGATGGTGAATTCGGAGCTTTGCGCGAAGCGTGCCATCACGAAGATGGTGCCGATCAGCACCGCGATGGGCAGCAACTCGTACAGGTGGCTGGGCACCAGCAGCGTGACGTACATCAGGGCGTGGGTGAGGCGGTAGGGGGTGGCGCCGCGGCCCACATTGCCCAACTCGTCGACAAAATCGAAGAAGAAGAACAGCGCCAGGAAGCCGATGGTGACAAAGGCCACGGCCGATATCACCTCGCGGTAGACCAGGCGGCGGATCGTCTTCATGCCTCGGCCCCGGCCGCCCGGCGTGCCTTGCGCCAGCGCGGCAGGGCCCAGTTGTTGTGTTGCTTGGCCAGCCAGAGCATCCCCACCGCGAAAATGCCGCCGTGCAGCGCCAGCATGAAGCCGCCAAAGCCGAAGCGGCCGCTCGTGATCCAGCTTTGGCCCAGGTTCAGCAGGTTGAAGTAAACAACGAAGGCGAACAGGGCGAACAGCAGGTTGCCGCTGCGGGTGGCGCGGGGGTTGACGCTGGAGACGGCGACCGCGATCACCACGAGATTCAGCGCCGCCAGGGCCAGGCCGGCGCGCCACGCCAACTCGCCCAGGTGCTCGGCGTTGGGGTCGGCCAGCAGGTCGGAGGTGGGACGGGCCTTGACCGGCAGGTCCGCGCCGACAATGGCGGTGTTGTCGCCAATGCGGCTGCCCAATTGCTTGAATTCGCTCAGGCGCATCCCCTGGCTGTTGAGCGGGCGCTCCATGCGCTGGCCCTCCGACAGCATCAGATATTGGCTGCCGCCTTCGGTGACCACCTCACCGCGGCTGGCCGAGGTGATGGTTTCGCGGACACGGTCGAGGGTGGCGATGAAGACGTTGCGGCCGGTGCGGTGGTCGGGCGAATCCTTGTCCAGGAAGAAGACCCGGGTGCCGCTGGCCGACTCCTGGAACTGGCCGGGGGCCACGCGCTCGAGGTCGCCGCGGTTGCCATAGCGCTCGCGCAGCCCCTGCGCCTGCTCATTGGCCCAGGGCCAGCCCACCAACGCCAGGGTGGTGATGACCAGCAGCACGGGCCACGCGAAGCCAAACAGCGGTTTGATCAAGGAGGACAGCCCCCGGCCGGCGGAAAACCAGATCACCATTTCGCTGTCGCGCCACATGCGCGAGAGCACCCCCACGATGGCGATGAACAGCGACAGGGCGAGCAGCGGCGCCAGGTAGCCCACCACCGTGTAGCCCATGACCATCATCACTTCCTGCGGATTCACATTGCCTCGGGTGGCCTGGCTCAGGGTGCGCACCAGCGTCATGGTCATGACGATGGTGATCAGCACCACCAGCGTCGCACCAAAGCTGCGGGCGAGCTCCTTGCGGACGGAGGAATGGAATAACATCGGCGCGCAAAGCAGTAGCGTAAAGAACACGGTGATTATGGACTTCGAACTCAAGACCCTCGGCCTCGATGGTGCGGCCCAAGAAAAGTGCGACGCCCTGCTGGTGCTGCTGCCCGAGGGCGCCAAGCCCGGCGCCGACCCGCTGTCGCGCATGGCGACCGACGCGATCAAGGCCCGCAGCTTTGACACCAAGCCCGGCAAGACGCTGCAATCGTGGCGTCCGCAGGGCATCGCCGCATCGCGGGTGGTGCTGGCAGGGGTCGGCGACGCCAGCCCGCGCCGTATCTACGCGGCGGTGTATTCCCTGGTGGCCTCGCTGCGCAACGCCGGCGTTCGGCGCCTGGTGGTGTGCCTGCCGGCTGCTGCCGACGGCCGCGGCGTACGTGCCGCGGTGGCGGCGGCGGCCGAAGCCTGCTATGTCTATGTCAGCACCCGTTCCAAGCCCGAAGGCGTCGAGATCGACCGGGTGGTCATCGGCTGCGCCGACGCACCGGCCGCCCGGGCCGACTTCGCCACCGCGCGCGCGGCCGCCCTGGGCATCGAGCTGGCGCGCGAGTTGGGCAACCTTCCGCCCAATCGCGCCACGCCCACCCGCCTGGGCGAAGAGGCCAAGAAGCTGGCCAAGGCCGCAGGTTTCCGATGCGAGGTGCTGGGCCCCAAGGAAGTGGCCAAGGCCGGCATGGGCTCGTTCATGGCCGTGGCCCAGGGCTCCGAGGAACCGCTTCGCTTCATCATCCTGAACTACCAGGGCGCGGCGGCTTCGCAGGCGCCGGTGGTGCTGGTGGGCAAGGGCATCACCTTCGACAGCGGCGGCATCTCGATCAAGCCCGCGCCCGACATGGACGAAATGAAGTTCGACATGGGTGGGGCGGCCAGCGTGCTGGGTACTTTCCGCGCCCTGGCCGAGCTCAAGCCGCGCATCAATGTGGTGGGCCTCATTCCCACCTGCGAAAACATGCCCAGTGGCCGGGCGTTCAAGCCGGGTGACGTCATCACCAGCCTGAGCGGCCAGACCATCGAGGTGCTCAACACCGATGCCGAGGGCCGGCTCATCCTGTGCGACGCGCTCACCTATGCGGCGCGCTTCAAGCCGCGCGCCGTCATCGACATCGCCACGCTCACCGGCGCCTGCGTGATCGCCCTGGGCCATGTGCGCAGCGGCCTGTTCGCCACAGACGACACCCTGGCCGATGCGCTGCTGCAGGCCGGCGAGCTCGCGCTCGACCCTTGCTGGCGCATGCCCCTGGACGAGGAGTATGGCGAAGGCCTCAAGACCCATTTCGCCGACGTCGCCAACGTGGGCGGCCGCGCCGCTGGCAGCGTGACCGCGGCCAAGTTTCTGCAGCGTTTCGCCGGCAAGCAGCCCTGGGCGCACCTGGACATCGCGGGCACGGCCTGGAAAAGTGGCGCCGCCAAGGGCGCGACTGGCCGGCCGGTGGGGCTGCTGGTGCAATACCTGCTGTCGCAGCAGGGCGAGGGTGCGGCTGCGAAGGCCGCCAAACCCGGTGCGAAGGCGCTTGCCAAGGCCCCCGTCAAGCGCGCCGGCAAGGCCGCCTCCCCGGCACCGCGCAAGCGGGCCGGCGCTGGTTCTCGGGCCGCTTCACGCGCCGGATGACGCAGGTCGCCTTCCACTTCAACGCGCCCGGCAAGGTCGCTTACGCCTGCCGCCTGCTGCGCAAGGCAGCCTCCGCAGGCAAGAAGGTGGTCGCCACTGGTGCGCCGGCGCTCCTGCGCGAGCTGGACATGGCGCTGTGGACTTTTTCCCCGCTTGATTTCCTGCCGCACTGCCGCATCGAGGAGGCGTCGGCTGGGGTGCTCCACAACAGCCCGATCGTGCTGGCGCCATCGGTTTCGGGCGTGCCCCACCTGGAGGTGCTGGTAAACCTCGGCGACACCGTGCCCGACGGCTTCGAAGGCTTCGAACGCGTCATCGAAGTCGTCACCACCGACGAGGCCGACCGCGTCATCGCGCGCCAGCGCTGGAAGCACTACGCCGCCGGCGGCCACCCGATCGTGCGCCACGACCTCCAGGAGAACCCGTGATGTCCGCGCCTCGTGTGCCGCCCAAATTCGTGCCCACCCTGACCGAGGTGGTGCATCGTCCCGCCGACAGTTCGCCGATGCCCGACGGCGGCGCGCGCCTGCCCGAGGAACGCCTGGTTCAACTGGTCTTGCAGCGCCTGGAGGTGGACCTGGACACCCGAATCCGTGAGCACATCGCGCAGCTGGTGCTGGAGCAGGCCCACGTGCTGGGCCCGCGCCTGCGCGCCGAGATGGAGGGCAGCGTTCGCCAGGCCATCGCCGCCACCTTGGCAGCACAGCCAGGAGGGTCTTGACAGGGCGCTTTAGCAGCCAAGACCCCCTGGCAGACTTACAGCGGGCATCCGGCTTTACGCTAGTGGGTCGGGTCGAAAATTGCGATATCGTGCCCGCGTTGGGAAACATTTACGTCTCAACCCAAAACCCTCCAGGAGCATCTGATGCAATTCAAACTCAAACTGACCCTTGTCGCGGCCCTGGCCGCAGTCGCCGGCATGGCATCCGCGCAAGACGTGCAGGTTGTCAAGATCGGGCACGTCGGCCCGATGTCCGGCGCGCAGGCGCACTACGGCAAGGACAACGAAAACGGCGTGCGCATGGCCATCGAGGACCTCAACGCCCAGAACATCAGCATCGGCGGCAAGCGGGTGCGCTTCGAGATCGCGGCCGAAGACGACGCGGCCGATCCCAAGCAGGGCACGGCCGCCGCGCAGAAGCTGTGCGACGCCAAGGTCGCCGGCGTAGTGGGGCACCTGAACTCCGGCACCACCATCCCCGCCTCCAAGGTCTACAACGACTGCGGCATTCCCCACATCACTGGCGCGGCCACCAACCCCGACCTCACCAAGCCCGGTTACAAGACCACCTACCGCATCATCGCCAACGACAACGCGCTGGGTGCCGGGCTCGCCGCGCACGCGGCTGACAAGCTCAAGCTCAAGAGCGTGGCCATCATCGACGACCGCTCCGCCTATGGGCAGGGTGTGGCCGAGGTGTTCAAGCGCACCGCGGTCCAGAAGGGCATCAAGGTGGTCGACGAGCAGTTCACCACCGACAAGGCCACCGACTTCATGGCCATCCTCACCTCGATCCGCGGCAAGAAGCCCGACGCGATCTTCTTTGGCGGCATGGACCCGCAGGGCGGCCCGATGCTGCGCCAGATGCAGCAGCTGGGCATGACCAAGATCAAGTACTTCGGCGGTGACGGCATCTGCACCGCCGCGATTGCCGACCTGGCCGCCAAAGCGTCGACGCTGGGCAACGTGGTGTGCGCCGAAGGCGGCTCGTCGCTGGCCAAGATGCCCGGCGGCGCAGCGTGGAAAAAGCGCTACGACGCCAAGTACCCTAAAGATTTCCAGATCTACTCGCCCTACACCTACGACGCCACCTTCGTCCTGGTTGACGCCATGAAGCGCGCCAACTCGGTCGACCCCAAGGTCTATACCCCCAAGCTGGCCGAAACCAACTTCAAGGGCATCACCGCCACCATCGCTTTCGAGCCCAATGGCGAGATCAAGAACCCCGCCTTCACCCTGTACACCTACAAAGACGGCAAGAAGGTTGCTCTGTAACTGATCCCCGGGTTGCTTCAAAGCCCACGCAAAGCCGCCTTCGGGCGGCTTTTTCTTTGGGCCGCCCGCCGCCCGCGTCCGACCACACCGCTTTTGCTGCGCTTGGCAATCCGCACGGTCAAGCGCGAAGCGGTCGGCCAGCGCGCCGCCGCAGGCCGAGTTTCAGCTGAAAGTCGAGCTTGCCCCGGCTGTCGCATCGGCCGTGCACCAGGCCGTGATGCAGCACCGGCCGCAACGATGGCTGGCGCCCGCACTGGCGAGCGTGCCTGCGGTGCTGGCGCCATGCCAGCGCGTTGCGACGCGTTACTGGTGGCGCTCACCGGCTACGGCGAGGCCGAGAGCCGCGTTCGCTCGGTCAAGGCCGGCTTCGATTTCCACAGGGCCAAGCCCGCCGACGTTGGCCTGCTGCTGTCGCTCGTCGCCCAACCCGAGAAGGCCCGCCGCGCACGGGTGGCCTGAATCGCGCTGCTACAATCGAAGGCTGCACGGAGGGGTGGATGAGCGGTTTAAGTCGCACGCCTGGAAAGCGTGTGAGGGTTAATAGCCCTCCGCGGGTTCGAATCCCGCCTCCTCCGCCAGAAGTCAGTCCGCAACGGGCTGCATAGCACCGAAACTCATCACTGCGGCAATGTGCGCGCTCTACGCCAGATAGCTGCCGCCGTTCGCATGCAGCGTCTGACCCAGAATGAACGACGATCGGTCGGATGCCAGGAACACTGCGACAGAAGCGATATCTTCAGGCTGGCCCATGCGCCCAATCGGCATCTTCTGACCGCGTTCCTGTAGTTCTTGTTCGGTGCTGCCGAATCTCGGCTGAGCCGTATCCACGAGTCCCGGCGCAATCGCGTTGACACGGATCCCAAACGGCGCCAATTCGAGAGCCAGCGCGCGTGTGAGCGACGCGACACCGCCTTTGCTCGATGCGTAGTGAGCGCCTTTCGGGGAGGTACCCATCATTGCGCGTGAAGCAATGTTGATGACAGTTCCACGCGTGCCGGCTGCGATCATGGCGCGTGCCGCCGCTTGCGCGCAGAAGGCGGCCCCCTTCAGATTGACGTCGAGCACTCGATCCCAATCCGTTTCCTGCATGTCGAGGAAGGGAACGCGTGGGAATATCCCCGCGTTGTTGACAAGGATGTCGATTCGGCCAAGCTCACCGACTGTCCGTTCGACCATCCGGGCGGTGTCGCTGACCTGGCTCACGTCGCCCTGTATGAGAATCGCTTTGCGTCCGGTGGCGCCCACTTTGGCTGCCACTTCCTTGGCGGCCTCGAAGTCGTCCAGAAAGTTGATCCCCACGTCTGCTCCGGCCTGCGCAAACGCAATCGCGATTGCCCGTCCAATACCCTGCTGGGCACCGGTTACCAGTGCCACCTTTCCGCTGAGTTCCATCATGTGATTGTTCCGAAGCTCGTTGAGTGATTCGCTGTAAGGGAAAGTGCCGGGACCGGAAATATGAGTACGACCGGTCACTCAGGACTGAGGCCGGACGCACGCACGATATCTCGCCACTTCACGTACTCGGATTGGATCGTCGTCGCGAAAGCGGCCGGAGAGCCGATGTCGGTTTCCGCACCCTGCGATTGGATCACTTCGCGCACGCTCGGCATTTCCAGTACGGTGTTGACGTCCCGATTGAGTCGATTGATGACCGGTGCGGGAACGCCGGTGGGTACCAGCAGCCCGTACCAGACACTGATCTTGAATCCTTGGTAGCCCTGTTCCGCAATCGTCGGCACGTCGGGAAGTATGGAACTGCGCGCCGCCGACGTAACGCCAAGTGCGCGGACCTTGCCGGATTTGATCAACGAAAGAGCCGATGGAATCGCCATCGCCGCGAACTGGATGTGCCCGCCCAGCAAGTCGGCCAAGATGGGGCCCGCGCCCTTGTAGGGCACATGGGTGATGGAAACATTGGCTCTGTTTCCAAATGCCACCAGCGCCAGATGCGAAACCGAACCAGTCCCCGCTGTGCCGAGCGTCAATTTTCCTGGTGAGGCGCGCGCAGCCTGTACAACATCCGCAAGCGTCTTGTAGGGGGAGCTTTCGCTGGTCACGAAGATGATCGGCGATTCGGCAACCTTGGCGATAGGCGTCACGTCTTTCAGCGCGTCGTAGTTCAATGACTTCTGGAGCCATGGCGCTATCGAAAGATTGTCGGTCGCACCCATGACCATCACGTACCCGGTTCGAGGTGCTTTCGCAGCCTCCGCCATGCCGACCGCGCCGCCTGCGCCCGGTTTGAAATCGAGGGCAACGGTCCAACCGTTCAGTTCTCCAAGTTTGGTCGCGATGGTTCGCGACAGGAGATCCGTCCCCCCTCCGGGTCCGAAGGGCACGATGATGGTAATCGGTCGATCGGGAAATGCTTGAGGCTGGGCTACTGCGATACAGGACGACGCTGCCAGGAGCAGGACGACGAATTTGTACCAACCTGTAAAGAAGCGGTTCATCTGGCGTCTCCTCGAGATGTTGTCGTTGGAAAAGGTTGGGGCCTGAAGCGGCAGCGTGGCTCGCGGGCAGCCGTTTTGATCACGCGAACCTGATTGTAGGGGGGCGGTGGCACCGGCCAAGCGTCGATTTGCACAGCGCGGCCCACGGCACGATCTGCTCCATCGTCGCCAGGAAGGTGTCGCGCCTGGTCGGGCGGCGGTACCGCTCATACTAGGCGTTGTCGGCGGCGGCCATGGCAAGGGTCTGTTGCTTCATGTTTGAGTCAACGCAAGAGGTCTGAATGCGGTGGACTTGATCATCATTGCCTTAACTGGAGTACCTAGCCATGAGCTCTGAACTAGTCGTCATTGATTCCCGTTTGCGCGATTCTGACTCAGTAAAAACCCAGTTATCTCAGGGCTATACGGTCCTCTTGCTCAACGACAGCCAGGACGGGCTGACACAGATAGTCGACT
>CANJQN010000042.1 GCA_947476465.1 Comamonadaceae bacterium | reverse complement strand
GTGAATCTGCTCTTTCTCATGTCCGTCATTCTCCTGGTTGACGGACTTCGCTAACCTCATGCTGGTACGGCTGGATGGGGGCAGGTCACCAGCATCGGCAGTAGCCAAAGAGGTTGCCAAGCTCGGCACCAAGCCTGTCTCAGTGATCGTCACTGCTCCCAAGTGACGGTTTCAGCAGGAAATCTACCAGTGGACTACGGCATGGGCTGGACGCACCGCAGTTTATTCGGTGGTCCAGCACACTACCCTGATGTCCAACGTTAGACAAAGATGCTCAGATTTTTTGATGATCTGTGCAAAACAGTGATTGAGTCGAGCAGGTGACCTTGGCCCAAAGACGGGGGGGGGGGGGTGCGGTGGGGTCTGGTTTGGCGAGAAATCAGAACCGCGATTGCTGCGCACCATCAGCGCAACTTGTTTGGGCAGGGTATTGCACCACCGCTTCTTAACAAGTAGTCTGTCCGGTTTGTGGAGTGCGATTCAGGGCATCCCAGCAAGTCTGTCAAAGGAATCAGCTAATCTTGCAACCTCGGACTTCTGGAATTTAGATTGGTACGGTTTATGGGGGGGCAGGTCACCATCTATACCCATGGCCGAATGAAACACCTCCGCTACTGTCCCCTTCTATTCTTTGGACTGGCGCTCTTTTTTTCCGCCCTGAGCTGTAACGCAGCCACTATTGAAGGGCGCGTGGTGGGCGTGGCCGATGGCGACACCATCACCGTGCTGGATGCCAACAAGGTGCAGCACAAGATTCGCCTCGGCGGCATTGATGCCCCTGAGAAGGCACAGCCTTACGGGCAGCAGTCCAAGCAAAGCCTGTCTGACCTGGTGTGCGGCAAAACTGTCATGGTCGACACCGACAAGACGGACCGCTATGGGCGCGAGGTCGGCAAGGTTCTGGTCGATGGCGTAGACGCCAACCTGGAGCAGCTCAAACGCGGCATGGCCTGGCACTACAAGGCCTACCAGCGCGAGCAGTCGCTTGATGACCGCCTAGCCTATGCCGCAGCCGAAAACGAATCCGCAGCAGCACACATTGGCCTGTGGCAAGATCCCCAACCGGTAGCACCATGGGCATTCAGGCATCCCGCCAAGGCCGCGCCATAAAATTGGCAACCAAGGGGTGAAGATGAAAAAACTGCTGCTGACACTGCTAACCGCGCTGATGCTCAATGCAGCCCGGGCTGGGCCTGTGGATGATGCGCTCGCCGCCTATGCCCGCAACGACTTCGCCACCGTTGTACAAATCGTCCGACCGCTAGCCCTCAAGGGTGAGGCGTGGGCGCAGTCGTGGCTTGCAGATGCGTACTACATCGGCCGGGGTGTGGTGCAAGACTACGCCGAAGCAGTGAGGTGGCACCGACTAGCAGCACAGCAAGGCTATGCGCGCGCCCAATACAACTTAGGCAATATGTACTCCAACGGCCAGGGTGTGGTGCAAGACTACGCCGAAGCAGTGAGGTGGTACCGACTAGCAGCACAGCAAGGCTATGCGCGCGCCCAATACAACTTAGGCAATATGTACTCCAACGGCCAGGGTGTGGTGCAAGACTACGTAAAAGCGCACAGTTGGTACAACCTTAGCGCAATCAAGGGTGATGCTGATGCCGTTAAAAACCGCGACATCGTTGCCAAGCGCATGACCTCCCAGCAAATCGCTGAAGCCCAAAAAATGGCGCGTGACTGTCAGGCGCGGAATTTCAAGGGATGCGATTAACGCGTCACCATCGCGCCCATGCGCCGCCCTCAAATGTGCCAGTCCGTGGGCGCTGCTAAAGCCTCGCCAGCGAACAGGTCACGCCTCGCTGACGCATCGCCTGAGCCATCCTGTGCCGCTGGAGCGCTGCGTGGGAAACCCTAGCTTGGACACCTTGCTCAAGCTTGCCAACCGCCTTGGCACCACCGTTTCCGCTCTGATTGCACCAGTGTCGACATAAATGGCTTAATCACTTTTTTCAGGGGATAGGCTGGTACAGCAATTTAAACGCAACGGCCAAGACCCCACCCCCCCTTGTTGGCGCTCAAGCATGGCAAAGCAAAAGCCTACGGCCATGACTTTGAAGTCGCCATGTTCATTGGAATGTGGGTTGGGATTTAAAGAAAACCAGAAAATCCAGCAACGGTGAGGGTTCCAGCTAGATCACTGGCGGAGCAGGTGGGATTCGAACCCACGGTACGGCATAACCGTACACCGGATTTCGAGTCCGGCGCATTCGACCACTCTGCCACCGCTCCTGTTTGATGGTTTCGCTGTGGTGCGAAGCCAGCCATTGTAGCCGACGGGGATCGGCCCCAATCGCTCAGGCGGCGATCGTTTCCAGCCCGCCCAGGTACGCCCGCAAGGCCGGTGGCACGGTGATGCTGCCGTCGGCGTTCTGGTAATTTTCCAGCACCGCCACCAGGGTGCGGCCTACCGCCAGACCCGAGCCGTTGAGGGTGTGCAACAGTTCGTTCTTGCCGGCCGCGCTCTTGAAGCGCGCCTGCAGTCGGCGCGCCTGGAAGGCCTCGCAGTTGCTCACCGAGCTGATCTCGCGGTAGGTGCCTTGGGCGGGCAGCCACACCTCCAGGTCATACGTCTTGGCGGCGCCAAAGCCCATGTCGCCGGTGCACAGGAGCATGACGCGATAAGGCAGGCCGAGCTTTTGCAGCACGGCCTCGGCGTGGCCGGTCATTTCCTCCAACGCCGCGTTGCTGTGATCGGGGTGGACGATCTGCACCATCTCGACCTTGTCGAACTGGTGCTGGCGGATCATGCCGCGGGTGTCGCGGCCGGCGCTGCCCGCTTCGGAGCGAAAACAGGGCGTGTGCGCGGTCAGGCGGATCGGCAGCTGGGCCTCGGGCACGATCTCGTCGCGCATCAGGTTGGTGAGCGTGACCTCGCTGGTGGGGATGAGATACAGCGCGCCCTCCTCGCCCTCATGCCCGCCCTTTTTCACGGCGAACAGGTCGGCCTCGAACTTGGGCAACTGGCCGGTGCCGCGCAGCGTGTCGGCATTGACGATGTAGGGCGTGTAGCACTCGGTGTAGCCGTGCTCCTGGGTCTGCACATCCAGCATGAACTGCGCGAGCGCGCGGTGCAGGCGGGCGATCGGCCCCTTCATGACGGTGAACCGGGCGCCGGCCAGCTTGACGCCTGCGGCGAAATCAAGGCCCAGCGGCTCGCCCAGGTCGACGTGGTCCTTGACATCAAAGTCAAGGGTGCGCGGGGTGCCCCACTGGCGCACCATCACATTGCCGTGCTCGTCCTCGCCCACGGGCACGCTGTCGTGCGGCAGATTGGGTACGCCCATCACCAGCGCGGCGAGTTCGGGCTGGATCTGCTCCAGCCGCGCGGCGGATTGATCAAGCTCGTGCTTGAGGGCAGCCACCTGGGCCATCGGTGTATCGGCCGATTCGCCCTTGGCCTTGAGTTGGCCGATCTGCTTGGACAGCTGGTTGCGCTGCGACTGCAGCGTCTCGGTGCGGGTCTGAAGGGTCTTGCGCTCGGCTTCCAGGCGACCAAAAGCCTCCACGTCCAGGAAGGGTTGCGGGGTCTTGCGCGTGTTAAGGCGGCGCACCACGGAGTCGAGGTCCTTGCGAAGCAGGCTGATGTCTAGCATGGGGGGATTTTAGGAGGCTCCGCGGGCGGCGCCGGCGCGGCAGCACGGATCCGTCAGGCGTAGGCCATGCCGCACAGGCGCCGAAGCCGGTGGACTGCATGCACGCCCTTGCACGCGGCCTAAGGTGATTTCCTCAACTTCCATTGAAAGGAAAACCTCATGAACAAGGACCAGGTCAAGGGCCGCGTCGACGAAGTGGCTGGCAAGGTGCAAAAGAACGTGGGCAAGGCCGTGGGCAGCACCGAGCAGGAGGTCAAGGGCATCGTCCGCGAGCAAAAGGGCAAGGTACAAAAGACCTACGGCGACGTCAAGGACGACATCCAGCAGCAGCGCGACGACATCACGCCGGACGCCAAACCCTAAGCTTCGGGGCGGGCTTCGTCACCCATCAGCGCCGGACGCAGGCGCGCGACGACCTCGCGTGCCATGCCGGCGAGCAGGCCCGCCAGTTCGGCCTGCGGCCCGTGGGACGTGTCGTCCCCTGCAGCTCGCGCGGCGCTTCGGGCGGCGTCGTAGCCTGTGCGCCGCGCCGCCGCCCAGATGCCTTGCAGCGCATTGCGCTGCGCCTCCACCGCGGTCACCACCTCACTGCGCCAATGGGCGGGCACCGGCGACGCCATATCGTGCCCGCGCAGTGCCACGCCCAGGTATTGCAGCAGCGCCATCTCGCACAGTGCCTGCAACATGTCGTCGCTCAGTTGAAGCTGGGGCGCACCGTTGGGCGCCGCACGGTTCTTCCAGGCCGCCGCCACCCAGCCGGCGCCACCCCCCACCAGAGCGCCTAACGCGGCCGCCGCGCCAAGCGTGAGGCCGCCGGTCATGAGGTCGATGGTGGCCCCCGCCGCAGCACCACTGGCCGCACCCGCCATGCCGGCCTGCGGCGCGTTGACCGCCTCGCGCACCGTGAAGCGCAGGTCGACACCTGGCTGCACCCCGCCCAGCGGCCCTTCGGAGACACCATGCAGACGGCGCATCTGCGCCAGGGCACGTTCCTGCGTATCGGCAAGCCGCAAGAGCAATGTGGTCATGGCCAACTGGCGCGCATGCTGGCTGGCGCCGCGCTCGTCCGCGCTGACCAGCCGCCGCAGCGACAGCGGCCCGTCGGCCACGTCTTCCACTTCGCCCGCCGCCTGCCAGAGCGGCGCCGCCAGAAAGCTCATCGCCTCCTGCAGCCGGGCTTCGTGACGGGCCTGCCAGGTGGCTAGCAGTCGGGCCATGCCGCTGCCCTGATGAGGGGGCAAGCGCCGGGCTAGCGCCTGGTGCAAGGGCGCCTCCCAGGCCCAGCAGCCGGCGTGGGCGCTCAGGTCGAGCAGTTCGAAGTCGAGGTGAAGCGCGGTGGCACTGGCGCGGATCGCGGCAACGCGTTCGGGCGCGCCCGATCCCACCAGCAACAACACCGGGCCGCTCGCTGTTCGCAAGATCGGTTGCAGGGATTCGAGTTGCGCAGCGTTGTCCAGTGCAAGCAGCAACAAGTCACCGGGCGGTGCAGTGGCATCGGCGCCTTGCCCGAGGGTCGACGCGTTTGGCCGCCACAGCCTCGCCAACCAGTTGCCCAGGGGCTGCAGGGCCGTTCTCGGCGCGGCGGCGGCGGCCGCGGCTGCTGCTGCCGCCGTCGTTGCCGAAGGCACCCATTCGAGCACGCTCAACTCGTCGTCCTTGTCGCTGCGCAGCAGGCGCCAGGGCGCGCCCGGCGCGGGGGGGGGTTCGCTGGCATGCGCGCAGGCCTGTCCCCACAGCCGCACCATCAACGCGCGCAGCGTTGCGTCGGCGGCCATCCAGGCCAGTCGCACGCGGGCGGGCTGCACGCGGGCCAGCACCTCGGTGAAATACGGATCGTCCGCTGGCAGCGGCACCGCCCTGCCCCGCCAGGCGCGCCACAGCTTGGCCCACACCGCCAGGGCGCAACGCGGGACGACGACCATCAGCGCCAACAAGCCCAGGTACAGCGCGATCCAGTGCCGCGCCTCGCCCTGCCCGACCTGGGCGCCAGATCGAAAGTGCATGCGCGCAAGATCAGCCAGGCTGAAACCGTCGATCGGCAGCAGGGCTACGACCGGGGCGAACAGCGTGCGCAGCACGGCATGCACCTGCGGCAGGTCCAGCAGCGTGCTCTCCCAGCCGACGCGGTACTCGCGCACCAGCCCGCCGACCACGATGGACAGCCCCACGCCCACCGCCCAGGCGGCAGCCGAGGCATGCAGCACCTGCTTGAGGCGCAGTCCCTCCAACGCGCCCGCCACGCGCCACCAGTGCGCGTGGAAACGCGCGGCGACCGCCGCCGGCACGCCACGGCCGCGCGGCTGCGAAAGCCAGTCGAGCCAGTCGAGCCAGCCCAGCCCCCGGCTCGGGCCGCGGCCCGGGCCGCGGCGCCATCCGCGCAGCGCACTCACCAGCAAAGCGAGGTAGATGCACAGGTTCCAGCCGATGAAGGCCAGCAGCGGCGGCGACAGCATGTTCACTTGCTGCGGGTTGTCGATGCGGTCCAGCGCGGCGCCCAGCATCAGGGCCAGCAAGGGCAGCAGCCAGGCCAGGCGCCGCTGCCACCCCTCTGCATGCTGCAGCGTGGCAGTGGCCGGGTCACGCCGCGCCACCACCTCCAGCACGCGGCGGGCGCGTTCGTCCAGAAAGCGCGCCGCATTGGGCGCCCGGGTGGCGGATACGCCGGTGGCGCCGAACGCGCCGGGCCCCTCGGTGACGGCCTGCAGCGCCGCGCGCTCGATCTGCTCGCGCTCGACGGCGCTGACCAGTTGCCCCTTCGTGTCCACCTCCTCGATGGCCCGCACCAGCAGAACGCGGCGAGCGTGGGCGGCGTCCAGTGAGAGCGCCGAAGCGGCGGGGTCGGTCATGCGGGGGGCGCGTCCAGCTTCAAGCCCTTGGGCAGGGGGAACTTCACTTTTTCCTCGATGCCCTCCAGGCGGCGCACCGACACGGCGCCCAGGCTGCGGATGCGTTCGATCACGCCTTGCACCAGTACCTCGGGCGCCGAGGCGCCGGCGGTCAGGCCGATGCGGGGGCGACCTTGCAGCCACTCGGGTTGCAACTCTTGGGCGTTGTCCACCATGTAGCTGGGCACACCCAGCTTGCGCGCGACCTCGGCCAGGCGGTTGCTGTTGGAGCTGGTTGGGCTGCCGACCACGATCACCACGTCCACCGAGGGCGACATCATCTTGACCGCGTCCTGGCGGTTTTGCGTGGCGTAGCAGATGTCCTGCTGCTTGGGCTCGCGCACCATCGGAAAGCGCTTCTTGATGGCGGCCATGATCTCGGCCGCGTCATCGACGCTGAGCGTGGTCTGCGTCACCACCGCCAGGCGCTTTGTCTGCACGGGCTGTACGCCGGCCACACCGGCGAGGTCTTCCACCAGATGAATGCCGGCATCGAGCTGACCCATGGTGCCTTCCACCTCGGGGTGGCCCTTGTGGCCGATCATGAGGAACTCATATCCCTCGCGCGCCAGCTTGGCCACCTCGACATGCACCTTGGTCACCAGTGGGCAGGTGGCGTCGAACACCTCGAAGCCGCGCGCTTGCGCCTCGCGCTGCACCGCCTTGCTGACACCGTGGGCCGAGAACACCAGTGTGGCGCCGGGCGGCACATCGGCCAGGTCCTCGATGAAGACGGCGCCCTTTTTCTTGAGGTCGTTGACGACGAAGGTGTTGTGCACGATCTCGTGACGCACGTACACCGGCGCGCCGAACTTGGCGAGGGCGGCTTCGACGATGTCGATGGCGCGGTCGACGCCCGCGCAAAAACCGCGCGGCTCGGCCAGTAGCACGACGGCACGTTCGTCATTCCCGCGAAGCGCCTCATCGTCATTCCCGCGCAGGCGGGAATCCAGGAGCGAGGTGCTGGTCGCACGCAACGGGCCATCGCTATGCTCGGCCCCGGCCTGGATCCCCGCCTGCGCGGGGATGACGGGCGACGCCTGCGCGGGGATGACGGGGGACGCCTGCGCGGGGATGACGGGGGACGGTTTTGTATCGGGCCCGCTCATAACACCCCGATCACCTGAACCTCGAAGGTCACAGCTTGTCCCGCCAGCGGGTGGTTGAAGTCGAACTGCACCGCATCGGCATGGCCGTCGTCGTCCTGGCGCACCTGCCGCACCGCACCGGCATAGCTGCCCAGGCCGTCGGGGGTGGGGAACTGCACCACGTCGCCCACCTGGTAGCGCTCATCGGGGTCGCCCATTTGCACCAGCAGCTTGCGCGCGACCCACTGCACCATCTCGGGGTTGCGCTCGCCAAAGGCCTCGCCCGGCGGCACTTCGAAGGTGGCACGCGTGCCTTCTTCCAGACCCAACAAGCGCTGCTCGACGGCGGGTGAAAGTTCGCCCGAGCCCAGCGTGAGCGTGGCCGGCTTGCCCTGGAAGGTGTCGATGATGGTTCCCGCCGGACCGGCAAGCCGGTAATGCAGGGTGAGAAAGGAGCCCGCGGCGACGCGGGGCACGGAGGTGGCCATGGAAATCCTGATAATCAGCCCGCATTCTAGAAACCCGGGCCTGCGCACGGGGACCCGCCTTGCAAAAGGCCCCAGCCAACCCCGCCCCGCCATGACGCTGACTGAGCTCCCCACCGATGTGCGCCCCCGCGAAAAGCTCCTCGCGCAGGGTGCTGGCGCCCTGTCCGACACTGAGCTGCTGGTGCTGCTGCTGCGCACCGGCATGGCCGGCAAAGGCGTGTTCATGCTGGCGCAGGAGTTGGTCGACACCTTCGGCGGTATCGCCGGACTGCTGCACGCCAGCGCGGACGACCTGGGCCGCGTCAAGGGCCTGGGCGGGCCGGCCAAGCGCAGCCAGCTGGTGGCCGTGCTCGAGCTGGCCCGGCGGGCCATGGCCCAGCAGCTGCGCGAGCGCGAGGTGTTCGAATCGCCCGATGCGGTCAAGCGCTACCTGCAGTTGTACCTGGCTCACCGCCCGCACGAGGTGTTCGCGGTGATGTTTCTGGATACCCAGCACCGGCTGATCGTCATGGAAGAGCTGTTTCGCGGCACGCTCGACCAGACCAGTGTCTACCCACGTGAGGTGGTGCTGCACGCGCTGCGCCACGAAGCGCGTGCCGTGGTGCTGGCGCACAACCATCCCAGCGGCCTGGTGCAGCCGTCCGGCGCCGACCAGACCCTCACCAAGCATCTGGTGGCCGCCCTGGCGCTGGTGGACATCCGCGTGTTGGACCACATCATCGTGGCGCCGGGGCTGGCGTTTTCGATGGCGGAGCATGGGTTGATGTAGCCATAGCGCTTGCTACGGCTGGGGCATCACACGCTCCAAGGCCTCACGCGCCGTGACAATCGCAATACCTGCGTAGCTTCCCAGGGGCCGCAGCCAGCACATGGTCGTCATCTGGGTCAGTGGGGACGACGCGCGGTACGTTGGTCGGGGCGACGACAAGGGCCAGCGCGCGCAGGTCCGCAACGATGCCATCGGGAGTCAGACCTGCCAAGCGCCTGGCGAACTTTGCGCGCCCGAGCACGCCCTGCAGCTCGGCCAGCAGGACCTCGCTGGTGCATAACTCGAACTCGCCTGCCCGCGCAGCGTCAAGCAGCTGACGTGGCAGGCCCGCGGCGATGACCCTCGAGACGAGCAAATTGGTATCGAAGACCAGCCTCACGCAAGCCGGTTCCGTCAGGCGCCACGGCGGCGGGCTTGGCGATCGGCTTGCACTTCGGCTTCGATCTCGTCTTCGGACAAGGGGGCCAGGCCCTGAGCATCGATCTTGGCGAAGGCCTGTCCCAAGCGCGCGGCGGCGGCGGCGCGCTCTTCTCGGGCGGCCAGAAACTCCACAAAATCCACCACCTCGGCCACGCGGGTCGGCGGTAGCTGCTTCAGGCGCTGGATCAAACGGGCTTCGATAGTGGTCATGCTGGGCTCTCCTCGTCGCGTTGCCTTGTACTTTAGGCGACAACGCCATTGTCGTGTGCGCGTCCGCCTTCCGGTTTCTCCACCCCTTACCATCAAGGCTGAATCAGGAGGCCTCCCCCATCATGAAAGCCAGGTCGCTCCAGGACCTGCAGGCGATCCAGCGCAAGCTGGCCGAGGACCGCCAGCGCATCGCCACCGAGCAAGCGGCCCGCCAGCAGGCGCTGCAGCGCGCGCACGCCGAAAAGAACCTGTTCACGCGCGCGGCGGGCGCGGTGCGGCCCTTGCCCTCCCACGGCCGCGTCGTGCTGGCGCCGCAACCGCCCAAGCCGGTGGCCGTGCAGCAACAACTGGACGACCAGCGTGTGCTGCGCGAGGCAATCAGCGACGAGTTCGATACCAGCACGCTGCTGGAGGTCGACGACGCGCTGAGTTTTCGGCGGCCCGGCGTGGGCCTGGACGTCACGCGCAAGCTGCGCCGTGGCACCTGGAGCATCCAGCGTGAGATCGACCTGCACGGCCTGCGCACCGACGCCGCCCGCGAGGCGCTGAGCGCCTTCATCCGGGAAACCCATCGCCGCGGCCTGCGCTGCGTGCGGGTGGTGCATGGCAAAGGACTGGGTTCGCCGGGCAAGGTGCCGGTGCTCAAGGGCAAGGTGCACGGCTGGCTGGCGCAAAAGCAGGAGGTGCTGGCCTTTGTGCAGGCCCGGGCCGATGAAGGCGGCGCTGGCGCGCTGGTGGTGCTGCTGCGCCCGGTGAACGGCTCGGCTTGAGGGCCTAAAAGGGCACGATGGCCGGCAGCGAACGCCCCGTGCCCGGGTGCAGCGGCGGCATCGGCCGGCCATAGACACGGCGAATGCGCTCGGCCAGCGGCGGATGCGCGTCGAGCCAGCCGCCGTGCTCACGCGACAGCCCCACCAGCAGCAGATGCGAAAACGCGGCGCACCAGGTCGTGGCGGCGCTTGAGTTGCACATCGATCTGCGCAAAGGCGTTGGCGACGCGGTTGCGCAGCTGCACCAGCGCGTTGAACACCCACACGGCTCACACGAGCGCCGCGCACACGGCGCCCAGGGCGATCCATCCTGCTGTCGACATATGCCGGCCTCCCGCTGCAGCCCGTTGATGAGCCGCACGATCATGGCAGCGGCATGCCCGACAATCGCGGCAGTTCCACTGACCACTCGCATGCGAATCCTCGGCATAGACCCCGGCCTGCAGTCCACCGGTTTTGGCGTGGTCGACGCCCACGGCCACGAACTCGACTACGTGGCCAGCGGGACGATCACCACCGGCCACCTGCCTCGCGGGGACCTGCCGGCGCGCCTGAAGGCGCTGTTCGACGGCATCGGCGAAGTGCAGAGGCGCTACCAGCCCGATTCGGCGGCGGTGGAGATCGTGTTCGTGAACGTCAACCCCCAGTCCACCTTGCTGCTGGGGCAGGCGCGCGGCGCTTGCATCACCGCCCTGGTCAGTTGCGAGCTGCCAGTGGCCGAGTACACCGCGCTGCAGATGAAGCGGGCTGTAGCCGGCCACGGCCGCGCCGCCAAGGAGCAGGTGCAGCAGATGGTGATGCGCCTGTTGCGCCTGCCCGGCGTGCCCGGCAAGGACGCGGCCGACGCCCTGGGCCTGGCGATCACCCATGCCCATGCCGGCCAGGCGCTCGCCCGGCTGGCCAAGGCCGCCGAGTCCAACCGAAGCAACACGGGGCAATACAGGGCCGGGCGCGCGGGCTGATCCGTAGCGCGCGCTACAGGCGCGGCCGCCACCTTGAGGCACACTGCCCCGGCGATCGACCCGACCACTACCCTCCCCCGACGACTTCGAGAAAGGCCACGCCATGAGCACACCCATCCAGTTTCCCGCCGGCTTCGACCTCACCGGCCGCGCCTGCCTCGTCACCGGCGGCGGCCAGGGCATCGGCGCCGCGATCTCGCGCGCACTGGCCGAGGCCGGCGCCACGGTGCTGGTGACGGACCTGCGCCTGGAGACCGCCCAACGCACGGCCCAGGCACTGACGGATGCCGGCCGCAAGGCCCACGCCGCCGCGCTAGACGTGACGAGCGAGGACGACTGGGGCCGCGTGATGGCCCTGGCCAAGGCGCAGCTGGGCGGGCTGGACGTGTTGGTGAACAACGCCGGCGTGTTTTTGGGCAAGCCACTGGCGGACACCACACTCCAAGACCTGCGCTGGGTGATGGGCCCCAACGTCGAGGGCGTCTTCCTGGGCACCCGGGCCGCCCTGCCCTTGCTGTCCGACCCGGCGCGGCGCGCCACCAGCACCGCGTCCATCATCAATCTGTCGTCGGTGGCGGGTCTCAAGGGCGCGGCGGGGGCCACGGCCTATTGCCTGTCCAAGGGCGCCGTGCGCTTGTTCACCAAGGCCTGCGCGCTGGAGCTCGCGCCGCAGCGCATCCGCGTCAACTCGGTCCACCCGGGCTTGATTGAAACGCCCATGGGCACTGCGGCGATCGGGCTGCGCGGCGGCGCGACCACCGAAGACGGACGCCGCATGGCGATGCAGGCCTACCCCATCGGCCGCCTGGGCCAGCCCGAGGACATTGCAGCCGCGGTGCTCTACTTGGCCAGCGAGGCCTCTTCATTTACCACTGGCAGCGAAGTCGTGGTGGATGGGGGCATGACGGCCCGCTGAGGCAGGCCGGGCTCACTCGCTCAGAAACAAGCGTTCGACGATCAGCCCCGCAAAAAAGGCAAAGGCAGCAATCAGCGTCCACTTGAGGATGACCAGCCCCAATTGCTTGTAGCGCGGCTGGCCGGTGCCGGCGTACAAGGCAAAGCAGATGCCCGCGGCCACCAGCATCGCAACGATCAGGCTTCGCACCAGCGCCATGGCGGCCCTACCAGGCGCGCGCGGGCTGATCGAAGCCAGCCGGCGCCTGCTTGACGTCCTCGAAGGTGACGATGTCCCAGGCGGCCGGCTGGTCGAGCAGCGCACGCAGCAGCCGGTTGTTCATGGCGTGCCCGGAGCGAAAGGCCGAGTACGAGGCCAGCAGCGGCTTGCCCACGATGTACAAATCGCCGATGGCGTCCAGGATCTTGTGCTTGACGAACTCGTCGTCATAGCGAAGGCCACCGGCATTGAGCACGCGCCAGTCGTCCATCACCACCGCGTTGTCGAGCCCGCCACCCAGGCCCAGGCCGTTGGCCCGCAGCATCTCCACGTCGCGTGTGAAGCCGAAGGTGCGGGCGCGGGCGATGTCGCGGCTGTATGAGTCGCGGCCCATGTCGAACTCGAAGCGCTGGCCGGTGGAGTCGACCACCCGGTGCGCGAAGTCGATCTCGAAGCTGAGCTTGAAGCCGTGGTAGGGCTCCAGCCGGGCCCACTTGAGGTTGTCGCCCTGGCCATCACGCACCTCCACCGGCGCAAGGACGCGCATGAAGCGGCGCGGTGCGGTCTGCAGCTCGACACCGGCGCTTTGCAGCAGGTAGACGAAGGACGAGGACGAACCGTCGAGGATGGGGACCTCCTCTGCGGTGAGGTCCACGTACAGGTTGTCCAGGCCCAGGCCGGCGCAGGCCGACATCAAATGCTCGATGGTGTGCACCTTGGCCGAACCGCTGGAGATGGTCGATGCCATGCGTGTGTCGCTCACGGCCAGGGCGGTGACGGCAATGTCGACCGGCTGCGGCAGGTCGACGCGGCGGAACACGATGCCGGTGTCCGGTGGCGCGGGGCGCAGCGTCAGCTCAACCCGCTGGCCGCTGTGCATGCCCACGCCGACGGCGCGGGTCAGGGTCTTGAGGGTGCGCTGCTGGAGCATTGGGGAATTTTAGGGACAGCCGGGGTTACGCGCCTGACGCGGCGTTTGATCGCGGCGATAGGCAAGGGCAATCCCCAAATGCAGTCATCCCCGCGCAGGCGGGGATGCCGATCCATTTCGCCCCGCCTTCGACCGGATGACGGCAGCACGCTCAATCGGCTTGCTTGCGCAGGAAGGCCGGGATCTCGAAGTCATCCATGCCGCCAGAGGCCAGCGCGTCGACCTTGGCCGCGGCCGTGGTGCGGTTGGTGCGCCAGACGCTGGGCACCGACAGGCCGCCGTATTCGGGGCTGGCGGTCAGCGGCGAAGTGGTGGTGCCCTGCGGCGCGCCACCGCCCAGGGTGGGCATGTTGAAGCCGACGTCGTGCGTGCCGGTGCGCAGCACCTGCAGCGGGGGCGCGGTGCGGCGCTGCTGGCCATGGCGCGACAGGCCGGTGGCCACCACCGTCACACGCACCTGGTCGCCCAGGCTGTCGTCGTAGGCGGTGCCATAGATCACATGCGCGTCGGCCGAAGCGTAGTTGCGGATGGTGTTCATCGCCAACTTCGATTCGGACAACTTCAGGCTGCCCTTGGCGGCGGTGATCAGCACCAACACGCCCTTGGCGCCCGACAGATCGATACCCTCCAGCAGCGGGCAGGCCACGGCCTGCTCGGCGGCGATGCGGGCTCGGTCGGGGCCGGCCGACACGGCGGTGCCCATCATGGCCTTGCCGGGCTCGCCCATGACGGTGCGCACGTCTTCGAAGTCGACGTTGACATGGCCCGGAACGTTGATGATCTCGGCGATGCCGCCCACCGCGTTCTTGAGCACGTCATTGGCGTGGGCGAAAGCCTCGTCCTGCGTGATGTCGTCGCCCAGCACTTCGAGCAGCTTCTCGTTGAGCACGACGATCAGCGAATCGACATTGGCTTCGAGCTCGGCCAGGCCGGTGTCGGCGTTGGTCATGCGGCGACCGCCCTCCCAGTCGAAGGGCTTGGTGACCACACCCACGGTGAGGATGCCCATCTCCTTGGCCACGCGGGCGATCACCGGCGCCGCGCCGGTGCCGGTGCCGCCGCCCATGCCGGCGGTGATGAACAGCATGTGAGCGCCGGAGATGGCGCTGCGGATGCTTTCGACGGCCGCTTCAGCCGCGTCGCGGCCCTTGTCGGGCTTGCTGCCGGCGCCCAGGCCGCTTTGGCCGAGCTGGATCGTCTTGTGCGCCGCCGTGCGGGACAGGGCCTGCGCATCGGTGTTGGCGGTGATGAACTCCACGCCTTGCACCTGGCGCGCGATCATGTGCTCGACCGCGTTGCCGCCGCCGCCGCCCACGCCGATGACCTTGATCTGGGTGCCCTGGTTGAACTCTTCGGATTCGATCATCTCGATGCTCATTTTTCTACTCCTGATATATGTGTCTGCAGTTGCCTGTTCGTGATTTCGGAATCTGGGTTGCCGGCGCGTCGGCGGGGCGGGTCGGTGCACCGCCATCGCGTTCGCCTTCGCGCCGGCGGACTGCCGCGCGCCAGCCAGGTCTTGCAGGGATGCATCAGAAGTTCCCTACGATGAAGTCCTTGAAGCGGCCGAATGCCGTCTTCATGGAACCGCTTTTCTGCGCCACCTTCAGGCCCCGCATGCGGGCCAGGCGGGCTGCTTCGAGCTGCCCCATCACGGTGGCCGCGCGCGGCTGGGCCACCATGTCGGACAGTGCGCCAACGTACTTGGGAACGCCCCGGCGCACGGGCTTCAAGAAGATGTCCTCGCCCAGTTCCACCATGCCGGGCATGACGGCGCTGCCGCCAGTGATGACGATGCCTGAGGACAGCACCTCTTCGTAGCCCGATTCGCGGATGACCTGCAACACCAGCGAGAAGATCTCTTCGACGCGCGGCTCGATCACGCCGGCCAGCGCCTGCCTGGACAGCATGCGCGGGCTGCGGTCGCCCAGGCCGGGCACCTCCACCTGCTGGTCGGGGTCGGCCAGCAACTGCTTGGCGTAACCGGCCTCCACCTTGATTTCCTCGGCGTCCTTGGTGGGCGTGCGCAGCGCCATCGCGATGTCGCTGGTGATCAGATCGCCGGCGATCGGGATCACAGCCGTGTGGCGGATCGCGCCGCCAGTGAAGATGGCCACATCGGTGGTGCCGGCGCCGATGTCGACGCAGGCCACACCCAGCTCCCGCTCGTCGTCGGTCAGCACCGCGTAGCTGGAGGCCAGCGGGTTGAGCAACAGTTGCTCGACTTCCAGGCCGCAGCGCCGCACGCACTTGACGATGTTCTCGGCCGCGCTCTGCGCGCCGGTGACGATGTGCACCTTGGCTTCCAGCCGGATGCCGCTCATGCCGATCGGCTCTTTGACGTCCTGGCCGTCGATGACGAACTCCTGCGGCTCCACCAGCAACAGGCGCTGGTCGGTCGAGATGTTGATCGCGCGCGCCGTCTCGACCACGCGGGCCACATCGGCCGGCGTGACTTCCTTGTCCTTGACGGCCACCATGCCGCTGGAGTTGATGCCGCGGATATGGCTGCCGGTGATGCCGATGTACACGCGCGTGATCTTGCAATCGGCCATCAGCTCGGCTTCTTTCAAGGCCTGCTGGATGCTCTGCACCGTGGCGTCTATGTTGACCACCACGCCGCGCTTGAGCCCGTTGGACGGCGACACGCCGAGCCCCGCGAGCTTGAGTTCGCCGCCCGGCATCACTTCGGCCACCACCACCATCACCTTGGCGGTGCCGATGTCCAGGCCGACGACCAGGTCCTTGTATTCCTTTGCCATCGTGGTCCTCTTTATTTCTTCTGTGCGTCGGCACTGACCGTGCTGACGCCCCTCAACGCAATCGCATAACCGTCGGTGTGCCGCAAATCGGCCGACACCAGGGCCTCGGGGCGGCGTCCGTAGCGCGACGCCGCCTGGGTGATCGTTCGCACGAAGCGCTCGGCGCGCTGCGCCACTTCGTCTGGGGTGCCGCGCCCCATCTCGATACGCGCTCCGCTGTCGAGCACCGCCTGCCAGCTGCCCCGGCCGGTCAGCGTCAGCTGGTCCAGCGTGAGATCCAGCCCCTCGATCAGGGGTGCGAGCCGCTGGTAGGTGGCCAGGATCTGCGCCGACTGGTCCTGCGGCCCGGCCAGGCGGGGCAGCCCGTCGAGTTCCACGTCGCCGACGTTGGCCTCGAACACCTCGCCAAAGCTGTTGACCAGGGTGCTGCCGCCCTCGGCGCCCCACAGCGCGACTGGATGGTGCTCCTGCAAGGACACCCGCAGGCGGTTGGGGAACTCGCGCCGCACCACTGCGCGGCGCACCCAGGGAATGTCCTCGAAGGCCCGGCGCGCGCGCGCCAGGTCGACGGTGAAGAAGTTGCCTGCCACGCGGGGCGCGACGTTGGCTCGCAAGGTGGCGGCGCTGTTGTGGGCCACGTCACCCTCGATCGTGATGCGCGTCAGCGCGAACAGCGGATGCCGCAGCGCCCACCAACCCGAAGCCGCCAGCGCCATGCACGCTACGACCACGAACAGGAGCGCGGCCGTCACGTTCATCAGGCGAACGTCCAGCGGGGTGGGGATGGGGGCAATGGGTCTCACGGCGCACCGCTCCTGCGCGACTGGTCGAGGCCGGCCGAAGCCAGCAGTTGCAGGCACAGGTCCTGGTAGCTGATGCCGGCGGCCTTGGCCGACATGGGCACCAGCGAATGGCCGGTCATGCCCGGCGAGGTGTTGAGCTCCAGCAGATAGGGCTGGCGGGTAGCGGCGGCTATCATCACATCGACCCGGCCCCAGCCCCGACAGCCGAGCACCCGGTAGGCTTGCAGCACCATCTGCTGGATGGCGGCCTCCTCGCCCTCGGGCAGGCCGCAGGGCACCAGGTACTGCGTGTCGTCGGTGAAATACTTGTTGTGGTAGTCGTAGTTGCCTTCGGGCGCGACGATGCGGATCACCGGCAGCGCCACGGCCCGTGGCCCTGTGCCCAGCACCGGGCAGGTGACTTCGTCGCCGTCGATGAACTGCTCGCACAGCACGTCGCAGTCGAGCGCGGCGGCCACTTCCACCGCGTGCGCCATGGCGGCGACATCGGTCACCTTGGTCAGGCCGATGGACGAGCCTTCGCGCGCGGGCTTGACGATCAGCGGCAGGCCCAGCTCACGCGGCACGGCTGCCACCTGCCCGGCGGTGTAGGCGCCCTTGCGCAGCAGCACGTAACGCGGGGTGGAAATGCCTTCGTGCAACCAGACCCGCTTGGTCATGACCTTGTCGATGGCAATGGCCGAGGCCATCACGCCCGAGCCGGTGTAGGGGATGCCCAGCATTTCCAGCGCGCCCTGCACCGTGCCGTCTTCGCCGAAACGGCCATGCAGCGCGATGAAGACGCGTTGGAAGCCGTCGCGCTTGAGGTCGGACAGGTCACGCTCGGCCGGATCGAACGCATGGGCGTCCACGCCCTTGTCCCGCAGGGCCTTGAGCACGCCGCTGCCGGACATGATGGAAATCTCGCGCTCGGCGCTGTGCCCGCCCATGAGGACGGCGACCTTGCCGAAAGCCGTGGCTTCGAGGGTCATTGGAGACCTCCGGCGTGTGGGCGCTGGATCCCCGCCTGCGCGGGGATGACGGCGGGGTTTGGTGTCATCCCCGCGCAGGCGGGGATCCAGGCTGTGAACGAGCGCAGCGAAGTTCCGTACCGCATCACGCCGCCCCCCCCATCTCCACCAACCTGCCCGGCACGCCGCCGATCGAGCCCGCGCCCATGCACATCACCACGTCGCCGTCCCTGGCGGTCTCGGCGATGGCCTCGGGCATGGCGGCGATATCGTCAACGAACAGCGGCTCGACCTTGCCGGCCACGCGCAGAGCGCGCACCAGCGCGCGGCCGTCGGCGGCCACGATGGGGGCTTCGCCGGCCGCATACACCTCGGCTAGCAGCACCACGTCGGCATGGCCCAGCACCTTCACGAAATCCTCGAAACAGTCGCGCGTGCGGCTGTAGCGGTGCGGCTGGAAGGCCAGCACGATGCGCCGCCCGGGAAAGGCGCCGCGCGCCGCCTGGAGCGTGGCCGCCACCTCGACCGGGTGGTGGCCGTAGTCCTCGATCACGGTAAAGCGCCCGCCGCCGTTGGCCGGGCGAACCGGCAGATCGCCGTACGACTGGAAGCGCCGGCCCACGCCACGAAACTCGGCCAGCGCCTTCTGCACGGCGGCATCGGGCACGTTCAGCTCCACCGCCACGGCGATGGCCGACAGCGCGTTGAGCACGTTGTGGTGACCAGCCAGATTGAGTGTGATGTCCAGATCGGGCAGCGTGACGCCATTGCGCCGCTGGGCGGTGAACTGCATCTGCGGCCCCACGGCGCGGATGTTGATGGCGCGCACCTGAGCCTCTTCGCTGACACCATAGCTGGTGACCGGGCACTGCACCTCGGGCACGATCTCGCGCACCGCGGGGTCGTCCACGCACAGGATGGCCGTGCCGTAGAAAGGCATGCGGTGCAGGAAGTCGACGAAGGCGCCCTTGAGCTTGCCGAAGTCGTGGCCGTAGGTCTCCATGTGGTCGGCGTCGATGTTGGTCACCACCGACATCACCGGCATCAGGTTCAGGAACGAGGCGTCGGACTCATCGGCCTCGACCACGATGTAGTCGCCCGCGCCCAGCTTGGCGTTGGCACCGACGCTGTTGAGGCGCCCGCCGATCACGAAGGTGGGGTCCAACCCGCCCTCGGCCAGCACGCTGGCCACCAGACTGGTGGTGGTGGTCTTGCCGTGCGTGCCGGCAATGGCGATGCCCTGCTTCAGGCGCATCAACTCGGCCAGCATCATCGCCCGCGGCACGATCGGAATCTTGCGTAGCCGCGCGGCCACCACCTCGGGGTTGTCGGGGCGCACGGCGGTGGAGGTGACCACCGCGTCGGCGTCCTGGATATGCGCCGCGTCATGGCCGATGTGGGTGCGGATGCCCAGGCCCTGCAGCCGGCGCAGCGTGGCGCTGTCCGACAGGTCGGAGCCCGAGATCTCGTAGCCCAGGTTGCACAGCACCTCGGCGATGCCGGACATGCCCGAGCCGCCGATGCCGACGAAGTGAATGTGCCTGACGGCGTGCTTCATGCCCTGCTTCTCACCAACGCTTCGCAGGCGGCCACGATCTCGGCCGTCGCTTCTGTCTTTTCCACCGACTTGGCGGCCAGCGCCTTGCGGATCAATTCGGCGCGGCTGACGCGCCCCAGCAGGTCGGCCAGCCACTGGGGCGTGAGCTCGCACTGGGGTACCAGCCAACCGCCGCCGACGTCGACGATGAACTTGGCATTCGTCGTCTGGTGGTCGTCTACCGCATGCGGGAAGGGCACGTACACCGCGGCCGCGCCGACGGCGGCGATCTCGGTGACGGTGCTGGCGCCGGCCCGGCAGACGATGAGGTCAGCGTCGGCGAAAGCCTGGGCCGTGTCCTCGATGAAGGGCGTGAGCTCGGCGGGTACGCCGGCGGCCTGGTAGTTGGCGCGCAGTGCGTCGATCTGCTTTTCGCCGCTCTGGTGCAGCACCTGCGGGCGATGCGACTCGGGCAGCAGCGCCAGCGCCTTGGGCACCACCTCGTTGAGTGCCCGCGCGCCCAGGCTGCCGCCCACCACCAGCAGCCGCAGCGGGCCGCTGCGCGCGCCCAGACGCTGCTCAGGCCCGGGCTGGCGCAGGAAGCCCTCGCGCAGCGGGTTACCGATCCAGGCCGCCTTGGCCAGCACGTTCGGGAAGGCGGTGAACACGCGGCTGGCGACCTGCGCCAGCACCCGGTTGGCCATGCCGGCCCGCGAGTTCTGCTCGTGCAGCACCAAGGGCTTGCGCAGCAGCGCGCTGACGAGCCCAGCCGGAAAGCTGATGTAGCCGCCCAGGCCGATCACCACGTCGGGGCGCACCCGGCGCACCACACCCAGGCTTTGCCAGAAGGCCTTGGCCAGCCGCAGTGGCAGCCGCACCAGCGTGCCCAGGCCCTTGCCGCGCACACCGGAAAAATCGATGGTCTCGAAGGCAAAGCCACGCGGGGGCACGAGCCGGCTTTCCATGCTGGCGGGCGCGCCCAGCCAGTGCACCTGCCAGCCCCGGCCGCGCAGCGCTTCGGCCACGGCCAGGCCAGGGAAGATGTGCCCCCCGGTGCCGCCGGCCATGACGAGCGCGGTCTGCGCCACATGCGCCCCCACGCTCGGCACTGCGTGTCCGTCGCTGCCCCCCGAGGGGGTGCGAGCTTGCTTGAGGCGGCTCGGCGCTGCGCTCACGGCCTCCCCCCCCTCATGAGCGTGCGGTTCTCGAAGTCGATGCGAAGCACGACCGCGATCGCCACCATGTTCATCAAGATGGCCGAGCCCCCGTAACTCATGAGCGGCAGGGTCAGGCCCTTGGTGGGCAGTGCGCCCAGGTTCACGCCCATGTTGATGAAGGCCTGGAACCCCATCCAGATGGCCACGCCCTGGGCCACCAGCCCGGCGAAGAGGCGGTCCATCGCCACGGCCTGGCGGCCGATGTGGATGATGCGGCGGGTGAGCCAGAAGAAGGCGGCGATCACCACCACGATGCCGATGAAGCCGAACTCCTCGCCGATCACGGCCAGCAGGAAGTCGGTGTGCGCCTCGGGCAGCCAGTGCAGCTTCTCGACGCTGCCGCCCAGGCCCACGCCGAAGATCTCCCCGCGGCCGATGGCGATCAGCGCATGCGACAGCTGATAGCCCTTGCCCAGCGCGTGCTTCTCGTCCCACGGATCGAGGTAGGCGAAGATGCGTTCGCGCCGCCAGTCGGACATCGCGATCATCATCACGAATGCGAACACCAGCACCGCGGCGATCAGGAAGAACATGCGGGCATTGACGCCGCCCAGGAACAGGATGCCCATCGCGATGATGGCGATCACCATGAAGGCGCCCATGTCCGGCTCGGCCAGCAGCAGCATGCCTACCACCGCCACCGCTACCGCCATGGGCAACACGGCGCGAAAGAAGCGCTCCTTGACCTCCATCTTGCGCACCATGTAGTTGGACGCGTAGAGCACCACCGCCAGCTTGGCCATCTCCGAGGGCTGGAAGCTCATGAACCCCAGCGAGATCCAGCGGCGCGCGCCGTTGACCACCGAACCGATGCCGGGCACCAGCACCAGCATCAGGGTGACCAGCGAACCCACGAACAGCCAGGGGGCATACCGCTCCCACACCGCCACCGGCACCTGGAAAGCCAGCAAGGCTGCCACGAAAGCCAGCCCCAGGCTCACGATGTGGCGCCCGAAGAAGTGCATCTGGCCGTAGCGTGCGAAACGCGGGTTGTCCGGCATCACGATAGAGGCCGAATACACCATGACCAGCCCGAACAGCAGCAGGCCGACCACCACCCACACGAGGGTCTGGTCGAACACTTGCACGCGGGGCGCGGCGGCGATGCCGTTGTAGCCGCTCACGCGCACCGGCAGCTGCATCGTGGCGCCCTCGGACGATCTGGCGACCAAGCGGGCAAGCAAGGCGGGCATCTTCATGACGCGGCCTCCAGCGACACACCGGCTTCGTCGGCGAGGTGGCGCACGGCGGCGAGGAACACCTGCGCGCGGTGGCCATAGTCCTTGAACATGTCGAAGCTGGCGCAGGCCGGCGACATCAGCACCGCATCGCCGGCATGGGCGCGCTCGGTGGCCAGTTGCACGGCCTGCTCCATCGAGACGGCGTCGAGCAGGGTGACGCCCGCCGGCGCCAGCGCGGCGCGGATGACGGGGGCATCGCGGCCGATCAGCACGGCGCAGCGGGCATGCCGTGCTACCGGCGCCGCCAGGGGGGAGAAGTCCTGGCCCTTGCCCTCGCCGCCCAGAATGACGACCAGCTTGCGCTCGGCGCCCAGGCCCAACAGGGCGGCCACCGTGGCGCCGACGTTGGTGCCCTTGCTGTCGTCGAAATACTCAATGCCGTTGACCGTGCCCACCGGCTCCACCCGGTGCGGTTCGCCCCGGTAGTCGCGCAGGCCATACAGCATGGGGCCGAGCGCGCAGCCGCAGGCGGTAGCCAGCGCCAGGGCCGACAGCGCGTTGACCGCGTTGTGGCGGCCGCGGATGCGCAGCGCGTCGGCGGGCATCAGGCGCTGGAAGTAAAGCTCCTCGACCTCGCCCCGGCGGCGCTTGTGGGTTTCGTCGGCCTCCAGCGCGCGCACCAGCCAGGCCATGCCGTTGACCACCTCGATGCCGAAGTCGCCGGGGCGCTGCGGCAGGTCGCCGCCGAATGTGACGCAGGCGCGCTGCTCGATGCGTGCGCCCTTGAGCCGCACCGCCGCTGGCCGCATGGCCATGACGAGCGGGTCTTCCCGATTGAGCACCATCAGGCCAGTGGCGCCGAAGATGCGGGCCTTGGCCGCGGCATAGGCGTCCATGTTGCCGTGCCAGTCGAGGTGGTCTTGCGTGACGTTGAGCACCGTTGCGGCGGTGGGCTCGAAGCCTTCCATGCCTTCGAGCTGAAAGCTCGACAGCTCCAGCACCCACACCTGCGGCAGGGCCTGCGCCTCGGTCTTGGCGGCCAGCGTGTCCAACAAGGAGGGGCCGATGTTGCCGGCCACGGCCACGGTGCGGCCGGCGCGCTCGACCAGTTGACCGGTCAGCGCGGTGACGGTGGTCTTGCCGTTGGTGCCGGTGATCGCCAGCAGCGCGGGCGCATAGCCCTGTTCGGCCTTGAGCGCGGCCAGGCCTTGAATGAACAGGTCGAGCTCGCCGCCCACACATAGCCCGCGTGCCTGCGCGGCCTGCGCCACCGGTGCCACCTGCGCGGGCGTCAGGCCCGGGCTGCGGAACACGGCTTGGATGCCGTCGAGCAAGGCCTCGCTGAACTCGCCCGCGACAAAGCGCGCCTGCGGCACCTGCTCGCGCAGCTGCGGCAGGTGCGGCGGCGCCACGCGGGTGTCGGCCACGGTCACCTGTGCCCCGCCGCGCGCGCACCACCGTGCCATCGCCAGGCCGGAGATGCCCAGGCCGAGGACGAGGACATGCTGGTCGTGCAGCGCGTTGCTGTGGGTCATCGTAATTTGAGGCTGGACAGCCCGACCAGGCACAGCAGCATGGTGATGATCCAGAAACGCACGACCACCTGCGTTTCCTTCCAGCCGCTCTTTTCAAAATGGTGGTGCAGCGGCGCCATCTTGAGGATGCGCCGCCCCTGGCCAAATCGTTTCTTGGTGTACTTGAAGTACATCACCTGCACCATCACGGACAGGGCCTCGACCACGAAGATGCCGCCCATGATGGCCAGCACGATCTCCTGGCGCACGATCACGGCGATGGTGCCCAGCGCGCCGCCCAGGGCCAGCGCGCCGACGTCGCCCATGAACACCTGCGCCGGGTAGGCGTTGAACCAAAGAAAGGCCAGGCCCGCGCCGGCCATGGCGGCGCAAAAGATCATCAGCTCGCCGGCGCCGGGGATGAAGGGGAGCAGCAGGTAGCGCGAATACACAGCGCTGCCCGTCACATAGGCGAACACGCCCAGGGCCGAACCCACCATCACCACCGGCATGATGGCCAGACCGTCCAGGCCGTCGGTGAGGTTGACCGCGTTGCTGGCGCCCACGATCACCAGGTAGCTGAGGATCACGAAACCGAAAACGCCCAAGGGGTAGGTGATCTCCTTGAAGAAAGGCACCAGCAGGCCGGCCTTGGGCGGCAGGTTCACATCGAAGCCCGATTGCACCCAGGTAATGAACAGCTGCACCACCTTGACGTTGGAGCTCTCGGAAATGCTGAAGACCAGGTAGATGGCCGCGATCAGCCCGACGACGGACTGCCAGAAGTATTTTTCGCGCGAGCGCATGCCCTCGGGGTCCTTGCGCACGACCTTGCGCCAGTCGTCCGCCCAGCCGATGGCGCCAAAGCCCAGGGTGACCATCAGCACGATCCAGACAAAGCGGTTGGACAGGTCGAACCACAGCAGCGTGGACACCGCGATCGACAGCAGGATCAGCACCCCGCCCATGGTGGGCGTGCCGCTCTTGACCAGGTGCGTCTCCATGCCGTAGCCGCGCACCGGCTGGCCGATCTTGAGCGCTGTCAGGCGGCGGATCACCATCGGGCCGGCGGCGATACCGATCACCAGGGCCGTCATGGCGGCCATGACGGCGCGGAAGGTGATGTACTGGAACACCCGTAGAAAGCCGAAGTCCGGCGAAAGTGTCTGCAGCCAGATGGCAAGGCTCAGCAGCATCGGACGCCTCCCTTTTCTTGTTGTTGTGGGGTGGTAGCGGCGGCGGTGATGGCCTGGACCACCCGCTCCATCTTCATGAAGCGCGAGCCCTTGACCAGCACGCTGGCCACCTCGGGCAGGCGCGCGAGCACGGCGGTGTTGAGCGCCTCGATGGTGTCGAAATGGGCGCCGCCCATGGCGCGGGCCTGCTCGCCCAGCGTCAGCAGCGCGGATATGCCGCGCTCGCGGGCGTAGGCGCCGACCTCGGCGTGGAATTGCGGGCCTTGGTGGCCGACCTCGCCCATGTCGCCCAGCACCAGCAGCCGCGGACCGGGCAACTCGGCCAGCACGTCGATGGCCGCGAGCACGGAGTCGGGGTTGGCGTTGTAGGTATCGTCCACCAGAGTGAGCGTGCGGCCAGCCAACGCCACGGCCAGGGCGCGCGAGCGCCCCTTGACCGGCTCGAACGCCTCCAGGCCGGCGCCGATGGCGGCCAGCGGCGCGCCCGCGGCCAAGGCGCAGGCGCAAGCCGCCAGGGCGTTGACCACGTTATGGCGGCCGGCGATATGGAGTCGGAAACCCACCGGGCCGGCGGGCGTGTTCGCCCGCACCTCCCAGTGGTCCTCGTGCCATTCAGACCCGGCCAGAACAATGTCGGCGCCCGTGCGGGTGCCGAAGGTGAGCGATGCGCGGGGTCCGGCCATCTCCTGCCAGAGCCCGGTGAATTCGTCGTGCGCGGGGAACACGGCGCAGCCGCTGGCCGCGAGCTCGCCGAACACCGCTCCGTTCTCGCGGGCCACCGCTTCCACGCTGGCCATGAACTCCTGGTGCTCGCGCTGGGCGTTGTTCACCAGGGCCACCGTGGGCCGGGCGATGGCGGCCAGGGCGCCGATCTCACCAGGGTGGTTCATCCCCAGCTCGACCACCGCGACCGCGTGGCCGGCCGTCAGGCGCAGCAGCGTCAGCGGCAGGCCGATCTCGTTGTTGAAATTGCCCTGCGTGGCCAGCGCCGCCTGGCCATGCCAGGCGCGCAGGATGGCCGCGACCATCTGCGTGACGGTGGTCTTGCCGTTGCTGCCGGTGACGGCGATCAGCGCAAGGGCGAAGCGCTTGCGCCAGCCGGCCGCCAGTTGGCCGAGCGCGACGCGGGTGTCATCCACCTCCAGGCCGCTCATGCCGGCGGGGATGCGGCCACGATGCGCCAGCACGGCGGCGGCGCCGCTGGCCAGCGCCTGCGCCAGCAGGTCGTTGGCGTCGAAGCGCTCGCCGCGCAGCGCTATGAACAGGTCGCCGGCTTGCAGGCTGCGGGTATCGGAGTGCACACGGGCGATGGGCACGCTGCCCGATCCCACCAGGCGGGCGCCGGGGATCCACGGCAAAGCCTCGTGCAGTTCGAACATCATGCCGCCACCCCCCGTCGCTCAAGCGCCATGCGGGCATGGACGCGGTCGTCGAAGGGGTGGCGCACACCCCGAACTTCCTGCGCGTCCTCATGGCCCTTGCCGGCCAGCAGGATCACGTCTTGCGGCGCGGCCGCCGCCACGGCCTGGGTGATGGCGCGGGCCCGATCGACCTCGACCTCGACGCACTCGCTGTGCGACAGGCCCAGCAGGATCTGGCTGATGATGGTCTCAGGCCTTTCGTCGCGCGGGTTGTCGCTGGTGACCACCACCCGGTCGGCGTTCTTTTCGGCTACGGCGGCCATCAGCGGGCGCTTGGTGGCGTCGCGGTCGCCGCCGCAACCGAACACGCACCACAGGCGCCCGCCGCGCTGGTTGGCGAGCGGGCGCAGGGCCGCCAGCGCCTTGTCGAGGGCGTCGGGGGTGTGGGCATAGTCCACCGCCACCAGCGGCGCGCCCGGCTGCTGCACGCATTCCATGCGGCCGGGCACTGGCAGCAGGTGGGCACAGGCGCGCACCGCTTCGGCCAGAGCGATGCCGCAGGCGCGCAGCGCGCCGATCACGGCCAGAAGGTTGGCCACGTTGTACTGGCCGATCACGCCGGTGGCCAGCGGCTCGCGCAGTTCGCCCTCGGCGACGGAAAAGCGCAAGCCCTGGTCGCCGTAGGCGATGTCCAGCGCCCGCAGCCGCGCCGGGCCGGCGCAGGAATAGGTCCACAGGTCCAGCGGGCCGGCGCGCAGGGCATCGGCCAGGGCCGCGCCCTTCTCGTCGTCGACGTTGACCACGGCCGAGCGCAGGCCCGGCCAGCGGAACAGGGCGGCCTTGGCCTCCCAATAGGCGTCCATGGTGCCGTGGTAGTCGAGGTGGTCCCGGCTGAAATTGGTGAGCACGGCCACGCGGATGCGGGTGCCGTCGAGCCGCCGCTCGGCGATGCCGATGGACGAGGCCTCGATCGCGCAGGCCGCCAGGCCCTGGTCGGCGAAGCGGCGAAACTGCCCTTGCAGCAGCACCGGGTCGGGCGTGGTCAGGCCGGTGTACTCGACGGCGGGCGGGCGGCCCGTGCCCAGTGTGCCGATGGCCGCGCAGCCGGCCAGCCGCGCGGCCGAATAGGCCTGCGCCAGCCACCAGACGGTGGAGGTCTTGCCGTTGGTGCCGGTGACGGCCAGCACGTCCAGGCGCTCGCTGGGTTGGCCGTGGTAGGCGGCGGCAATGGGGCCGGTGGCGGCCTTCAGGCCCGCATAGCAGGCGATCGTGTCACCGGGCGGCAGGCCGAAACCCTCGACGCCATCGGCCTCGACCAGGCAGGCGCAAGCGCCGTTGCCCAGGGCCGCCACCACGTGCCGGCGGCCGTCGGTGGCGGCGCCCGGCCAGGCCACGAAGCCATCGCCGCGCCCCACCTTGCGGCTGTCGCAACGCAGCTGGCCCAACACGCGTTCGGACAGCCACCGCGCGGCCTCGCCGGGGGTGTGCAGGCGGCGCATCAGAACGACTCCTCCACCGCCACGACGACCTGCGGCTTGACGCTCATGTCGGGCTGCACGCCCATCATGCGCAGGGTCTGCTGCACCGTGGTGCTGAACACGGGCGCGGCCACTTCGCCGCCATAGTACTTGCCGGCCGACGGTTCGTCGACCATCACCGCCACCACGATGCGCGGGTTCTCGATCGGGGCCAACCCGACGAAAAAGCCCCGGTACTTGCCTGTGGAGTAGCCCTTGCCTTCCTGCTTGCGCGCGGTGCCGGTCTTGCCGCCGACCGAGTAACCCATGGTCTGCGCCTTGGGCGCGGTGCCGCCGGGGCCGGTCGCCATGTGCAGCATGTTTCGCACCGCCGCGGCATGGCGGGCGTCGAACACGTGCACGCCCGGGGCCGCGGCGCCGTCGGACTTGAGCAAGGTGCTGGGCGCCAACTCGCCGTCGCGCGCGAACACGCTGTAGGCGCGGGCCAGCTGGAACAGGCTGACCGACAGGCCGTAGCCATAGCTCATGGTGGCCTGCTCGATCGGCCGCCAGGTCTTGTAGGCACGCAGCCGGCCGCTTACCGCGCCCGGAAACGGCACCTGCGGGCGCTGGCCCAGGCCGACCTCGCTGAAGGTCTCCCACATCTCTCGCGGCCCGAGCTGCATGGCCATCTTGACGGTGCCCACGTTGCTCGATTTCTGGATGACTTCGTTGACCGTGAGCATGCCGTGGGGATGGGCATCGCTGATGGTGGAGCCGCCGATGGTCAGCCGACCAGGGGCGGTCTGGATCGGCGTTTCGGGCGTGACCAGACCGCGCTCGAGCGCGCGCGCGATGATGAACGGCTTCATGGTCGAGCCGGGCTCGAAGGTGTCGGTGAGCGCTCGATTGCGAAGCTGCTCGCCGGAGAGGTTCACGCGCTTGTCGGGCGAGTAGGTCGGGTAGTTGGCCAAGGCCAGCACCTCTCCGGTCTGCACGTCGAGCACCACCACGCTGCCGCCTTTGGCGCGGTGTTCCAGCACCGCGTCGCGCAGCCGCTGGAAGGCGAAGAACTGGACCTTGCTGTCGATGGACAGCTGCAGGTCGCGCCCGTCCACCGGGGGTGTCTGCTCGCGCACGTCCTCGATGATGCGACCCAGGCGGTCCTTGATGACGCGGCGCGAACCGGGGCGGCCGGACAGCTGCTTTTCGAAGGCCAGCTCCATGCCTTCCTGGCCCAGGTTCTCCACATTGGTGAAGCCCACCACGTGCGCCGCTGCCTCGCCTTCGGGGTACTGGCGCTTGTATTCCTTGCGCTCGTAGATGCCCTTGATGCCCAGGGCCATGACCTGCTTGGCCACCGGCTCGTCGACCAGGCGCTTGAGCCAGACGAAGGTCTTTTGTTCGTCGCCGATCTTCTTTTCCAGATCCGCAAGGGGCATCTCGAGCAGTTTGGCAAGCTTGGCAAGCTTGGCCGCGTCGCGCTCCATGTCTTCCGGAATGGCCCAGATGCTGGGCGCGGGCACGCTGGTGGCCAGCAACAGGCCGTTGCGGTCCAGGATGCGGCCACGGTTGGCGGGCAGCTCCAGGGTGCGGGCAAAACGCACCTCGCCCTGGCGTTGGAAGAAGGCGTTGCCGAACACCTGCACCCAGGCCGCCCGTGCGGCCAGAACGACAAAGCCCAGGGCGATGCAGGCCACGATGAACTTGCTGCGCCAGACCGGCGTGCGGCTGGCCAGCAGCGGGCTGGAGGTGTACATGACGCTGCGGGTCATGGCGCTGCCCCTTCCTTGGCTGGCGCCGAGAGCGGGGATGAGGCCTGGCTCACGTACTGGGTGATGCCCGGCGAGGCCGGACGCATCTGCAACTGCTGCTTGGCCAGCCGCTCGACGCGCAAGGGCGTGGCCTGGCCGCGCTTTTCAGCGAACAGGCGCTCGCGCTCCGTATCGAGCCGGCGCGCTTCGGACTGCTCGCGCTCGAGCTCCATGTACAGGCGGCGCGATTCGTACTGCACCCGCACCAGGTACAGCGCGCTGGCCATCACGGCCAGCAACAGCACCAGGTTCAGGCGGGTCATGCCTCGGTCCTCTGCGCCACTCGCATGATGGCGCTGCGCGAACGCGGGTTGGCCACGATCTCGGCGGCCGTGGGCTTGACGCGATCGAGTGCCCGCAGCTTGAGCGGTGCCCCCACGGCAAACGGCGCGCGGCGGTCCACCACCTCGCGCGAATTCCGGGCGATGAACTGCTTGACGATCCGGTCTTCCAGCGAGTGGAAGCTGATCACGACGAGCTGGCCCTGGGGTTCGAGGATGTCCAAGCTGGCCTCTAACGCCTGTTGCAGCTGTTCAAGCTCGGCGTTGATGAAAATCCGAAGAGCCTGAAATGTGCGCGTTGCAGGGTCCTGGCCCGGCTCGCGGGTTTTGACCGCGCCAGCCACGAGCTGGGCCAGCTCGGCGGTGGTTGCAAGAGGGCCCCGTTCCTGTCGGCGAGCCACAATCGCCTTTGCAATCGGAACAGCAAACCGTTCTTCGCCATAGTCACGTATCACCTGCGCGATCTGGCCTTGTTCGGCCGTTGCCAGCCACTGGGCCACGCTCTGGCCGCGCGTGGTGTCCATGCGCATGTCCAGCGGGCCGTCGTGGCGAAAAGAAAAACCCCGTCCGGGGTTGTCGATCTGCGGGGAGCTCACGCCCAGGTCCATCAGCACGCCACAGACACTGCGCGGCGGCAGCTCGCCCAGGTCGGCGAAGCCCTGGTGGCGGATCGAGAAACGCGCGTCGTGGATCGTGGCGGCCTCGGCGATCGCCTCCGGGTCCTTGTCGAAGGCGATCAGCTGGCCTCGCGGCCCCAGCCTGGAGAGCGCCAGGCGCGAATGCCCGCCACGGCCGAAGGTCGCGTCGACATAGAGTCCGTCCAGCCTGGTGACGAGCGCATCGATCGCTTCGTTCAACAGGACGGTGGTGTGTTGCCATTGCTTGTCCAACACGTGCCCGTCAGAAAGAAAAGTCCTTGAACACGTCAGGCATCTCACCGGCCATCGCCTTCGCCTCCTGGGCGTCATACGCGGCCTTGTCCCAGAGTTCGAAGTGGTTGCCCATGCCCAGCAGCATGGTCTCGCGCTCGATGCCGGCGGCGGCCCGCAACTCGGGTGAGATCAGCACGCGGCCAGAGGCGTCGACCTCGACGTCCATCGCGTTGCCTAGGAAGATTCTCTTCCACCACTGGGCGGACATGGGTAACGCCGCGATACGGTCGCGGAATTTTTCCCATTCGGGCCTGGGAAAGACCATCAGGCAGCCGTGCGGGTGCTTGGTCAGGGTGAGCTGGTTGCCGGCGGTCGCGCTCAGCACTTCTCGATGCCGGGTCGGCACGGCAAGCCGACCTTTGGTATCGAGCGTGAGGGAGGAAGCGCCTTGGAACACGGCTGTGTTGTCCTGGTGGAAACCTGCAGAACCGGGGAAAACGGCTACTTTTTCCCACTAATCTGCACTTATTCCCACTTTAGCAGGAAAACTCAGGAGCGCAAGACAGCTGCTTGCGAAAAATTCCAATGAAATCAATCACTTAGAAGGCTTTTCTACGGTCATCCCGATGAAAATCCTTTCAAAATGAAGCACTTAGAGAGCGTACTGAATGTGAACTCTCAAGCCCAGCCGCAGCGCCGTGCAGATCCTCAGAGGATGTAACGAGACAGATCCTCGTTGCGACTGAGCTCTTGAAGGCGGGCGTCCACGTAAGCGGCGTCGATGGCGATCGTTTGACCCGACAGCCGCGTGGCGTCGAAACTGATCTCGTCGAGCAATCGCTCCATCACCGTTGACAGGCGCCGCGCGCCGATGTTCTCGGTGCGCTCGTTGACCTCGTAGGCGATGTGGGCCAGCCGTGTGATGCCTTCGGGGGTGAACTCGAGCGCAACTCCTTCGGTGGCCAGCAAGGCCTGGTACTGCTTGACCAGCGAGGCATGGGTCTGGGTGAGGATGGCCTCGAAATCCTGGACCGAGAGCGATTGCAGCTCGACGCGGATCGGCAGTCGCCCCTGCAGTTCGGGAATCAGGTCGCTGGGCTTGGACAGATGAAAGGCGCCGCTGGCGATGAACAGGATGTGGTCGGTCTTGATCGGCCCGTACTTGGTCGACACGGTGGTGCCCTCCACCAGCGGCAGCAGGTCGCGCTGAACGCCCTGGCGGGAGACCTCGGCGGTGCCGGCGCCCTCGCTGCGCGAGGTTACCTTGTCGATCTCGTCGATGAACACGATGCCGTTCTGCTCGGCGCTGTGGATGGCCTGGGCGCGGATCTCGTCCTCATTGACCAGCTTGGCCGCTTCCTCGTCGATCAGCTGGCGCAGCGCGTCGGCGATCTTGAGCTTGCGCGTGCGGCGCCGCGCGCCGCCGGCCTGGTTGAACAGGCCGCGCAGTTGCTCGGCCATGTCTTCCATGCCGGCCGGCCCCATGATCTCCAGCTGGGGGCGCGCCTCTGCCAGCTCGATCTCGATGTCCTTGTCGTCCAGCTGCCCCTCGCGCAGCTTCTTGCGAAAAGCCTGGCGGGTGGGGTTGTCCGTGGCGCTGTCGGTGCCGGGCAGCAAGGCCTCGAGGATGCGCTCTTCGGCGGCATCCTCGGCGCGGGCGCGCACCTTGCGCATCTCGGCAACGCGGGTCTGCTTGACGGCCATCTCGGCCAGGTCACGGATGATGGAATCCACGTCCTTGCCCACATAGCCGACCTCGGTGAACTTGGTCGCCTCGACCTTGATGAAGGGCGCGTCGGCCAGCCGGGCCAGCCGGCGCGCGATCTCGGTCTTGCCCACGCCGGTGGGACCGATCATGAGGATGTTCTTGGGCGTGATCTCGGGCCGCAGCTTCTCATCGACCTGCTGGCGGCGCCAGCGGTTGCGCAAGGCAATGGCCACGGCGCGCTTGGCCTGCGCTTGGCCGACGATGTGACGGTCAAGTTCGGAGACGATTTCCTGGGGGGTCATGCTGGACATGGGTGGCTTTGTTCTCGTTTTTTCTCAACCCAGGGATTCGATGGTGTGATGCATGTTCGTGTAAATGCACAGATCGCCCGCTATCTCCAGCGATTTTTTCACGATCTCGCGGGCTGGCAGCTCGGTGTTGTCCAGCAGGGCCCGGGCCGCGGCCTGGGCAAAGGAACCGCCGGAGCCGACGGCGACGATGCCGTGCTCGGGCTCGAGCACATCGCCATTGCCTGTGATGATGAGCGAGGCATCGCGGTCGGCCACGGCCAACATCGCCTCCAGGCGACGCAGCACACGGTCAGTGCGCCAATCCTTGGTGAGCTCGATGGCGGCGCGCACCAAGTTGCCCTGGTGCTTTTCCAGCTTGGCTTCGAAGCGCTCGAAGAGGGTGAAGGCATCGGCCGTGGCCCCGGCGAAGCCCGCCAGCACCTTGTCGTGATAGAGCCGGCGCACCTTGCGGGCCGTCCCCTTGACCACCACATTGCCCAGGGTGACCTGACCGTCACCGCCGATCGCCACCTGCCAATTGCCATCGGGGCCGCGGCGGCGGACGCTGACGATGGTTGTACCGTGAAACTGTTCCATCGGGGCAAGGTAAGGGCGGGAGCGATGATTGCAAGCCACCACACGGGGACCACCGCGAAACCGGCTTTGCCGGGCCGCTGGTGGTGCCCCCTTGAGGGGGAGAGGGCACAGCCCGAGGGGGCCCGGCTACACGAAGAGAGCCGCTTCGGGGGTGGGCTAGTCCCGGCGCAGACTGATCCTGGCCGACCCAGTGATGCCCACCACACCAAGGAAGGTCGCGATCAGCCGGTGGACGCCGGTGAAATGCAATTGCCGCCCCTCGCTGGCACGCGCGGCCACCCAGTTGAGCAGGCTGCCCGAGGCACCGAAGTCGATCCGCACCAGCCGGGCGCAGTCGATCTCGATCTCGATCTCGCTCACATCGGCGCCCGCCAGCCGCTCATCGAGACGATCGAGTGCGTGCGATGTGTCGCCCTGAAGGGTGCCCACCAATTCGGCACGCGCTACGGCCGAGCCGCTTGGGCCGGGGGTGGCGTCGCCGAACCCACTGGCCGGGCCGCCGGACACGCCGGAATCGCGGAACGGCTCACTTTGCAGGCTGACCGAACCCTCAGCCGAACTGCCATCGGCCTGCAAGGCCTTGAAACGCCCGCGCGGGCTCTCCCAGGATGGCGGCGACACCTCATACGTGACGCAGTAATCCAGTGCGACGATCTCGAACTCGTCGGGCCGGTGCATCACACGCAGCGCCTCCATGCACAACCGCCACCACCCCGGATCGACGCCGCGGTCGCCCGAGACGGTGCGTTGGCGCAGCGCCTTCTCAAGGTGGTCGGCGTCGATGAAGTGAACCTGCACCGCCTGCGCCGACCACTGGGTGAACAGGCGGGTGAGTGGCTCCAGGGCGGCATCTTCGATGGTGTTGAGCCGGGACCAGGACAGCCGCCAGGGCTGTGGAATACGCGCCAGCGTGGCCGCCAGGGTCGCGACCGATTGCGGCCCGAGGCTGACCGAGCTGACCCAGTGGGCCGAGTGCGCGGCCTGCGGATCGCGTGCACTGGCGCGGACGGTGCGAGCGGCGAGTTCGGGCAGCGAGATCCACTGTGGCGCCGAGCGGTTGAAGCGCCCGGCGAAGTCGACCGCCGCCTCGTCGAAGCGCTCTTGGCGGCCGCTAGCGCGGTAGAAGTCGAACAGGGCCAGCCAGGTGGCCTCATCCTCGCGGCGCGGGCCGCCTGGGCCCAGCAACTCCCACAACGCGGCCTCGGCGCCGTCGTCGTCGCCACTGGCAAAGCGGATCGCCGCGTCTTCGAGCTCCGCGTCGTGGGCAAAGGGCGGCAGATCCAGCGGCACTGCGGCCGACGGATAGAAGCCAGTAGTCCTCGCGGCCGCAACCGGGGCAGCCACGGAGGCTGCGACCGTGAACGCCATGAGCGGCGGCGGCGAAGCAGCCACCACCTCGGGCGGCATCGAAAAGCTGAAACCCAGGTCGGTCGGACCGGCATCGCGGGTGGGCAAATCACTGCCCGGCCGCACCGGCTTGCGCCCTGATGCAGCGGACGCCCCAGGCAGACCGCCGGGGACCGACCCGGGCCGGCTGGTGGACTCGGGCGCACGCGTCTTCCACCATTGCTGCGACATCTGCGCTTCGATCTCGTCGATCTTCTTGAGCGTGCTGGCGCGGTCGTCGGGCCGCGAGGGCATGGAACTCTGAAAGAACGACGGCCGGGCGCTGGCGTCGTGCCCGGCCAGGGCTTCGGTGCGTTGCAGCTTGCGCAGCATGTCGAACTCGCGCTTGCGAACGAAGTCGTTGCGCCGCTTGCGCTCGATCATCTCCTTGAGCATCTGCCGGGAGTAGCCGCTCTCGGGCGCGTCGGCAGGCGCGTCCGGGTCGCTCCAGGTGGTGCTCGGGTTGCGGACGAACTTGACGACCTTGGAGAACAGGCCGCCACCTTCACCCTTGGGATTGGACATGTCGCTTGACCGAAGCTGCTGCGAACCAGGGCGCCCTAGTCGCCGAACATCTTCTGCTTGAGCTCGCGGCGCTGCTGCGCTTCCAGGGACAGCGTGGCCGTGGGCCGCGCCAGCAAGCGCCCGACGCCGATCGGCTCGCCGGTCTCGTCGCAGTAACCGTAGTCGCCCGCGTCGATGCGGGTGATGGACTGCTCGATCTTCTTGAGCAGTTTGCGCTCGCGGTCGCGGGTGCGTAACTCGAGGGCATGCTCTTCCTCGATGGTGGCGCGGTCGGCCGGGTCGGGGACGATGACGGTGTCTTCGCGCAGGTGCTCGGTGGTTTCACCGGCGCTGGCGAGGATTTCGTCCTTGAGCTTGACCAGCTTCAGACGGAAAAACGTCATCTGCTTGTCGTTCATGTACTCGGCATCCGGCATGGCCAGGACTTCGGCGTCGTTGAGTTGCTCGGCCGACTTGGTCTTCCAGTTGTTGACGAGCTTGGGGTCTTTCTTGACCGGCAG
Organism: Comamonadaceae bacterium; assembly: GCA_947476465.1. Classification (GTDB taxonomy): domain Bacteria; phylum Pseudomonadota; class Gammaproteobacteria; order Burkholderiales; family Burkholderiaceae_C; genus Ramlibacter. The sequence goes on along the minus strand of CANJQN010000042.1, from coordinate 3,542 downwards.
TTGGGGTGGCGCTTTGAGCACGGGGGGACTAGGCGTCTGCAGGTAGCTGGCCTTGGGCGCGGTCGACGCCACCGACTGTGCCATCGAGGGCACGGTGATCTGGGCGAGCCGCGCCGATGGCCGGATGGCGCGGGGCGGATCGGCCGGATGGCGCAGGGCGGGGGGTGGCGAAACCACCCGCACCGGGGCCGCTGCCTCGCCCTCGGCCTCGGCAGCTACGGGGGTGGAAGAGGAAGCGCGCGCAGGAGGGGGCGGGGCCTTGGCGAGCGCGGCGACGGTTTTCTTCGCGACTTGAGGGTCTGGAGAGGAGTTGATGGTGCGACTGACTTTGGTGGCCGGAGCGCCGCTCTTGGGAGCAGCCGCCAACTTGGCGGCCTTGGCCGGTGCCTTCGGGGGCGGTGTGACGACCTTCTTGGCGGTCGCAGACGGCTTGGCGGCGGCCTTGGCGGATGCCTTGGCGGATGCCTTGGTCGCGACCTTCGCGGCCGGCGCCTTGACCGGCTTCTTGGCCGGTGCGGGCGCCTTGCCAGGCGCCTTCACGGGCGCCTTAGCTGGCGCCTTAGCTGGCGCCTTAGCTGGCGCCTTCACGGGCGCCTTCACGGCAGGCGCCTTTTTAGGGGGCGCCTTAACGGGTTTGGCCTGTGCGGCCGGTTTTTGCGCCTTTGCGGCGGCCTTGGGTTGCGGCTTCACTTCCTGGCTCCTCGCGGCTGTGGCCTCGGCATGCCGGTGGGCGCCGTCCTCCGACCATCTGTTGTCTGTCGATGAACGTCGACTTTCATCGACCACGGTTATACCCTGATTGGATGATGGCTCGGCTTTTGGCCGCGCTCCCGCGGCAGTAAAACCCATGCGTTGCAGAATCGAGACAAGCATCTGCGCTCAGCCTCTCACGTGACGCACTGCTGCAAACCCTGCAGGAAGATGTCTTTCGGCAGGTCGATGCCGATGAACACCATCTTGCTGGTGCGCGGCTCGTCCGGGCCCCACTGCGGACCCAGGTCGCTGCCCATGAGCTGGTGCACGCCCTGGAAGATCACCTTGCGCTCAGTGCCCTGCATGTTCAGGACGCCCTTGTAGCGCAGCATCCGCGGGCCGTAGATATTGACCACCGCCCCCAGAAAGTCCTCCAGGCGCGCTGGATCGAAGGGGCGGTCTGACTTGAAGACGAAGCTTTTGACGTCGTCATCATGGTGATGGTGGTGGCCGTGGCCTTCGTGGGCATGGGAGGGATGGTCGCAGTGCTCGCCGTGTTCGTGTTCGTGGTCATGCTCATGACCATGGTCGTGCGCGTGGTCGTGGCCTTCGTGCTCGTCTTCCGTGAGGAAGTCGGGGTCGATCTCGAGTTTGGCGTTGAGGTTGAAGCCGCGCAGGTCGAACACCTGGCTGATCGGCACCTCGCCAAAATGCACCTTTTGCACCGGCGCGCGCGGGTTCATGTGCTTGAGGCGGTGGATCAGCGCGTCGGTCTCTTGCGCTGACACCAGATCGGTCTTGCTCACGAAGAGCTGGTCGGCAAAGCCCACCTGGCGCCGCGCCTCCTGCCGGTCATTGAGCTGCCCGGCGGCGTGCTTGGCGTCAACCACCGTCAGGATGGAGTCCAGCAGGAAGGTCTCTGCGATCTCGTCGTCCATGAAAAACGTCTGGGCCACCGGGCCGGGGTCGGCCAGGCCGGTGGTCTCGATCACCACGCGGTCGAAATCGAGCAGGCCCTTGCGCTTTTTCTCGGCCAGCAGCTGCAGCGTGACACGCAGATCCTCGCGGATGGTGCAGCAGATGCAGCCGTTGCTCATCTGGATGATCTGCTCCTGGGTTTCAGTCACCAGGATGTCGCTGTCGATGTTCTCTTCGCCGAACTCGTTCTCGATCACGGCGATCTTGAAGCCGTGCTTCTCGCCCAGGATTCGCTTGAGCAAGGTCGTCTTGCCGGAGCCGAGAAAGCCGGTGAGGATGGTGACGGAAATGAGGCTCATGGTCGGGCTTGGCGATGTCTGGGGGGCGCGAGAGTTTAACGGTGTTGGGGCGTCGGTGCCTTCGAAGGTGTGACGAAATCGCAGCGAGCCCCTCTCACGCGGCTTTTCGCATCACTACCAGACCCTTGAGGTACTCCCCTTCCGGAAAGGCCAGGGTCATCGGGTGGTCGGGCGCACCGCCCAGGCGTTCGGTGATGTATCCGTCGACCCCCGCGTCGGCGCCGGCCGAGGCCACGATCTTGTGAAACAGGTCGAAGGGGATGCTGCCCGAGCACGAATAGGTAAAGAGCACGCCGCCCGGCTCCAGCAGCTTCAGGCCCAGGCGGTTGATGTCCTTGTAGGCCCGCGCCGCGCGCTCGGCATGCGCCGCGGTGGGGGCCAGCTTGGGTGGATCGAGCACGATGGCGTCGAAGCTGCGGCCTTCCTCGATGAACCGGCGCAGGCTGGCGTTGACATCGGCATCGAGAAAATCAGCCCGGGGGGCTTCGAAGCCATTGAGCGCCACGTTGGCGCGGGCCCGCTCCAGCGCCGGGCCGGAGGAATCGATGGACGTCACGTGGGCCGCCCCGCCAGCGAGCGCCGCGACGGTGAAGCCGCCGGTGTAGCAATAGCAATTGAGCACGCGCTGCGACCCCAGGCGACGCACCGTATCGCTGAACTTTCCGCGGCTGTCACGCTGGTCGAGGTAGAACCCGGTCTTGTGGCCGGTGGCGATGTCCAGGCCCAGCCGCCAGGCATGCTCGCGCAGGGTCAGCTCGGTTGGCCCCTCGCCGCGCAGCCAGCCGGTGGCCGGCGGCAGGCCTTCGAGCTGGCGGGCGTTGGCGTCGGAGCGCTCGTACAGGCGGGGCAGGCCCGTGGCCGCCAAGAGCGCGTCGGCGATCACCGCCTTCCAGCGCTCGACGCCGGCCGAGGTGAACTGCGCCACCAACGTGTCACCGTAGCGGTCAACGATCAGGCCCGGCAGGCCGTCGGATTCGCCATGCACCAGCCGCATGCTGTCGCTGGCAATGGCCAGGCGCTGGCGAACGGCGACGGCGCGCTGGACCGTCTGGGTCAGAAAGGCCGCGTCAATGCGTTGGGCCGCGTCAAAGCTCCAACAGCGGGCGCGGATCTTGGACGCCGGGCTGAAGGCCGCCCAGGCGAGAAAGCTGCCGTCGTGCGCGTCCACCCGCACCGTCTCGCCGGCATCGCCGCCGCCCTTGGCAATGGCGGATTCGAAGATCCAGGGATGGCGGCGCAGCAGGGAGCGTTCCTTGCCTTCCTTGAGGCGGATGGATTTCATGGGCGGGATTGTCGGTGACGGCGGGGCGGGAACGACCAATGCCCGTCATCCCCGCGCAGGCGCACTGCTGTCCGGAATAACTTTTCGTCATCCCCGTGCAGGCGCACTGGTGTCCGGAATAACTTTTCGTCATCCCCGCGCAGGCGAATACGAGGGGACTTCCCACTTTCCGGACACGGCATCAAAGTGCTAGCGATTGGCGTAGGAAGTCAATCAGTCCGTAACTGAAAGGAGAAGTCCCATGAGCGAGATTACCCGAGTTGGCGTGGATTTGGCCAAGCAGGTCATTC
>CANJQN010000041.1 GCA_947476465.1 Comamonadaceae bacterium | reverse complement strand
CGGCAGGCTCCTCCCGATGGTCCAGTGCGCTCCCGCGCACGGACCGACGGGTCCCTCCGCCTGCCGGCCCCACCCGCGCCTCGCGCACACGTTCGTGAAGGTTTCGCGCCGGATCAGGCCCGGTCATTTTTCACGCGCGACCGAACTCAACAAGGCCCACGCCATTCCGGCGCGACACGGTCCGCACGCCCCAGGCGCGCAGCGCGTTCTCCCCCGGAGACCCGGAGACCCACGGACTCGCCGACCCGCGGCCCGGCAAAGCCACATCCGCAGCCGCCGCTGGCCGGTGAGACAATGGTAGTCATGAACGCCCTCAACATCGGCGAGTACATGCAGACGCTGGGCCTGCAAGCCCGGCAGGCGTCCGCCCGCATGGCCGCCGCTCCGGCCGCACAGAAAAATCGCGCCCTGCGCCGCCTGGCCATGCTGCTGCGCGACAACACCGCGGCCCTGGCCGAACACAACGCGAAAGACCTGTCGCGGGCCACCGCCGCCGGCTTGGCCGAGCCCCTGGTCGACCGGCTGCGCCTGACCCCCAAGGTGCTGGACACCGTGGCCCAAGGCTGCGAGCAGCTGGCCGCCATGCCGGAGATCATCGGCGAGGTCATGGGCCTGAAGCAGCAGCCCAGCGGCATCCGCGTGGGCCAGATGCGCGTGCCTCTGGGCGTGTTCGGCATGATCTTCGAGAGCCGGCCCAATGTCACCATCGAGGCCGCCAGCCTGTCGATCAAGAGCGGCAATGCCTGCATCCTGCGCGGCGGCTCCGAGGCCATTGATTCAAACAAGGCGCTGGCCGCGCTGGTGCAGCAGGCCCTGACCGATGCCGGGCTGCCGGCGCAGGCCGTGCAACTGGTGCAGACCACCGACCGCGCGGCCGTGGGCCAGCTGATCGCCATGCCACAGTATGTGGATGTGATCATCCCGCGCGGCGGCAAGGGCCTGATCGAGCGCATCAGCCGCGAGGCCAAGGTGCCCGTCATCAAGCACCTGGACGGCAATTGCCACACCTACGTCGACGACCCCTGCGACATCGACATGGCCGTGATGGTGGCCGACAACGCCAAGACCCAGAAATACAGCCCCTGCAACGCCAGCGAAGGCCTGCTGGTGGCGCGGGGCGTGGCCCGAGAATTCTTGCCCAAGATCGGCGCGGTGTTCGCCGCCAAGGGCGTCGAGATGCGCTGCGATGCCGAGGGCCGGGCCCTGCTGCAGTCGGTGCCGGGCGCCCGGCTGGCCGATGCGACCGAGCAAGACTGGTTCGAGGAATACCTCGCGCCCATCATCTCGGTGAAGGTGGTGGCCGGCCTCGACGAGGCCATCGCCCACATCAACCACTATGGCAGCCACCACACCGACGCCATCCTCACACGTGACCACATGCACGCCCAACGCTTCCTGCGTGAGGTCGACTCGGCTAGCGTGATGGTGAATGCGAGCACCCGCTTCGCGGATGGGTTCGAGTACGGCCTGGGCGCCGAGATCGGCATCAGCACCGACAAGTTTCATGCCCGCGGGCCAGTAGGCTTGGAGGGGCTCACCTCGGTCAAGTGGATCGTGCTGGGCGAAGGCGAAGTCCGGGGCTGAGCCCAGTCATTGAAGGAAAAGGCCGCATGGTTCCCCACCTCATCACGGCCCTGTCGGGGCCGATCAACGAGCTTGAGCAACGCGTGCTCGAGTCCATGCCGGCCATCGAGCGCTGGTTCCGCCTCGAGTGGATGGAGCACACGCCGCCGTTCTATACCTCGGTGGACATTCGAAACGCCGGCTTCAAGCTCGCGCCGGTCGACACCAACCTGTTTCCGGGCGGCTGGAACAACCTCACGCAAGCGATGCTGCCGCTGGCCGTGCAGGCGGCCATGGCGGCCATCGAGAAGATCTGCCCCGAGGCCAAGAACCTGCTGATCATTCCGGAAAACTACACCCGCAACACCTTTTACCTGGCCAACCTGGCGCAGCTGCAGCGCATCTTTCACATGGCCGGGCTCAACGTGCGCATCGGCTCCGTCAGCCCGGACATCAAGGAGCCCACCGCCTTCGAGATCCCGGGCGGCGAGACGATCACGCTGGAGCCGGTGGTGCGCAGCCAGTTCCGGCTGGGGCTCAAGGACTTCGACCCCTGCACCATCTTGCTCAACAACGACCTGTCGGCCGGCGCGCCGGGCATCCTGGAAGACCTGCACGAGCAGTACCTGCTGCCGCCGCTGCATGCCGGCTGGAGCGTGCGGCGCAAGAGCCGGCATTTCCAGAGCTACGAGGAAGTGTCCAAGCGCTTCGGCAAGATGCTTGGCATCGACCCCTGGCTGGTCAATCCGCTGTTCAGCCGCTGCGGCGAGGTGAACTTCGGCGAGAGCGCCGGGATGGAATGCCTGCGCACCAATGTCGATGCCGTGCTGACGCGGGTGCGCAGGAAGTACAAGGAATACGGCATCAACGAAAAGCCCTTCGCGATCGTCAAGGCCGACAACGGCACCTACGGCATGGGCATCATGACCGTGCGCGACGTGAAGGACCTCGAGCAGATCAACCGCCGCACGCGCAACAAGATGAGCGTGATCAAGGACGGCCAGGAGGTCAGCGAGGTGATCATCCAGGAGGGCGTGCTGACCAACGAGCGCATTCACGACGCCGTGGCCGAGCCTGTCGTCTACATGATGGACCGTTATGTGGTCGGCGGTTTCTACCGGGTGCATGCCGAGCGCGGCGTCGACGAGAACCTCAATGCTCCCGGCGCGAGCTTCGTGCCGCTGGCCTTCGCCGAGAGCACGCGCCTGCCGCAGCCGGGCTCCAAGCCGGGCGCCAGCGCGCCCAACCGCTTCTACATGTACGGCGTGATCGGCCGGCTTGCGATGCTGGCCGCCAGCTATGAGCTAGAGTCCACCGATCCAGAGATGGAAGTCTACGAGTGAGCCGTAGCCGGCGGCGCACAATGCTCACCTGAACAACAACAGGCCGCGCCCCGGTAAGGCGACGCGGTACCCGACTCGTGCAACGCTCCAAATCGTCTCTTCCCGTGCTGACCCTCGGCGCCATCGGCGTCGTCTACGGCGACATCGGCACCAGCGTGCTGTATGCGATGAAAGAGGTGTTCGGCTCCGGCCACGTGCCGTTCACCCATGCCAATATCTACGGCATCTTGTCGATCCTGTTCTGGACGCTCACGGTGATCGTCTCGCTCAAGTACGTGGTGCTGGTGCTGCGCGCCGACAACAACGGCGAGGGCGGGCTGGTCGCCATGCTGGCCCTGGCATCCCAGGCGGTCAAGGACAAGCCCCGGGTGCGCAGCGTGCTCCTGGCGGTGGGCATTTTCGGCACCTGCCTGTTCTACGGCGACGGCGTCATCACGCCGGCGATCTCGGTCCTGTCGGCGGTCGAAGGCCTGGAGGTGGTGTCGCCGCGCTTCAAGAGCCTGGTGATACCGCTCACGCTCGTCATCTTGCTGGGCCTGTTCATTGTGCAAAAGCGCGGCACCGCTGGCATCGGGCGGTTTTTCGGCCCGATCACGCTGGTGTGGTTCGCGGTGCTGGCGGTGCTGGGCGTGTCGCAGATCCTGCGGCATCCCGAGATCCTTCAAGCGATCAGCCCGCACCACGCAGTGGGCTTCATGGTGGCCTTTCCTGGCATCACCTTCATCGTCCTGGGCGCCGTGGTGCTGGTGGTCACGGGGGCGGAGGCGCTTTACGCCGACCTCGGGCACTTCGGCAAGAAGCCGATTCGCCTGGCCTGGTTCAGCGTGGTGATGCCGGCCCTCACGCTCAACTACTTCGGCCAGGGCGCCTTGCTGCTGTCGAACCCGGAGGCGGTGACGAACCCGTTTTATTACATGGCGCCCGACTGGGCCTTGCTGCCGATGGTCGGCCTGGCCACCGCCGCCACGGTGATCGCCTCGCAGGCCCTGATCACCGGCGCCTTCAGCGTCACCAAGCAGGTGATCCAGCTGGGGTATCTGCCGCGGCTGAACGTGCAGCACACCAGCGTGCGCGACACTGGCCAGATCTACCTGCCCCTGGTCAACTGGGGCCTGTTCGTGGCCATCGTGCTGGCCGTGGTGATGTTCCGCTCGTCGAGCAACCTGGCGGCGGCCTACGGCATCGCGGTCACGCTCGACATGCTGATCACCACCATCCTCACCTTCTTCGTGATCCGCTACGGCTGGGGCTATCCGCTGTGGCTGTGCATCGGCGCCACCGGGGTGTTCTTCGTGGTCGACCTCACGTTCTTTGCGTCCAACATGCTGAAGTTCTTCGCTGGCGGCTGGTTCCCGCTGCTGATCGGCGGCGCCATCTTCATCCTGATGATGACGTGGAACAAGGGGCGCGCCATCCTCAAAGAGGCGCTCAAGACCGACGCGATCGAGCTGCGCAGCTTTCTTGACGCCGTTTTCGTCAGCCCGCCCACCCGCGTTCAGGGCACCGCGATTTTCCTCACCGCGGAACCGGGGTCGGTGCCCAATGCGCTGCTGCACAACCTCAAGCACAACAAGGTGCTGCACGAGCAGAACCTGTTCGTCACCGTGCGCAACCACGAGGTGCCCTGGGTCGGCATCAGCCGGCGGCTCGACGTGGAGCCGCTGGGCCGCGACTGCTGGCAGGTGATCATTCACTATGGTTTCAAGAACGACCCGGACGTGCCGCGCGCGCTGCAGCAGATGCGCAGCCAGGGCTGCGAGCTCGATCCGATGGCCACCAGCTATTTCCTGTCGCGCGACGTGGTCGTGCCCACCGTGGGCGGCGGCATGGCGCCATGGCGCGAGAAACTTTTTGCCCAGATGCACCACAACGCCAGCGCCGCAGCCGACTTCCTGAAGCTGCCGAACAACGCGGTGGTGGAACTGGGATCCAAAGTCGCCATATGAATCTTTTGTTCGTCGCCGATCCGCTCGAGTCCTTCAAGATCTACAAGGACAGCACCTTCGCCATGATGCGCGAGGCGCAGCGCCGCGGCCACCGCCTCTTCGCCTGCGAACCGCGGCACCTGGCCTGGCGCTCCGGTGGGGTGGTGCATGCCCTGGTGCGCGAGATCGTGCTCACCGGCGCGCAGGACGAATGGTTCGTCGAACACGCCACGCCGCTGCGGGCGCTGCACGAGTTCGACGCCATCGTGATGCGCAAGGACCCGCCCTTCGACAGCGAGTTCTTCTACGCCACGCACATGCTGGAGCAGGCCCAGCGCGAGGGCGCGCGCGTGTTCAACCGGCCTTCGGCCCTGCGCGAGCATCCGGAAAAGCTCGCCATCATGGAGTTCGCGCGGTTCACCAGCCCTACGCTAGTGACCCGCGATCCGCTGGAGGTGCGGCGCTTCCATGCCGAGCACCGCGACATCATCCTCAAACCTCTGGACGGCATGGGCGGCATGGGCATCTTCCGCGTCGGCCCGGACGGCCTGAACCTGGGCTCGATCACCGAGACGCTCAACGCCGGCGGCGCCACGACGATCATGGTGCAGCGTTTCGTGCCCGAGATCACCCTGGGCGACAAGCGTGTGCTGGTGATCGGCGGCAAGCCTGTGCCGTACTGCCTGGCGCGCATCCCGCAGGGCGGCGAGGTTCGCGGCAACCTGGCGGCCGGCGGCAAAGGTGTGGCGCAACCGCTGTCGGCGCGCGACCGCGAGATCGCCGAGGCGCTCGGGCCGGTGCTGGCCGCGCGCGGCTTGCTGCTGGTGGGGCTGGACGTGATTGGCGATTGCCTCACCGAGATCAATGTCACCAGCCCGACCTGCTTCGTGGAAATCACCGACCAGACCGGCTTTGACGTGGCGGCGATGTTCGTCGACGCGCTGGAAGCGGCGATGGGCGCGGGGTGAGACGGGCCGTCCCCCGCCTTCGCGGGGATGACGACTACTTGAATCTATTCCGGACACCAGTGCGCGAAGGCGGGGATCCAGAAGCGAGGTCCAGCCGGCTACCCCACCCGCTCCCCGTCCACGAACACCCGCAACTGTCCCGGCGCGAAGGCGATCCAGTGCTCGTTGGTGGTCAGCGGCGCCGTCACCACCACCGCCACTCTGTCGTTGGGCGAGGTGTGGTGCGAAAAATCGACCGCCAGGTCTTCGTCCTGTAGCTGGGCATGGGCAAAGGGGTGCCGGCGTTCGACGTGAACCAGGTTGGTAGAGCAATGCGCCCACAAGGCCTGGCCGTTGGACAGCAGAAAGTTGAACGGCCCATGCTGCGCGACCTGCGGCACCAGCTCGCGCAGCGTGAGCGTGAGTTCGGCCACGCTGGGCACGCCGGCATGGGATTTGGCCACCTCCTGCATCAGCCAGCAAAAGGCCCGCTCGCTGTCGGTGTCGCCCACCGGCCGGAACGCGCCATGCAGGCGCGGGTGGAAGCCCTGGAGGTCGCCGTTGTGCGCGAACACCCAGTAGTGGCCCCACAGCTCCCGCACGAAGGGGTGGCAGTTCTCCCGCGCCACCACACCTTGCGTCGCCCTGCGGATGTGCGCGATGACGTTGCGGCTCTTGATGGGGTAACGCTGGATCAGCTCGGCCACCGGTGAGTCGCAGGCGGGCAGGTGGTCCACGAAGTGGCGCAGACCCAGCCCCTCGAAGAAGGCGATGCCCCAGCCATCCTTGTGGTGGTCAGTGCGCCCGCCGCGCTGGGCGAAACCCGTGAAGCTGAAGGTCACGTCGGTTGGCGTGTTGCAGTTCATCCCAAGCAGTTGGCACATGGCCTGATTGTGCTTTCCCCATCAGCACCCCGTCATGAATCTCCAGAATTACTCCGTATTCAATTTAGCTCATCAGATGTATAAAAAGGGCTAACTCATCAGGAGGTTTCCATGATCGGAACCACGCAGGACCTGACCGGAGCCCAGAGCGTGCTGCAGGCGCTGACGCATCTTGGGGCCCAGCCGCTGACCGAGCCCACGCTCGATGACGGGCAGCTGGCCGCCTTGTACGAGTCGGTCTGCCAGGACATCGAGGCCGGCCGCTTTGCAGACGCCCTCGACGACGCCTTCGTGCTGGTGGCCAACGATCCCTGGGAGCGCGCCTTCCTCTTGGCGCTGGCCTGGTGCCTTCATCACCTGGGCCAGTGGGAGTCGGCTGGCGGCTTCTACAGCGTTGCGTTGATGCTCGACGCCACCGACGCACTGTGCGCCTTTCGCATTGGCGAATGCCTGGTCGCGATGGGCGAAGCGGTCCAGGCGCGCGAAGCCTTCGAGGCCGCCATCACCTTGTCCGCCCTGGACGAACGCTATGCCCCAGTATGCCAAGAGGCCCGGCAGGCGCTGCTGGCCCTGGCGCAGGCTTGAGAGCCAACAGAACGGGAGATCCCCATGACCGTGCACTCGACCGCTTCCCATCCTGCCGCCATGACGCCTGCGCGCCAACATGCGCGCCGCGCCGCCGCCACCCCGATCGTCGACTGGGGCAATCCCGGTGTGTTCATACCCAAGTCCGGCCCGGATCGGGTCTGGAGTTTTGAGGCCTTGTTGCGCCGCTATCCGAGCGAGCAAACCCCGCGCCGGCCCGCGGCCGCGGTCGCGGCCAAAGCCGTGACAAAGGCAAGCCCGAAGGCCGCAGCGCCAGTGACCACGCCCGGGACGCAGAGGCCGTTACGCAAATCCATGGCGACCCCACCCGAACCCCAGGCATTCTTGCCGCCGCCGCGTGTCGAATCGCCGCGCCAGCCGACGGTCAAGGCGCCTCGTTCGCGGCCGGGCTCACCTCTGACCTCCAAGGCGCAGGCATCGAGCGCGATCGTCGGCGAGCCGACTGGCCCGGCGCCGCACAGCGGCGCGTTGATCAGCGAGCGCGCCGTCCGTGTTCATGACGGGGCGCCCCTGCGGTCCGCGCGCAACGTCTTACCCATGCCCATTGCCCTGCCCATGCCCAATGCCCTCGTGCCGTCGCCGCTGCGCCGCAGCGATTTCCGCACGGTGACCGACGAGAACCGGCGCTACATCAAGGGCATGAAGACCATGCATCGCGCCGGCATCGCCCTCACGCGGGTCGCCCAGGCCGGCTTCGATCTGCTGCGCACGCATTTCCTCGGGCGTTTGGTGGGCGTCGTGAAGTTCGCGGTGTCCAGCTGTGACCTGGCGGCGTCGCTGGCCGTGCAGCTGCCGGTGGCGGCGCTGGTTCTGGCGCGCCGGGTGGCGGCGATCGCCCATGCGGTCTGGACCGATGATGCGTCGCGCCTGCAGCCCGCATCGACCCTGTTCAAGGCGCGCCCGCTGATCGGCGCCGCCTGGAGCGATTTGAAGGCGGCCGCCGGCGCCGTGGTGCATGGGGTGCCGCGAGCAGCGCCGGCCGAAGTGCGCCAGAGCGCCTCCGCGCGGCCGTCGCTGACCGCCAGGAACGTCGCCGAGAGCGATGCGATCGACGCCGTTCGCCAGGCCCACCGCAAGGCGTCCCAGGCCCTGCGCAAGGTGGGCTTCAACCTCGCCGCCTGTACCTTCACCTCGCGCTTTCTGACCTTCGGCATCATGGCCGCCGGTGTCGGGATCACGCTGGCGGCTACCGTGGCCACTGGTGGCATCGCGCCCTTGGCTCTGGCGGGGCTGGTGGTCGCGGGCTTGTCCGTTCGCCTGGCGGCGGCCAATGCGTGGTGTGCATTCCAAAATGCGCGGCTCACCTGGCAGGGCCAACCCGGTCTGCCCATGGGGGCAAGTGCCATTGCCAACGCCGTATACGGGCAGCTCCAGCCGCGCACCGAGCCCCCGGGCGGCACGCCCGCGCGCAGGCAGGACTTTCGAACCGACGCGCAACGCCTGCCGCAGGATGCCGAGGGCCTGCGTCAACACGATCTGCGGGCCAGGACCGAGGCGACCGGCGTGGTCGCCACCATCGCCGTCGTGCAGGTGGCCGCCGGCTTGTCGACCGCGGTGGCGGGCCAGTTGATCAGTGGTGCGACAGCACTGATGACCAAGGTGCTGCGTTGGTCCTTCACGGCGGTGCAGGGCTCGCTGCCGGCCCTGGAGCAGGTGGCGGCGTTGCGGCTCAACGGCGGCGTCAGAGCGGCGGAGCTCGAGGTGTTGCAGGCGCTGCACGCCTGGGCGCCGCAAGACCTGACCCGCGAAGCCATCGATTCGGATTACCAGGCGCTGGTGGCTGAACTGGACGCCTTCGGGCTGGACGCCAACCGTCTGCTGCTGGCCGTGGCGCAGGGGCAGCTCACGCGCGCCGAGGATCTGACGGCCTGGTTCAAGGACGCGCAGGTGAAGGCCGCAGGTCAGGCTTCCAACATCGTCTGGCAGGCGGCCAACGCGATCACGATCGATCGGGGGCTGGTGGGGATCCTGGCCGGCTGAACGCTCAGGGCGCCGCAGCCTCGCCTGCGGCGCAGCGCGCGCAAATGCAGGCGGCGCGCTGTGCCTGCGCCGGCACGTGCGCCAGCAGGTCGGCGCTGAAATCAACCGAAGCGCACCAGCAGGGCGGCTGCATCACGCCGGTGCGGCGCTCTTCCTCGTTCGCACAGGCATTGGACTGGCCGCACAAGGGGCAGAGGTTGGGGTCGACGGGCGATGAATCAGCAGCCATGCAGCAACGCTAGCAGATCACCGGATCTTCAGGCCGCCCAGGCCGCATCCGGCCCTTCGGCCAGGCGAAGCAGCCGCTCCGTCACCAGCCGCTCAAGAATGCGCCGCGTCATGGTGTGCAGGCGGCCGTGCTGGCCGATGAAGAGAAACTGGCGGCGCTGTGGGTCGACCCAGTCCAGGCGTGCGCGCAGCCAGTGCTGGCGTGAGTACAGGTCGACCCAGGCGCCGGGCCGTAGCGCCTCCAGCGTGGCGGCCGGGTCGACCGCTGCCGCCGAGGCGAACGAGGGCTCGGACGGGGCGTCGTTGCGGCGCTTGGCGCACAGGCGCAGCACCGGCTGGTGCAGCTTTTCCAGCGACCGAAAAAAGTCGGGGCTGTGGGTTGGCGCCTCGCCGAGCAAGGCCAGCCCCGCGCGCAGCCGCTCCAGCAGCCCGGGGATCAGGTGAAACAGGCGTGAGGGCCGGCGCAACGTGGCCTCGCGCCGCACGCTCCACAGCAGGTCGTCCACAACGGCCAGCAAGCCGCCGGGGTCGGGCGTACGGGTGCCCTCGACCAGGCGCGCATGGGCGACGACCACCGGCCAGACCCGCAGCAGGAAGTTTTGCACCACCACCGGCGCTTCGGCCAGCTCGGGGCGCAGCATCAGCTCCAGGGCGATCTCGTCGGCCAGGCGAAGCCGCTGCTCGGCAAAGCGCATCGCATCGTCGACCAGGGAGTCGGCTTGCAGCTCGTCCCAGCCGGTGGAGACCGCCAGGCCGCTGGTGGGCGGGGCCTCGGCGGTGATGTAGGGCCGCGGCTGGGGTTTGGGCGGCTTGGACGGCGCGTCGTCCGCCACGGCCGCCACGCGGCCGAAGAGGCCGCGCAGGTCGAAGGGATGGGGCGATGACTGAGCCATGCGGCCCAGTGTAGGGAGCGCCCCGACAGGTGCCTGCAAGGTCCCTGTGAGTTCTGACGGATTTGTCAGCCTCTTGGTAGTGAGGCCCCGGCCTTGACCTTCAGGCGCCAGGCATGCAGCAGCGGTTCGGTGTAGCCCGAGGGTTGCTCCTTGCCCTTGAACACCAGGTCGAGCGCGGCGCGATACGCGCAGCTGGTGTCAAAGTTGCCGGCCATCGGCTGGTAGAGCGCGTCGCCGGCGTTTTGCTGGTCGACCACGGCGGCCATGCGGCGGAAAGTCTCGTGCACTTGCTCGGCGGTGACGATGCCATGGTGCAGCCAGTTGGCGATGTGCTGGCTGGAGATGCGCAGCGTGGCGCGGTCTTCCATCAGGCCCACGTTGTGGATGTCGGGCACCTTGGAGCAGCCCACGCCCTGGTCAACCCAGCGCACCACGTAGCCCAGGATGCCCTGCACGTTGTTGTCCAGCTCCTGCTGGCGCTCGGCGGCGCTCCAGCTCGGGTTGGGCGACACCGGCACCTGCAGCAGGCCGGCCAGAATCTCGTCGCGCGCCGATTCGGCCGAGGTCTTGGCCAGTTCGCGCTGGACGGCGAACACATCGACCTGGTGGTAGTGCAGCGCATGCAGCGTGGCGGCGGTGGGCGAGGGCACCCAGGCGGTGTTGGCGCCGGCCTTGGGATGGCCGATCTTCTGCTCGAGCATGGCGGCCATCAGGTCGGGCATGGCCCACATGCCCTTGCCGATCTGCGCCCGCCCGCTCAGGCCGCAGGACAGGCCCACCAATACGTTGCTGCGCTCATAGGCCTGGATCCAGGCGGAGGACTTCATGTCGCCCTTGCGCAACATCGGGCCGGCCAGCATGGCGGTGTGCATCTCGTCGCCAGTGCGGTCGAGAAAACCGGTGTTGATGAAGGCCACCCGCGCGGCCGCCTCGGCGATGCAGGCCTGCAGGTTCACGCTGGTGCGGCGCTCTTCGTCCATGATGCCCAGCTTGACGGTGTTGGCCGCAAGGCCCAACAGCTGCTCGATGCGGCCGAACAGCTCGCTGGCGAACGCCACTTCGGCGGGGCCGTGCATCTTGGGCTTGACGATGTAGACCGAGCCGGTGCGCGAGTTGCGGATGTTGTTGGCGCCATGGCCTTGCAGGTCGTGCAGCGCGATGGTGGTGGTGATGACCGCGTCGAGGATGCCCTCGGGGATCTCCTTGCCTTCACCCCACAGGATGGCGGGGTTGGTCATCAGGTGGCCGACGTTGCGCACGAACAGCAGCGAGCGGCCATGCAGCCGCACTTCGCCAGAGCCGTTGGGTGCCATGTAGAGGCGGTCGGCGTTCAGGCCGCGGGTGAAGCTCTTGCCGCCCTTGGACATCTCCTCGGTCAGCGTTCCCTTGAGGATGCCTAGCCAGTTGCTGTAGGCCAGCAGCTTGTCCTGCGCGTCGACCGCGGCGATGGAGTCTTCCAGGTCGAGGATGGTCGACAGGGCCGACTCCATCACCAGGTCGCTCACGCCGGCGGCGTCGGTGGCGCCAATGGGGTGCTTGCGGTTGATCTGCAGATCCAGGTGGATGCCGTTGTGGCGCAGCAGCACCGACGAAGGCGCGGCCGCCTCGCCCTGGTAGCCGGCGAAGGCCGCCGGTTCCTTCAGGCCAGTGGTGGCGCCGCTGTTGAGTGACACCACCAGGCGGCCGCCCTCGATGCGGTAGCCGGTGGAATCGGCGTGCGAGCCAACCGCCAGCGCAGCGGCCTGGTCGAGCACCTGGCGGGCATAGGCGATCACCTTGGCGCCGCGCACCGGGTTGTAGCCCGGGCCCTTGGTGGCGCCGCCGCCTTCGGACAGGGCGTCGGTGCCGTACAGGGCGTCATAGAGCGAGCCCCAGCGCGCATTGGCGGCGTTGAGCGCATAGCGCGCGTTGAGGATGGGCACCACCAGCTGCGGGCCGGCCTGCAGGGCCAGCTCGGCGTCGACGTTGGTGGTGGTGGCCTTGGCGCCGGCGGGTGGCGGCACCAGGTAGCCGATTTTTTCCAGGAAAGCGCGGTAGGCCGGCATGTCGGCGATCGGGCCGGGGTGGGCGCTGTGCCAGGCATCCATCTCGGTCTGCAGGCGGTCGCGTTCAGCCAGCAGCGCGGCGTTCTTGGGCGCCAGCTCATGGACGATGGCGTCGAAGCCACTCCAGAAGGCGGCGTGGTCCACGCCGGTGCCCGGCAGCACCTGCTCGTCGACGAAGCGGGCCAGTTCGGCGTCGACCTTCAGGCGGTGGATGTCGGTGCGGGTGCGCATGCGGAAAACTCCTGGGTGAATGTGATGGGGAAAAGCGCCACAACTCTCGCTGGCCGCGCCAGTGCGCAGGCCTTGGTTGGGGACTTGGGTCACTTTATTGAAGCAGACTGTATTAGATGCGGCGGGGATAATGAATACCGATAATTTTGAACTCGCTTGTGATGTAAACGAGGGTAATCAAATGAACACCATGCCCACCGGTCCGGCCCTGTCCGGGGCCTGTGTCGCCTGAAGGGCGCCCTGCTATGGACCGGCTCAAGCAACTCGAATCGTTCGTCTCGGCGGCCGCCCGCGGCAGCCTGTCGGCCGCGGCACGCGCCGAAGGGGTGGCGCCGGCCGTCATCGGGCGGCGGCTGGACGCGCTGGAAGAGCGCCTGGGCGTCAAGCTGCTGGTGCGCACCACGCGGCGCTTGAACCTCACGCACGAGGGCAGCGCCTTCCTGGAGGACTGCCAGCGCCTGCTGGCCGACATCGCCAGCGCCGAGGCCAGTGTCAGCGCGGGCGGCGTCAAGGCCAGCGGCCACTTGCGCATCACGGCGCCGGCCGGCTTCGGGCGGCGCCACGTCGCGCCGCTGGTGCCGCCGTTTCGCCAGGCGCACCCCGAGGTGACGCTCTCGCTCAACCTCAGCGACCGGGTGGTCGACCTGGCCGGCGAGGGCTACGACTGCGCGGTGCGCGTCGGCGACTTCCCCGATTCATCCCTGGTGAGCGTGCGGCTGGCCGACAACCGGCGCCTGTGCGTGGCCACGCCCGAGTACCTGCGCCGCTGCGGCACGCCGCGCCACCCGGGCGAGCTGGCCCGCTTCGACTGCCTGACCTTGTCCACCGATGCCTCGCAGTCGCGGGGCTGGGCGTTCCAGGAGGCGGGCGAGGTGAGTTACCTCAAACCCGGCGGGCCGCTCGATTGCTCCGACGGCCAGGTGCTGCACGACTGGTGCCTGCAGGGCCAGGGCGTTGCCTGGCGCAGCACCTGGGAGGTCGAGGCCGAGATCGCCAGCGGCCAGCTGGTCGAGGTGCTGGCTGAGTACGCCGCACCGCCGAACGGCATCTACGCCGTGTTTCCCCAGCGCAAGCACCTGCCGCTGCGGGTGCGGTTGTGGCTGGATTTTCTCAAGCATCACTACGGGCGGCCGGACTACTGGACCGTCAGGCCTGCGACGGAGGCTTGAGTTTTCAGGCCTTTTTCTTCAGGCACTCCGACATGTGCGCCTTGCGCTCGTCGCCCTTCATGTCCTTGGCGCTGGCGTTGCAGGTCTTCATCTTGTCCTGCTGAGTCATGGCCGCGGCCGGCTTGGCTTTGAGGCACTCGGACATGAAGGCCTTGCGCTCGTCGCCCTTTTTGTCGGCGGCGTCCTTGTTGCACTGACCCATCTTGTTCTGCTGGGCGGTCGGCGTATTGGCGGGGGCGTCGGCAGCGTATGCAGCGCCGAAGGACAGGGCCAGGCCCAGGGCGATCAGGGAGAGGGATTTCTTCATGGTACTTCCGAAGAGTGGGACAACAATCCCGAACGGGATGTCAGCTTAACGCCAGGAATGGGGCCGCCGATGACCGCCCCGTAAAATCGGTCGATGCTTCTCGTCACTCAAGAACTACTCGGCGCGCTCGCGGCCGGGCTGGAACAGCTTCAGCCCGGCGCGGGTGAGAAGGCGGCCTTCGAGTCGCCCAAGGCTGTCGCGCATGGCGACCTGGCCTGCACCGCCGCCATGCAGCTGGCCAAGCCGCTGCGCCAGAACCCCCGCCAGGTCGCCGAATCGCTCAAGGCGGTGCTGCTGGCCAGCCCGGCCTTCCAGCAATGGGTGGATGCGATCGAGATCGCCGGCCCCGGCTTTATCAACATCCGCCTCAAGCCCGCCGCCAAGCAGCAGGTGGTGCGCGAGGTGCTGGCGCAGGGCGCCGATTTCGGCCGCCAGCCGGCCTTGGGCCGCCGCATGCTGGTGGAGTTCGTCTCGGCCAACCCGACCGGCCCGCTGCACGTGGGCCACGGCCGCCAGGCGGCCCTGGGAGATGCCTTGTGCAATCTGTACGCCAGCCAGGGATGGGACGTGCACCGCGAGTTCTATTACAACGACGCGGGCGTGCAGATCAGCACCCTGGCCACCTCCACGCAGCTGCGCATCCAGGGCATCAAGCCGGGCGATGCGCAGTGGCCGCAGACCGCCTACAACGGCGACTACATCCAGGACATCGCCAACGACTTCCTGGCGAAAAAGACGGTGAAGTCCGACGATCGCGAGTTCACGGCCTCGGGCGACCCCGACGACCTCGACGGCATCCGACTGTTCGCCGTGGCCTACCTGCGCCACGAGCAGGACCTGGACCTCAAGGCATTCGGCGTGCGCTTCGACCACTACTACCTGGAGTCCAGCCTGTACACCAGCGGCAAGGTTGATGCCGCCGTGCAGCGCCTGCGCGAAGCAGGCAAGACCTACGAGCACGAGGGCGCCCTGTGGCTCAAGTCGACCGACTACGGCGACGACAAGGACCGCGTCATGCGCAAGGGCGACGGCAGCTACACCTACTTCGTGCCCGACGTGGCTTATCACATCGCCAAATGGGAGCGTGGCTTTGCCAAGGCGATCAACATCCAGGGCACCGACCATCACGGCACCATTGCCCGCGTGCGCGCCGGCCTGCAGGCGGTGGGACTGGGCATTCCCGAGGGCTACCCCGACTACGTGCTCCACACCATGGTGCGCGTGGTGCGCGCCGGCCAGGAGGTCAAGATCTCCAAGCGCGCCGGCAGCTACGTCACCTTGCGCGACCTGATCGAGTGGACCAGCAAGGACGCGGTGCGCTTTTTCCTGCTGTCGCGCAAGCCGGACACCGAGTACACCTTTGACGTCGACCTGGCGGTGGCCAAGAACAACGACAACCCGGTGTACTACGTGCAGTACGCCCACGCCCGCATCTGTTCAGTGCTGACCGCCTGGGGCGGCGACGCCGCAACGCTCAAGGGCGCAGACGTCTCGCCGCTGGATTCCGCCGCGGCGCAGGCCCTGATGCTGGTGCTGGCCCGCTACCCCGCCATGCTCACCGCCGCGGCCCAGGATTTCGCGCCGCATGACGTCACCTTCTACCTGCGCGAGCTGGCCGCCGCCTACCACAGCTACTACGACGCCGAGCGCATCCTGGTCGACGACGCGGCGGTCAAGACGGCCCGCCTGGCGCTGGTGGCCGCGTGTGCGCAGGTATTGCACAATGGGTTGGCCATGCTGAGCGTGAGCGCTCCGGGCAAGATGTGATCGGCAGGGACACCACAGTGAAAAAGCATCAGCGCGGCAATACCTTCGTCGGCGTCATCATCGGCGTCCTGATTGGCCTGGGCGCCGCTTTGGCGGTGGCCGTGTACGTCACTCGGGTGCCGGTGCCCTTCATGAACAAGGGCCAGACCCGCGGCAACGAGCAAGACGCCGCCGAGTCGCGCAAGAACCAGAACTGGGACCCGAACGCGCCGCTGTACGGCAAGAACCCGGCCCGCCCGCAGGCGCCCGCGTCCGGCGCTGTGGATTCGGGCGCGCCGGTGGCGCCCGCGGTGATTGCGGCGCCCGCCCCGGCGCCGGTGCCCGCCGCAGTGGCGCCCCCGCTGGCACCGGCCACCCGGCCGCCGCCGCGCGCCTCGACCGATCCGCTGGGCGACCTGGCCGCCGCGCGCGCCGGCACCGCCGCCACTGACCCCTTTATCTACTTCGTGCAGGCGGGCGCCTTCCGCTCACCCGATGAGGCCGAGGCCCAGCGCGCCAAGCTGTCCCTGATGGGGCTGGAGGCGCGGGTCACCGAGCGCGAGCAGTCTGGCCGGCAGGTGTTTCGCGTGCGCATCGGCCCCTTCGAACAGCGCGACGATGCCGACCGCGGCAAGGCGCGCCTGGAGGCCGGCGGCGTCGAAGCCGCCCTGGTACGCGTGCAACGCTGAACCTTCCCGCGCCGCCCTGCTCAGATCGCCAGAACGTCCGGAGCCTGAACCCCATGAAAAGACGCATATTTTCCGCCTCATTGCTCGCGACCGGCGCGCTCGCCCTGCCTCAGTGGGCTTTGGCGCAGCGCATCCCCAAGGAGGGCACGGAATACAAGACGCTGGGCCGCCGTGCGGTCAGCGAAGTGCCGCCCGGCAAGATTGAGGTGGTCGAGTTCTTCTGGTACAGCTGCCCGCACTGCAACAACTTCGAGCCGCAGCTGGAAGCCTGGTCCAAGGTGGCGCCGCCCGATGTGGTGTTGCGGCGCATCCCGGTGGGCTTTCGGGAAGACTTCGTGCCCCAGCAGCGCCTGTTCTATGCGCTGGAAGGCTTGGGCAAGGTCGGGGAATTGCATGCCAAGGTGTTCAACGCCATTCATGCCGAGCGCCAGCCGGTCAACCGAGAGGACGGCATCGTGGCCTGGGTGCAAAAGCAGGGCATCGACAAGGCCAAGTTCCTGGAGGTCTACAACTCCGACTTCGTCACGACCAAGGTCAAGCAGGCCCTGGTGCTGCAGGAGGCCTATGCCGTCGAGGGCGTGCCTGCACTGGGCATCGCCGGCCGGTTCTACACCGACGGCGCCATGGCTGGCACCATGGCCCGGGCCCTGCAAGTGGCCGATTACCTGATCTTCCAGGCGCGCCGGTAATCCCACCCCCGAAGCGGCTCACTGCGTGTAGCCACCTGCCCCTCAAGGGGGCGCCACCAGCGGCCCGGCAAAGCCGGTTCCGCTTTTACCCGCACATGGGATCCAATTCATACGCATTCGGCCGCTACAATGAACGCAAGTTTCGTGCCGCATGCAATACCTTCCACACCCCCCGACCTTCGCCCTTGCCCTCGCCATGGCCCTGACCCTGGCGGCGCCCGTCGCGCAAGCGGAGCGGGCGGATCGGCTCAAGCCCATGCAGGTCGAGGCGGATTCGCTGCGCTACGACGACCTGCGCCAGACCAGCGTCTTCACCGGCAAGGTGGTGGCGACCAAGGGCTCCATCCTCATCCGTGGTGCCCGCGTCGAGGTGCGGCAGGACGCCGAAGGCTTCCAGCATGGCGTGGTCACGGCCGAACCGGGCAAGCGCGCCTTCTGGCGCCAGAAGCGCGACGGCGTGGATGAGCACCTCGAAGGCGAGGGCGAGACCATCGAATACGACGGCAAGCTCGATCGCGTGAAGTTCATCTCCCGCGCCGAGATGCGGCGCTTGCGGGGCGACACCGTCGCCGACGAAAGCAGCGGCAACGTGATCACCTACGACAACACCACCGACCAGTTCTCGGTCGATGGCGGCGTGGCCGGCACCCGTGCTGCCAACCCGGGCGGGCGCGTGCGTGCCACCCTGGCGCCACGCGCGCCGGCCGGGGCGCCGGCGCCCGCGCCGGCCGGCCCGGCCGGCGCGTCATTGCGGCCGAGCCCCGACCTGGGCGGGGAGCGCCGGTGACGGTGCAGCCCGGCCCGACGCGGGTCGCGCAAGACGTCCCCACCACCAGCCGACTCGAAGCGCGACACCTGCAGAAAAGCTACGGCAGCCGAAAAGTGGTCAAGGACGTGTCCCTGGCGGTCTCCAAAGGCGAGGTGGTCGGCTTGCTGGGCCCCAACGGCGCCGGCAAGACCACGTCGTTCTACATGATCGTGGGCCTGGTGCGCGCCGATGCCGGCGAGATCTCCATCGACGGCCGCCCGGTCGAGGGCATGCCCATCCACCGCCGCTCGCGGCTGGGCCTTTCCTACCTGCCGCAAGAGGCGTCGATCTTCCGGCGGCTGAATGTGCAGGACAACGTGCGAGCCGTGCTGGAGTTGCAGCGCGACGAGCAGGGGCATCCCCTGGCGCGCGCCGAGATCGAGCGGCGCCTCGAGGCCTTGCTCAAAGAGCTGCGTGTCGACCACCTGCGAGATTCGCCGGCTGTGGCCTTGTCGGGCGGTGAGCGCCGCCGGGTCGAGATCGCCCGCGCGCTGGCCACCCAGCCACGATTCATCCTGCTCGACGAGCCCTTCGCCGGCATCGATCCGATCGCCGTGATCGAGATCCAGCGCATCATCAGCTTCCTGAAGTCGCGCGGGATCGGTGTGCTGATCACCGATCACAACGTGCGCGAGACGCTGGGCATCTGCGACCACGCGTACATCATCAGCGACGGCGAAGTGCTCGCGCAAGGTACGCCCAACGACATCGTGAACAACGCCGAGGTGCGCCGCGTGTACCTCGGTGAGCACTTCCGCATGTAGGGCCTGGCGCATCCATGAAGCAGGGCCTTTCCCTTCGCGTCTCGCAGCACCTTGCCCTCACACCGCAGCTGCAGCAATCGATCCGCCTGTTGCAGCTGTCCACGCTGGAGCTGTCGCAGGAAGTCGAGCAGATGCTCGACGACAACCCCTTCCTGGAAGTGTCGCTGGAAGAGGCGCCGCACGAGGAGTTCGGGGTGGCCAAGTCCGATGCGCCCGCGCCCGAGTCCGACGGCTTCGAGCCCTCCGGCGACGCGGCCGGATCGGTCGACGGCGAGCAAGGGGGGGCCGCCGAGGCGGGGCCCAGTGACTGGGAAGGCGAGGGCAGCACCGAGGTCGTGCCCGATGATGGCGAGTGGGGCGGCGAGGCGCCGGCGCGGCGCAAGGACGCCGACAACGACGACGTCGACGCGACCGATCTCGCCCGCGGCGGCGAGTCGCTACAAGCCCACCTGCACCGACAGGCGCTGTCCCTGCGACTGTCCGAAGAAGACCGCGCAGCGCTGCGCTTTCTGATCGAATCGCTCAACGACGACGGAAGGCTGGAAGATTCGCTCGAATCGCTCGCCGCCTCGCTGGCGCCGCATGATCTCGAGCAGCAAGAGGAGCTGGTGCACCACTTCAGCGTGGCCCTGCACCTGCTGCAACACCTGGAGCCCACCGGCGTGGGCGCGCGCGGCCTGGCCGAATGCCTCACCTTGCAACTGCGCGCCCGCGCCGACGACGCGCCCGAGGACGAAGTGGTGCGGGCCGCGCTGGCGATTTGCCGCCATCCGATGGACCTGCTGGCAAGGCGCGATTTTCGCCGGCTGGGGCAGCTCACCGGCGAGAGCGAGGCGCGGCTGCGCGCGGCCATCGGCCTGATCGGACGGCTCGAGCCCAAGCCCGGCCGCCGCTTCGTCGACGTCGAGCGCAACATCGTCGTGCCCGACGTCATCGTCACCCGCATCGGCAAGCCGGGTCAGCCCCGGTTTCGGGTGCAGCTCAATCCCGACGTGATGCCGCGGCTGCGCGTGCACGACGTCTATGCCGGCGCGCTCAAGGCGCACCGCGGTGCAGGCCACCAGGCGCTGCAGCAGCGGCTGCAGGAGGCGCGCTGGTTCATCAAGAACATCCAGCAGCGCTTTGACACCATCCTGCGGGTGTCCAACGCCATCGTCGAGCGGCAAAAAAGCTTCTTTGTGCATGGCGAGCTGGCCATGCGCCCGCTGGTGCTGCGCGAGATCGCCGACGAGCTGGGTCTGCACGAATCGACCATTTCGCGCGTGACCACGGCCAAGTACATGTCAACGCCCTATGGCACCTTCGAGCTCAAGTATTTCTTCGGCTCGGCGCTGGGCACCGAAACCGGTGGCAACGCCTCCAGCACCGCGGTGCGCGCGCTGATCCGCCAGTTCGTCGCCAGCGAGAGCGACAAGAAACCCTTGTCCGACAGCCAGATCAGCGACATGTTGCGCGAGCAGGGCATCGAATGCGCCCGCCGTACCGTCGCCAAGTACCGCGAGGCGCTTCGCATCGCGCCCGCCAACCTGCGCAAGGCGCTATGAACGACCTCCAACTTTTCCTGCCCTGCGCCGCCGGGGTCGAAGACTTTCTCGCCGACGAGGTGCACCGGCTCACAGGCCAGGCCGGGGATGACCTGCTGGTCGGCCGTGGTGGGGTGGTGGTGCGCGCGCCCTGGCGTGACGCGCTGCGCCTGAACCTGCACAGCCGCTTGTCGCAGCGCGTGCTGGTGCAGCTGTCGCACACACCCTACCGGGGCGAGGACGAGCTGTACCAGGCCGCCAGCGCCGTGGCCTGGGAATCGTGGTTCACCGCCCGCCAGACGATCAAGGTGGAAGTCACCGCCCAGCACAGCCCGCTCAAGAGCCTGAACTTCGCGGCCCTCAAGATCAAGGACGCGGTGGTCGACCGCTTTCGCAACAAGGCCGGCACCCGGCCCAGCGTGGACACGCAGCACCCCGATGTGCGCCTGTACGCCCACCTCACCTCGACCGACTGCACGCTGTACATCGACACCTCGGGCGAGCCGCTGTTCAAGCGCGGCTGGCGCGAGGACACGGGCGAGGCGCCGCTCAAGGAAACGCTGGCCGCCGCGATGATCGCCGCCAGCGGCTGGGACACGACGATGCCGCTGTACGACCCTTGCTGCGGCAGCGGCACCATCGCCATCGAGGCCGCGCAGGTCGCCTGCAACATTGCGCCCGGCTTGCTGCGCCGCTTCGGCTTCGAGCGACTGCTGCCCTTCCAGACGCATGTCTGGGCCCAGCTCAAGGACGAGGCCCAGCAGCAGCGCCGTCTCAGCCCTGTGGCCATTCACGGCAGCGACGTCGCCTTTCGCATGGTCGACTTCGCCAACCGCAACGCGCAGCGCGCGGGCGTCGAAGGCGTGGTGCAGTTTCGTGGCGGCGACGCGCTGCAGCGCGTGCCGCCCTGCCCGGCGCCCGGGGTCATGCTGGTCAACCCGCCCTACGGCGAGCGCATCGAAACCGCCGGCGTGGCCGGACGCAGCCAGGGCGGGCGCGAACGCCCGCAGTCCGAGGGCGACGAGGATTTCTTCGCCCAGCTGTCGGCACACTGGAAAAAGAACTACGCCGGCTGGACCGCCTGGGTGCTCACGCCCGACCTCAAGCTGCCATCGCGCATGCGCCTGAAGGAATCGCGCCGCGTACCGATGTGGAACGGCCCGATCGAGTGCCGACTGTTCCGCTTCGACATGGTCGCCGGCTCGGCCCGCACACCGCGCGAAGCTGCACCGACATGAAGGCAATGCTCGCATGAGCCGTCCGTTGGTGGTCGACACCAACATCGTGCTGGACCTGTGGGTCTTCGCCGATGATGCGGCGCGGCCCCTGCGCGAGGCCTTGCTGCGCAGCGAGTTTTCCTGGTGGGCGACCTCGGCCATGCGCGACGAGCTGGCGCGTGTGCTGCACTACCCTCGGATTGCGCCGCGCCTGGCCTTCTACAAGCTGCAGCCGCCCCACGTGCTTGACCACTTCGACCGCCACGCCACGCTGGTCGAGCCACCCCCGCGCGCGCCGCTGCGCTGCAGCGACCCCGACGACCAGAAATTCATCGACCTCGCCGTGGCCCGCCAGGCCCTGCTTCTGAGCAAGGACCGCGCGGTGCTCTCCATGACAAAGCGGCTGACTGCCTGGTCCGTCCAGGCCCAGCCCGCGCTGCCCGCCTTCACCCCCGCCCCATGACCGCCACCCCGGACACCCCCGCCACCCCCGACACCCCCCCGCTCGGCCCCGACGATTTTGACGCCCAGGACGACGCGCTCGACGCCCTGCGCGAGCACGAGGACACCACCCCCGACTGGGAGTTCTGCGAAGGCTTCATGGCCGCCCTGGTGTGCTGCCGCCGCCCGATCGCCGCCGAGGAATACTGGCCGGTGCTGCTGGGGGAGAACTTCCGGCCGATGGAGCATATGGAATTCGTCTGGCGCTGGAAGCGGCGCTGGGCCGAGGTCGAGGCCGGCCTGGACGCCGAGGTCGACACGCTGGACGACGAGCGCGCGTATCAGCCGGAACTGCTGGACATCCGTGGCGCGCTGCTGGCCCTGCCCGAGGACCAGCGCGGCGAGGCCGACCTAGCCGCGCTGCCCTCGTTCGCGCAAGCCTGGGCGCACGGCTTGCTGTTCGCGGTGCAAGCCTGGGCGCAAGACTGGGCACCACCGCGCGACCGCGAAGCCGCCGAGATGCTGCGCGACGCGCTTGAGGCCGTCGAGCAGCTGACCCTGCCCGACACCGGCAAGCCGGCGCTGTCCATGCACGTCGAGGATGGCCCGCCCAGCATCAGCGAGCAGCGCCTGGAGGACTTCGGCGAGGCGCTGTGGGCGGCGTACGACCTGCGTCAGCTGTGGAAGAGCCTGGGCCCGCGCGTCGAAGCCGTGCGCAAGACGCCCGAGCCGGGCCGCAACGATCTATGTCCCTGTGGCAGCGGCAAGAAATACAAGAAGTGCCATGGCGCGTGAGCGCCTGAATCAGCGCAAGCTCAAGGCGTGAAGCGGTCGGCCCGCGCAATCGGCCAGTACTGCCGGAACACGCCGTGCGCGCCATCGACTTCACCCGACAGCAGCAGGCCCGGCTCGATCCGTGGAATCAGGTTGGCCAGCAGGCGTACTTCGGTGTCTGAGATGCGTCGCACGATGTGATGCGCGGTGATGTCGTTGGGGTGTTGCAGTCCGGCGGCCTGCACCAGCTCGCGCAGGGCCTGCAGCGTGGAGCGATGGAAGTTGTGCACCCGTTGCGACTTGTCGGGCACCACCAGCGCACGCTCGCGCACCGGGTCTTGTGTGGTCACGCCCGTGGGGCAGCGGCCGGTGTGGCAGGTCTGCGCCTGCACGCAACCCAGCGCCATCATGAAGCCGCGCGCCGCGTTGCACCAGTCGGCCCCCAGCGCCATCAGGCGCGCGATGTCGAAGGCGGTGATCACTTTGCCGGCGCAGCCAACGCGCACCCGATCGCGCAGGCCCGCGCCCACCAGCGTGTTGTGCACCAGCAGCAGCCCCTCCTGCAGCGGCGCGCCCACATGGTCGACGAACTCCACCGGCGCCGCGCCGGTGCCGCCCTCGGCGCCATCGACCACGATGAAGTCGGGCGTGGTGCCGCTGACCAACATGGCTTTGACGATGCCGAACCACTCCCACGGATGCCCCACGCACAGCTTGAAGCCCACCGGCTTGCCGCCGGACAGCGCGCGCAGTTGCTCGATGAAGGCCATCAGCTCCAGCGGTGTCGAAAACGCGGTGTGCGCCGACGGCGAGACGCAGGTCACGCCCGGCGGCACGCCGCGCGCCAGCGCGATCTCGGGCGTCACCTTGGCGGCCGGAAGGATGCCGCCGTGGCCGGGCTTGGCGCCCTGGCTCAGCTTGATCTCGATCATCTTGACCTGCGGGTCGCAGGCATTGCGCGCGAAGCCCTCGGGGTCGAAGCGGCCTTGCGCGTCGCGGCAGCCGAAATAACCCGAGCCGATCTCCCAGATCAGATCTCCGCCATGCACCCGGTGGTAGGACGAGATCGAGCCCTCGCCGGTGTCGTGCGCGAAGCCGCCCAGCTTGGCGCCCAGGTTCAGCGCCAGGATGGCATGCGAAGACAGCGAGCCGAAGCTCATGGCCGAAATATTGAACACGCTGGCCCGGTAGGGTTGGGCGCGGCCCTCGCCGATGGTGATGCGGAAATCGGCCGACGGAACGTGGGTGGGCGCCAGCGAGTGGTTGATCCACTCATAGCCTTGTCGGCCGACGTCCAGCTGGGTGCCGAAGGGCCGGTTGTCCGGTTCGCCCTTCGCACGCTGATAGACCAGCGAACGCTGTGCGCGCGAGAAGGGTGCGGCCTCGGTGTCGCTCTCGATGAAGTACTGCCGCATCTCGGGCCGGATGTACTCCAGCAAAAAACGAAGATGCCCGATCACCGGGTAGTTGCGCAAGATGGCGTGGCGCACCTGCCGCAGGTCGCGCATGCCCAACGCCACCAGCAGCCCCAGGACGACAGTCAGCAGCAACCCCCCTTCGGAGGGGCGCAGCACCAGCACCGGCACGCTGGCGGCGAAGGCCAGCGTGCACAGCGACAGGGTGGCATAGCGCCAGGGCAGCAGCTGGGTCCGCACCGGCTTGGCGTGCGCGCTTTCGAGCTTGTTCATGTCTGGGTCTCCTCATCTTCGGGTGTGGCCCGAACCAGCGCCACCAGCCGCTCCAGCGCGTGCCGCACGGTGGCCGCGCGCACTGCTGCGCGGTCGCCGTCGAAGTGGCGCTGCTCGCTGCTGAGCATGCCATCGATCATGAATCCAAACCAGACGGTCCCGACCGGCTTGTCGGCGCTGCCACCACTGGGGCCGGCCACGCCGGTGACCGCCACGGCCACCCGCGCCCGTGATTGACGCGCCGCACCATGCGCCATGGCGCGTGCCACCACCTGGCTTACAGCGCCATGCTCGGCGATCTGTGCCGCGTCCACGCCCAGCATGTCGCACTTGGCTTCGTTGGAATAGGTGACGAAGCCGCGGTCGAACCACTCGCTGGATCCGGCGCGGTCGGTGCAGGCGGCCGCGATCATGCCGCCGGTGCAGCTCTCGGCCGGGGCCATCATCCAGCCGCGGCGCGGCAGCAGCCGCGCGAGTTCGGCGACCAGAGCGGCCACGTCGGGGGCGGCTGTGCTCATAGGAACCTCCACACCGCGATCACCAGCAGCGTGCAGAAGGCCGCCACCAGGTCGTCGAACAAGATGCCGAAACCGCCGCCCCAGCCCAAGCCGTGGAACCGGCGATCGGCCCAGCCCACCGGCCCGGGCTTGACCGCGTCGAAGAAGCGAAACAGCACGAACGCCGCCAACTGCGCCGCAAAACCCGCCGGCATCAGCAGCCACAGCACGATCCAGAACGCGACGATTTCGTCCCACACCACGTTGCCGGGGTCGAAGCTGCGCAGTGCCCGGGCCGTGACGGTACAGGCCCACCAGCCGACCGCCAGCGAGGCCAGCAGGACCCAGCCGAGCGCGGCGGGCGGCAGCCAGGCCTGCAGCATCAGAAAACTGACCCAGCCCCACAACGTGCCGGCGGTGCCCGGGGCAACCGGCGCCAGCCCGGCGCCAAAGCCCAGCGCGATGGCGTGCGCCGGATGCGAGAAGGTAAAGCGCAGGGTGGGACGCAGGGGAGGGCGCGAGGGACTGGGCGGATGTGGGGCCGGCGTAGCGGCGTCGGAAGTCATGCGCGCGATGTTAGGCCAGACGCGGCGGCGCGCATCACCGGCAGCTGCCGTGCACGCGCCGGAAGATCCGCGGTTCGATGGCGCCGGCCTGCGCCCACAGCCCGCGCTGCGCGGCACGCGCCAGCGCTTCCTGCGCGTCATACGGCCCGGCGCGGCCGCGCCGCCGGTAGGACCAGGCATGCCCCTGCGCCACCATCCAGGCACCCAGGTCGGGCACGGCGGCGGTGCCGATGCGACGCAGCTGCCGGTCGTAGTCGTCCCTTCCACGCCCTTGCACCCGCACCTGCTGGCCGATCACCTGCCAGCGCAAGGCATCGCGCGCGGCCAGACCGTGGGGTTGGCAGATCTCGGGCGCGTCGATGCCCACCAGGCGAATGCGCCGCGCCTTGCCGCCGTGTGCGGGCCGCACCCAGACCGAGTCGCCGTCAGTGACATGACTGACCTTGCCCTGCAAGGCGTGCGGCGCGCCGGCCTGGGCCAAGCCGGCCATCAACGCCGCGAACAGCAGCACGGCGCCGTGGCGCAGGCGCGGCACGAGGGAGCGCTCAGGCGAAATGGTCGAAGGAGGCATGGGGCACCGGCAGAGCTTGGCCCTGCGCGTCAAGCAGGCGCAGCCCGGGTTGCGCATCGATGCGGCCGATGCGGGTCACCGGCGTGCCGGTGGCGGCGCCGGCCGCCCGTACCGCCGCAAGGGCATTGGGGGGCGCGGCAAAGCACAGTTCATAGTCGTCGCCGCCTGAGAGTGCGAAGTCGAGTTGGCGTGCGGCATCGACGGCCGAGCCCGCGGCCAGCAACGCTCGCACCGCCTCGCGATCGACGCTTGCGCCGACCTGGCTGCGTTTGAGAATGTGGCCCAGGTCGCCGAGCAGTCCGTCGCTCACGTCGATGGCGGCGCTGGCAACGCCACGCAGCGCCAGCCCCAAGGCCACCCGGGGTTCGGGTTGCTCCAGCCGCCGCCGCGCGGCCTCGAACACCGCCGCATCGACCAACAGCGTGCCGCGAAACACCTCCAGTGCCAGCCGGGCATCGCCCAATGTGCCGCTCACCCACAGGTCGTCGCCCGCCCGCGCGCCGCTTCGCAGCAGGGCCTGGCCGGCGGGGACTTCGCCGAACACGGTGATGCAGATCGACAAGGGGCCGCGTGTGGTGTCGCCGCCCACCAGCTCGCAGCCGTGCGCGTCGGCCAGTGCCAGCAGCCCGCGCGAGAAAGGCGCCAGCCAGGCTTCGTCGGCCTGCGGCAATGAGAGCGCCAACGTGAACGCCAGCGGCCGCGCACCGCAGGCCGCCAGGTCGCTCAGGTTGACCGCCAGGCACTTGTGGCCCAGCCGCTCGGGGTCGACCGTGGACAGGAAATGCCGGCCCTCGATCAGCAGATCCGTGGACACGGCCAGCTGCATGCCGGTCGCCGGCGCCAGCAAGGCGCAGTCGTCCCCCACGCCCAGCGGGCTGCGACGCACGGGCCGCTGGAAGAAACGCGCGATCAGGTCGAATTCACCCATGGCGGGTGAGCATAGCCGCTGCGCGCGGCGGCGAAACATGTGGTTGCAACAAGGCTTCAAAACGAACCCCCGGGCGGACACGCGCGGCGCAAACTGAGCCGTGAGAACGTGTGAACGATTCCGCGAATTCATTCACATCACCTCAGCAAACGGGATGATCGGATGCAGGCAGAAAACAAGTTCCGGACTTTGGCGCACCAGCTGTCACAGATTCTGCGGGTGTATGCGGACAGCTTCGAGCAGTGGCGCCTGGAGCCCAGCGACGTCGGCCGCTATGAGCGCACCCATGCCAATCTCGATCTGGTGCGTGTGCTCACGGACAAGACCTTCCCGGGCGGGCGCGGCGAGTTGGGCGAGCTGATGCTGGCCCATGCCGACCTGAAGATGATGGTGCTGCGCCGGCACATGGCGCGCCAGCCCGGCGACGGTGGGCGCAACGACTTCGAGGCACCCCTGCAGGCATTGCAAACGCGCCACGACGACGCGGTGGCGGCCCTGCTTTCGGTGTGTGTGCAGCGCAGCGGTGCGTTGGCGCGGCAGGGTGCGGGTGCGGCGGGCTCGAGTGCCGCACCGGCGGCACCGGTCGGACAGCGCCGGCCGGCTTGAACCCGTGCCATCGGCCCTTGGCGCTTTGACAGCTAACTAACGCTCGGTTTTTGTCGTCGCGCTGACCGGGACAATGCCGGGGGGCCAAGTGATCCCTTGAATAACTATGCGCCCCCGGCGTATGATGGCGGCGATGCTCACGGTCGTCGAAACTCTCCTTTTCCAGAAGCAATGGCCGCACTACTGGACTGAGGAAGAGCGGGGTGAGTTCGCGACGTATATCGCCGCAAGCCCTGACGCCGGAGACGTGGTGCCCGAGTCTGGTGGAATCCGAAAGGTCCGCTGGCGTCGGGCTGGTTCCGGTAAGTCCGGTGGAGTTCGTGTCGTTTATTTCACGCGCACAGCCGAGGGAGAAGTCGTTCTTCTCACCCTGTACGCGAAGGCGAAGACGGACAACATCACCGGCGCAAAGCTCAAGGAGATTCGTCGTGCCCTCGAAAGCTAAACCCTTTACCGACTCGCAACTGCGCGCGTATGAGGCAAAGCGCGACCTGGCAGCCGAGCTGCTTGAGTCTGTTCGGCAAATGAAGGCGGGAAAGACGCACATTGTCTTGTCCCCCGCCGTGGAAGCGCGGGAGCGCACAGGTTTGTCCCAGTCGCAGTTCGCTGCCTTGCTCGGCGTGTCCGTGCGTACGATTCAAGGGTGGGAGCAGGGTCGCAAGCAGCCAAGTGGCGCCGCGCGTACGCTGCTCACCATTGCGCGCACCAATCCGAAGGCCTTGTTGGCGGTGGCAGGAAAATGAGTGAGGCCGGCGCAACGGCACGTCCGTCGGGCGCCTTCTGCACTCGTTGAACTCAATCGTTGAACATCAGAGGAGAACCTCAGTGGCTACGAAGCAAAAAAGGACGAGGGCGCACAGTTTGTTCGGTACTTCGGGCCGCTTTTGGATGCACTGCGTGGCCTTGGCGGGTCGGCAAAGCCCGATGAAGCTGTCGATCGCGTTTCGACGGACCTAAAGATTTCAGATGAAGTGTTGAATGAAACACTTCCGTCAGGCGGCTCTCGATTCCGAAATCAGGTTGCATGGGCGCGCTTCTACCTTGTTCGGGAAGGCTTGATCAGCTCATCCAAGCATGGGGTTTGGAGCCTTACCGAACTTGGCTTCAAGACCATCCTTACTCAAGAGGATGCCCGGGGCGTGTTCTTGAAGTGGGTAAAGATATTTCAAGATCAGCGCAAGCAGAAAGAAGCGGCTGAGCCGGTCGCCGAGAAGGTCGCCGAAGGAACGGGCGGGGTCTCGCAAGACTATCGTGACGAGGCGCTTGATGTGCTCTTGTCGCTCGCGCCCGAAGGCTTTGAACGCCTCTCTCAGCGGCTGTTGCGCGAAGCCGGCTTCACGCAGGTGGTCGTCACCGGCAAAAGCGGCGATGGTGGCATCGATGGGTTCGGAATACTTCAGGTCAACCCACTCGTATCCTTCAAAGTGCTATTCCAATGCAAGCGTTACGCAAAATCAGTGGCCCCGTCTCAAGTACGTGACTTCCGTGGCGCAATGTCTGGTCGAGCCGACAAAGGGATCATCATTACCACCGGGACGTTCACTGCAGAAGCAAAACGTGAAGCAACGCGCGACGGTGCACCGCCTGTTGAGTTGATTGATGGCGAGAAACTGATCGACATGCTTGAACGGTTTGAGCTGGGCCTCAACCCGGTCACCACATACGAACTGGATCACTCTTTCTTTAGTGAGTTCAAGGCGTAGCCCTTGCTTCGAAGGAACTCGGTGCCGGTCGACTCAGCGCCGAAGGTCAACGCTCGTGGCGATCAAACGCCTCAGTGCAGCACCCGCCGCGTCCCGTCATCCAGCACGAACATCGGCACTTCGCTGTCAAAGCGCTCGCCATCCTCGGCGACGAAGAAGTAGCTGCCATGCATGGTGCCGCTGGGCGTGCGCAGGCGGCAGCCGCTGGAATATTGAAACGATTCCCTGGGCTTGAGCAGGGGCTGGTGGCCGACCACGCCCAGGCCCTTGACCTGCTCGATCTGGCCGGTGGCGTCGGTGATGATCCAATGCCGCGAGATCAGCTGCGCCGGTACCTCGCCGGTGTTGGTGATCGTGATGGTGTAGGCGAAGCTGTAGATCCCCTGCGACGGCGCCGATTGCTCGGGCAGGAACTGGGGGGCGATCTCGACGCGGAACTGGTACTTGGCCATGGACGGATCTTAAGGGCTGCGGTTCTGGGAAAATCGGCGCCATGATCCGCAATACCGTCCACCGCATCGCCCCTTCCATCCTTTCGGCCGACTTTGCCCGCCTGGGCGAGGAAGTGCGCAGCGTCATCGACGCCGGCGCCGACTGGATCCACTTCGACGTGATGGACAACCATTACGTCCCCAACCTCACCTTCGGCCCCATGATCTGTTCGGCCTTGAGGCCGCATGCCCGCAAGGCCGATGGCACGGCGGTGCCGATCGACGTGCACCTGATGGTCTCGCCGGTGGACGCGCTGGCGCAGTCCTTCGCCGAGGCGGGGGCCGACCTGATCAGCTTTCACCCCGACGCGACTTCGCATGTGCACCGCAGCGTGCAGGCGATCAAGGCGCGCGGCTGCAAGGCTGGACTGGTGTTCAACCCGGCGGCGTCGCTGGACGTGCTCGACTGGATGATCGACGAGATCGACCTCATCCTCATCATGAGCGTCAACCCGGGCTTTGGCGGCCAGGGCTTCATCGATTCGGCCCTGCGCAAGGTCGAGCAGGCGCGCCGGCGCATCGACGCCAGCGGCAAGGACATCCGGCTGGAGGTGGACGGCGGCATCAAGGCCGACAACATCGCCCGCGTGGCGGCCGCTGGAGCCGACACTTTTGTGTCGGGGAGTGCGATCTTTGGCAAGCCCGATTACCGCGCGGTCATCGATGCCATGCGCAAGGAGCTGGCCGGCGGCGCCTAAGGCGAGCGCTTTTTCTTCTCCCCACCTGGCGTTCCTTCCCGCAGCTTGTCATAGGTCTCGTCCAGCTCTTTTCCCTTGGTGGTGTCGGGGATGCCGCGCTGCGCTTGCGGGCGGTCGGTGCGGGCTTGGCTTTGCTGGGTCATGACGGCATCGTGGGACGGGTGGCACGGCCGGCCAGTAGGACGACGCGCCAATCCCCCAGGCTGCAGCGTCGGCAGCCTCCTACCCCGACAGCGCGCGGTTGCCGACAAACGCGGCCGATGCGCGGCTACGGTCCATCCCCCTGAGCTTGTCTA
Source organism: Comamonadaceae bacterium (assembly GCA_947476465.1). Lineage (GTDB taxonomy): Bacteria > Pseudomonadota > Gammaproteobacteria > Burkholderiales > Burkholderiaceae_C > Ramlibacter. The sequence goes on along the minus strand of CANJQN010000041.1, from coordinate 8,743 downwards.
AGCTGGACCCTTACACACCACGCATCGCAAGGGAGGCCCCATGGAGCTGCTGGCCGCATGGCCTGAATGGCTGGTCTGGTGCGCCGCGAGCGCCGGTGGGGTGATTGCGGTCGCGGTGATCGTGAGCATCATCAACGTCACGCTGGAACTTGAGGGGCCCTGACCCATGCCGGTTCAACGGGACGGCGCCGCCGTCCGGCCCACAGGACGACCCATGCCTTCTACGAAGACGGACGCCCGGCGCAAAGCCAAGGCGTCCGATAGCCTGGCGGCCAAGCACAAACAGCTGGAGCCCTACCTCCAGCCCAACGAAAACCAGCTGACCACGGCGCAAGGGGTGGTGGTTGCGGACAACCACAACTCGCTCAAGGCAGGCGCGGGCGGTCCGACCCTGCTGGAAGACTTCGTCCTGCGCGAGAAGCTCACGCATTTCGACCACGAGCGGATCCCCGAGCGCGTGGTGCATGCGCGTGGCGCGGGCGCCCACGGGCACTTCGAGTTGTACAAGTCGATGTCGCAGTACACCCGGGCCGATTTCCTGCAGGAGGCGGGCGGCCGCACGCCGGTGTTCGTGCGCTTTTCCACTTTCGCGGGCGAGCGCGGCTCGGCCGACACGGTGCGCGACCTGCGCGGCTTCGCGGTGAAGTTCTATACGCGTGAAGGCAACTACGACCTGGTGGGCGCCAGCTTCCCGGTGTTCTACGTGCAGGACGCCATGAAGCTGCCGGACCTGGTGCACGCGCTCAAGCCCGAGCCGCACCACGGCATGCCGCAAGCGTCCAGCGCGCACGACAGCTTCTGGGATTTCGCCTCGCTGCTGCCCGAGACCACGCACGCGCTCATGTGGCTGATGTCGGGCCGCGCGCTGCCGCGCAGCCTGCGCATGATGGAGGGCTTTGGCGTCCATAGCTTTCGCTTTATCAACGCGCACGGGGCGGTGCATGTCGTTAAGTTTCACTGGAAGCCCCGGCTGGGCCGTCACGCGTTGTATGCCGACGAGGCGCGCCAGATCGCCGGGTGCGACCCGGATTTTCATCGGCGCGACCTGTGGGAGGCCATTGCCCAGGGCCAGTTTCCGGAGTGGGAGCTGGGCATGCAGCTGGTCGACGAGAACAAGGCAGCGGCCCTGGGCGTGGACTTGCTGGATGCGACCAAGCTGCTGCCCGAGGAGCTGGTGCCGGTACTGCCAGTGGGGCGCCTGGTGCTCAATCGCAACCCTGACAACTATTTCGCCGAAACCGAGCAGTCGGCGTTTCATCCGGGCCACCTGGTGCCGGGCATCGACTTCAGCAGCGACCCGCTGCTCCAGGGCCGGCTGTTCGCTTATTCCGACGCGCAGGTGGCGCGCCTGGGCGGACCCAACCACCATGAGCTGCCGATCAATCGCAGCCTGTGTCCCATGCACAACTTCATGCGCGATGGCGCGCACCGCATGGGCATCGCGCGGGGGGCCGTGAACTACGAGCCGAACTCGCTGGGCAACGGGATGGAGTTCCGGGTCGATGGCGGCCAGCACGGCTTCCAGCCGGTGCCCGAGAACTTCGAGTCGCCCAAGACGCGCCGCCGCAGCCCCGGCTTCGATGACCACTTCAGCCAGGCCACGCTGTTCTGGAACAGCCAGCCGCCGGCCGAGAGGGATGAGGTCGTCGCGGCGTTCCAGTACGAGCTGTCGCGGGTGGAGTCGGCGGCGGTGCGCCAGCGCATGGTGGACAACCTCGCCCATGTTGACCTGCGGCTGGCGCGCAAGGTGGCCGAGCCGCTGGGCATCGGCGCGCCCGATCCGCGCGCGGCCGCCGGCCAGGCCGGCTTTCGCGACAGCTGCGGCAACGCGACGCTGGAGTCCGCGCCTTCGCTGGCGGCGGACCACGCGCCCACCGCCGCCAGCCTGGCAATCGCCACCCGCAAGATCGCCATCTTGGTGGCCAACGGCGTCGAGGTGGGGGCCATGAAGGTACTGCAACAAGCGCTGCACGAGCATGGTGCCGTGACCCGCGTGATCGCCGCGCAGCTGGGCGTGGTCACCACCTCGTCGGGCCAGCAGCTCACGGTGGACCACCCGCTTTCCACCATGCCTTCGGTGATGTTCGACGCGGTCATGGTCCCCGGCGGCGCCGCCAGCACCGAACGGCTGTCACGCCATGGCGAGGCGGTTCGCTTCGTGCACGAGGCCTACCGCCACGGCAAGGCGTTGTGCCTGATCGGCGAGAGTGAGCGGCTGCTGCGCCTGCCCGGCTCGCCGGCGCCGGGCGTTGTGCGGGGCACGAACGATCCGGTCGGGCGTTTGCCCATGGCCCAGGCCTTCATTGCCGCCATCGCTCGCCATCGGCACGGGCCGCGGCCCGGCCTGGACGGTACGCCCTCCTGAGCAAGCGCGCGGTGCGCAGGGCGCGGAGCTGGGCCGGTGCGATAGTGCACACTGCCCGCCATGTTCCGCTTCAATGACATCGCGTGGCAGGCCGCCATCATCGACCTCGACGGCACGCTGGTGGACACCCTGGGCGATTTTGTGGTGGCCTTGAACGCCACGCTGGACGATCTGTCGCTGCCCGCGCTGGCGCGGCCAGCCATCGAAAGCATGGTCGGCAAGGGCTCGGAGCACCTGATCCGCGCGGCCTTGCAAGCCGTGGGTGGCGCGTCGCAGCTTTACGATCAGGCCTGGGCGCACTACCAGCGCCACTACGACCGCGTCAACGGCCGGCACGCCGAGGTGTACCCCGGCGCGCGCGAGGGTGTGCAGGCGCTGCGTGCGCGCGGGCTGCCGCTGGCCTGCGTGACCAACAAGCCGGGCCGCTTCGCGCGCGACCTGCTGCAGGGCAAAGATCTGCTGGCGTTTTTCGATGTGGTCTACGGCGGCGACGCTTTCGAGCGGCGCAAACCCGATCCGCTGCCACTCCTGAAGGCCTGCGAAGCCCTGGGCGCCATGCCTGGCCGCACCCTGGTGGTGGGCGACTCCACCAACGACGCCCAGGCCGCCCGCGCCGCCGGCTGCCCGGTGGTGCTGGTCACCTACGGCTACAACCACGGCCAGACGGTGCACGCGGTCGATGCCGATGGTTTCGTCGATTCGATCGCCCGGATCCTGCCGCCGGTAGGCGCTGGCGCTTGACCCCGCAGGCTGGGCTGTTTGCTACACTGGCCGCCATGTTTATCCACCGCACCACGATGACAGGCTGCTCCGGCCGGGGAGCCTGGCCCTGGCGTAGGCCGTCGAACGCGCGTTGTTGATTGCACGGGGCAGCCCGTGCCCCCCGTGCCCAGTTCCTGGGTTGGATTGAACCCCGCGGCCCTTGTGCCGCCGAGCTTGTGGAGGCTCACCCCGTGATCACCGAACTTGAATTCAAGAGTCTTGCCTTGCAGGGCTTCAACCGCATTCCCCTCATCGCCGAGGCCTTCGCGGATCTCGAAACCCCGCTGTCCCTGTACCTGAAGCTGGCCCACGCCCGTGGCGACGGCCGCCTGAGTTTCCTGCTGGAATCCGTGGTGGGCGGCGAGCGCTTCGGCCGCTACAGCTTCATCGGCCTGCCGGCGCGCACATTGCTGCGCGCCAGCGGTTTTGGCGCCGACGCCAAGACCGAGGTGGTGCGCGACGGCCAGGTCGTGGAGACCGACCGCGGCAATCCGCTGGACTTCATCGAGGCCTACCAGAAGCGCTTCAAGGTGGCCCTGCGGCCCGGTTTGCCGCGTTTTTGCGGCGGCTTGGCTGGCTACTTTGGCTACGACACCGTGCGCCACATCGAGAAGAAGCTGGAAAACAGCTGCCCGCCCGACACCCTGCACTGCCCCGACATCCTGCTGCTGCAATGCGAAGAGCTGGCCGTCATCGACAACCTCTCGGGCAAGCTGCACCTGATCGTCTATGCCGATCCCACCCAGCCCGAGGCCTATGCCAACGCCAAGGAGCGGCTGCACGAGCTCAAGGAGCAGCTGAAATATTCGGTCAGCGTGCCCACCCTCAAGCAGACCCAGACCCACCCGGCCGAACGCGAATTTGCCCAGGCGGACTACCTGAGCGCGGTGACGCGGGCCAAGGAGCTGATCGCCGCCGGCGACTTCATGCAGGTGCAGGTCGGCCAGCGCATCAAGAAGCGCTACACCGAGTCGCCGTTGTCGCTGTACCGCGCGCTGCGCTCGCTCAATCCCAGCCCCTACATGTACTACTACAACTTCAGCGGGGCGGCCGGGGATGATTTCCACGTGGTCGGCGCCTCGCCGGAGATCCTGGTGCGCCAGGAGCAGACGGCGCAGGGCCAGAAGATCACCATCCGGCCGCTGGCCGGCACGCGTGCCCGCGGCACCTCGCCCGAGCATGACAAGGCCGTCGAGCAGGAGCTGCTGGCCGACCCCAAGGAGCGGGCCGAACACGTCATGCTGATCGACCTGGCGCGCAACGACATCGGCCGGATCGCTCGCACCGGCAGCGTCAAGGTGACCGAGGCCTTCGCGGTCGAGCGCTACAGCCATGTGATGCACATCGTGAGCAACGTCGAGGGCATCCTCAACGAAGGCATGAGCAACATGGACGTGCTGCGCGCCACCTTCCCGGCCGGCACCCTGACCGGGGCGCCCAAGGTGCATGCGATGGAGCTGATCGACCAGCTCGAGCCGAGCAAGCGGGGCCTGTACGGCGGCGCCTGCGGGTATCTGAGCTACGCCGGCGACATGGATGTGGCCATTGCCATCCGCACCGGCATCGTGAAAGACCAGATGCTCTACGTGCAGGCCGCGGCCGGCGTGGTGGCCGACTCCGTGCCCGAGCTGGAGTGGAAGGAAACGGAAGCCAAGGCGAGGGCGCTGCTGCGGGCATCGGAGTTGGTCGAGGAAGGGCTGGAGTGATGAGCGCCGCGCCGAGCCGCCTCAAGCAAGCTCGCGCCCCTGAGGGGCTGAGTGCCGCGGCTCCAAGCCTGCCTGCGCAGGCTTGGACGGCACGAAGAGCCGCTGGCTGCGACTGCGGCCCGACCAGCGCAGTACATGAAATGACAAGCGTGGGGGTCATGACACCATGAAACTCTTGATGATCGACAACTACGACAGCTTCACCTACAACCTGGTGCAGTACTTTGGCGAGCTCGGTGCCCAGGTGGAGGTGTTTCGCAACGACGAGATCACGCTGGAGGGCATCGCCGAGCGCCGGCCCGATCGGCTGGTGGTCTCGCCCGGCCCGTGCTCGCCGGCCGAAGCCGGCATCTCGGTGGCCGCCATCCGCCATTTCGCGGGCAAGCTCCCCATTTTGGGTGTCTGCCTGGGCCACCAGGGCATTGGCGCGGCCTTTGGCGGGCGCATCATTCGCGCGCAGCAACTGATGCACGGCAAGACCAGCGAGATCGAGACCACGCAACAGGGCGTGTTCAGTGGCCTGCCCAGACGCTTTACCGTCAACCGTTATCACTCGCTGTCGATCGAGCGTGCGAGCTGCCCGGCGCAGTTGGAGATCACGGCCTGGACCGACGACGCCGAGATCATGGGCGTGCGCCACCGCGAGCTGGCCATTCAAGGGGTGCAGTTCCATCCCGAGTCCATCCTCACCGAGCACGGACACGCGATGCTCAAGAACTTCCTCGACCAGAAGTGAGCCACGGACCCCGCCAGGAGACCCCCATGCCCATTACCCCCCAGGAAGCGCTGCAGCGCACCATCGAGCACCGCGAGATCTTCCACGACGAGATGCTCCACCTCATGCGGCTGGTCATGAACGGCGAGCTGTCGCCGGTGATGACCGCGGCCATCGTCACCGGCCTTCGCGTGAAAAAGGAGACCATCGGCGAGATCACCGCCGCCGCGCAGGTCATGCGCGAGTTCTCCACGAAGGTGAACATCGCCGACAAGACCCATCTGGTGGACATCGTGGGCACCGGCGGCGACGGTTCGCACACCTTCAACATCTCCACCTGTTCGATGTTCGTCGCCGCCGCGGCGGGCGCCAAGGTCAGCAAGCATGGCGGGCGCAGCGTGAGCAGCAAGTCGGGCAGCGCCGACGTGCTGGAAAGCCTGGGCCTGAACATCAACCTGTCACCCGAGGCCATCGCGCGTTGCGTGGCCGAGGTCGGCATCGGCTTCATGTTCGCGCCCAACCACCATCCGGCCATGAAGAACGTGGCGCCGGTGCGCAAGGAGATGGGCGTGCGCACCATCTTCAACATCCTCGGGCCGCTGACCAATCCGGCCGGGGCGCCCAACATCCTGATGGGCGTGTTCCATCCCGACCTGGTGGGCATCCAGGTGCGGGCGCTGCAGCGCCTGGGCGCCGAGCATGCGTTGGTGGTCTATGGCCGCGACGGCCTGGACGAGGTCAGCCTGGGTGGCGCCACCATGGTGGGTGAGCTCAAAAACGGGCAGGTCACCGAATACGAGGTTCACCCGGAGGACTTCGGCTTCCAGATGGCCAGCAACCGCGCGCTCAAGGTCGAGACGCCCGAGCAGTCACGCGTCATGTTGCTGGGTGTGCTGGACAATCGGCCCGGCCCGGCTCGGGACATCGTGCTGCTCAACGCAGGTGCGGCGCTCTATGCCGCGAACGTGGCCGACTGCATTGCGGACGGCATCGGGCTGGCACGCGGGGCGCTGGAGTCCGGCGCGGCCAGGGCCCGCCTCACGCAGCTCATCGAAGTGTCAGAGCGCCTGAAAGGCTGATCCATGTCCGACATCCTGCAAAAGATCGTGGCCGTCAAGCACGAGGAAGTCGCGGCTGCTCGCCAGAGGGTGTCGCTCGAAGCCATGCGCGCCGACGCCGAGAGCCGAGTGCTGACTCGCGACTTTGTCGGCGCGCTGCGCCGCAAGATCGCGGCGGGCCACAGCGCCGTCATTGCCGAGATCAAGAAGGCCAGCCCCAGCAAGGGCGTGATCCGCGCCGACTTCGTCCCCGCCGACATCGCCCAGAGCTATGCCGAGCATGGTGCTGCGTGCCTGTCCGTACTGACCGATCGCCAGTTCTTCCAGGGCCAGCCCGACGACCTCAAGCAGGCGCGCGCCTCCTGCGACCTGCCGGTGCTGCGCAAGGATTTCATGGTCGATCCCTATCAGGTGTACGAGTCGCGCGCCATGGGCGCCGACTGCATCCTGCTGATCGCCGCCTGCCTCTCGGACGCGCAGATGGCTGAGCTGGAGGGCATCGCCCGCAGCCTGGACATGGCGGTTCTGGTGGAGGTGCACGACGGCGCCGAACTCGAGCGCGCGCTGCGCTTGAAAACGCCGCTGGTGGGCATCAACAACCGCAACCTGCGCAGCTTCGAGGTCTCGCTCGACACCACTTTGTTGCTGCTGGCCCAGGTGCCGGCCGACCGCCTGCTCGTGACCGAGTCGGGCATTGCCCTGCGCGCCGATGTCCAGAAGATGCGCGCCGCCGGCGTGCATGCCTTTCTCGTCGGCGAAGCATTCATGCGCGCGCCCGACCCAGGCCAGGCGCTGGCTGCGCTGTTCGCCAGCTGAAGGCCGGCCGGCCGATGAGCCCGAACGCGCAAACCGCGCTGGCCTTAGAGGCACCTGCGCCTGATCGCCTCTTGGCGTGGTCGCCCCAGACCTGGTCGGTGGCACCCGACTGGCAGCCCACGATGGACGCGTTTTTCGCGAGCCAGGCCGGGCAGTCCTTGGCTGCGTTCATGCGCACGCGCCTGGCGGCCGGCGCGACCGTGTTTCCGCCGCAGCCGTTGCGGGCGCTCGAGCTGACCCCGCTAAGCCAGGTGCGCGTGGTGATCCTCGGACAGGACCCCTACCATGGCCGGGGCCAGGCCGAAGGCCTGGCGTTCTCGGTGGCGCCAGGCGTCAAGCTACCGCCTTCGCTGCGCAACATCTTCAAGGAGCTGGGCGCCGCGCCAGCGAACGGCTCGCTGGCCGAGTGGGCCGGGCGCGGCGTGCTGCTGCTCAATACCTGCCTCACGGTCGAGGAGGGCCTGCCGGCCAGCCATGCCCGCAAGGGCTGGGAGCAGCTGACCGATGCGCTCCTGGCCCGGATCGCGGCCACCGCCTCGCCCTGTGCCTACCTGCTGTGGGGCGCCCACGCCCAGGCCAAGTGCGGCCTGATCGAGGCGCATGCCGCCGCGAATGGCCGGCAAGCCCTGGTGTTGCAGGCCAACCACCCGTCTCCGCTGTCGGCGTTGCGACCCCCGGTACCCTTTCTTGGGTGTGGGCATTTCGTGATGGCCGGCCAGTGGCTGGCCGATCGCGGGCATCCTGGAGTGTTCCTGGCAGTGCCCCACGGGTCGTCCCCACTTGGGCCGCCCGTGCTTCGGTCTTGAGCCGCGCGGGAGGGCCGGCTTTTTGCCCTGGCACAGCAGCTGGCGGTGGAGGCGACTTGCAACAGTGCTATAGTCTGAGGTTCGCCGGAGGGGTGCCCGAGTGGCTAAAGGGGGCAGACTGTAAATCTGTTGGCTTACGCCTACGCTGGTTCGAATCCAGCCTCCTCCACCACCTCCTATTGGGGTGTTGGCGGCGAATGTGTTGACGTGATCGAGTGGTGGCGCAGGAAGCCTGCCGAGGGCCAGAGGACACGCCCGATGCGGGAGTAGTTCAATGGTAGAACCCTAGCCTTCCAAGCTAATGACGCGGGTTCGATTCCCGTCTCCCGCTCCATGCGATCACTGGCACGAATGAGTTTTTGGCACGGCTGAACACGAAGATTTTGCGAAGGTTTTGCAGGGTTCGCGCGAGAGTTTTGCAAAGAATTTTGCCCTTGTGGCTCAGTGGTAGAGCACTCCCTTGGTAAGGGAGAGGTCGCGGGTCCGATTCCCGCCAAGGGCACCAGAAATTTTTG
>CANJQN010000040.1 GCA_947476465.1 Comamonadaceae bacterium | reverse complement strand
TCGCACTTGCACTCGCATGCCCTTCGACAGGCTCAGGGTGAACGGAAATTCCACCGAGGCCGCCCCTTTGTCTTTGTATCACCCGATCAATTTATTCCGGACACCAGTGCGCCTTCGCGGGAATGACGAAACAAGCTACTTCGACAGCAGCCGCATCGCATCCTCCAGCCCCTTGATGGTCAGCGGGAACATGCGGTTGTTCATCATCTGCTGGACCACGCTGATGCTCTGGCGGTACTGCCACACGCCTTGCGGCTCGGGGTTGATCCAGGCGAACTTGGGGAAGGCGTTGGTCAGGCGCGCAAGCCACGCGGCCCCAGCCTCTTCATTGTTGTATTCGACGCTGCCGCCCGGCTGCAAAATTTCGTAGGGGCTCATGGTGGCGTCACCAATGAACAGCAGCTTGTAGTCCTTGTTGTACTTGCGGATGATGTCCCAGGTGAGAAACTTCTCCGAGTAGCGGCGGCGGTTGTTCTTCCACATGAAGTCGTAGACGCAGTTGTGGAAGTAATAAAACTCCAGGTGCTTGAACTCGGTCTTGGCCGCCGAGAACATTTCTTCCACCCGCTGGATGTGGTCGTCCATCGTGCCGCCCACGTCCATCAGCAGCAGCACCTTCACGTTGTTGTGCCGCTCGGGCACCATCTTGATGTCCAGGTAGCCGGCATTGGCCGCGGTGGCGCGGATGGTGTCGTCCAGATCCAGCTCTTCGGCGGCGCCTTCGCGGGCGAACTTGCGCAGGCGGCGTAGCGCCACCTTGATGTTGCGCGTGCCCAGTTCCTGGGTGTCGTCGTAGTCTTTGTAGGCGCGTTGGTCCCACACTTTCACCGCACTGCGGTTGCGGCCCTTGTCCTGGCCGATGCGAATGCCTTGCGGGTTGTAGCCATGGGCGCCGAAGGGCGAGGTGCCGCCGGTGCCGATCATCTTGCTGCCGCCCTCGTGGCGTTCTTTCTGCTCTTCGAAGCGCTTCTTGAGCGTTTCCATGAGCTCGTCCCAGCCCATCTTTTCGATCTTGGCCTTGTCCTCGGGGCTGAGCTCCAGCTCGAGTGTCTTGCGCAGCCACTCCAGCGGAATGTCTTTGGTGAAGTCGGTGAGCATCTCCACGCCCTTGAAATAGGCGGAAAAAGCGCGGTCGAACTTGTCGTAGTGCTTCTCGTCCTTGACCAGCGCGGTGCGGGCCAGGTAGTAGAAGTCGTCGAGCGACCAGCCGTCGTCGCTGCGCGGGCCCACCACGCCGGCCGAGACGGCCTCGAGCAGCACGAGGTACTCCTTGACGGAGACGGGCAGCTTGGCGCTGCGCAGGGTGTAGAAGAAGTCGATCAGCATGGCAGCCTCCTCAGGCGTGGCGGGCCAGCTGGTGCTCGAGGTGCGAACGCACCTCGGGCCACTCGCCGGCCGCCACGCTGTACATCACGGTGTCTCGGACCGTACCGTCTCGGCGCGGTGCATGGTGGCGCAGCACGCCGTCTTTTTTTGCGCCCAGCCGCTCGATGGCGCGCTGGCTCGCGAAGTTGAAGTTGTCGGTGCGCCAGCCCACCAGCTGCGCGCCCAGCGTGTCGAAGGCGTGTTGCAGCAGCAGCAGCTTGGCGCCGGTGTTCACGTGGGTGCGCTGCCAGCTTTGGGCATACCAGGTGTAGCCGATCTCCAGGCGGTCGATCGCCGCCACGATGTCGTGGTAGCGGGTGGTGCCCACAATGGCACTGCTGGCCGCGTCGCGCACCACGAAGGGCAGCATGTGCCCGGCGCGCTGGCTGGCCAGCGCCGCGCCAATGTAGGCCGCCATCTCGCCGGGTGCCGGCACCGAGGTCACGCGGATGTTCCACAGTTGGCCATCACCTGCGCAGGCCTCCAGGGCCGACGCGTGATCGGCCGTCAGCGGCTCCAGGCGCAGCCGCGCGGACTGCAGCGTGAGCGGCTCGGGTGTGCGCATGGCGCTGTCCCCGCGAATCCTCAGCGGTTGTTCCGCTGCATGAACACGAGCTTTTCGAACAGGGTCACGTCCTGCTCGTTCTTGAGCAAGGCGCCCACCAGCGGCGGCACGGCCACCTTGTCGTCCTTGCTTTGCAAGGCTTCGAGCGGGATGTCCTCGGCCACCAGCAGCTTGAGCCAGTCCAGCAACTCGGAGGTGCTGGGCTTTTTCTTCAGGCCCGGCAGGTTGCGCACGTCGTAGAAGGTCTTCATCGCCACCGACAACAGCTCTTGCTTGAGGTTGGGGAAGTGCACGGCCACGATCTGGCGCATGGTGTCGGCGTCGGGGAACTTGATGTAGTGGAAAAAGCACCGGCGCAGGAAGGCGTCGGGCAGTTCCTTTTCGTTGTTGGAGGTGATGAACACCAGCGGCCGATGCTTGGCGCGCACCAGCTCGCGCGTCTCGTACACGTAGAACTCCATCCGGTCGATTTCGCGCAACAGGTCGTTGGGGAACTCGATGTCGGCCTTGTCGATCTCGTCGATCAGCAGGGCGACCGGGTGGTCGGTGGTGAAGGCCTGCCAGAGCACACCCTTGACGATGTAGTTGTGGATGTCCTTGACCCGCTCCTCGCCCAGTTGCGAATCTCGCAGGCGGCTCACGGCGTCGTATTCGTACAGGCCTTGCTGCGCCTTGGTCGTGCTCTTGATGTGCCACTGCAGCAATGGCATGTTCAGGGCCTGGGCCACTTCCTCGGCCAGCATGGTCTTGCCGGTGCCCGGTTCGCCCTTGACCAGCAGGGGCCGTTGGAGTGTGACCGCGGCGTTGACGGCCAGCATGAGGTCCTGTGTGGCGACGTAGTTATCGGAGCCTTGGAATTTCATGAGATGGGGGTAGGCGAAAGATGCAGATGGGGCGCAGATGGACGAGCCATATAATCGCCGGTTGATTCGACGATTGTGCTCGCAAAATGACCAAGTTGTTCAGTTCGTTGTTCGCCCTGCTTGTCGCTTCCGCGACGTCCTTCGCGAGCGCCCAGGCGCCGGCGCAGCCCGCGCCTGCCGCCGGCGGTGGCCCCGCCATCGAGGCCAAGGTGGCCATGTGTATTGGTTGCCACGGCATTCCCGGGTACCAATCGAGCTTCCCTGAAGTCCACCGGGTGCCCATGATTTCCGGCCAGGGCGGCAAGTACATCGCCGCCGCGCTCACCGCCTACAAGAACGGCGAGCGCAAGCACCCCTCCATGCGGGGTATCGGCGCTGGCCTGAGCGACCAGGACATTACCCAGATCTCCGCCTGGTACGAGGCGCAGGCCAAGGGTGGCGCGGCCCCGTCCGAGCAACCGCGTCAGCCCAACGCTCAGGTCGCGGCCCTGCTGCAAAAGGGTGGTTGCGTGGCTTGCCACGGCGCCAACTTCAACAAGCCGATTGATCCCACCTATCCCAAGATTGCTGGCCAGCACAAAGACTACCTGTTCGTCGCGCTCAAGGCGTACAAGGCGGATGGCTCGGTGGTCGGCCGCAGCAACGGCCTGATGGGCGGCGTCGTCAAGCAGTTCAGCAACGCTGAGCTCAAGGCCATGGCCAACTACGTCGGCTCGCTCGATGGGCAACTGATCACCCAGCCGCAAAGCCGCTTCCGCTGAGCAGACCTGTCTCAAAGCAAAGAGCCCCGCACTGCGGGGCTCTTTGCTTGGGCGGTATTCCCTCCCCCGTCAGTCCCGCGAAGCCCCCGCCTTCGCGGGACTGACAGGGAATCCAGGAGCGAGGTCTCTCCGGTGAGACGGGCCGTCGTTGCACTCGGCCTTTGCCTGGGTCCCCGCCTACGCGGGGACGACGGTGCTTCTACGCGGGGACGACGTCTCAGTCTTGGGTGGCCCTTCGCTGCACGCAGTCGATATACGCCTGGCCGTCGGGCGGCCGGCCGGCGCGCTGGCTCTCCCACAGCATGGTGCCCAGGCATTCCATCGCATCATGGTGGGCGTCATGCAATGAGTTGCGCCGGACGGCCAGCAGCTCGACGGCCTGGCGGATGCCGCGTGGCTGGTCGATCGAACACTGCTCGCTGATCGACAGGTGCATCGACAAGTGCAGGAACGGGTTGGCCTGACCGTCGCCGCCGTCATAGACCCGATCGACCGCGGCCTGCGCGTCGGCCAGGTCGGGGTGGTGCTCGGGGTGCTCCTGCAGCCATTGGCTGGCCAGCGATTCCAGCGCGTCCATCGGCTGGCCGGCCCGGGTCTTGGCGTGCACACCACAGAAGAAGCGGCGCACGTCTTCCTGGGAAGGGTTGAACATGATCGGCTGAGGTTAGCATGCAAGGCTTGAGCCAATCCCGCCGCTGCCTTTGCGCGAAACCCTGAGCGTTCCCCTTGAACTTTCCCCTGATCACCGACCCCTGGTTCTACGCGGTCGCCATTCCCGCCGTGTTGATGCTGGGAGTCAGCAAGAGCGGTTTCGGCGCCGGCTTCGGCTCGTTGGCTGTGCCGATCATTGCCCTGGTCGTGCCTGTGCCGCAGGCGGCCGCGATCCTGATGCCGGTGCTGCTGGTGATGGACTTGCTGGGCCTGCATGCCTGGCGCCGGCATTTTGATTGGCCGCTGATCCGCTTTCTCATTCCCTTCGGCCTGTTGGGCACGGTAGTGGGGGCGGTCTCGTTCAAGGTCCTCAACGCCAATATGGTGGCGGGCATCGTGGGGGCGGCGACACTGCTGTTCCTGGCGCAGCGCATGTTCTTTCCGCCGCGCCCTGACAGCTTGCCGCCGCCGCGCTGGGCCGGTGCGCTGCTCACCACCACCGCCGGCTTCACCAGCTTCATTGCCCATGCGGGCGCCCCGCCTGTCAGTGCCTACGTGATCCCGATGCGTCTGTCGCCGGCGGTGTTCTCGGCCAGCATGGCGGTGTTCTTCTTCGCAGTGAACCTGAGCAAGTGGGTGCCCTATGCCTGGCTGGGCCTGCTGGACCTGCGCAACATGGCCACATCGGCGGTGCTGCTGCCGCTGGCGCCGCTGGGCGTGCTGGCCGGCGTTCGCGTCGCAAAGCGGATCGACGCCACGCTGTTCTACCGATTCATCTACATTGGCATGCTGTTGACGGGCTTGAAGCTGGTGTGGGACGGTTTTTTCGCCGGCGCTTGAAGGTGCGCCCGTAGCCCCGACAAGGCTGACGGCGCCCCCCTGAAACAGCCTTGCGGCGGCTGCGCTGTGGAACCTGCCTTGTGCGGCGGGTTACGCATGCGCATTCGCCCTTATGTCCTGCATTTCAAGATCCTCCTTCGCCAGCCGCCAGTCCGTCCTGGACGTGGCATCGTCGTCGCCACCGCCGCAGTCCGGCGGGTTGACGGGCGTCACCCCCGACGCTGCGGGCAGCGGTGCGCAGCCGGATGTGTCGCTGCACGGCACGACGGAGGCGATTAAACACACGCTGGAGTCGTTGAAGAAGGGGCGGCGCGGCGCCAGCGTCGCGGCCTTCCAGGCCTTGTTGGGGCCAGTCCCCATGGATGCCAACAGTGCCTCAGCCGCCGTCTTGAAGCTGTTCGAGGCCATTGCCCAGGCGCATGACCGCATCGTTGCTTTGCCGCAGCAGGCGGGCGGAGCGAAGGCGCACGGTGCGGTCACCGATGAACGTCGGTTCCTGGACGTTTTCACCGCAGCCCTTGGGGCCACGGTGGCCCGCTTCAACTGGTTCGACACCGCGGAACTGCAATGGCATGTGGTCGAGAGCCTGCCCTGCACCGCCGCGAGAGACGCGCGCCATGCCAAAAGCCTCAGTGCCACGCGCGGCATGATGAGCGCCTGGTTGAGCTTTGGCTACGGCGGCACGCTCGACACCGAGGAGCTCGCGAAGCTGATCACCCACATCCTCGGAACCGTCAACCCCGATGTGCCCGCGCAGTGGCTCGGTGCCATGCTCTCGGGGCTGCTCGATGGCTTCACCGGCCCGCCCAAGGTCGAGCGCAAGTCGACGCTTCTGGACTTTTTAAGCCGGGGCGACAGCAAGACTTCGGGTGGCGGCCGCATCATGGCCTGCGGCGCCTTGATCGATTGCGTCGGCCACCAATTGCACCGCCTCACCGCGCCGCAAATCGAAGCGGCGACCCGGTCCCTGGCCCGTCACATGGCGCCCCAGGCGAATCCGATGCAGGTGGTCAATGGGCTCGCCCATCGCCTGCTCGACAGCCTGCTGGGCTACACCGACAGCCGCTCCAGCCAATGGGCCGCCGTGCTCACCGGCTGCCGCGCGGGGCTGCTCCCAGCCCATGCCGATCGGCCGGCCCCGTCCACAACGGAACCCAAGCGCAAGGGCGAATCCGAGTCGAAAACCGAGTTCAAGTCGGCGCCCAAGCCGAAGGGGCCTCCCGTCCCGCCGGCGCAGGCCGCCGCCGCGACCGCCGAGCGCGTCGTCACCAGCGCATTGGACGCCCTGGTCACCTGGGCCGCCCGGCACCATGCCGAGCGTGTGCGGCGGCGTGAAGCCACGTTACGCGAGTGCGTGCGCACCGGCGTCCTGCCCGCCCCCGCCCCGCGCCGCCATGCCCCGGGCCATTCGGCCGCCGCCGGCACCACCGAGTCTTCTTCGTCGACAACCACCACCACCACGACCACGACCACGACGACCACTGCCCGCTCGTCGACACAACCCAGTTTCCTGCCTGCGCCTGTCTCCTCCACCCGATCCACCACATCATGATCAATTCACCCACCCACGCCCGCTCTTCGTCATGCCCGCCATTCACGTCCACGGGCGTGACGCCACCCGCGCAGCCGGTGCCCCAGCCTGTGCCGCAGCCGCAGCCGCAGCCGCAGCCGGTCAGCGTCGCCGTCGGTGCGCGGCCGTCGATGGTCTCGACGCCCCTGCGTCCCCTCCCGCTGCCGGCAGGCGGCTTCCAGCGACTCCAATCGTCGCCGCAGCCCAAGGACCACAAGGCCCTGCCCGCTGCCAGCCTGCCCACCGGCGTGTTCACGCCCCTGAAGCCTGAGCAGTCGCTGGACAGCTCGGTGGCGCTGGTGATCAGTGGCGCGCAGCGAGACATGGCGGCGATGCGCGACGGGTTTGCCAAGCTGCTGTCGACGCGTGTCGCCGCAGGCGTCGAGGTCTCCCGCGCCGCGACGGCCATGCTGCAAAGCGCCGAAACCATGCTGGTGCCTGCCGCGAAGGACGGCAAGCACGACGCCGCGCCGTCCGCCGCCGACCCGGTGTTGCGCGCCGCCCTCCTGGCGGTGCGCAGCTTGCCCAGCGTCAACATGATCGACGTGTTCAAGCCCATGCTGGCGCAAACCGGCCGGCCCGACGCGTTGATCCGCGCCTGGTTCCACGCCCAGACAAACAAGGATGGCGAGATTCACGGCTCTTACTGGGCGTCGGCCCTGGAGGTGCTTGCCGCCGCCGCGTCCGAGGCGAACAAGGGCGCCGACTGGGTTGCCCTGGGGCTGGACGGCGTGGTGTCCGCGCTTGAGGATCATCTGGCCCCGGTGGCGAACGCCTGGCGTGAACTCGCACGTGTGCATGCTGTCTCCCAAGGCGTGCAGGCAAACTTCGGCATCGCCGGTGGGGGCGCACCTGTGACCTTCGACGCGTTGGCAAAGGCCACACGGCAAGTCCAGGCCGTGTTCAAGAACGCCGACATCCTGGCTGGGGCACTGGGCGAGAGCATCGGGCGCTTTTCCCCTCAGCAGCTTGCGGTGGCGGTCGTTCGCACCGGCCAGGTAGCCGCCCAGCACACGGTCGTGGAGGATTCCCCTTCGATAGGCAGCTTCCTCGCAACGTACATGTCCGCTGCGCTCAAGGCGCCAGCCGTCACCCTGGAGCAGATTGGCCGCGCCGCAGCCGCACTGCGCGATGTCCGGATGGCCTCGGCCAAAGCGGATGAAACCGCGGGGGTCATGCGCGAACTGGTGGCCGCGATCGACGTCGCCGTGGACAAGCTCTATCCGCCCACGGTGAACGCAGTCGATGGCCTGAGCGAGCGATCGGCGGACAACATCGACACCCAACGCGCCATCAAGCGCCACATGCTCAAGGCGACCAAGCCGGTCAGCCAGCCTGACGCGGTATCGGTGTCCTCCACGGTCTCGCAGTCGTCGTCCACGACGACCACTTCTTCGCAGTCTTCGTCCTTGGGCTGAGCCCGTTTTCAGCCCGTGCCGGCCATCGCCGCCACGGCCGCCGCCAGCGATGGCGCCACCGCAATGGCGTTGGTCGCATGCGCGACGCAGTCGCAGGTGAGCACCCGCGCAATGCCCGCCGCGCGCATGCGCTGGTGGGCGGCGTCGTCGAACAAGGCATGCACGCCAATGCAAAGCGGCTGGCCCAGTCCGGCCTCTTGCAGCGCCTGGGCAGCCGCGATGAGCGTGTGGCCGGTGGAGATGATGTCGTCCACCAGCACCGGCGTGCGGCCGGCGGCGTCGGCCGGCGCGTCCAGCACCACGCTCACGTCGCGGTCGCCACGTCGCGTCTTGGCCATCACGGTCCAGGGCGCCTGGGCCAGGCGCGCCACTTCGGCCACCCACTGCGCACTCTCGGAATCAGGCCCCACCAGCAGGGGCCGCGCGACGTTGTCACGCACCCAGGCCGCAATGGCGGGCGCCGCCGGCACCACGCGTGAGCGCAGGGTGTAGATCTCGTCCAGATTGCGCCAGCGGTGCAGGTGCGGATCGACCGTCACCAGAAAATCGAAGCTGGCCGACAGCAGGCGCGCGAAGCTGCGCGAGCTGACGGCCTCGCCCGGGTGGAAGCGGTGGTCCTGCCGCATGTAAGCCAGGTAGGGCGCCACCAGCCCCACCTGCGTGGCGCCCAGCTCGCGCGCGGCGTCGGCCGCGAACAGCAGGGGCAGGGTCTTGTCGTCGGGATGGTCCAGCGTGCAGGCCAGCACCACGGTGCGGCCCTGCACCGGCGCGTCGATGCGCACCAGGGTCTCGCCGTCGGGAAAGCGGTGGGCCATGACGTCGGCGGCGGCGGTGCCTGGGCGCATCGCCATGTGCGTCGCCAGTTCATTCGCCAGGGCGGTGTTGCCCGGCATGGCCAGTATCAGCATCAGGCGTCCTCCGCTACCAGAACGGTCGAGGCTTGGGTCAGGGCGTATTCGGCGGCGTAATCCAACGCGCCGGGCGAGCCGGCGTGCAGCGTGTACAGCGGCTGGCCGCGTTCGACGAAATCGCCGATGCGCACGTGCAGGTCGATGCCGGCGCAGGCCACCTTGGGCGCGCCGGCCAGCTTGGCGATGCGCGCCAGCCGGCGGTTGTCGATGCCCAGCACGAAGCCGCTGCGCGCGGTGGTGATGTCGCGCCGAAAGGGCGCGACCGGCGGCGTGCGCAAGCCGCCCTGGGCCTCGCAGATCTCCTGGAACTTGCGCCACGCGCGGCCGTCGGCCAGTGTGGCCGCCGCCAGGGCCAGGCCCTGGCCGCGCGGCGCGCCGGCCATCTCCAGCAGCTCGCCGGCCAGGAAGACCGACCGGTCGGCCAGATCGCGCGGCGCACCGAACTCGCCGCGCAGCACCGCCAGCACGTCGCGCGCCTCCAGCGCCGGGCCGATGCCCCGGCCCACCGGCGCCTGGCCGTCGGTCTGGCGCACCTGCACCTTCAGGCCCATCGCCTCGCCCACGCGCACCAGCTGGCGGGCCAGCACGTGCGCCGCCTCGGCGCTGCGGACCTTGGCGGTGGGCCCCACCGGCATGTCGATCACCACGTGCGTGGCGCCAGCCGCGGTTTTCTTGGACAGCACCGAGGCCACCAGCTGGCCCTGGCTGTCCAGGTCGAGCGGCCGCTCGACGCGGATCAAGATGTCGTCGGCCGGGGACAGCCGCACCGCGCCGCCCCAGACGATGCAGCCCCCGGTGCGCTCGACCACGCGGCGGATCGCGGCGACGTCCAGCGCCACCGGCGCCACGGTCTCCATGGTGTCGGCGGTGCCGGCCGGCGAGGTGATCGCGCGGGAAGACGTCTTGGGCATGCGCAGGCCCTGCGCGGCGACGATGGGCACCACGATCATGGTGGTGCGGTTGCCCGGCAGGCCGCCCACGCAGTGCTTGTCCATCACCATGCCGGGGCCCCAGTCGATACGGTCGCCGGCGTTCACCATGGCACGGGTCAGGGCGATGGTTTCGTCCAGGTCGAGGTGGTCGCCGGCGCAGGCGGTGACAAAGGCCGCCAGCTGCAGATCGGAGTAGCGGCCGGCCGCCACGTCGTGGATCACCGCGTCGAGCGCGGCGGCGGTGAGCCGGCGGCCGTACACCTTGGCCCGCACATGGCCCAGCGACTCCAGTGGCGGCGGGTGGCGCACGCTGGCTTCGTCGCCGTCCTTGGCGCCCAGCAGCCGCCATGCCGCCTCGGACAAGCCGCCCTCGCCCGGTGTGAGCAGGTTGCCATCGACCACGTTGAGCGTGGCCACGATGGCGCGGCCGTTCAGGCGCACCTCCACGCGCGACTGGGCCTCGAAGCCTTCCGACAGGCACACCGGGCAGTCCCGGTGGGTGTAGAGCACCGGCTCCTGGTAGGTGTCGATGCCCATGCGGCGAAGGTGCAGGTGGTGGGGCAGCGGTGCGGGGGTGGTGGCGGTCATGAGGTCAGGAAGGTCGATGGCCGCACTGTAGGCCGAAGTCGTCTGACGCCATCGCGCCATGGGTGATGTTACCGATCCGCTGGACGCCCGCGCCTGTCCCATGCACCCTGGGCTTGGTGGGCCGTTGATGCACCGCACCATGCATGACACCATCTGGTCCTAGACTGTCGGCGGACTCGCGCGAAGCGAGCCCGCCGCCACCCCAGGACGCCCATGACCATCCGCAATCTCGATTCACTTTTCCAGCCGCGCAGCATCGCCGTCATCGGCGCGTCCGACCGCCCGGGCAGTGTGGGGGCGGTGGTGCTGCACAACGTGCTGCAGGGCGGCTTTGCGGGGCCGGTATGGCCGGTGAACCCCAAGCATGCCCACGTGGGCGGGGTGCAGGCCTGGCCCGACGTGGCGGCCTTGCCCGGTGTGCCCGATCTGGCGGTGATCTGCACGCCTGCGGCCACGGTGCCGGGGCTGATCCGCGCCCTGGGGGCCCGGGGCACACGCGCCGCCGTGGTGCTGAGCGCGGGGCTCAAGCAGCCCGCACGCACGGGCGGCCCGACGCTGGAGCAGGCCATGCTGGACGCCGCCCGGCCGCACCTGCTGCGCATCCTGGGGCCCAACTGCATTGGCCTGCTGGTGCCGGGGCTGGGCGTCAACGCCAGCTTCGCGCCGGCCAATGCCAAGGCCGGCTCCATCGCCTTCGTCAGCCAATCGGGTGCACTGGCCACGGCATTGCTCGATTGGGCGGCGCCGCGCGGCCTGGGTTTTTCGCACTTCATCTCGATGGGCGACAGCGCCGACGTCGATTTTGGCGACGTGCTCGACTGGCTGGCCTGCGACGCCAGCACGCAGTCGATCTTGATGTACGTCGAATCGGTCAAGCATGCGCGCAAGTTCATGTCGGCGGCCCGCGCGGCGGCGCGCAACAAACCGGTGATCGTGGTCAAGAGCGGCCGCGTGCCCGACGGCGCCAGGGCCGCCGCCTCGCACACGGGGGCGCTGGCCGGCTCGGACACCGTCTTTGACGCCGCGGTGCGCCGCGCCGGCATGCTGCGGGTGGACACGCTGCAGGCGCTGTTCGATGCGGCCGAAACCCTGGCCCACCGCCGCCCGCTGCACGGCGAGCGGCTGGCCATCGTCACCAACGGCGGCGGCGCCGGCGTGCTGGCCACCGACGCTCTGATGTTGGCCGGCGGCACGCTGGCCCCGCTGTCACCGGGAACCCTGGCCGCGCTCGACGCCTGCCTGCCGGCCACCTGGTCGCATGCGAACCCGGTGGACATCATCGGCGACGCGCCGGTTGAGCGTTACGAGGCCGCCCTGCAAGTGCTGCTGGACGCGCCCGAGGCCGACGGCGTGCTGTTCATCCACGCGCCCACCGCCTTGGTGGCTGCGCCCGAGATCGCCCGGCACACGCTGCCGCTGCTGCAACGCAAGCGCGGCAAGCCGGTGCTGGCCTGCTGGCTGGGCGGCACCGCAGTGGCGCCGGCCCGCGCCCTTTATGCGCAAGGCGGCATCGCCTGCCACGACACGCCCGAGGCGGCCACGGCCGCCTGGATGCAGCAGGTGCACCACGCCCGCGCCCAGGCCCTGCTGCAGCAGCTGTGCCCGGCCGACGCGGCCCCCGTGCCGCCGAACGCGCGGGCAAGCGCCCAGGCCGTGCTGGACGCCGCCCGCGCCACCGGCCAACCCTGGCTCGACGCGGTGCAGGCCGCGCAGGTGCTGCAGGCCTACGGCATACCCATCGTCGCCACGCGGGCCGTCAGCAGCGCCGACGAGGCGGCGTTGGTGGCGCAGGAGATCGGCTTTCCGGTGGCGCTGAAGATCCGCTCGCCCGACGTGCTGCACAAGTCCGACATCGGCGGTGTGGTGCTGGGGCTGGCCTCGCCCGAAGCAGTGCGCGCCGAGGCCCAGCGTATGCGCGAGCGGGCGCTGGCGGTGCACCCCAAAGCGCGCATCGAGGGCTATACCGTGCAAGCCATGGCGCAGCGGCCCGGCGCGCGCGAGCTGATCGTGGGCGTGGCCGCCGACGCGGTGTTCGGCCCGGTGCTGCTGTGCGGCGCCGGTGGCGTGGACGTGGAACGGACGGCCCAGCATGCGGTGGGCCTGCCGCCGCTCAACGCGCTGCTGGCCGACGAACTGGTCACCCGCGCGGGGCTGGGGCCGCTGCTGGCCGCCTGGCGCGGCCGGCCAGCCGGCGATCGACATGCCGTGCTGGACACGCTGCTGCGGGTGTCGCGGATGGTCTGCGACTTGCCGGCGCTGGCCGAGCTGGACATCAACCCCTTGCTGGTCGACCAGGGCGGCGTGCTGGCGCTGGACGGGCGCATTCGGGTGCATTTGCCGGGCGCGACCGTGGCGCCGCTGGCGGTCATGCCCTACCCGCGCCAGCTGGAGGAGACCCTCGCGCTGCGCGGCACGGCGCTGAAGTTTCGGCCGATCCGCCCGGAGGACGGCGAGCGCCTGAGCGCTTTCTATGCCGGGGCCTCGCCCGAAGACCTGCGCCTGCGCTTTTTCACCGCGCGGCGCGAGGTGCCACGATCGGAGCTGGCGCGCTTCAGCCAGATCGACTACGACCGCGAGATGACCTTCATCGCCCTGGCGCCGCCGGTCGACGCGGGCGGCGACGAGCGCGTGGTGGGCGAGGTGCGCGCCTCCTGCGATCCGGACAACCGCAGCGCCGAATTCGGATTGATCATCGCTGGCGACTGGCAGGGCCGGGGCCTGGGCACCGCCTTGATGGAAAAGATGATCCGGCACCTGCGCGCGCGCGGCACCGGCGAGCTGGTCGGCCAGTGCCGCACCGAGAACACCGCCATGGCCTCGCTGGCGCGCCAACTCGGCTTCGCGGTGTCGGCCGGGGACGCGGCCGACGGCATTGCGTCGCTGCGCTTGCCCCTGCGGCCCTAAGCCAGGATGCCCTCGGGCCGGGTCAGTTGCGGCAGCAACTGCTCAATGAGGGAGTGCAGGCTTTCTTCGAGGGTCTGGTGCGCGAGCTGGATTTGCGCGAGCGATCGGCGCGGCACGGGCGGCAACCAGCGCGAGACGGCGCGCGCCAGGTCGCGCGCGTCCACCGGCTTGGGCACCAGGTCGTTCATGCCGGCCCTGGCGTACTCGCGCTCGTCGTCGGTGCCGGCGCGGGTGGTCATGGCGACGATGGGCAGCTTGCGCAGGCCCGCTGCGCGAATGGCGCGGGTGGCGGTCACGCCGTCCATCAGCGGCATGTGAATGTCCATCAGCACCAGATCGAAGTGGCGCAGGCCGACGCGCTCAAGCGCGCTCTGGCCGTTGTGGGCGATCTCGACCCGGGCGCCCAGGCGCTCTAGCAGGCGTTGGCCGACCAGCTGGTGAATGGGGTCGTCGTCGACCAGCAGGAGATTGGGCGACGGCTGCTGCGCGGCGCGTCGTGGGGGAGGAGCGATGCAGGACATGGCGTGTGGGCTCGCAACAGTGACGCCATCCTCACCGGGCTTGCGGCAAAGCGGGCAGGGTCGACCGCCTATGTCGTCCATCCATGCGTCGGCCACAAGAGGCAGCCGTTACAACCCTGAACTTGCGCTCAGGTGCGGTTGCTCCCTGGGGTGGGCGGGTCGTCGTTTGCGTCTGGGGCGGGGGCTGGGGCTGGGGTCGTGGCCTGCCCCCGGGCCTCGGCACGCTCCTGGGCCAGCTGTTGCTCGAACTGTGCACGGCCCTGGCGCGCGACGGCAATCAGCCCGGCGCGGTCCTTGTCCTGGTAGCGCGCGTACATCTGTTCGAACAGCGCGAGGTTGTGCTCGCGAAAACGCTCGGCATGGCGCTCGGCCTCGGCCTGCGCGACGCCCAGTACCTCCAGCACCGTGCGGCCGCTGCGCACGCTCGAATCGAACAGCTCGCGCTCGACCCACTTGACGCCGCGCTCACGCAGCTTGTTCCAGTGCGGCACGTCGTAGGCGCGCACCACCAGCTCCAGGTGCGGGAAATGCTCACGCGCCAGGTCGACGATGGCCAGGCATTGGTCGACGTCGTCGACCGCCACCACCAGCACGCGCGCCTTGTCGGCGCCGGCGATGCGCAGCAAATCGAGCCGCCTGGCGTCGCCATAGAACACCTTCGAGCCGAAGGTGCGGGCCGCCTCCACCATGTCGGCGTCGTGGTCCAGCAGCGTGCTGGCGATGCCTTGCGAGGCCAGCAGGCGCGCGACGATCTGCCCATAGCGCCCGAAGCCGGCGATGATGACCGGCTCGTCCTGGGGCTCGTCGATTTCCTTCAGGGTGCGTGGCTTGGCCCAGCGCGGCATCAGCCACCGGTCGACCGCCACCAGCAGCAGCGGGCCCAGCAGCATGGAGATGGCCACCGCACCCACCAGCAAAGAGGCGGTCTCGGCGGGCATCACCTTGACGCCGACCGCCGTCTGGAAGACCACGAAGGCGAACTCGCCGCCCTGTGCCAGCAGGACCACGAACACCGGACGTTCCTGCAGCGGCACCTTGATGCGTGCGGCCAGCCAGGCGATTGCCAGCGCCTTCAGGCCCAGCAGCGCCAGCACCACGGCCAGCATCCGCCAGGGCGAGGCGGCGAGCACGGCGAAGTCGATGCTCATGCCGACCGCGATGAAAAACAGGCCGAGCAACAGGCCCTTGAACGGCTCGATGTCGGTCTCGAGCTCACGCCGGTATTCGCTCTCGGCCAGCAGTACGCCGGCCAGGAAGGCGCCCAGCGCCATCGACAGGCCGATCCACTGCATCAGCGCGGCGATGGCCACCACCAGCAGCAGCGCCGCGGCGGTGAAGATCTCGGGCGTGCGGCTGCGCGCGATCCAGCGCAGCACTGGCCGCAGCAGCAGGCGGCCGCCCACCACGATGGCGCCGATGGTGCCCACGATGCGCAGGGCCTCCAGCGCGCGGGCGCCGCCGCTCATGGCCTCGTCGCCGGCGCCGACCGCCAGCAGCGGCAGCAAGGCCAGGATCGGAATCGCCGCCACGTCCTGGAACAGCAGGATCGAAAAGCCGGCACGCCCGGAGGTGGTGTTGAGCAAGTTGCGTTCGGCCATCACCTGCAGCGCGATCGCGGTCGACGACAGCGCCAGCCCGAGCGCGCCTACCAGCGCCACCCGCCACGACACGCCGGCCGCCAGCGCCGCCACGAACAGCAGCGCCGCGCAGCCCAGCACCTGCACCGAGCCGCCGCCGAAGATCGGCCGACGCAGCGTCCACAGGCGGCTCGGCTCCAGCTCCAGGCCGACCAAAAACAGCATCAGCACCACGCCGAACTCGGCGAAATGCAGGATGTCCTGCACATTGCTCACCAGGGCGAGCCCGGCCGGGCCGATGGCGATGCCAGCGGCCAGGTAACCCAAGATGGAACCCAGCCCCAGGGCGCGCGCGATCGGCACCGCCAGCACCGCGGCGCCGAGGTAGATGAGGCTGTGGGTCAGCCAGGCCGGTGCGTGTTCGATGGTGGGCTCCGTGCGTTTGCCTGAAAGTCTAAGCCAGGGCCCCGTCGAACCCGCACTGGCGCCAGGCCTCGAACACCGTCACCGCCACCGCGTTCGAAAGGTTCAGGCTGCGTTGGCCCGGCCGCATCGGCAGGCGCAGGCGCTGCGCGAGGGGAAAGCGCTCGCGCAGCTGCGGCGACAGGCCGCGCGACTCGGCGCCGAACACGAACCAGTCGCCGGGCTGCAAGGCCAGCGCGTGCACCAGCCGGCTGCCCTGCGTGGTGAGCGCAAACATGCGCTCGGGCGCCGGCGCGCAGGCGTCCAGCAAGGCCTGCCAGTGGGCATGGCGGCGCACGTCGGCCCACTCGTGGTAGTCCAGCCCGGCGCGGCGCATCAGGCGGTCTTCCATCGAAAACCCCAGCGGCTCCACCAGGTGCAGGGTGCAGCCGGTGTTGGCAGCCAGGCGGATCACGTTGCCGGTGTTGGGCGGAATCTCGGGTTCGACCAGGACGATGTGGAACATGGAGGGTCGGGCCTGTTCAGTGCGAAGGGACGGCGGTGCGGGCGAAAACCAGGGCGGTGATGCGGCCGGCGCCCGCCTGACGCAGCGCGCGAGCGGCGGCGTCCAGCGAGGCGCCGCTGGTCATCACGTCGTCGATCAGGGCGATGTCGCGGCCCTGCACGCGGTGGGCGCGCAGCGGGTCGACGGCGAAGGCCTGGGCCACATTGAGAAGACGTTCGACACGGTCCAGGGCCGACTGGGGCGCCGTCTCGCGCACCCGCAGCAGCAGGTGGGCGTCGACCTTGCCGGGGGCCAGGTGGCGAGCCAGTTGCAGGGCTTGATTGAAGCCGCGCTCGGCCAGCCGGCGCGGCGCCAGCGGCAGGGGCAGCACCAGTTGGGCCGCGTCCAGGGCGCGGGCCATTCCTTCGTGCTCGCGCATTCGTGCGGCCAGGGCTGCGGCCCAGCCGGGCTCGCCGCCGAACTTGAATCGTCCGACCAGGCCGGCCCAGGGGTAGGCGTAGTCGACCGCGGCATGGCATTCGTCGAAGGCGGGGGGCTGGCGCAGACAGGCGCCGCATGCACCGACGCCGACGCCGGCCGGCAGGCCGATCGCGCAGCGCGGGCAGCGCGTCACCGGCGGGGCGAATCGGTTGACGCAAGGCTCGCACACTGGCCGCGCCGGCCAGGCATGGCAGACCTCGCAGCGCGATGGCAGCCGCGTGGCGAGAAAATGGATCCAGGCCCGGTACATGAGCGCCTCAATATACTGGCAGCCCTTCATGTCCACCCCGCTCCCCCCCAGCATCGACCCCATCGCCGCCGCCCGCTGGCAGCGCCGCGCACCGGCGCGTTCGCCCTGGTTGCACGAGGAGGTTGCAAGGCGCATGGCGCAGCGCTTGCAGTGGATCCGCCTGCAACCGCCCGCCTGGGCCGACTGGGAGCCGGTGCGCGGCGGCCTGGAAGGCCATGCGCTGGTGGCCGCGCAGTATCCGCAGGCGGCTTCGATCGCGATCGAGACCGAACCGGCGCGCGCGGCGCTGGCCGAACGCGCCCTCGCGCCCCCTTGGTGGAAGCGCTGGGCCACGGCGAAGCGGCAGGTGCTGGGCGCTGTGCCCGACGCGGCAGTGCAAATGCTGTGGTCCAACATGGCGCTGCACCTGGCCGCCGACCCGCAGGCGCTGATCGGCCAGTGGCATCGGGCCCTCGCAACCGACGGCTTTCTGATGTTCTCCTGCCTCGGCCCGGACACCCTGGCCGAGCTGCGGGCCCTGTACGCGGCGCTCGGCTGGCCGCCGCCGGCCAGCGATTTCACCGACATGCACGACTGGGGCGACATGCTGGTGCACGCCGGCTTCGCCGAGCCGGTGATGGACATGGAACGCATCACGCTCACCTGGGCCGATGCGGATGCGCTGCTGGCCGAGCTGCGAGAGCTCGGCGCCAACCTGCATCCGGCCCGTTTCACGGCGTTGCGCTCAAGAGGGTGGCGCGAGCGGCTGAGGCAGGCCTTGCAAGAGCGGCTGGCCGGCCCCGACGGCCGCTTGGCGCTGCGTTTCGAGATCATCTATGGCCATGCCCTCAAGCCGGCGCCGCGGGTGCGCATGGGCGCCGAGAGCGCCGTGTCGCTGCGGGACATGAAGGCGCTGTTGCATGGCGGCCGTGCGCCCCGCTGAGGGCCTTTTTGCCCACGCTACAATCGCCCGTTGATCGAGAGAGCGGCCGCCGTCATCTGGCTGCAGGTCGCGCCAATGGTCCTGGAACCGGCGGGCGGATTGTCATTGAGGTAGATACGAAGTGAAAATGATGAAGAGCATTTCCCACAAGGCGGCTGCGCTCCTGGCCGCCGCGGGCGCTGCCAGCGGCGCATTGGCCCAGGTCCAGGATCTACCGGGTGGACCCGGCGTCCGTCAGCTGAACCTTCACACCGCCGCGACGCGCATCGCCGCCGAGCAAGCCTGGTTGCACTGGTTCATGCTCGTCGCCTGCACGGTGATCTTCATTCTGGTTTTCTCGGTGATGTTCTATTCGATCTGGAAGCACCGGCGTTCGCGCGGCGCCAAGCCGGCCAACTTCCACGAGTCGGTCACCGTCGAGATCATCTGGACGCTCATTCCCTTCGTGATCGTTATCCTGATGGTGCTGCCGGCCACCAAGGTGCTGGTCGCGTCAAAGGACACCAGCAACGCCGACCTCACCATCAAGGCCACGGGCCAGCAGTGGAAATGGGGCTACGACTACCTCAACGGCGAAGGCACCGGCATTTCCTTTCTGTCCGCCCTGGATGCCTCGCACCGTGAGCTGTCCAACAAGGGCGGCTCGGGCGCGGCGATGCCCAACAACTACCTGTTCAAGGTCGACAACCCCCTGGTGGTGCCGGTGGGCAAGAAGATCCGCATCATCACCACCGCCAACGACGTGATTCACGCCTGGGGCGTGCCCTCATTGGGCGTCAAGCAGGACGCCATCCCCGGCTTCGTGCGCGACACCTGGTTCCGTGCGGAGAAGGTGGGCGACTTCTATGGCAACTGCTACGAGCTGTGTGGCAAAGAGCACGCCTACATGCCGATCCACGTGAAGGTGCTGTCCGCCGCCGACTACGGCGTGTGGGTAGGCGCCGAGCAAAAGAAGATGGCCGCCAAGCTGGACGACCCGGCCAAGGTCTGGGCCCTGGCCGACATCGTGGCCCGTGGCGAGAAGGTCTATGCCGCCAACTGCGCCGCCTGCCACCAGCCCAACGGCAAGGGCGCCGGCCCGATCGTGGCGCTCGACGGCTCGGCCCTCGTGCAGGACGCCGACAAGGTCAAGCAGATCCAGGTGTTGCTCAATGGCCGCAACGCCATGCCGGCATGGAAGCAGCTGTCCGATACCGACATCGCGGCAGTGGTCAGCTACACCAAGAACCACTGGTCCAACAAGACCGGCCAGGTGGTCCAGCCGGCCGAGGTGCTGGCGCAGCGCGGCAAGTAATTCCTGAGGTAATCCAAGATGAGCGCAGTTCTCGACAACCCCGGCCAGGCGGCTGGCCACGGTGACCACGCCCACGACGACCATCGCCCGCACGGCTGGCGCCGCTGGGTCTACGCGACCAACCACAAGGACATCGGGACGCTGTACCTGCTGTTCGCATTCACCATGCTGATGATTGGCGGCGTCCTGGCGCTGATCATCCGCGCCGAACTGTTCAAGCCGGGCCTGCAACTGGTCAACCCGGAGCTGTTCAACCAGCTCACCACCATGCACGGGCTGATCATGGTGTTCGGCGCCATCATGCCGGCCTTCGTGGGCTTCGCCAACTGGATGATTCCGCTGCAGATCGGCGCGCCCGACATGGCGTTTGCCCGCATGAACAACTTCAGCTTCTGGCTGGTGATTCCGGCGGCGGTCATGCTGGCCGGATCGTTTTTCGTTCCCGGTGGCGCCCCAGCCGCCGGCTGGACACTGTACGCGCCCCTGACCCTGCAGATGGGCCCCTCGATGGACATGGGCATCTTCGCGTTGCACCTCCTGGGGGCTTCGTCCATCATGGGCTCGATCAACATCATCGTCACGGTGCTGAACATGCGCGCCCCGGGCATGACGCTGATGAAGATGCCGATGTTCGCCTGGACCTGGCTGATCACCGCGTACCTGCTGATCGCGGTGATGCCGGTGCTGGCGGGCGCCATCACCATGACGCTGACCGACCGCCATCTGGGCACCAGCTTCTTCAACCCGGCCGCCGGTGGCGACCCGGTGATGTTCCAGCACATCTTCTGGTTCTTCGGGCACCCCGAGGTCTACGTCATGATCTTGCCGGCTTTCGGCATCATCAGCCAGGTGGTGCCGGCCTTTGCCCGCAAGCGCCTGTTCGGCTACGCCTCCATGGTGTATGCCACCTCGTCGATCGCCATCCTGTCGTTCATCGTGTGGGCGCACCACATGTTCACGACCGGCATGCCGGTGACCGGCCAGCTGTTCTTCATGTACGCGACCATGCTGATCGCGGTGCCCACGGCCGTGAAGATCTTCAACTGGATCGCCACCATGTGGCGGGGCTCGATGACCTTCGAGACCCCGATGCTGTTCGCGGTGGGCTTCATCTTCGTGTTCACCATGGGCGGCTTCACCGGCCTGATTCTGGCCATGGCCCCGATCGACCTGCTGCTGCAGGACACCTACTACGTGGTGGCCCACTTTCACTACGTGCTGGTGGCCGGCTCGCTGTACGGGCTGTTCGCCGGTTTCTACTACTGGTCGCCCAAGTGGACCGGCGTGATGTACAACGAGACGCGCGGCAAGATCCACTTCTGGTGGTCGCTGATCTCCTTTAACGTCACCTTCTTCCCGATGCATTTCCTGGGTCTGGCCGGCATGCCCCGCCGCTATGCCGACTACGCCATGCAGTTCGCCGACTTCAACGCCGTGGCCTCGGTTGGCGCCTTCTTCTTCGGTATTGCGCAGGTGTACTTCTTCTTCTTCGTGGCGCTGCCGGTGATGCGCGGCAAGGGCGCCAAGGCGGCCCAGCGTCCATGGAACGATCCCGACGGCATGGGTGCCGAAGGTCTGGAGTGGGAAGTGCCGTCGCCGGCGCCTTTCCACACCTTCGAGACCCCGCCCAAGCTCGACGCTACCGCAACCCGCGTGCTGGACAACCCAGCCGCGGCCCACTGACCGCGCGTCGGACACGCACGCCATGACGCGCAGCCCCGAGCATCAACGCAAGGCCAATGTCCGCCTGGGCTTGACCCTGGCCTCGATCGCCATCGTCTTTGCCGTCGGCTTTGTCGCCAAGGCATGGCTGTTCGGTTTCTGAGGAAAGCCCCGTGAGCGTCACGCGCGAGAACATGCGGATGGTGCGCAAGCTGGCCGTGGTCGTGGCCGGCATGTTCGCCTTCGGCTATGCGCTGGTGCCGCTCTACAAGCAAATCTGCGAGCTCACCGGCATCAACATCCTGGCCCTGGGCGAGCGGCAGGTGCCCGGTGGCGCTGCCAACGTTCGGCCGGCCAACACGCAGGTCGACACCAGCCGCACCATCACCGTCGAGTTCGACGCCAATGCCCGCGGGCCCTGGCATTTCCGCCCGGCGCAGAGCGTGTTGAAGGTGCACCCCGGCCAGCTCACCACGGTGATGTACGAGTTCCAGAACGTGCAAAACCGGCGCATGTCGGCGCAGGCCATTCCCAGCTACGCGCCGCGACAGTCGGCCGCGCACTTCAACAAGCTCGAGTGTTTCTGCTTCACCCAGTACACGCTCGAGCCCGGCGAGAAGAAGGAATGGCCCGTGGCCTTTGTGATCGATCCGAAGCTACCCAAGGACGTGACCACCATCACGCTGTCGTACACCTTTTTCGAGGTGGGTTCGCGCACGCCGCCCGCACCGACGGCGCTGTCCGCACCGGTGCTCTCCCAGGAGGCGCGTTCGTGAGCGCTGCGCCGAGCCGCCTCAAGCAAGCTCGCACCCCCCTGGGGGGCAGCGAAGGACACGAAGTGCCGAGCGTGGGGGCCGCAGTGAGCGTCGCATCGGACATGGCCGCTCAGCGCAAGGGTTCAGTGTTCCAGACCATCAAGGCCGTGGCCTGGGCGTTCCTGGGCATTCGCGGGAACAGCGCCTACCAGAGCGACCTCAAGCAGCTCAATCCGTTGCACATCATCGCCGTGGCCCTGGTGGCCGTGGCTTTGTTCGTGGCGGGCCTGATCGGGCTGGTCCAGTGGGTCGTGAGTTGATTTTTTCAGTACCAGAAGTTATCCGGAATCAGGAGTGAAGATGAGTACCAGCGCACCCGGCACCACACCGTACTACTACGTGCCCCAGCCGTCGCGCCACCCGGCGCTTGCCGCACTTGCCCTGTTTTTCGTCATCCTCGGCGCGGGCCAGTGGCTCAACAGCGTGGCGTGGGGCGAATGGTCCCTGTACTTCGGGCTGGCGCTGCTGGCCTTCGTGCTGTTCCAGTGGTTCGGCGACGCCATTCGTGAGAGTGAATCGGGCCAGTACGGCCGCAAGATCGATTTCTCGTTCCGCTGGAGCATGAGCTGGTTCATCTTCTCCGAGGTGATGTTCTTCGGCGCGTTCTTCACCGCCCTGTGGTGGATGCGCGGCCACTCGGTGCCGGCGCTGGGCGGCCTCGAGAACGGCCTGCTGTGGCCCGATTTCAAGGCCGTCTGGCCGAGCGTCGCCGCGGGTGCGACGGCGTCACCGGCCGGCATCATCGAGCCCTTCCAGACCATGACCCCGTTCTGGCTGCCGACCATCAACACCGCGCTGCTGCTGTCCTCGGGCGTCACCCTGACCATCGCCCACCACGCGCTGCGCGAGAACCATCGCGGCAAGACGCTTGCCTTCATGTGGGTCACCGTGGTGCTGGGCCTGGTGTTCCTGATCGTCCAGGGCTATGAGTACTTCCATGCGTACTCCGACCTGAACCTCAAGCTCACCTCGGGCGCCTATGGCACCACGTTCTTCATGCTCACCGGCTTTCACGGTTTCCACGTGTTCGTCGGCATGCTGATGCTGTTGTTCATCACCCTGCGCCTGGGCAAGGGCCACTTCACCGCCGACCGCCATTTCGGCTTCGAGGGCGCCGCCTGGTACTGGCACTTCGTGGACGTGGTCTGGCTTGGCTTGTACATCCTGGTGTATTGGTTGTAAGAGCCCACCCCCGTAGCAGCTCACTGCGTGTAGCTGGGCCCCCTCGGGCTGTGCCCTCTCCCCCTCAAGGGGGCGCCACCAGCGGCCCGGCAAAGCCGGTTCCGCGGTGGCCGCTGGTCCAGACACTGTTAGGGCTGATAGCAAGTACAAGGGGCTGCGCGAGCGGCCCTCGTTGTTTTGGCAAAGCGGGTGGTTTCAGCCGCGCAGCGGAATCCCCGTCGGATTGATGTAGCCCAGTTTCCAGGCCACCAGGATGCACACGAACAGCAGGATGGAAAAGCCGACTCGAAACGCCAACGCACGGGCCATGTGGTTGGTCTTGGGCTTGTCGCCTTCGCCACCGCGCATCATGAAAAACAGGGCCGCACCGAGGCTGCCGATGATGGCGACGAACGCCAGGACCACGAGGAACACTTTCATGCAGGGGATTATCCGGTGACGCCAGGCACGCGCTGGCGCGGCTGGCTGATCGGCATCGCGGCCCTGCTGGGCATCGCCACGTCAGTGGCCCTGGGCCAGTGGCAGTGGGGCCGTGGGCAGCAGCGGCTGGCCCTGCAGGCGGCGATCGCGGCGCGTCAGGCCTTGCCACCCCTGTCACCGGAGGCGCTGCTGGGCGGCGCCCCACCGGCCGAGCTGCTGCATCGGCCGGTCACCCTGCGTGGGCAATGGCTGGCACCGCACACCGTGTACCTGGACAACCGCCAGATGCAGGGCCGCCCGGGTTTTTATGTCGTCACGCCCCTGCGGCTGGCGCCTGCGTCGGCGGGCGGCGCGGTGGTGCTGGTCGAGCGCGGGTGGGTGCCGCGCAACTTCGTCGATCGCACGCAAGTCCCTGCAGTGCACACGCCGGCCGGCGAAGTGGTGGTGCAGGGGCGCATCGCCCCCGCCCCAGCCAAGCTTTATGAGTTCGGCGGCAACGAGGCCGGCGCCATCCGGCAAAATCTCGACGTGGCCGCTTTCCGCCTGGAAACCGGCCTGCCGCTGATCGACGGTTCGGTGCAGCAGACGGGCCAGCCCTCCGAAGGGCTGTTGCGCGACTGGCCAATCCCCGCCGCTGCGGCCGACAAGAACTTCGGCTATGCATTCCAGTGGTGGGCCCTCGGCGGCTTGATTTTCATTCTCTATGTCTGGTTCCAATTCATCGGCCCCCGCCGAAGGTCGTCCCGGCGTGCTTGAACAGCCGCTGGACCTCACCGTCCACTCGCTGCCCCGCCCCGCCGAGGCCGCGGGTGCCGATGCGCGCCGCACCCGCACCGGCCGGCTCAAGATGCTGCTGGTCATGCTGGTGTGCGCCGCGCCCGTGATCGCCTCCTATTTCACCTATTACGTCGTGCGGCCCGAGGCCCGGCGCAGCTTCGGCGAATTGATCGAGCCGCAGCGCGGCCTGCCCGCGATCGAGGCGGCCGCACTCGACGGACAACGCGTTGGGCTGCCCTCGCTCAAGGGTCAGTGGCTGCTGGTGAGCGTGGCCGGCGGCGCCTGCGACAGCCGGTGCGAAGAGCACCTGTACCTGCAACGCCAGTTGCGCCAGGCGCTGGGCAAGAACAAGGACCGCCTCGACTGGGTCTGGCTGGTCGACGACGCGGCACCGGTGCGGGGCGCCTTGCGCCCCGCGCTGAGCGAGGCCACGGTGTTGCGGGTCGACCCACAGGCCCTGGCGCAGTGGCTGGCGCCCGCGGCGGGCGGCAAGCTCAGTGAGCACCTGTACGTGGTGGACCCCCAGGGCCACTGGATGATGCGCTTTCCCCCCGGCCTCGACCGGGCCAGCGGCGCGAAGGCCAAGGCCGACCTCGAGCGCCTGCTGCGTGCGTCGGCCAGCTGGGATCAGGCGGGGCGTCCGTGATGAACGAGGCCGTCGCGCTTTACGACTTCTCCCCCGTCGCACGCCTGATGCTGCTGGGGATCGCGGTCGCGCTGGGCCCCTTGGCGTGGGTCTGGCTGCGCAACCGCCAGGCGCCGCTGGGCCGCCGGCTGGCGGCGCTCACCTTGCTGACCCTGTTTCTCACCTTCGACCTGGTGCTGTTTGGCGCCTTCACCCGCCTGACCGACTCCGGCCTGGGCTGCCCTGACTGGCCCGGCTGTTATGGGGCCGCCAGCCCGCAGGGCGCCAAGGCGCAGATCGGCCAGGCGCAGGCGGCCATGCCGACCGGCGCGGTCACCCATTCGAAGGCCTGGATCGAGATGGTCCACCGCTACCTGGCCACCGGCGTGGGGGTGCTGATCCTCACGTTGGCCGTGGCCAGCTGGACCCGCCGGCGCGAGCTGCCATTGAGCCCCTGGTGGCCCACCGTCACATTGGCCTGGGTGTGTCTGCAAGGCGCGTTCGGCGCGCTTACGGTGACGATGAAGCTGCAGCCGGCCATCGTCACGCTGCATCTGCTGGGCGCACTGGTGTTGCTGGCACTGCTGTGCCGCCAGGCGGTGAGCTACGCGCAGGCGCAAAGCAGTGCAGGCACGACTCGGCGTGCACCCCTGGCCATGGCGGCGCCACTGCGTGCGGCACTGGCGGCGGCGACCGCCTTGCTGTGGTTGCAGGTGGCGTTGGGCGGCTGGGTCAGCACCAACTACGCGGTGCTGGCCTGCGGTGATTTCCCGGCCTGCCAGGGCAGCTGGTGGCCCGAGATGGCCTGGCGCGAAGGCTTCGAACTGTGGCGTGCCCTGGGCAAGACGGGAGAGGGTGAGCACATCACCTTTGCCGCGCTCACAGCCATTCATTACACCCATCGTCTGATGGCCTATCTGCTGATACCCGTGCTGCTGGCGATGGCCTTCGGGCTGCGCCGAGCTGGCCTGACCCGGCAGGCGCACTGGCTGACTGTGGCCGTGCTCTGGCAGTTCGCCACCGGCCTGGGCAACGTGGTGTTGGGGTGGCCGCTGCTGGCGGCGGTGTCGCACACCGGCGGCGCGGCGGCGCTGGTGGTGGTGCTCACCTGGGCCTGGTGCGACAGCCGGTCGGCGCGCGTGGTGCCGGCGCCCACACCAGCGCGTGGCCGTCACAACCAGGGAGCCCTGTCGTGAACGTGGTGTCCCAGTTCTATGCGCTGACCAAGCCGCGCGTGGTGCAGCTGATCGTCTTCTGCGCGCTGATCGGCATGGTACTGGCGGTCCCTGGCCTGCCCGACCGCCGGCAGCTGTGGCTTGCGCTGGTCGCCTGCGTGGGCATCTGGCTGGTGGCCGCCGCCGCCGCGGCCTTCAACTGCGTGATCGAAAAAGGCATCGACGCGCGCATGAAGCGCACCGCCTGGCGCCCCACGGCGAGCGGCCAGTTGTCCGACCTGCAGGCGCTGGTGTTCTCGGCCGTGCTGGGCGGACTGGGTTCATGGATCCTCTACCAGTGGGTCAACCCCCTGACGATGTGGCTCACGTTCGCCACCTTTGTGGGCTACGCCGTCATCTACACCGTGGTGCTCAAGCCGCTCACGCCGCAAAACATCGTGATCGGCGGCGCCTCGGGCGCCATGCCGCCGGTGCTGGGCTGGGCTGCGCTGCGCGGCGACGTCGGCCCCGAGGCGCTGATCCTGTTTTTGATCATCTTCCTGTGGACGCCGCCGCACTTCTGGGCGCTGGCGCTGTACCGCGTGGAGGACTACCGCAAGTCGGGTCTGCCGATGCTGCCGGTGACCCACGGCAACGAGTTCACGCGCCTGCAGATCCTGCTGTACACCTTCGTGCTGTTCGCGGCCTGCCTGCTGCCCTTCGTCATTGGCATGAGCTCCTGGCTGTACCTGGCCGCCGCCGTGGTGCTAAGCGTGGGCTTTTGCGCCTATGGCTTCGCGTTGTGGCGCCATTATTCCGACGACCTGGCGCGGCGCACCTTCCGCTTCTCGCTCATTCACCTCAGTGCGCTGTTCGCGGCGCTGTTGCTCGACCACTATCTGCTGTGACCCTGCTGTGACCATGAAACGCCGCGTCGCGCTCAGGGGTCTCACCGCCCTGATGACTGTTGCCCTCATCGGTTGCTCCCCGGATGCGCTTCGGTTCAAGTCCGTGGACATTTCGGGGGCCGACTACGCCAAGGATTTCAATCTGCCCGACCAGAACGGCCAGATGCGCAGCCTCAAGGACTTCCGCGGCAAGGCCGTGGTGGTGTTCTTCGGCTTCACGCAGTGCCCCGATGTGTGCCCCACCACGCTCAATGAGCTGGCGCAGGTGCGTCGCCTGCTGGGCCCCGATGGCGAGCGGGTGCAGGGCATCTTCATCACGGTCGATCCCGAGCGCGACACGCCCGAGCTGCTGCGCGCCTATCTGGCCAATTTCGATCCGAGCTTCATTGCGCTGCGCGGCTCGCCCGAGCAGCTGGCCGCCGTGGCCAAGGACTTCAAGATCTACTACAAGAAGGCCGAGGGCAAGAAGGCCGGAAGCTACTCCATGGACCACTCTGCCGCCAGCTACGTCTACGACCCACAGGGCCGGCTGCGGCTGTACGCGCGCTACGGCACCGGCCCGCAGCCCTTGGCCGATGACCTGCGCATCCTGCTGAAATGATCGTGAAAAACGCGAAGCGTTTTTCTTGTGAACTACTCCGCCTTGATGCCCCGCATGGCGATGACGCCGCCCAAGAGGGCGGTGTCGGTCTTGATGCGGTTGGCCAGGCCCTCGACCGAAGTGCCGGCCACCTGCCAACCCTGCTGAAACAGCTTCTGGCGGACCTCGGCGCTGCGCACGATTTCGCTGATCAGGCCCGACAAGCGGGTGGCCAGCGCGCGCGGCATCGATGAGGGCGCGGCGATCGCGTTCCAGATCTCCAGCTGAAAGCCGCGCGTGGCGCCCTGTTCGTCCAGGCTGGCGTACTCGGGCGCCAGTGCGCTGCGGCCCGAGGAGGTGACGCCCACCACCCGCAGCTTGCCGGCACGCACCTGAGGCAGTGCCAGGCCGATCGGCAGCAGCGCGAGCTGGATCTGGCCGGCCAGCATGGCATTGATCACCTGCGGGTTGCCGGGGTAGGGCACATGCACCGGGGCGATGTTGGTTTTTCCCTTGAGCAGTTCCATCCCGATGTGGGCCACCGTGCCCACGCCCGGCGTGCCGTAGCTCCATTTGTCGCCGGCATTTCGCCCGGTGACGAAGAAGTCGAGCGCGTTCGCGCCCGGCGCGTTGGCAGGTGCCACCAGCAGCAGCGGCGCGCTGCCGATCAAGCTGATGGGTGCCAGGTCTTTCAGCGGGTCGTACGGCACTGCCGGATTGAGCAGCTTGGCGATGGTCATGTTGCCGTTGATCATCAGCCCCAGGGTGTGCTGGTCGGTCGACTTGGCCACCAGGTCGGCGGCGATGTTGCCGCCCGCGCCGACGCGGTTTTCCACCACCACCGGCTGGCCCAGCACGCGCGACAGCGGCTCGGCGATGGTGCGGGCGGTGATGTCGGGCGAGGAGCCGCCGGGAAAACCGACCACCAGGCGCACCGGCCGGGCGGGCCAGTCGGCGGGTGCGGCGGGGCCGGGCCGCTGCTGTGCGATGGCTTGGCCGGCGGCCTGAACGGCGGCAAACGCGAGAGGGAGCGCGAGCATCCGGCGGCGGGGAAAATTCTGGGACATGCGAGTTCCTCTTGGAAATGCCGGTTTGACGGGAATTAGAAATTGAGCGAACGGATAGCTCGCTTGGGGTCCGCGCGCATGGCGCTGAGCGCATCGTCCACCCATTTGGCGCAGCGCGTGGCGTCGAGCTCGTGGTCGGGCAGCACCAGCACGGCCACGTGGAACCTGAGCTCGGTCGATTGCGGCAGAACCGGCGTGTGCTGCAGGCCGCGCGCCACGATCTGCTGCGCGCGCGAGAGCGCGGCCTGCGCCGAGGTCGGGCCGTCCAGCAGCACGGCGAAGTCGGCGTGGGCGGTACGTGCCGACACGTCGATGTCGGTGGCCACGCCGCGCAGGATGGACGCGGCGACGATCATTGCGCGATCGGCGACATCGCGACCCATCTCGGCTTCGATCGCGCCGATGTTGGTCAGGCGCACACCGAGCAGCGCGCACTGGTGGCGCTGGCTGACTGCGCGCTTGACCGCGTCGTCCATCCGGGCCAGCAGCGTGGCGCGGTCCCACAGGCCCGTCAGGGCGTCGGTGTGGGCCAGCTCGGAGGCGCGAACGCCGGTCTCTCGGCGCCGGGCGGCCCGGCGGGTCAGTGCGTAGTACAGCACCGGCAACTGGATCGCCGTGCCCACGATCAGCCCGTAGCGGTTGAGGGCACTGCTCGGAATCAGGCTCAGGCCGCGGGCCACCGGCCCGGTGGCGGCCACCAGCAGCGGCAGGAAGCCGGCCACGAAGACGCGTTGGTAGACGTCGACCGACTTGCGCCACAGCAAAGCCAGCAGTACGACGGCCAGCGGGATCTCGACACCGATCAGCATCAGCACGAGCATGTTGCTCTCGCGGGTGCCGACGAAGCCGTTGGTCGCGATCGCCGCGAGGAGGGCGGCGATCAGCGCACCGCAGATGAAGTCGAGCACGCGTGAGAACCGGGCCGGTTCCGTCACGACCTTGATGAACCACAGGGCCCCCGCGGCGGCCAGGCCGGGCGCGATCGAGCGCGCCAGGTAGGTCCAGTTCGGATCGCTCCACAGATGCTGGGCCGCCAGCCCGAGGTTGACGAACTGCCAGGCGC
Organism: Comamonadaceae bacterium; assembly: GCA_947476465.1. Lineage (GTDB taxonomy): Bacteria > Pseudomonadota > Gammaproteobacteria > Burkholderiales > Burkholderiaceae_C > Ramlibacter. The sequence goes on along the minus strand of CANJQN010000040.1, from coordinate 10,373 downwards.
CCGCGCCCGCGACGTAGAGCGCGAAAGCGATCAAGGCGCGATCGCGAAACAGCAAGGCGGCGATCAGGGCGCCGGCCAGCAGCAGGATCACCACGCCGAAGTACCCGCCCATCACCAGCTGTTCGCCGTCGCGCAACTGGAGCAGGCTGGCTTGTGCATACAGTCGCAGCGAAACGCTGAAGTCGAGCCGATTGCGCTCGATGCGGACCCAGTAGCGCACGGGCTCACCGGTGCCGGGGGCCAACGCCAGGATCGGGACCCGCCCTGGCAAGGGCCATTCACTCTGGGTGATGTCTTCGCCGGCTTGCTGCGTCACCCAGCGCCCGTCCGGGCCCTGGTGGTAAAGGCGAATGAGGTCCACTGCGGGGTGCATCATCACCAGCCGCCATTGGGTGCCGGCGGGCAAGGTGGCGTCGAAGCGGATCCACAGGGCCTCGTCGGCGGCGTGGTACTTCTGACCGTCTTGCAGGCGCTCCCAGGGCAGGCTGTCGCCGGCTCGCGCGATATCGTCGATGCTGCGGTTGGCGTTCGCATCGACCCAGACCAGGCTGCTGCCCTCCAGGGCCAGCGATTCGGTCGACGTGGTGGGGGCCAATGGCGCCGGTGTGGCCACGGCGGCCGCCGCGACCATGGTCGCCGCCAGCCACAGGGCCAGCAGCGCGGCCCACAGTCCCTTCCAGTTCTTGCTCACCGTGCGATTGTTGCCGCAAAAAAGCCCGGGCACGCCGGGCTTGTTGCAATCTCGAAACGGGGCCCGCTTCACGCGTAGGCGGCAAGCGCCTTGCGCATCTTCTTCATCGCGGCCACCTCGATCTGGCGGATGCGTTCGGCCGACACGCCGTACTCGGCGGCCAGATCGTGCAGCGTCATGCCGCCCGAACCGTCGTCGTTGACCTTGAGCCAGCGCTCCTCGACGATGCGGCGGCTGCGCGGATCGAGTTGGTCGAGCGCGGCGGGAATGCCGTCGGTGGCCAGCATGTCGCGCTGCTGCGCCTGCAGCACCGCTGTGGGCTCGTGGTTGGCGTCGGTGAGATAGGCGATGGGGCCGAAACCGTCGTCGCCGTCATCGCCCGGGGCCGGGTCGAGCATGACGTCGCCGCCCGACATGCGGGTTTCCATCTCGATGACTTCCTCGCGCTTGACGTTCAGATCGCGGGCCATCACGTTGATCTGGGCGTCTGTCAGGGTGTCGCGGTGGGTCTGCGCGTCGGCGTCGTCCTTGAAGCCCTGCTTCATGGAACGCAGGTTGAAGAACAGCTTGCGCTGGGCCTTGGTGGTCGCCACCTTGACCATGCGCCAGTTCTTGAGGATGTACTCGTGGATCTCGGCGCGGATCCAGTGCAGCGCATAGCTCACCAGGCGCACACCCTGGTCGGGGTCGAAGCGTTTGACGGCCTTCATCAGGCCGATGTTGCCTTCCTGGATCAGGTCGCCGTGCGGCAGCCCGTAGCCCAGGTACTTGCGCGAGACCGACACCACCAGCCGCAGGTGCGACAGCACCAGCTTTCCGGCGGCTTCGAGGTCGTTGTGGTCGCGCAGTTTGCGGGCGTATTCCTGCTCTTGTTCGAGGGTGAGCATGGGCAGCCGGTTGGCCGCCGAGATGTAGGCGTCCAGGTTGCCCAGCGCGGGGACCATGGCCCACGGGTTCGCCACAGCCAGAGCGGTGGCGGGGGTGCCTGCCAGAGTGGTCATGTCAGCGGATCCTTTCGTCATGGCTTGATATTAGCACTCGCTTGGAGAGAGTGCTAAGACCGAAGTTCCCGACCCTGATGCCACTGCGACCTGGGTATCTGAACGGCGGGAATGAGCCTCAGCCGACCCGAAGGCGCGGCCCGCCGCTGGCCGCCGCCACCTCGCCGATCACCGCGGCGTGTTCGAAGCCGTGACGCTGGAACACGGCCAGCACCGCGTCCACCGCCTCAGGCGCGCAGGACACCAGCAGGCCGCCGCTGGTTTGCGGGTCGCTCAGCAGGGCCTGGTCGGCCGCGCGGAACCGCTCTGGCAGGGCGATGTCCTGGCCGTAGGCTGTCCAGTTGCGGCCGGAGGCGCCGGTGACAAAGCCGTCGGCGGCCAGCGTCGCCACGCCGGGCAGCAGCGGCACGCGCGACCAGTCGAGCTTGACGTCGACCTTTGCGCCGCGAGCCAGCTCGAGCACATGGCCGGCCAGTCCGAAGCCGGTGACGTCGGTCAGCGCATGCACGCCGGCCAGCAGGGCCAGCTCGGGGCCGGGGGTGTTGAGCCGGGTGGTGGTGGCGATCATGCAGGCGTAGCCCTGCGCGTCGAGCGCTTCTTTCTTGAGCGCCGCGGACATCACGCCCACGCCCAGGGGCTTGCCGAGCACCAGCACGTCGCCGGGACGGGCATCGGCATTGCGCTTGACCCGCTGGGGGTGCACCAGGCCCAGCGCGACCAGACCGTAGATGGGTTCGACCGAGTCGATGGTGTGGCCGCCGGCGATCGGTATGCCGGCTGCCGTGCAGATCGATTCGCCACCTTCGAGAATGCGGCCGATGGTCGCGGTGGACAGCACATTGATCGGCATGCCCACCAGCGCCAGCGCCAGAATCGGCCGGCCGCCCATGGCGTAGACGTCGGAGATGGCATTGGTCGCGGCGATGCGGCCGAAGTCGAACGGGTCGTCGACGATGGGCATGAAAAAGTCGGTGGTGGCGATCAGCGCCTGCTCGTCGTTGAGCTGGTAGACCGCCGCGTCGTCGGCGGTCTCGATGCCCACCAGCAGCTGGGGCGGCATCGGCATCTTGGCCGTGTTGCGCAGAATCTCGGACAGCACGCCCGGGGCGATCTTGCAGCCGCAGCCGCCGCCGTGGGACAGGGAGGTCAGGCGCGGCTCGGGGGGAAGCTTGGACGGTGTGGTGGAGGTCATGGCAGGAGCAGGTCGTCGACGAGTTGAAGCAGTGCCGCACGTTCGGTCTCGGGCGCGAACAGCGCGGCGCGTAGATCGCATTGTCGCCGCAGCTGCGCGAGCAGGGGTGCATGCGGGTCATTCGGCCCGACCATTTGCTCATCGCGGCAGCGCACGAGCAGCGCGGCCAGCCCGGCAGCGTCGCCGTGCTCGAAATAGCCGGCGTAGTCGGCCCCCAGCATGCCCACGTTGCCGTCCACCCGGGAGGCCAGCACCGGCGTGCCGCTGCGCACCGCTTCCATGATCACGTGGGCGCCGCCTTCCATCGCACTGGTGTGCACCAGCAGGTGGGCGCGCTGGATCGCCTGGCGCGTGCGGCCGTGGGGCAGGCCGCCGAGCCAGCGGTAACCGGGCGCCGCGGCTTCAGTGGCGCGGGCCTGGTCGGCCCAGTGCGGCTCGGCCGCGTCGCCGATGTGGTCGATGCGGATGTCGCCGCGCCCGGCCAGCCGCCGCGCCGCTTCGAACAGGGTCTGCGGACTCTTGACCTCCCGCAGGTGGCCGCACATCACCACGCGCAGCCGTCTGTCTGTCTTGTCGAGCATGCGGCGCGCGGGCGTCGATTGGTAAATCACCCGTGCGCGGGGCCGATGCTCGGCGGGCAGCGCCTTGAGGCCCAGTTGCTGGAGCACCACCACTTGTTGCGACAGTCGTAACGACTGACGCGCCTGGCTGCTGATGGCCAGGTCCTGGTAGAGGTCGGTGCCGGTCAGCACCACCGCCAGTCCGCGCGGCCCGCGCGCCTGTGCCCAGGCGGCCACCGAATCCGCTGAGCGGCGCGCATGCAATGCCAGCATGACCGACTCGCCCTGGTCGTCCTGTGGCGACCAATGCTGCACGATGCGGGCGGCGTACCTGGGTGCCAGCAGTTGCCGCCAGCGCGCAGCCGTTTGCGCATTGCCATTGTTGGCGCCCGGCGGGGCGGGGCTTACGATGACGGTCGATGGACGCTTTTGCACCGCCCAGTTATAGCGCCGCCGCGACCGAACGTCGCGCTTTTGATGCCGCCCAGCGCCTGCGCTGTGGCGCACGCGACGACGTACGCGCGGCTTTGCTGGCTGAGCGCGCCCGTACTCTGCGCTTGGCCGCAGTCTATGAAGCGGCGCTCGGGCCGTCTCTGGCGGTGCCGCTGGCCCCGGGACTGAACCCGCCGCGCTGGGAGCTGGGGCATGTGGCCTGGTTCGAGCAGTGGTGGATCGCGCGCAACCCGCAGCGCCACCTCGGCGACCGCGCCGACCCCGACGCGCCGCGCCCGGCGTGCGAGCTGGCGGGCGCCGACACCTTCTATGACTCCAGCCGCGTAGCCCACGACACCCGCTGGCGCCTGAGCCTGCCCTCCCTGGACGCCACGCGCGCCTGGATGGCGGCGGTGCGCGCCGAGACCCTGCGCCTGCTGGATGCGCTGCCACCCGACGCGGACGATGCCGCGCTTTATTTCTTCCGCCTGGCCTGCATGCACGAGGCGATGCATGCGGAGGCCGCGTGTTACATGGCTCATGCGCTCGGTTTCGAGGCCGAGGCGCCGGCGCCCCAGGTGCCCCAGCCGCAGGCGTTGCCCGACACCCTGCGCGTCGCGGCCTGCGAGTGGCATCTGGGCAGCGCCGGCCCCGGCTTCGCCTTTGACAACGAACTGCAGGCGCATCCGGTGCCGCTGCGGGCCTTCGAGATCGATGCGCAGCCCGTGTCCTGGAGCCGCTGGCAGGCCTTCGTACAGGCCGGCGGCCATGCCGATCGGCGCTGGTGGAGCGACGAAGGCTGGGTCTGGCGCCAGGCCGCGCGGCCGGGCGACCCGAAGTTTCCGCAAGGGCCCGCACCCGCCTCGCATCTGAGCCTGTACGAAGCCCAGGCCTGGTGCCGATGGGCCGGGCGCCGCCTGCCGAGCGAGGCCCAATGGGAGTGCGCCGCGCTCAGCGCGCCGGGCTTTGACTGGGGCGCCGTCTGGGAATGGACCGCGTCGGCCTTCGAGCCCTTCCCAGGCTTTCGGCCGCACCCCTACCGCGATTACTCGCAACCCTGGTTCGGCACACGCACCGTGTTGCGTGGCGCCAGCGCCGTCACCTCGGCCTGCATGGCGCACCCGCGCTATCGCAATTTCTTCGAGCCGCACCGGCACGACATCCTTGCGGGCTTTCGAAGCTGTGCCTGAACGCCGCGGGCCGATCGGTTCTAATTCCGGCCAGCCGCTGCCTCTCTACAGCGGCACTTGTTCATTCAAATTCTCATGACACATTCAACGACTGTTTCCCGTCGCGTCATGCTGGCGGCCACCGCGCTCGCCGGTGTCACCCCGCTGACCTCCTTGGCACAGGGTCGCCCGTTTCGGGTCACCGCCATCCCGGACGAATCGCCCACCGAGCTGGCCCGCAAGGCCGGCCCGCTGATGCGCTACCTGGAGCAGCGCCTGGACGCCAAGGTGGAATACACCCCCGTCACCGACTATGCCGCCGCCGTCGAAGCCCTGGTCAACCAGCAGGTGGACCTGGCCTGGTTCGGCGGCTTCACCTTCGTGCAGGCGCACCAGCGCTCAGGCGGCAAGGTCATTCCGCTGGTGCAACGCGAGGAAGACGAGAAGTTCCGCTCGGTGTTCATCACGACCGAGGCGGGCATCCGCGGCCTGGCCGACCTCAAGGGCAAGACACTGAGCTTCGGTTCGCAGTCCAGCACCTCGGGGCATCTGATGCCGCGCAGCTTCCTGCTGGCTGCCGGCGTCGATCCCGACAAGGACCTGCGCCGCGTGGCCTATTCCGGCGCGCACGATGCCACCGTCGCCGCGGTCGCCGCGGGCAAGGTCGACGCCGGTGCGCTCAACATCTCGGTGTGGGAGCGCCTGGTAGCCGACAAGAAGGTCGATGCCGCCAAGGTGCGCGTGTTCTTCACCACGCCGCCCTACTACGATTACAACTGGACGGTGCATGCCGACATGCCGGCGGCCCAGCGCGACCGCCTCACGCGGGCCTTCCTGGATCTGACGCCCACCACGCCCGCCGGACGCGAGATTCTCGAGCTGCAGCGCGCCACCCGCTTCCTTCCCACGCGTGCCGAGAACTACCGCGGCATCGAGACGGCCGCGCGCAACGCCGGCCTGGTGAAATAGGCCTGCGTGCCCCCGCACCCTTGAAGCTCGAACTGGACGGCGTGGCCCTGCGCCACCCAGCCGCCTCCCGCAGCGCCGCACCCGCGCTGGGTCCGCTGGACCTGGCCGTCGGCGCGGGTGAGCAGGTGGCCGTGATCGGCCCCTCCGGCTCCGGCAAGACCACCTTGCTGCACGCCGCCGCGTGCGCGCTGCGACCGTCCGCCGGCCAGTTGCGGCTCGATGGGCGCGACCCGTGGCGCCTGTCCGCCCGCGCCTTGCAGCGTTTGCGCGCCGATGTTTTCCTGGCGCCGCAGGTGCCGCCGCTGCCGGCTCGCCAGCGGGTGGTCACCGCCGTGCTGGCCGGGCGCCTGCCGCGCATTGGCCTGTGGGAGAGCCTGCGCAGCCTGCTGGTGCCCACGGCCCTGGCCGAGGCCGATGCGGCACTGGCCCACTTCGACCTGGCCGACAAACTGTTCGACCGGGTCGACCGGCTTTCCGGCGGCGAGCGCCAGCGCGTCGGGCTGGCGCGTGCGCTGGTGGCACGGGCGCAATTGCTTCTGGTGGACGAGCCTTTGTCGGCACTCGACCCGGCGCGTGCCGCCCAGGCCCTGACCTCGCTCACCGGCGCGGCGCGCGAGCGGGGCGCCACCTTGCTGTGCACCCTGCACGATGTGCCGATGGCGCTGCGCCACTTCCCGCGGGTGATCGGCCTGCGTGCCGGTGCGCTCGCCTTCGACCTGCCGGCGCAGGCGGTGACGCCCGAGCACCTGCGGGCGCTTTACCAGGGCCGGCTCGACGAGCTCGAAGGGGCCGCTCCCGCGGCCGGGACGGATGAAGGCGCCGGGCCCGCCCCCGACCCGGTCGTGGTGTACTGCCGCTGACCATGGGCGCCGCCGCTCCAGCATTGCCCATGCCGCGCCGCGACCCGGCGCTGCGCATGCGGGTGTTTTGGCTGCTGGCCACCGCGGCGTTGCTGTGGCCGCTGCTGGTGGTGGCCGAGTTCCAGCCTTGGCTGCTGTTCACGCCAGACAGCCTGCGTCCGGCGCTGCGGTTTCTGGGCGAGTTCCTCTCGCCGCGCCTGGATGCCGAGTTCCTGGCGCTGGTCGCGCGCGAGACCTGGCGCACCGTCGCCATCGCCACCGCCGGCCTGAGCCTGGCCCTGGTGCTGGCGGTGCCGCTGGCCCTGCTGTCGGTGCGTGGCCTGTCGCTGTCGGGACTGGCCGGGCGCATGGCCGTGGGGCCGGGGCTTGCGCGGTGGAGCGTGCGCGCGCTGCTGGTGGTGCTGCGCAGCGTGCCCGAGTTGATCTGGGCGCTGGTGTTCGTGCGGGTGGTCGGCCTGGGGCCGACAGCCGGCGTGCTGGCCATCGCGCTCACCTACGCTGGGATGCTGGGCAAGGTCTACGCCGAGATCCTCGAAAGCGGCGAGGGCTTTGCCGCAGCGGCGCTGCTGCGCAACGGTGCCGGCCGCTTGCAGGCCTTCTTCTACGGCCTGCTGCCGCACAACGCGGCCGAACTCACCAGCTACACGGTGTACCGCTGGGAATGCGCCATCCGCTCGTCGGCGGTGCTGGGCTTCGTTGGCGCCGGAGGGCTCGGCCAGCAACTGGACAACGCCATGAAGATGTTCAGTGGCTCGGAGGTCTGCACGCTGCTGGCGGTCTTCATGCTGCTGGTCGCCCTCACCGATCGCCTGAGCGCGCTGCTGCGGCGCCACCTGGCCTGACCGTCCATGAACGGCCACACCCCACCCGCCGCTTCGCAAGCCCTGCGCCTTCCCGCGGCCCTGCGCGCGGCTCGTCTCAAGGGCATGGTTTTCGTGATCGTGTTGCTGGGGCTGGTGGGCCTGTGCTTTCACTCGCTCGACCTGCAGTGGGCGCGGCTGGTGTCGGGCGATGCGCCGGCCCGCATGGGGCGCTTTCTGGCCGAACTGGCGTCCCCGGCGGGCGACGCCGCATTCCTGTGGCGCCTGCTGCCCGCGACGCTGGAGACGCTGGCCATGTCGGTCATCGGCACGCTGCTGGCGGTGGTGTTCGGACTGCTCTTGGCCTTGCCCGCCAGCCGCACCCACGCGGGCGATGCGGCCCGCTGGCGCGGTGCGAGCCGGCTGGTGCTCAATGCCTTGCGCAGCGTCCCTGAGCTGATGTGGGCGGCCCTGCTCATGGTGGCGGCCGGGCTCGGCCCGCTGGCCGGCACCCTGGCCCTGGCGTTGCACACCACCGGCGTGCTGGGGCGGCTGTTTGCCGAGGCCATCGAAAACGCGCCCGAAGGCCCGGGTTTCGCCCTGCGCGCGCGGGGCGTGGGCGAGGGCAGGGTGCTGCTGTACGCCACCTTGCCGCAGGTATTGCCGCAGCTGGTGAGCTACACCCTGTACCGCTGGGAGAACAACATCCGGGCCGCCTCGGTGCTGGGTGTGGTGGGCGCCGGCGGCCTGGGCCAGATGCTGGCCTTTCACCTGGGGCTGTTCCAGATGGCCCAGACCAGCACCGTACTGCTGGCGGTGCTGGCGCTGGTGCTGGGGGTGGATGCGGCCAGCCATGCGGCGCGGCGGGTGATGTCACGCTAATCAAGTCGGCTGCGTTGTGAATCCTTGGGTTTGCTGCGTTGACGGTCGCCAAGCCGACGGGTACGCTCGTGCGCCAGTTAACCATATGCATGTCTACTCATACGATGAACCACACTCCTGAATTCGAAGGCAAGGTCGCGCTGGTCTCCGGCGCCGCGTCGGGCATCGGCCTGGCCACCACCCGGCTGCTGCTCGCGCGCGGCGCCCGCGTCGCGATGCTCGACATCAACGGCCCCGGCGTCGACGCGGCTGCCCGCGAGCTCGACCCCAGCGGCGCTCAAACCCGAACCTGGTGCGTCGAGATGAGCGATGCCGCTGCGGTCGAGCGCGTCACCGGCGAGGTGGCGGCCCACTTCGGCGCGCTGCACATGGCGGTCAACAACGCCGGCGTTGGCGGGGCCACGCGCGCACCATTGGCCGACGCCTCGCTGGAGGACTGGCATCGCGTGATCAACATCGACCTCAACGGCGTCTTCTACGCCATGCGCGCCCAGATCCCGCTGATGCTGCAGCAGCCGGTCTCGGCCATCGTGAACATCGGCTCGGTGCTGGGGCTGGTCGGCTCACCTCATTCGCCTGCCTACACGGCAGCCAAGCACGGTGTCTCCGGCATGACGCGCACCGCCGCTCTGGCTTATTCTGCTCGGGGCCTGCGGATCAACGCCGTTGCGCCGGGCTACATCGACACACCGCTGCTGCGCCGGCTGCCGTCTTCAGAGCTCGATCCGATCATCGCCTTGCACGCCGTTGGCCGGCTCGGCAAGCCCGAAGAGATCGCCGAAGCGGTGCTGTTCCTGCTGTCGCCGCGCGCCAGCTTCGTCACCGGCACCGTGCTGGCGGCCGACGGCGGCTTCACGGCGCGGTAATCGCCCCTGGCGAGGCCGGCGACAGCCGGCAGCTGCGCGACATGACGCGGCGTTTCTGGATCGCCCTGGCCCTGAGCCTGCCGGTGGTCGTGCTGGAGATGGGCGGGCATGTGGTCGATCTCGGCCAGGGCCCAGTCTCGCCGCTGCGGCGACGCGTGCGCCATGCCCGCCAGCATGGCCCGGAGTGGCCGGATCTGGGGCCTACCGAGGCCGTGCGCCGTGCCACACGGATGGACAAGGTCTGGTGGTGAAAGTGAGGCAAGTGTGTTGCTTGTCTTCCGGAAAGATGCCACGATGGTTCCTGTTTCCAGGAGCCAGGATGGACGCGATACGAGGGCTCAAGTACGTTCAGCACGACTTCGGCGACAGCCCGATGGGCCGATTGGGCGGCCGGCATGTCGCGGCCGAGAAAGCCGCCGTGCCGCGTGCGAGCGGGCTGACGAAGCTCGCGGAGAAGGTGGTCAGCAGTTTGTACAACGCTGTCCTCGACAAGGCGAACCCGGCCAGAGTCGATGCCAGCGCACGGGTCACTACGCGCGCACTGAGCGACGCGACCGGCGAGCTGCTCGGTCTGCTGTCGCAAGGAAGCCAAGTCGACATATCGCGTGCCGCAGCGTGTGCCGATCGAGCCACCGAGGCCGCCGCCGTGCTCCTTGGAAGCGTTGGCGATGCAGGCGGCAACGCCGGGCCGAACGCTGCGGTTCTTTCGGAGCGGCTGCGCATTCACTTGCGCAACTTGTCCCCGGCGCAAATGAGCACGCTGCAGGACGGCCTGCAGTCCCTGAACGGAACCAAATTCGCAAGCGCCCAACTCGACTCACTGGAGGGGCTCGTTCGCCACGCGGTGGCGGACCGGACGGCGAACAACCTGCTGAGTGCAAGAGCCGATTTCAAGGCCGCCGGGCCCCCCCGTTGTGTCCCCGTTTGGCCCAACCAGCGGGACGCGGGGGG
>CANJQN010000039.1 GCA_947476465.1 Comamonadaceae bacterium | reverse complement strand
GCAACGGGCAGGCACAGCGCAAGCAGCACGGCCAGCGACGCGGCCGGCAATGCGGTCAGACGCCGCAGGACGCCGGCCCAAGCCGCGCCCGCGACGCATCGCAACTGTCTCATCGCCCCTCCCCGCCTTGCTTCGCATGGCGCGCAACCGGGATGGCGCGCGCGACGCAAAACGCCGCAGGGTAGTCAGATCAAGGCGGAAAGCTTGACCGCAGGCTGAACTGAACGCGAGGGAACCTGGATCGGCCTCAGGTGACGCGGACTTCGGCCGCGTGAATAAAGGCGGTGATGCGGTTGAGCTGATCGAGCACATTCAACGCCGGCGCGTGGCCGACACCCGCGATCTCGACGACCCGCACCAGGCCGCGTGCACCGGGGCCGCGCCGCAGCATCTCTTGCGTGGTCTCGCGCAGCACCAGATCAGACTCGGCGCCGCGCAGGCACAGCACCGGCACGTCGATCGCGTCCCAATGGTTCCAGATGTCGTAGTCGGCGGGATGGTCGACGAACTGGCGCACCATGGCCGGGTCGTAGTGCGGCGTCACGCGGCCGTCGGGCAGGCGGCGGGTGGAGGTCTCTGTCAGGCGGCGCCACTGGGCGTCGCTGAGCCAGCCGAAGGGTTGGTACACCTGCCGGAAAAAAGCCTCCAGCTCGGTGACGGTGTCGAACGCGGGCGGCGTTCCGGCATAGGCCTTGATCCGCTCCAGTGCCGGCTGCGCGAGACTGGGCGCATTGTCATTGAGCACCACGCTGGCGATGCGGCCTCGCAGGCCCGGCTGCGCCAGCCCGCCGGCGCACAGGGTGCCGATGGCGCCGCCCATGGAGGTGCCCACCCAGTGCACGCGCGCCAGGCCCAGTTGATCGATCAGGTCCGCCGCGATGCGCGCGTAGAAGGACAGCTGGTACTCGTTGCCCGGGTCCGGGCTCCACTGCGACAGGCCGCGCCCGAGGGTGTCGGGGCAGATCACCCGATAGCGCGACGACAGGTGCTGCGCCAGTTCGTCCATGTCGCGGCCGGTGCGGGCCAGGCCATGCCAAGCGATGACGGTGGGCTCGTGCTCGGCGCCCCATTCGGTGAAATGAATCTGCCGGCCGGCGCAGGTGAGGTAGCGGGAGCTGGGCGTCATGGTGACCTCGCAGGGACCAATTTGGCTGGCGCCGAAAGCGCGGCAAGCCGCTGCACGCGCATGGCACGCAGCCGGCCGACCACGCCAGTGGGAAAGTAGTAGACCGACAGCACGAAAAGCACACCCAGCCACAGCAGCCAGCGGTCGGGCGACAACAACGCCGACAGCCAGGGCAGGCCGGCGGCCGCATCGCTGCCCAGGCGCAGCAGGTCTTGCAGATAGCTTTGCGCCACCAGGAACAACGTTGCGCCGATGGCCGCGCCGTAGATCGTGCCCATGCCGCCGATGACGACGATGAGCAGCACGTCGAGCATGATCTCGAAGGACAGCGAAGTGTCGGGCCCGTTGTAGCGCAGCCAGACGGCCAGCATGACGCCGGCCAGCGTGGCGAACAGGGCCGACAAAATGCTGGAGATGGTGCGGTACACCACCACGCGGTAGCCGATGGCTTCGGCGCGGAACTCGTTTTCGCGAATGGCCTGCAGCACGCGGCCAAAGGGTGAGTTGACGATGCGCAGCATCAGCAGCACCGCCATCAGGGCCACGACGAAGAGCAGGTAGTACGAGATCAGCCGGCCATCGAGCGACACGCCCAGGAAGGGCTCCTGCGCGAACTCGAAGCTGGGCGACAGCAACTCGGGCATCTTGAAGGTCAGGCCGTCTTCGCCGCCCGTGAACTCCGACAGCTGCGACGCCAGAGTTTGAAAGGCGGCCGCGATGGCCAAGGTAATCATGGAAAAGAAAATGGCCCGCACCCGCAGCGAGAACAGGCCGATGGCCAGTGCCAGCACAAAGGACAAGGCCAGCGCCGCGGCCGTGCCCACCGCCAGGGCGGCCCAGCCCTGGCCCATGCGGCTCGATGCGATGGCCACGCCGTAGGCGCCGATGCCGAAGAACATGGTGTGGGCAAAACTCACGATGCCGGTGTAGCCCAGAAGCAGGTCGAAGCTGGCCACCAGCACGATGAACACCAGCACCTTGGCGGCGACGTTGAGCGCCTTGACCCCGGGCACAAGGAAAGGCGTGAAGGCCAGTGCCAGCAGGCACAGCACCAGCAGCACGGCCAGCGGGCGGCTGCGCGGGAAGTCGGCGGAGATGAGGCGAGTCAGCATGGCAGCCTCACTTGTTCAGCGCATACACGCCCTGCGGACGCCACAGCAGGATGGCCATCATCAGCAGGATGTTGGAGAACAACGCCGCCTTGGGCAGCAGGAAGCCGGTGTAGTTGGCCATCAGCCCCACCAGCAGCGCGCCCACCAGCGCGCCGGTGGTCGAACCCAGGCCGCCGATGATCAGCACGATGAAGATCAGCACGTTCACGTGCGCGCCCATCTGGGGCACCACGTTCTGCTGGTACATGCCCCACATCACGCCGCCCAGGCCAGCCAGGGCGCTGCCCATCACGAACACGCCGACGAACAGCTTGCGGATGCGGTAACCCATGGCCTCGACCATCTCGCGGTCTTGTACGCCGGCGCGGATCAACAGGCCGATCTTGGTGCGGGTCAGCGTCCACAGCAGCAGGGCGAACACCACCACGCCCACCACCACCGCCAGCAAGCGGTATTTCTCGACGGCCGCGTCCCCCAGGAACAGCGAGCCGCGCATGCCCTCGGGCAGGGGCAGCGCAATCTGCTGCGGGCCCCATACGACCTTGATCAGCTCCTCGCCGATGATCATGCCGCCCATGGTGATGAGGATCTGCTTGAGGTGGTTGCCGTAGACCGGCCGCACGATGAAGCGCTCGAACGCCAGGCCCACCGCGCCAGCCACCAGCATGGCCACCAGCATGGCCGGGAACACGGCCATCAGGTTCACCCACAGGCTGCCCGAGGCGGTGTAGTCGCCCATCGCGCCCAGCACAGTGGTGGCGACGTAAGCGCCCAGCGCAATGAACATGCCGTGACCGAAGTTGAGCACGTCCATCAGGCCGAACACCAGCGTCAAGCCCGAGGCGATGATGAAGATGATCATGCCCATGGCCAGGCCCGCCACCGTGAGCGTGAGCCAGGTGGACGGCGAGCCGATGAAGGGCAGCACCACCAGGGCCAGCACCGGCACCAGCGCCAGCGGTTTCCAGTCGAAGTCGATTTTGGTCATGGCTTGCCTTTCAGACGGGCCCCCGTCATCGCTGGGGGCAGGCTCTGCGCGGGGATGACGAAGGGTCCGTCATTCCCGCGAAGGCGGGAATCCAGGCCCCGGCCGACCCCCGCGAAGGCGGGGGGATGGCCCGTCACGCCGGACGCACCGCGCCCCTGGATCCCTGCCCCCGCCTTCGCTGGGGGCAGGCTCTGCGCGGGGATGACGGTTTGGGCGCCCCTCATATCGCCAGGCCCAGCAGTTCCTGCTGCAAGGCCTCATCGTCGGCCAGCGCCTTCATGCTGCCGGCATGCACCACCTGGCCGTTGTCCATCACGGCCACGCTGTCGCCCAGACGCTTGGCGAAGTTGAAGTTCTGCTCCACCAGCAAGATGGTCACCCCGCTGGCCTTGAGCTGGCCGAAGGCATCGATCATGTTGTTGATGATGGCGGGCGCCAGGCCCTTGCTCGGCTCGTCGATGATCAACAGCTCACGCGGCTCAACGATGGCGCGCGCCACCGCCAGCATCTGCTTTTGCCCACCCGAGAGCTTGCCGGCCGGGTGGTTCCAGAACTTTTCCACCGGGGGAAACAGGCCGAAGATCCATTGCAGCCGGGCCTCGTCGATCTGCGAGACGCGCTGGGCCGAGCGCGCGGCCAGCAGCATGTTCTCCTTGACGGTCAGGTCGGCGAAGATGCCCATGTTCTCGGGCACGTAGGCCACGCCCAGGTGCGCGATCTGCGGCGTGTGCAGGCGCGTGATGTCCTGGTCGGCGAGCGTGATGCGCCCTGCCGAGGCCTGCCACAGGCCCAGGATGGTGCGCAGCGTGGTGGTCTTGCCGGCGCCATTGCGCCCCAGCAGCATGGTGAGCTGGCCGCGCGGCACGTGCAGGTCGACACCATGGAGGATGTGGTACGCACCGATGTGCGTGTGCACGCCCGACAGCGTCAACAAGTTGGGGATCGTCGTCATTCACCGTCCCCTCTTGCTGGCTTTGTGTCTTTCTCCGTTCGGGCTGAGCCTGCATCCGTTCGGGCTGAGCCTGCATCCGTTCTGGCTGAGCCCGCATCCGTTCGGGCTGAGCCCGCATCCGTTCGGGCTGAGCCCGCATCCGTTCGGGCTGAGCCTGTCGAAGCCTTCGAGAGCCCTTCGACAGGCTCAGGGCGAACGGAGTGGGTGGGTGCTGCGCCGACGGAAGACGGAGCCGCTCCAAGGTACGCTTCCTGCACCACCGGCAGCGCAATCACCTCGGACGGCTTGCCGTCGGCCACCAGCGATCCGTTGTGCAAAACGATGATGCGGTCGGCCAGCTCACGCACCACGTCCATCTTGTGCTCCACCAGCAAGATGGTCTTGCTGCGGTCGGCCTTGAGCTTTCGGATCAGGTCCAGGATGACCGGCGCCTCGGCGTGGTTCATGCCCGCGGTGGGTTCGTCGAACATGTAGACCTGCGGCTCCAGCGCCATCAGCAGCGCCACCTCCAGCTTGCGCTGGTCGCCGTGCGGCAGGCTGGCCACCAGCTCGCCCTCACGCTTGTCCAGCGCCACCTCGCGCAGGATGTCGCGGGCCCGCTCGGTCAGCTGGGCATGGTCGCTCCAGATACTCAGAAGGTTCAGCCCGCGCCGGTGCGGGCCTGCGCGCGTGGCCTGCACCGCCAGGCGCACGTTCTCCAGCACCGACAAGCGTGGGAACAGGTTGGTCAGCTGAAACGCGCGGCCCAGGCCGGCATGCGTGCGCTGCGACGGCGACAGCCCAGACAGGTCACGCCCGCCCAGCGTCACCGTGCCCGAGGTCGCGGGGACCTGACCCGAGATCAGGTTGAAATAGGTCGTCTTGCCGGCGCCATTGGGGCCGACGATGGCGGTGAGCGTGCCCGGCTCGAACGAGCAGGTCACGGCATTCACAGCCACATGGCCGCCAAAGCGTACGGTGAGGTTTTGGGTCGAGAGTGTGCTCATGTCAGGGGCGGGAAAAAGACTCCCGTCATCCCCGCGAAGGCGGGGATCCAGCAGCGGCGATCGCTTCCAGCACCGGCCTGGATTCCCGCCCCCGCCTTCGCTGGGGGCAGGCTCTGCGCGGGAATGACGGAAACCCGATCAGCGCTTGTTGCGGATCGGCAGCGGCATGTCGGCTGGCGTGATCTCACGCACCAGCTCCGGCACGCCCCAGGCGAAGGCCGGGTCGTTCTTGATCTTGAAGTGGTACATGTTCTGGAGCGCCTGATGGTCTTCCTTGCGGAAGGTCATCTTGCCCTTGGGCGTGTCGAAGCTCATGCCTTCCATGGTGGAGATGAGCTTGTTGGTGTTGGTGTCGCCGTTGGTCTTTTTCAGTGCCGTCACCAGGGCCATCGCGGCAGAGAAGCCGCCGGCGGTAAAGAAGTCGGGCGGCGACTTGAACTGCCTGTAGTGCATGGACACCATGGCGTCGTTGGCCGCATTCTTGGGTAGGCCGAAGTAGTAATAGGTGGCGCCTTCCAAGCCAGGGAAGCGCTTGTACGCCACCAAGGCGGGCAAGATGTTGCCGCCCGACGCCACTTCGATGCCGTAGCGGGTCTTGAGGTCGAGGTCGGCCAATGCGTTGAAGGGCGGCACGCCGCCCGCCCACACCACGGCAATGAACTTGCGGCCCGGCTTATCGCGCAGGGCGTTCACCATCCGCTGGATGCCGGCGGTGAAGTCGGTCGTGTTCTGAGGCAGGTACTCCTCATGCACGATTTTTGACTTCTTGAGGTTGTCGCGGAAGGCCTTGATGCCGTCGCGGCCGAAGGCATAGTCTTGCGCGATGGTGGCGATGGACACGTTGTCCTGGTCGACCGCGAACACGTTGGCCAGCGCATCCTGCGTGCTGTTGCGGCCGGTGCGGAAGATGTACTTGTTCCACTTGTCGCCGGTGATCGAATCGGCCACCGCCGGCTCGACCAGCAAGATTTTTTTGTATTCCTCGGCCACCGGCAGCATGGCCAGCGCCACGCCCGAGGAACTGGGGCCGACGGCCAGGTCGACCTTGTCGTCGGCATAGGCGGCCGCCAGCAGCGACTTGCCCAGGTCGGGCTTGCCCTGGTCGTCCTTCTCGATGATGACGATCTTGCGGCCACCCACCGTCATGGTGCCGCCGGTCGCGTAGTCCAGACCCATCATCAGCCCGGTCTGGGTCTGCTTGCCGTAGGCTTCCAGCGGGCCGGTGCGGCTGTAGACGTGGGCAATCTTGATGTCCTTGCCGGCCTGCGCGAGGGCCAGGGGGCTGGCGGCGGCGCTGACGGCGAGCGCGGCCAGGGTGACCAGGGTGCGACGGTGCATGTCTTGTCTCCTTGATGTTCGGGAAGGTCCGCCCTGGCTATTGCACAGGTCGTGCCACACTCTAAGTGATTGATTCACAAAGGGTCTGCAGGGTGAACCCGATCCATTTGCCTGAAACTCAGACAGTTCCAGTTGTCTGATTTTCAGTCAATGTCTGGATTTCAGGCAGTTGTTCAAGCCGCTCGTACAGCGTGGCGCGTGAGATTCCCAGCAACTTTGCCGCCGCCAGCTTGTTGCCGCCGGTGTGTTCCAGCGCCGCGCGAATCGCCTGCCGCTCTACTTGCGCCACCTGTTCCGCCAATGGCCGGGGCGGCTGGGCCACCGGCCGCTGCAGGCCGGCGGTGGCGGTGTCAGCCACGATGCGAGGCTGCGTCGCGATGTCCCGCACGCCCGCCTGCCGCAGCACCGCCATCAGCTCATGGCTGGTGATCTGGCCCGACTCGGTGCGCAGGGCCGCCTGTTCGAGCACGTTGCGCAGCTCGCGGATGTTGCCGCGCCAGGGCTGCGCCGACAGCAGGGCCAGGGCTGCGGGGTCCAGCTCAGGCGGCGCCGTGCCATTGCGGTGGGACAGGTCCTCGCCCAGCGCCTCGACCAAAGCCGGGATGTCGGCCTGGCGCTCCCGCAGCGGCGGCACCGCGATCGGCAGCACGTTCAGGCGGTAGTACAGGTCTTCCCGGAAGCGCCCCTCCCGCACCAGCGCGGCCAGGTCGCGCGAGGTGGCGGCGATGACGCGGGCATCGAAGCGCACCAGCTTGTTCGAGCCCAGCGGCTCGATCTCGCCTTCTTGCAGCGCGCGCAGCAACTTGGGTTGCAGGCTGGGCGGCATGTCGCCGATTTCGTCGAGGAACAGCGTGCCGCCATCGGCCAGCTTGAACTTGCCGTCGCGGCCCTTGCGGTCGGCGCCGGTGTAGGCGCCGGGCGCCACGCCGAAGAACTCGGCCTCCAGCAGGGTGTCGGGCACGGCCGCGATGTTGACGCTGACGAAGGGGCCGCTTGCGCGGGCCGATGCCGCGTGAATGGCATGGGCCAGCACCTCTTTGCCGGTGCCGGTCTCGCCCAGCAGCAGCACCGGGCTGGACGACTGCGCCGCGCGCCGCGCCTGTCGCTTGACCTCCACCGCCGCCGCGCTGGTGCCCACAAAGCTGGCCAGGGTGTACTTGCTGCGGCGCTGGCGCGCCAGCTCGCGGCGCGCGTCGTCCAGGTCGCGCTGCAGGTTCGCGAACTTGTGAATCAGCGGCTGCAGCGTGGTCTCAGGGTGGTCGAACAGCACGATGCCGATCGCGCCGATCAGCTCGCCACTGGCCTCGTCGCGAAGCGGGAGGCGGCTGACCACGAAGGTGCCGGCCCGGTTGGTGAGCAGGTCGATCAGGATCGCCTCGCCAGTCTCCAGTACCCGCCGCATCTGGGTGTTGGGCACCACGTCCTCGACCTTGTGGCCGACGAACTGGTCAACCGAGGAAAAGCCCAGCGCCGGCAGGAAGCGCTTGTAGCCCTCGTTCACCCAGACGACGGTGCCGCTGCGGTCGACCAGGAACATGCCCTGGCTGATGTTGGAGAACAGCTGGAACATCGAGCGCGCGGCCAGGGCAAGGATGCTCTGGCCGTCGCGGGGAAGCGTGTCTGGCACGGTCATGCGGCGATGTTACGCCGCGCAGCGGGCCCGCCTATTGGGTCGAGTTCCAGAGCACGCGCCGGTCCATCGGCAGCGGGGCTTGCGCGGCCAAGGGCTCGGCCTTCACCTGGCCCTCGGGCGAGCGCACCGGGTAAGTGTCCGACTGAGCCTGTGCAGGCTCGGCGCGCGCAAGTGCGGCGTCCGGCTGGCGTGAGGCCACCGCCATGCCGCTCGCAGGCGCGGCGCCCAACGTGCGGGTGTCCACCCGGCCAGCCAGCACCGGACTCGGGACGCGCGACTCGACCGGCGCGCCCGTGTCGCGGCGCACGATACGCGCCACTGGCACACCTGGGGACGCGGCTGGCGCCTGTACGATCGCCGACGCCGACGCGCTACGGAACCACCTGGCAACGAAATTCGACACGGTCGAGGCGGCATTCGATGCCGCTGCCGCCCCCGCTGAGCCGCTGGCTTGCGCATCACCCGCGCCCATGGCTGCCGACGATGGGCTGACGCCCACGCCCACGCCCACGCCCACGCCCACGCCCACGCCCACGCCCACGCCCTCGCCCACGCCCACGCCCTCGCCCACGCCGCCACCGCCAGCCGCGCTGGCACCACCACCCGCGCTCGCGCCTGAGCCTGGGCCTCCTGCACCGCCGGAGCCGCCCCCACCGCCACCGCCTCCACCACCAGACCCTCCGCCGCCTCCGCCGCCTCCACCCCCTGGCCCTCCGCCGCCTCCGCCACCAGGGCCTCCGCCTCCACCTCCACCTCCACCTCCGCCTCCACCGCCACCGCCACCGCCACCACCCTTCGCCTGAACGTCAGGCGAAGCCATCAACCCCAACGACCCCACAAGGGCGGCTGACAGCACGCTACAACTGATGATTTGGGCAAGGCGTTTCATGACGGCTCCCGCACACGGCGACCGGCCGAGCCCCGCGGAACGATGGTCCGTCAGTCGAGCCTGGCCTGCGCAGCTGCAAGGCCATGCTCAGCGTCACCCGCGCGGCGAGTCGTCGGCAGTCGCGGCGAGGCGGTGTCGGTGTT
Organism: Comamonadaceae bacterium; assembly: GCA_947476465.1. Lineage (GTDB taxonomy): Bacteria > Pseudomonadota > Gammaproteobacteria > Burkholderiales > Burkholderiaceae_C > Ramlibacter. The sequence continues at coordinate 31,191 of CANJQN010000039.1, read as the reverse complement.
GGCGGACAGGCGTACTCCAACGCCGACTGTGCGGCACCCGAGCGCGGGAAAATGTCTCAGACCGAGCCACGGACCGGTCCGCCGCCCCTGCCGTGTCATGCGGCTGCATGGCGCGTCCCTTGCGTGATTCCCGTGCGGCCCCCATCGACCGGTAGCACCACGCCGTTCACATAAGATGCCGCCGGCGATGAGAGGAACCAGACCACTTCGGCCACTTCCTCAGGATAGGCGGCGCGTCCCAACGGGGTCTGTGCGATCAAGGGCACATAAGCGGCGATGGGGGGCACGCCCTTCTCGGCAGTCACCGCCCGCGCCACGCAATTGACCCGGATGCCGTACTTGGCGAATTCATCGGCCATCACATGGGTGAGCGGGCCGAGGCCGCCCTTGGCCATCGAATATGAAGGCACTTGCGGGTTGCCCAGAATGCCGTCGATGGATCCGATGTGGACGATGGACGCGCCCTGTGCAAGCTTGAGCCAGGGCAGAAACGCTTTCGAGGCGAACAAGGGGCCCAGCAGGTCGCCCCGCACGACGCGTTCGAGTGTTTCCGGCGTGGACGCCTCCAGCGTCGCGACGTCCGGGTAAGAATGACAATTGACCAGCGTGTGCACCGGCTGGCCCAGTGTGTCGGCGATCCGCGTCAGGGCGTGCGCATCGGTGCAGTCACCGACGATGCCACGCATCTCGCCCCCGGCCGCCTCGATTTCTTCCTTCAGCGCGGCCAGCGCGTCGGCATCGCCATCAATTGCAACGACGTTCGCGCCCTTGGCGGCAAAGACGCGCGCGCACACAGCCCCCAGGTGGGTGTTGCGTCCGGTCCCGGCCGTCGAAAAGCTGCTGGAGATGCCCCAGCTGATCGCGACGATGACCACCGTGGGGCGACTGTTGGAAGGGAAAGATTGGGTCATGTGTGTTCGCCGGCGGTAAATCAGGAATGCCCGCCGCCGAGGATCCTGTCGCTGGATCTGGGTGACTTTCGTGCTGTGTTCCCGGGATAGCCCGTGTGCCCGTGTCCGGCCTTACTTGCCGATGAAGACCGGCTTGCGCTTCTCGGCCACGGAACACACGCCGTTCCAGCCGTCCTGCGTCTTCGTCACGCGCGTCATTGCGCGTGCTTCCTGCTCCATCTGGGCCTCGATGGGGTTTTCACTGCTGGACAGCAAGAGGTTCTTGATCTCGCCAAACGCGCGGGTCGGGCCGGCGGCCAGTTCGCGCGCCAGCGCCCAGGTCTGCGCTTGCAGATCTTCATCCTTGACCCTGTAGTTGATCAGGCCCAGGTCGAGCGCCCGCTGCGAATTCCAGGTTTCATTGCGCAGCAGGAACTCGGTCGCCCGCCGGCTGCCAACCCGCCGCGGAAGGAAGGCCGATCCGCCGCCGTCGCAAAGCAGGCCGATGCCGGTGTAGGCCGCGTAAAAGCGCGCGGACTCGGCCGCAATGCAGAAGTCGGCGGCAGCGCACAAGGAAACGAAGCCACCGACAGCCAGCGAGTGCACCGAAACAATCAAGGGCGCGTCCATGCGCGCAAACCGCGACAAGGCCGAGTGCAGGCCGACGGTGGCGTTCTTGATGAAGACATGCAGCGCCGCCTGGTCCTTGTTCATCGTCTTGAGGTCCGCGCCGACGCCAAAGTACTTGCCGCTGGACTCGATCACGACGCAGCGCACACCGGGCGTCTCGTCGCACTCGGTGGCAATTCGGCTGAGTTCCGTGTTGAACCGAAGGTCCATCGGGTTGCCCCGCTCCGGCTGGTTGAACGTGATGCGGGCAATGCCCTCTTCGATCTTGAACTTGAAGGATTCGTAGGTCATTTCTAGCCTTGTCTTTTCGTGTCTTCGTGTCGGCCGCGTTTCCTAGCGGGTCTTCTCGCGCGAGATGATCATCTTCATGATCTGCGCGGTACCGTCGCCGATCTGCAAGCCCAGGAGGTCGCGCAGGCGCTGCTCGAAGGGCAGGTCTTTCGAGTAGCCGCCGTGGCCGTGGGTCAGCAGGCAGGTATTGACGATGTCATAGGCGAGCTTGGGCCCCCACCATTTGCACATGGCCGCCTCCGAGGTGTGGGGCAGACCCTGGTCCTTGAGCCACAGGGTTTGCAGGCACAGCAGGCGCGCCCCGGTCAGATGGGTCTCCGCCTCGGCCAGCGGGAATGTCACGCCCTGGTAGTTGGAAAGCGTCTTGCCGAAGGTCTCGCGCTCGGTGGTGTATTTCCAGGCCTGGTCCAGTGACAACCTGGCCACCGCCAGGCACAGAATGCCAAGCAGCGCACGGCTGTAGTCGAACCCGGCCATCACCTGGCCGAAGCCCTGCCCCTCTTGCCCCAGCCGGTACCTGGACGGCACGCGCACCCGGTCGAAAAACAGCGAACCACGCCCCACGCTTCGGGTGCCGTGGTCGTCGAACTCGGTCCGCGTAAGCCCCGGGCTGTCCAGGGGAATCAGAAAAGCGCTGATGCCGCGAGCGCGCGACTCGGTGGTGCCGGTTCGTGCGAAGACGATCGCGAAATCGGCCTGCATGGCCATGCTGGTCGACGTCTTCTCGCCGTCGATCACATAGTCGTCGCCGTCGCGCCTTGCCTTGAGCGTGAGGCTGGCCGCGTCCGAACCGCCACCGGGTTCGGTGAGAGAGATAGCGGGGATCAACTCGCCACGAATCATTCCCTGTAGCCAGGGGGCCATGGCCTCGGGCTGCCCGAAGCCATGCATCATCTGCCCGAGCAGCGATGCGGTGATGGAGATGTAGCCCAGGTTCAGGTCCGCGCCGCAAAGGGTCTCTACCACGAGGCCGGCCGTGAGGCTGGATTGGCCCAGACCGCCAAGCGACTGCGGCAACTCGATGCCGAAGAAACCGAGGCGCCCCATTTCTCTGAGCGTCTCCCGGTCCAGGCGTCCTTCCCTGTCGCGCTGGCGATAGAAAGGTTCAATGCGCTCGCGCGCAAATACGCGCGCGGCGTCGATCAACTGACGTTGCTCGTCATCAAGCCTGAAATCCATGGTCCTTTCATGCGGCGTGAGCCGCGCAATCGTGCGGCCGCCGTGGATGGCGGCACGCCGGGATCGATGGGGACCAAGTGTGGATCGGCAGGCGGCTGCTTCACATCCGGACATTCCTAGCAGGCAAATGTCGCGGGCGTTGCATTTGCCGGCAACGTGGGGGCAGCGGGTTCAGTCCAGGCTGAAATCGGACAGGCCCGAACTCGCGACGGCGGCGTCGCGTTCTTTGCAGGCATGCAAAATCACTTTCCCGTAGCCCAGGCTGAGGGAGCCCTTGCGCTCGAGCATGCACAGCTCGACGTTCACACGCTGGCGCGAAGCGCCGACGGCTTCGGCGATGTCTTTCTGGGAGATGGTCAGTGTCCAGTCGCCATTGGCCGACACGATGCCGCTCATGCGCGCGAGATGAACCAGGACACCGAACACGCGGCCGGTGAGGGTCGGCGCGGTGCGCATGGTCACCAGATTGACCGTCTGCCAAACGTGGAGCGCAAGCAACTGGCCGACGACGATACCCAACTCGGCGCTACGAAGCAGGCTCTCGAAGAAGTCCTGCCGTCCCACCATCAGCGTCTCGCAGTCGTCCAGCGCCACCGCATCCACCGGCCAGGGCAGGTTTCCCACGGCAGAGACCAGGCCGATGATCTCGCCGGGAAGGTACCAGCGAAAGAACGCCTCCTGGCCCCAATCGGTCGTCGCAGAAACGCGCATCCGTCCGCTCAGGATGGTCAGAACGTAGGGAGCGGGCTCGCCCCTTCGCATGACGATCTCGCCGTTGCGCCAGCACCGGTACTGCGCCATCGCGCGCAGTTGGGCCGCCTGCTCGGGAGGGAACACCGAAAAGGCATTGTCAATGCGGGCCTGCCGCTCGTCTTTCTTGCTTGAAATGGGTTTGGCCAACGGGGTTTCGCGAAAATTTTGGACTCACCAGTGAGTGTCGAAATGCGGTCATTCTATGAACTGGACTGGCGACATGCATCAAATGCAACCCTAGCGACATTTAAGCGCCGGGAATTTCCGAATGTATTTCGCGCGCAATTTGCTCCACACTACAGGTACAAAAAATGGCCGAAAAGCTGTGGCCGCGCGAGCGACCTGACAAGAGACAAGTGCCCGGGCATCCCACCCAGGCGGCACCCCAGACTGGAACATGGAAACACTGCTGATAACGCTATTGAACGGTGTGAGCTACGGGCTTTTGCTGTTCATGCTTTCCTCCGGATTAACTCTGATCTTCAGCATGATGGGCGTGCTCAATTTCGCCCACGCGAGCTTCTACATGCTGGGCGCTTACCTGGGCTACACCATCAGCCAGCACCTGGGCTTCTTCGCTGCGCTGGTCATAGCACCCCTGATGCTGGGGGTGCTGGGCGCCCTGGTCGAGCGTTACGCGCTGCGCGTGGTCCACGCGCACGGCCATGTCGCGGAGCTCCTCTTTACGTTCGGTCTGACCTACGTGATGGTCGAAGTGGTTCAGGTGATCTGGGGACGCATGACCATCCAGACGTCGATGCCGGCTGCACTCGACGGCCCCTTGTTCACGATCGGCACCACTGAGTTTCCCGCCTACCGGGGCTTCATGATGCTCGTCGCCCTGCTGATGCTGGTGTCAACCTACGTGGCCCTCAAGAAGACCCGCATCGGCCTGGTCATCCAGGCTGCCCTCACCCATCCGCAGGCAGTGGAGGCGCTGGGCCACAACGTGCCGCGTGTCTTCATGCTGGTTTTTGGCGGGGGCGTCGCCCTGGCGGGCTTGGCCGGAGTGATTGGCGGCAACGCCTTCGTGACCGAGCCGGGCATGGCCGCCGCTGTCGGCACCATCATCTTCGTGGTCGTGGTCGTAGGCGGCCTGGGGTCCCTCATGGGTGCCTTGCTCGCGTCGCTGCTGATCGGCATTGTGCAGACCGCCGCCGTGTCGGTCGACTACTCCCTTTTGAGTGCCCTGGCTTCGATGGGTGCGGCGATCGACCCCCAGGCGCCGTACTACCGGCTGTTGACAGTCAAGGTGGCGCACGTCGCGCCGGTACTGCCCTTCCTGCTGATGATTCTCATCCTGATATTTCGCCCCAAGGGTCTGCTGGGAACGCGCGAAGCATGACCATGTCCTCCATCCCCCAGTCACCGCCCTTACCTGCGCCAGCGCCTTCGTGGCTGCATGGTCAACGCATCTTGACCTGGGGCGGCTTCACACTCGCGCTGGCGCTCGCACCTTGGCTGTTCAACAGCAACGCATCGGTGTCCTTTCTGTCGCAGATGGCCACCCTGATCGTCTTTTGCCTGTCCTACAACATGCTCATGGGTCAGACCGGCCTGCTGTCCTTCGGGCATTCGCTTTATTCGGGCATGGGCGGCTTCTTCGCCATTCATGCGATGAACTGGTTCGCGACCGACGGCTTCAAGCTGCCCTTGCCCCTGGTGCCGCTGGTCGGCGGCGCGGCTGGCCTGGTACTGGGCATCGTGTTCGGCTATGTGATGACCCGCAAGGCCGGCATCGCCTTTGCGATGATTACGCTGGGCTTGAGCGAACTGACACACACCTTCGCGCAGATGTTCTCGGGCTTCTTTGGCGGCGAAGGCGGCGTGAACGCGAACCGTGCCTACAGCGAAATCTTGCCAGGCATCAATTTCGGCCCCCCGATCCAGACCTACTACCTGATCGCCGGCTGGACGCTGGTGTGCACGGTGGCGATGTTCGCCATCACGCACACGCCCCTGGGACGCATGGCCAACGCCGTCAGGGACAACCCGGAGCGGGCCGAGTTCGTCGGCTTCGACACCCAGGTGGTTCGCTACCTGATGGTGTTGGTTTCCACCTTCTTCGCCGGGATCGCGGGCGCGCTCGCAGCCATCAACTACGAGATCATCAGCACCGAAAGCCTGGGCCTGGCACAGTCCGGCGAGGCGGTGCTGTTTACCTTCATCGGCGGCGCCGGCTCGTTTGTCGGGCCCATCGTCGGTGCGGTGGTCGGCGCCCTTCTTTCCGTCAAGCTCTCCGACTACAGCGCCGCGTGGCTGATGTACCTGGGCGTCTTTTTCATCGGCATCGTGCTGTTCGCGCCCGGCGGTATCACCGGCATCGCCTCGGCCGCCGCGCGAACTGTCCGGTCAGGCCACCTGGCCTTGCTTGCGCCCGCCTGGTCGAGGCTGGCGCTGGCATGCACGACAGCGCTGTTCGGGCTGGTGATCGTGGTCGAACTTGGCTACGCGCTCAAGTTCGGCGCCAAAAGCGCACAAGTCAAGGCCCTGCTCTCCACCATGTCCGCCCCAGGCCTTTGGGCCCTGGGGGCGACAGGCATTGTTTTGCTCATGACGGGGTGTTGGGGCGCGTACAGGGCCCACCTGGCCCAGCAGCGGGTGATGGCCGAAATCCAATCGAAAACCCAAGGGCTGGAGGCCCACTCGTGAGCACGCCCGCCCTCGAGTTGCGCGATTTGCGCAAGCGCTTTGGCCAGACCGAGATCATCCGCGGCGCCAGCCTGGTGGTGAACTCGCAGGAGCGTGTTGCAATGATCGGCCCCAATGGCGCGGGCAAGACCACGCTGTTCAACCTGATCTCGGGCCGGTTTCCGGCTACCAGCGGCGACATCCTGCTCAATGGCAGCAGCATTCGCACCCTCAAGCCCTACGAGATCAATCGGCGCGGGCTGTCGCGCAGCTTCCAGATCACCAATATCTTCCATCGCCTGAGCGTCTTTGAAAACTTGCGCTGTGCCGTGTTGTGGTCGCTGGGTTACCGCTATTCGCTGTGGCATCGGCTGGCAGGGCTCAAGGACGCGCGCGACCAGGCGCAGGCCGTTCTCGAGCAGATCGGACTGGGCGCGCGCGGGGATACCATGGCTGGCCTGCTGCCGTACGCAGAGCAGCGCGCGCTGGAAATCGGCGTCACCGTGGCCGGCGGTGCCAGCGTCATCCTGTTGGACGAGCCGACCGCAGGCATGAGCCGTTCAGAAGCCGATGCGGCGGTAGCGCTGATCCGCAAGGTAACCACCGGCAAGACGCTGGTGATGGTCGAACATGACATGAGCGTGGTGTTCGGGCTCGCCGACAAGATTGCGGTCGTGGTGTACGGCGAGGTCATCGCCTACGACTCGCCCGAGAAAGTACGCGCCAATCCGGCGGTCCAGGAGGCTTACCTGGGCACCCGGGCGGATGAGAACGAGGACGCACCGGCATGAGCGCGGCCCTTGAGATCCGCGACCTGCACGCCTACTACGGCAAGAGCCATGTGCTCCACGGCGTCAACCTGCAGGTCGGCGAAGGGGAGATCGTCAGCCTGCTGGGGCGAAACGGCGTGGGCCGCTCGACCACAGTCAAGGCCATCATGGGCCAGGTCCATGCGACGGGTTCGGTGCGTTTTCGAGGCCAGGAGATCCTGGGCCTGAAGACCTACCAAGTGGCGCAAAAGGGCCTGGGCTATGTGCCCGAGAGCCGCGACATCTTCCCCACCCTGACCGTCGACCAGAACCTGCTGCTGGGGGAAAAGGCTGGTCGCAAGACCTCCCGCTGGTCGGCCGCCGACATGTACCAGATGTTTCCCCGCCTGCAAGAGCGAAGCGCCGTCGCAGCCGGCGCCCTGTCTGGCGGCGAGCAGCAAATGCTCACGCTGTGCCGCACCCTGATGGGCGACCCGGACATGGTGCTCATCGACGAACCCACCGAGGGCCTGGCGCCGCGCATCGTGACGCAGGTGGGGCAATACCTCGAAACCCTCAAGGCCCGCGGCATTCCGGTGCTGCTGGTCGAACAAAAGCTCGCCATTGCGCTGGAAATTTCCCAGCGCGTGTATGTCATGGGACATGGGCGGATTGTCTTCGAAGGCACGCCCCGAGAGCTGCTGGCGAACGAACAGGTTCGCAAGGAATGGCTTGAAGTTTGAGCCGCTCCGTCTTTTTCACCTTCTTTCAACAAGTTCCCCCGAGAAACCCGAAAGGCAACACATGAAATCGAGCTTCCGTTCCCGCGTTCTGTCCGCTGTGACAGCCGTGACCTTCATGGCGGCAGGCATCGCCCACGCCGAAGTCGTGAAGATTGCGCACATCGATTCGTTTTCAGGGCCGCTGACCGCCCTGAACCAGCACTTCCACACCACTTTGCAGTTCGCCATGGACCGCGCGAACAAGGAACAATGGGCCGGACCCGGTATCACCTTCGAGGCAAGCACCTTCGATGGCAAGAACAACGTGCAAGAGTCCCTGCTGCAGCTCAAGAAGGCGCAAGACCAGGGCCTCCGATATGTGGTGCAAGGCGGCAGTTCGGGCATTGCCGCGGCGCTGATCGATGGCATCAGCCGCTACAACGAGCGCAATCCGGGCAAGGAAACCGTCCAGTTCAGCCCGACCGCCATCGCTCCGGACCTGACCAACGAGCGCTGCAGCTTCTGGTATTTCAACCTCGATTCCAACGCGCTGATGCGCAGCGAAGGCGTGGCCACCCTGATCGCCAAGGACCCGGCGTTCAAGAAGGTGTTCTTGATCAACCAGGACTACGCCACCGGCCAACAAGCGGCCGTGGCCGTCCGCGCGGCACTCAAGCGCAAGCGCCCGGACATCGAAATCGTCGGTGACGAGCTCCATCCCATGATGCAGGTCAAAGATTTCACCCCTTATGTCGCCAAGATCCGGGCCTCGGGGGCCAACGTCATCTTCACCCAGAACTTCGCCAGTGACTTGGTCCTGCTGGTCAAAGCCATGAAAGAGTCGGGCCTCAAGCTGCCGATCATCACTTTCAATGCAGCCACCACCGGCGTTCCCACCGCGCTGGCAGCCGGCGGCCTCGAGAACATCAAGGTCATCACCCAGTGGCTGTCCAACGACGACCCGGTCACCGGCAAGTCCTGGGTCGACCCATTCAAGGCCAAAACCGGCGACGACCTTGCGCTGGCGCCTTGGGTCAACGTGGTGCGCGTGCTGGCCGAGGGCATCAAGGCGGCCAAGTCGACCGACCCCCGTAAAGTTGCGGCAGCCATGGAGGGGTTGAAGACCAAGGGTATCAATGGCGAGATCGAGGTTCGCAAGGCCGATCACCAACTGCAACAGCAACTCATGGTGGGTGAGTGGACCAAGGTCGATGGCAAGACGCTGCGCTACGACATGGAGAAAACCGGCTACGGTTTCAAGGTGGTCGACCGGATCCCGAGCTTTACCGCCTCCACACCGACCTCGTGCCAGATGAAGCGGCCGGCCTGAAGCCATGCCTCTCGGGACGGGCCCAAGGGTGAACCCGTCCTGGTCACGGTTGGCACCGACCTGATCGGTGCCAACCGGGCCACAGCCCGCCAAGCAAACCCCGCGGAGCTGGGCTGACTCCCCCGCCACGGCTTCGGCAGGGCACCTGCGAGTGCGTCCGTGCTTGCCTGGGCCAAGCTGAAGCGCGAAACCATGCGGGCCTAACGGCGATCCTCCTTTGATGAGAAGAACACAGATGAGCGGCCTCCAGCAATTCGTCCCCACCATCGAGCAGCGCTTCGGCGCAGAGAACGTCATCGGCTTCCGCCAGATCGGGGCCTGGCTGGGCGGATCGCCGTCGCAACTGCTCGAGCGCACCGTGGCACATGCGCCCTCCCGGGTCGCGGTCACGGATGGCGTTCGCCGGCTGGAATACGCCGAACTGAAAGAGCAGGCTTATGCGCTGGCCCGAACGCTGCACAGCCTGGGTGTGCGGCGGGGCGACCGTGTGCTGATGCAACTGCCCAACTGGGCCGAAGCCGCGGTCACCTACCACGCGGTGGCCCGCCTGGCCGCGGTGATCGTGCCGGTGACCATGGTCTACCGCCACGCCGAGCTCAAGCAGATGTTGAACAACTCCGAGGCGGTTGCCGTGGTGACCACCCGGCAGTTTCGCAACTTCGACCATGCGGCCATGTTCCGCGAGCTGCGCATGCACTGCCCCGTGCTCAAACACGTGGTGCAGGCACGCTCGGACAAGCTCGAGGGCGATATCGACTTCGACGCGGCCGTCCAGGCATCGCTGGGCAAGCCAGGCCATGACGAGGCCTTCGGCCCGTTCGCCGACCCGGACCAGCCCCATGTCCTGATCTACACCTCGGGCACCGAGGCCACCTCCAAGGGCTGCACGCACACCTGGAACACCTTTGCCTACAGCGCCCGCGGCCTGGCCGAGAAGGTCTTCCAGATGCAGGGCGACGGCACCATGTTCATGCCCTCGCCCGTGGGGCATGCCACCGGAATGATGATGGGCATCGTCATTCCCACCATTGCCGGCGCCGGCACCCATTTGCTCGACATCTGGGAGCCCGGCGAAGCGCTCCAGCGCATCGCCACCTACCGCTGCACCGCCAGCGCCGGGGCCACGCCTTTCGTGCGCATGATGATCGATGCATCGAAGGGTAAGAACCTGGATCTGTCTTCCATGCGCAACCTGGTCTGTGCCGGTGCGCCGATTCCCCTGACGCTGCCAGGCGAGTTCCGCTCGGTGTTTCCCAATGGGCGTCTGCTGCAGCTTTATGGCTGCTCTGAAATCAACATGATGACTGCCTGCGTGGAGGGTGACCCGCCCTTGCAGCGGGACAGCAGCGCGGGCCGGCCGGTTCAGCCGGGCATCGAGAGCATGGTGGTCACGCCCGAAGGCACGGTCGCCGGCGCTGGCGAGGACGGTGAGGTCTACTACCGGGGCCCGGGCCTGATGCTGGGGTATTGGCGCGACCCGGAACGCACCGCCAAGACCATCGATGCCCAGGGCTGGTACCACACCGGGGATGTGTGCAACATCGACGCCGAAGGCTACCTGCGGGTCACCGGCCGCATCAAGGACATCATCATCCGCGGCGGCGCGAACATCAGCGCGGGCGAAGTCGAGAACTACCTACTCGAGCATCCGCGCATCCAGACAGCTGCCGTGGTGGCCTACCCGGATGAACAGATGGGTGAGCGCGTGTGCGCCTTCGTCATCACCACGCCAGGCGAGCCGCTGACGCTCGCCGAGGTCGTCGCCTTTCTGAAAGGCAAGCGTATCTCGCCTCAGAAGCTGCCCGAACGGCTGGAGGTCGTCGACGAGTTTCCAATGACGGTGACCGGCAAGATCCAGAAGTTCAAGCTGCGGGAAATGGCCCGCCAATAGCACCGAAGGAATCTACCTTGATAAAACACATCGTGCTGTTTCGCCGCAAGGCGGATGTCGCCGAGGACGAAGGACTCGAGTCCTCCCTGGTGGGCAAACTCGCCGGCCTCGGGGACCAGGTTCCAGGGATCCTGCACTATCGGATCGCGGCCAACGAGCAGGCCGGCCCGATCGGCTGGGACTACGTTCTGGAGTCGCGGTTCCAGGACGCCGCCGTACTGCAAAGCTATCTGAAACACCCGCTGCATCGCGCGGCCGTGAAGGAAGCGGCGCCCTACTTCGACTGGGCATCGGTCGATTTCACCGAATGACCCGGGCGGTGCCGCATGAACAATGACCCACCCGCCAGCGCGATGGATGCCGATTCGGTCTACCAGAGCACACGCGAGCGCATCGCGCAGCTTTCCCCGGTCGGTCATGCAGCGCGGGTGAGCCGCCCCCTGATCAAAGAACTCACGCGCATGGGCTTGATGGCCCCCTTCTTCGCCCAGACCTATGGCGGAAGCGGCGACGGCCAGGTCAGCGCTACCTTGCTTTGCGGCATCCGTGAAGGGCTCGCCCGTACGTCGGCGGAAGCATCGACGGCGCTGGCCACCCAGATCGGCGGCATCTTCGTCGCCGCCCGCCATGCCTCGCAGGAAGTGCGCCAGGAGTGGGTTCCCCTGGTCGTGTCGGGCGATGTGGTCACCGCGATCGCACTGACCGAGCCGGAGCGCGGCAACGACGTCGCCAGCATGACGATGGCGGCCACGAAGGAACCCGGCGGCTGGCGCCTGTCGGGCAAGAAGGTGTGGATCATGAAGGCGCCCGAGGCGGACATCTACACGGTGTTCGCCCGCACCTCCGGCAAGGGCGGACGCGGCATCACTGCCTTCCTGGTCCCGAAGACGTCGCAAGGCCTGTCCGGCGAGCCCATCGATTCGCTGTGGCCGGACCGGGTGGGCAATTTGTTCTTCGACGGTGTCTTTGTCCCCGACACGCATGTGATCGGCCCCGTCGATGAGGGCTACAAGCTCGGCATGTCGGTGTTCGAGGCCTTCAGGCCGTCGGTGGCGGCGCACATGCTCGGACTCGCCCGTTCGGCGCTCGACCTGAGTGCACGCTATGCGACGACACGGCGCGCCTTTGGCCACACCATCGGCAGCTACCAGGCGGTCTCCCATCTCCTGGCCGAAATGAAGACACGCTTGCAGGCGGCCAAGCTGCTGACGTACGACGCGGCCACTGCCTATGATGGTGGCGATACCGCGCGCATCGCAACCGCATCTGCCATGGCCAAGCTCTATGCAACGGAGATGGGCCAGTTCGTCATCGACGGCGCCATCCAGGTTCACGGGGCGGTGGCCCTGGAGCGCGGACACCTGCTCGAACATCTGTACCGCGAAGTGCGGCCCTCAAGGATCTACGAGGGCACCAGCGAGATCCAGCGCGAGATCATCGCGCGCAACCTGCTCAGGGAATACGACAGGCCAGAGGCCTAGCGAACCGACCGCTCGTGCACCTGCCTGCGTGACGCGAAAAACTTGAACACACGCGGCAGCAGCAACACCGCCAGGATCACGATCACCAGGGCGAGAGACATGGGCCGCTGCACGAACACCATCGCACTGCCCTCGCCGATCGAGATCGCATTGCGCATCTGCGCCTCGGCCAGCGGCCCGAGGATCATGCCCACCACCACCGGCGCCGTGGGCAGATCGAAGCGCCGCATCAGCACGCCGACCAGGCCGATGCCCCACAGCAGGTACAGGTCGAACACGCTCTGGCGCATGCCGTAGGCGCCCACGGTAGCGAAGATCAAGATGCCCGCATACAGCTGCGGCTTGGGGATGCGCAGCAGTTGCACCCACAGCTTGACCATCGGCAGGTTCAGCACCAGCAGCATCACATTGCCGATGTACAGCGACGCGATCAGCGCCCACACCAGCGCGGCCGAGGTGGTGAACAACTGCGGGCCCGGCTGAATGCCGTAGTTCTGGAAAGCGCCCAGCATCACCGCGGTGGTGCTGGAGGTGGGGATGCCCAGGGTCAGCAGCGGAATCAGCGCCGTGGTCACCGACGCATTGTTCGCCGCTTCGGGGCCGGCCACGCCCTCGATCGCGCCGGACTTGCCGAACTCCGCAAGGTCGTCACCCTTGGCCAGCTTGCGCTCGGTCGCATAGCTCAAGAAGGTCGGGATCTCCGTCCCCCCCGCCGGAATGCAGCCGAAGGGCGCGCCGATGGCCGTGCCGCGCAGCCAGGCCGGCACCGAGCGGCGCCAGTCGCGCCGCGTCATGTAGACCCGGCTCATGGCGTTGCGCATTTGGGGCGCGCGGCCTTCGAACATGGCCGCGTGCAGCACCTCGGCCACCGCGAACAGACCCACGGCCACCAGCACGATCTCAATGCCGTCCATCAGCTCGGGCGTGTTGAGGGTGTAGCGCGCCTGGCCCGAGATCTGGTCCAGGCCGATGCAGCCGACAGCCAGCCCGACGAACAGTGCCGTCATGCCGCGCAGCGTGCTCTGGCCCAGCACCGAGCTCACCGTCGTGAAGGCCAGCACCATCAGCATGAAATATTCGGGCGGCCCGAGCTTGACGGCGAACTCGGCCACGACCGGCGCGAACAGCGTCACGATCACGGTGGCGATGGTGCCGGCCACGAAGGAGCCGATGGCGGCGGTGGCCAGCGCGGCGCCCGCACGCCCGCTCTTGGCCATGCGGTTGCCTTCCATCGCCGTCACCATGGTGGCGGTCTCGCCGGGCGTGTTCAGCAAGATGGAGGTGGTCGAGCCGCCGTACATCGCGCCGTAGTAAATGCCGGCAAAAAAGATCATCGACGCGGTGATTTCCACCTTGGCGGTGATGGGCAGCAGCATGGCCACCGCCACGGCGGGGCCGATGCCCGGCAGCACGCCCACGGCCGTGCCCAGCACACAGCCGACAAATGCCCACAGCAGGTTCGCTGGCGTCAGCGCGGTGGAAAACCCCATCAGCAAGGCTTGAAGGATGTCCATCACAACCACCCCGTCGACGTCAGGCCCGGCAGGTTGATGCCCAGCAATTGCGTGAACGACCAGTACACCGGCGCGGCGATCGCCACCCCGGTGATCACGTCGACTATCAGCGTGCGAGCGCCTGGACGTTGACCGCTCGCGCGGCGCAGGCCCTGCACCGCCAGCAGGTAGCACACAGCGCAGCTGAGGATGAAGCCCGCGCTGGCAATCAGCGCCGCGTTCGCCAGCAGGCCGGCCGACACCCACACCAGCCCCGGCCACCAGGGCGGCTGGCGGTCGGGCGCGTCGGGCATGTCGCGAAAGCCGCCGGTGAAGGCCTCGCGCAGCATCAGCACGCCGCACAGGCCGAGCACGCCGGCCACCAGCCAGGGCACAAAGTTGGGCCCGACGCCGCCGTAGCCGGCCTCGGACGAAATGCTCACCGCGCCGGCGCCCAGCGCGACGCCCAGCAGCAGCACACCAGCGCCCACGGCGGCCTGCGCGCGGCGGTCTGCGTCACTTGTTGTCATTGCACGTCTCCATCCGTCCGAAAAAAACCCGGCGGGTAGCCGGGTGCATGGGGCGCGTCGCGGCCGTTCAGATCATTCCGGACTTGACCATCACCGCGCGCAAGCGGGCGAACTCGTCGTCGACAAAGGTGGCGAAGGCCGGGCCGGCCAGCACCGCCGGCGTCCAGGCGTTCTTGGTCTGCGCCTCTTGCCAGGACTTGGTCTTGACCGTGGCGAGCACCAGGTCGGTGAGTTGCTTGCGCTGCGCATCGGTGATGCCGGGTGCGCCGTACACGCCGCGCCAGTTGCCGATGTCGACATTGACGCCCTGCTCTTTCAGCGTCGGCACGTCGATGCCCTTCAGACGCGCCGACGAGGTGACGCCGATCGCGCGCATGCGGCCCGTGGTGATGTACTCGGCGAACTCGCTGTAGCCGCTGCCGCCGATGGTGACGTTGCCGCCCAGGATGGCGGCCGTCGCCTCGCCGCCGCCGCGGAAGGCCACGTAGTTGATCTTGGCCGGGTCCACGCCGACCTCACGCGCGATCATGGCCGCGGCGATGTGCTCGGTGGAGCCGCGCGAGCCGCCGCCCCACTTGACGCTGCCCGGGTCTTTCTTGAGTTGGGCGATGACGTCGCCGAAAGTCTTGAAGGGCGAGTTGGCCGGCAGCACGAACACGTTGTATTCGCTGGTCAGGCGCGCAATGGGCGTGGCCTGCGACAGGTTCACCGGCGGCTTGCCGCCGATGATGCCGCCGACCATCACGGCGCCCATCACCATCAGCGCATTCGGATCGCCCTTGCTGGCGTTGACGAACTGCGCCAGGCCCAGGACGCCGGCTGCGCCGCCCTTGTTGTCGTAGCTCACGGCGTCGGCCAGCTTGCCGTCGATCATGGCCTTGCCCAGGGCCCGGCCGGTGCTGTCCCAGCCACCGCCCGGGTTGGCCGGGATCATCAGCTTGATGTTGGCGGCGGCCCGCGCCGTGAGCGGCAGGGCGCCGGCCGCCGCGAGCGCGGCCAGGGACTTCAGAAAGGTGTCGCGACGCATGGTGTCTCCAGGGTGGTGGCGTGTCGGGGCCGATCATGCGCCGGCCCGCTGTCAATCGGCTGCCCGAAGAATCAGGGAAAACCCTGATGGTGCGCGTCCGGCAATCCCACGCGCAGCGCTGATAAAAAGAGACCGCGGATGCGAGGGATAGAATCAGCCATGAGCGCAGCCAGTCCGCCCACGCCAACTCAGCCCGTCGGGCGCGCCTCCGCTCACACCGGCGCAGCATTGAGCATGACCGTCGGCCGGGTGCTGCGCAGCCCCGCCTGGCAAGCTAGGATCATGTGCGCCGTGGTCCTCGCCGTCGTGTGGGCCTCCGTGTTCTGGAACGCCTGGTCGAACGCCCAGCAACTGCGCAGCGAAAAGCGTGTGGTGGCGGCATCGAATGCCAAGGGCTTTTCCGAGTATGTGGGCCTGCATCTCCTGATCGTCGACCGCATCTTGCTGACGCTGCGGGCCCGCGACAAGCCGCACGCCAGCTTTCCAAACCACGCGGACTTGAGCGCGGACCTGGGCGCCATGGCGCCCATGCTGCTGCAGGTGGCCATGACCGATGCCCAGGGCAAGGTCCTCGCCAGCTCACTGCCGATGACTGGCGCGGTCAGCATCGCCGACCGTCCCCACTTCCTGGCGTTCCGCAATGACCCGACCGACCGGGCCCATTTCAGCCCGCCCGTGGTGGGCCGGGTGTCGGGCAAGATGTCCCTCCAAGTGGTGCGTCCCATCCTGCGCGACGGTGAATTCCAGGGCGTGATCGTGGCCAGCATCGACCCGCTCAAGCTACAGGAATACTTCCAGTCCTTCGAAGCCTTCGCGGGCGGCGGCGCGGTCATGATCGCCGGCCGCTCCGACGGCATTATCCGGGTGCGCTTTTCCGAGAGCGAAATCATCTGGGGCCAGTCGCTGCTGGAGAGCTCAGGCTGGAAGCACTATTCGACCGAGCGCCGCGGCACCGTCGACGTCATGAGTGTGGTGGACGGCATTCTGCGCACCATCGGCTTCCATCAGGTCGGGAACTACCCGCTGTTCGTCGGCGCGAGCTCAATCGTCCGACCATGGATGCTGGAGGTCCAGGATGGGCTGGTGATCACCTCGGCCCTGGCCGCGGCCTTCAGCTTGCTGATGGTGCTGCTGACAAGGGCTCGCGTGCGCGCCGCGTCAGACCAGCAGCGCGTCATCGATCAACTCACGCTAAGCCGCCAGCGCGAGATCGAGGCCAACCAGATCAAGTCGCACTTCCTGGCGTCGGTATCGCATGAACTTCGCACACCGCTGAACGCCATCCTGGGCTTTTCCGAACTGCTGAGCAATCAGAGCGCCAACCCCACCGCGTTAAAATTCGCGGTCCTGATCCACGACAGTGGCAAGCGCCTTCATTCGGTGGTCAACACCTTGCTGGATCTGGCCAAGATTGAGGCCGGACGGATGGAGTTGAGCGTCGAGGAAGTCGACCTCGGGCGGCTGACCGCGACCATGGTTGACTTTCACCAGATCAGTGCGGGAAAGAAAGGGCTGACCCTGACTTTTTCGCAAACGACGCCATCGGGTTGCACGGTCCTGGCGGACACGGACCGCACCAAGTTTGTCCAAGTCCTCAACAATGTGATGCACAATGCCGTCAAATTTACCGAGCAAGGCACAGTAACGGTGTCCGCATCGTTGGACGGCGAGTGTTTCGCTGTCCACGTGTCGGACACTGGCAAGGGTATTCCACGCGATCGGATCGAACATGTATTCGATCGGTTCAGCCTCGCGGCCAACGGCAGGTCCCTCGAAGACGGTGCGGGGCTGGGCCTGTCGTTGACGCGCGAGTTAATGACCTTGCTGGGTGGATCGATCACGCTGACCTCAGAAGTCGGCAAGGGCACCCAAGTCGAAGTGCGCCTGCCAGGCGTGCGCATCGTGAATAAGTGAGGATCCGCATGTCACCAAAGAAAGTACAGGGGCTCGTACTGGTCGTCGACGACGTCGAAGCCAACCGCTTTCTCGCGCAAGCCTTCTTGGAAATGATCGGCTGGAAGGTGGCGGTGGTCAACCAAGCCGACGAAGCGCAGGCATTCCTCAAACACACGATTCCGCAGGCCATGTTGCTGGACGTGCGCATGCCCGGCATCAGCGGCGACGAACTTGCACGATTGCTGCGCGCCGATCCGCTCACCAAGGACATCCGACTGGTGGCCTATACGGCACACGCCATGCCCGATGAAGTCGCTAGCTTCCTCGACGCTGGATTTGACGCGGTGCTGATCAAGCCAGTGCTTATGGACGGCATGAAGCGCGTACTCCCCTTCGTCAACGCCTGATTGCGACGGACCGCCATCAACTGCTGCCGACGGCTGATACACGAACCCGGCTGACCATGTCATCGCGAGGCAGCACTTTGGCGAAATCGGCCAGCGAAGCCGGTTTGAGCAGCACATCGTCAAACCCGCCTGCACGTAGAGCATGAAGCTCCTCCGGTTGCGTCAGCGCCGTGTAGGCGACCAGACGTACCGAGCGAGTCGCAGCCTCTTGGCGTAGCACCTGGACAAGCTTGTCGCCAGCGAGTCCCGGCATGCGCACGTCGATCAACATGGCCTCTGGAACGATGTTGCGCACGAACCCCAGCACGGCCTTTGCCCCGTCAAAAGTCCGAACACGCCAGCCGGTGCGTATCAGGAACGCCTCTGCCAGCATGCGACTGCTCTCAACGTCGTCTACCACCAAGACCAACCCTTTGATTGTCACCGTCATCGCTTAGCCCATCACGATCTGAACGCCCGGAAGGCTGATCTCGACCACGTTGCCCCCGCCCTTACTGGAGGTCGGCGTGACTGTCCCACCCAGTCGTGTCATGAGCTCGCCCGCCAATGAAAAGGCTGCGGTAAACGCTTCGCTGCCCGCTCGGTTGTCCATGGATTCCGAAGCCTGAGCGGACGGTTTCAAAGGCAGCTGCACGCCACCGCCTAGGCTGGCGTGCCGAACGCGAATGGACAGTGCGCCCGCAAGCACCGCCACGGTAACCAGGATCGAACCCTGGCCGGTGTAACTGAGCGAGTTGGTGAACTTGACCATGTTACTCAACACGATGTTGAGTGCGTGCCTGATCAACGCCTTGTCGGTATGGGCCTGCGCCTGGAGATGCGGAGCCAAGTCGAGTTGGAACACCATCGCCAGCCCTTTACGTCCCGCGTTGATGGCATGCACCTTGAACAATGTCGTGATCAACGGCACAAGGTTGACCGGCGTACGTCGTATTTCCATCGCAGCAACATCACTCTTTGCCAGATCGAGCAATGTGTCCACGACCGATTGAAGATAGATCCCCTCCGAATGGATTTGCTGTGCGTACTGGTGAAGGTGTGTGTCCGTCGTGTCGGCATGGATCAGCGCAGAGAAGCCGAGGATGGCGTTGAGCGGAGTCCCCAGCTCGTGCGAAACGCCGTTTAACAACTCCAACTTGATTTGTTCCAGTTCCTTCTGAGACTCGGCCGCCAGCGCCAATTGACCGATCACCTGCCCCTCTCGCTCAATGACCTGCTTCTGCTGGGCACTGGCTTTCGCCTTCAGAACAGTTTGATAGACAGTCGCTGCGCTCAAGCCGAGCGCCAGCGCAAGCACGACGACGAGCGTTCCCAAGGCAATGGCGCGCCAGCCGGCAACGGCGTTCGAGACAACCACGACGAGTGGATAGTCGCCAACTTGGTGAAACGCAACAATCGTGCCCTGACCCGCCGCGCCCCCGGTCAACTCCCGAATACCGTTCATGTCGGTGGACAGCGCCGGCCACAACTCGCTTCCATTGATCGACTCGCCCCACGTGACCGAGCCCTTCGTGAAACGCGCGTGGGTGAGGCCGTCCTCACGTGAGATGATGGACACCGCGCCGCCGGCGTCGAAACCACCGGTCGAATCGAAATACCGGGGCAACTCGAGCGGGGAAATTCTGCCGACGATCACCCCGAGAAATTCGCCGCTCGCGCCCCGCAGGGGGCGCATCAGTTCCAACGGCATCGGACTGGGTGCCAGGCTGCCTCCCGGCTGGCTCAAGCGCAGGCGATCAACCGGGTCGCTGCGCAGCGACAGGAACTCCGGTCTTTGCGCCATCGTGGCGGACTGCGGCATTGGCGTCGGCGCAGAGCTGCGGACGATGTCGCCGCTGGCGTTGGTTACGATGACCTGGGCCAGGCTGGCAGCCCCATGCCCGAACTCGGAGACGATTGCCGTATGCTTGGGCAAGTCACCAGTGCGCAGGTAGTCTGCCCGAAGCCGCGCAATCCCAAGATCCGCATCCTTGATCTTGAGCGCAGCAAACTCGGACAGCCCTTTCGCTGAGGCCACCGCCAGTTTGCTCCGCTCGACGTCGATCTGCTGACGTTCATGGGCCACGAAGGCCGCCACGACGGCCCAGACGATCCCGATCATCAGCACGGCGGGCAGCCAAATGCGCAGCGCGGCCCTGCCTTTCAACTCACGAAGCGAGCTGATGGTTAACGGTTGGCTGGGCATGGGCCTGTCGTTCGAGTTCCCCATCATTGGAGGAACCGGTCGTGGCGGCATCGCTCGGGCCCAGTAAGGTGTAACATTTCGCATCTATCAATTTTACACCATTTTACCGTTTGGTTGTTACTTTTGTCACATATGCCCCAGACTCATGAACATCGGCGACGATTCGCTGTCAGGCACACCCGAGGGGCCAAAACTTACAAAGGTGTCGGACAGTCCCTTAGAATTCACCGATGCAATCACCTTCTACTCACGCCGCCGAGTACTGCGGCACCCAAGAGGCCGCCAAGTTGCTGGGTTTGTCAGTGGGAACGGTCCAATCGTTGGTTGAGCGCGGCGAACTCTCGGCGTGGAAAACCTCCGGCGGCCACCGGCGCATTTCCCTGAAGGCCCTGCATGCATATAAAGCGCGCCTGGGCAACGGCAGCGCCCCGGATGATGAAAGCCAGCCGGCGGCGCTGGCGCCAACGGTGCTCAAACTCCTTGTCGTCGACGATGACATAAGCACCCGCCAGTTGATTCAAGGTTGGATCGAAGAATGGGGCATGCCCATCGATTGCACGCTCAAGGCGGCCGCCATGGAAGCACTGATCGACATCGGACGCAACTTGCCCGACGTGCTCATCACCGACCTGCGGATGCCAGGCGTCGACGGCTTCGAGTTTCTCCGGCTCCTGGGCGCCAACCCGAATTACCGATCGGTCGTCATCCTGGTCATGACCGGCATGACCGATGAAGAAATCGCCGCCAAGGGCCAGTTGCCGGAAAGGGTGGTTGTTATACGAAAACCCTTGAACAGCGCCTGGATGCACGGATTTTTCACCGCATCCATGGCGCACTTGTTGAGATCAAGACATTGAATTGCTTGGGCAAGGGCACAACACGGACGTCAAGTCCAATCCGCACGAGATCCGACCTTCTGCAACACGATCGGCGCCGGATGTCTTGGGGTTTGGCCATGTTGGCCGCGGGCCTGTGCTTTGCGGCCGAGGCACATGCGGACAGCCAGGTTAAACCCCGGGTCTACCGCCTTTCACCGGTGAACCAGTGGGGAATCGAGCTGACGGCGCGCTACTGGAACCCGATCCTCAGCTACGTCAGTGTCCGCAGTGGCGTCACGCTGGAGCTGAAAATCGGTCGCACTTCCGCCGACACAACAGCGCTCGTGCTGGTCAACGAGGTCGAGTTTGTTTTTTCCAACCACTTGTTCAGTCCGGAGCGGGAGCGGTTGGGGTGGAAGGTGTTTGGCAGGCGGCAAACCCCACCCATCTACAGCCAGATCGTCACTTTGGCGAGTTCCCATGTGCTGAAGCTGGAAGACTTGGCCAACCAACCGGTGGGCTTCCCTGGCCCCGAGGCCCTGGTGGCCTACAAGTTCTCGTACGCCCAATTGTTGCAGCGCAATGTGCCCGTGTCTGTGGTCTTTGGCAGCAACATGGATGGCGCGTTCGCCCAGTTGGTCCTCGGCAAGGTGAAGGCCGTTGGCGCGAACTCCCAACTGGCCGAAGCTTGGTCCCAGCGCGAGCGGCAGCCGCTTCGTGTGCTCTGGCAATCGCCGCCCTTGCATGATTTGGCTTTGATGGCCCAAAGCGGCATTCCCGTCAAGGACGTGCAGGCCGTGGCAGCCGCCTTTCTGGGCATGCTCAAGGACCCCGAGGGACGCCAAGTGCTGGCCAGCGTATCCGACCTCGTGAAGCTGCCCAGCGCCGCCGGATTCGTCGCCTCTGACGGGAGTGAATACGACGCGTACCGCAAATTCCATGCAACGGCACCGGCACAACTGCGCTGAACATCGCGGAACCAGGTCATGAATCCCCTGCGTTGGCTGCTTCGTCGGCTGCACCCCCGGTCCATGACCACCCGAGTGTTCGCCGTGTTTGGAGCGACACTGGCGGTGCAGGTGGCTGCGGGCCTGTTCCTGCTCCTGGGTCACCAGTATCGCCAAGAGCTTGAGCACGCCCAACGCACTTCGGGCGCCTTGATCGAAGTCGTGGCGCTGGCGGTACAGGACAGTGCGATCGTTGGCGACTACGACACCCTGCGCAAGACGCTCGAAACCGCCGTGCGCGGCTCCGTGTTCTCAAAGGGCGTTTTCATCCACATGAGCGGCCAAAGACTTGAGGTCACGGCCGGGGAGCCGGCGCATGCCAGAACGCCGAAATGGTTTGAGCGTTGGGTAACACCCGATTTACTGGACATAAGCCGTCCCATCACCGTCGGAGGACGCGCCTACGGCGTTGTGCGCTTGCAATTTGACAGCCGGCACGCCGTCGCCGAGATGTGGCAGCTGACGATTTACGTCCTCATGGTCGGCCTGTTGAGCCTGCTACTGGGATTGATCGTCATGCGAGCGCTGCTCAAGCATTCGCTCGAAAGCCTGGATCGTCTACCGGCTCTCGGCAAGGCAATCGCGGCAGGCGAAGTCGATCCAGGGCTGATGGATGCCAACAAGGCTCCTGTTGAATTCGAACCCGTGATCGATTTGTTCAAGAGCACTGCCGTGCTGATGCAAGAGCGCGAGCAAAGTCGCAGGGCCCTGGACAACCAGAGGTTCGCGCTGGACCAGCACGCCATCGTCAGCATCGTAGATCTCACGGGCGCGATCACCTATGCGAATGACCGGTTTTGTGAAATATCCGGCTACACGCGGGACGAGTTGCTTGGGCAGAGCCATGAGATCGTCGAGTCTGGTGTGCACCCGCCGGACTTCTACCGGGAGCTACGGAGCACGATCATGAACGGGCGCGTCTGGCGCGGCGAGGTGTGCGAGCGTGCCCGCAACGGTGGCGCGTACTGGGTCGATGCCACCATCGTTCCAATGCTGGATGGCAAGGGCCGCCCCGAGGAATACATCACCATTCGAACCGAAATTTCCGACCGCAAGGCATTCGAAGCGTCGCTACAGGCCGCCAAGGATGCCGCCGAGGCGGCCAATCGAGCGAAGTCACAGTTCCTGGCCAACATGAGCCACGAAATACGGACCCCGCTCAATGCCGTCATGGGCATGCTGCAGTTGCTGCAAGCCTCGGGCCTGACGGCCCGGCAAACCGATTACGTCACGAAATCCGAACGCGCTGCCAACACCCTGCTGCAGATCCTCAATGACATTCTCGACTTTTCGAAGATCGAGGCGGACAAGCTGACTCTTGAAATCAGGCCTGTGCACATCAAAGCGTTGATGCGCGACATCTCGACCATCTTGTCGTCGAGCGTCGGCTCGAAGCCAATTGGAGTGTCCTTCGAAATCGACCCAGCGCTGCCGCCCACCCTCTTGGGCGACGAGTTGCGCCTCACGCAGGTGTTGATCAACCTCGGGGGCAATGCCGTGAAGTTCACGGAGCGCGGCACGATCGTGGTGGGACTGAAAGTGCGCGGACGCACAACCACCGAAGTACTGCTGGAATTTTCAGTTCAAGACAGCGGCATCGGCATTCCAAGCGATCAGTTGTCGCGCATCTTCGAGGGCTTCTCGCAGGCCGAGGCCTCCACCACGCGCCGCTACGGCGGAACCGGCCTAGGGTTGACGATCTCCCAGAGACTGGTCAGCCTGATGGGTGGAAACATCGAGGTGGACAGCGAGCCGGGCAAGGGAAGCACCTTCCGCTTCACGCTGCGCATGCCACTGCCCGACGCCGCTGCGCCGGTTGACACGCCGGAACCCGTCCTGCCGTCTTCGGTCGCATCGAGCCGCCCGCTGGCGGGGCTGCGCGTGCTGGTGGCCGAGGACAACGTCAACAATCAGGAAGTGGCGCAGGAACTGCTGCGATTGGCGGGGGCCGAGGTCGAACTCGCGGAAGATGGCGAGCAAGCGGTTGCCGCCGTTTTTGGCGCAACGTCTGCCTTTGATGTGGTTCTGATGGATGTTCATATGCCCAGGCTTTCCGGGTACGACGCCACCATCCGTATACGCATGCGCCCCGAATTCAAATCGCTCCCCATTATTGCCATGACGGCCAATGCGATGGCCTCGGATCGTGAAAAATGTCTAGCCTGTGGGATGACCGATCACATTGCCAAGCCCATCGATCTTCAACTGCTCATCCACGCCATCCTGCGCCACGTCCGGAACCCTATGGAAAGTGAGCCAGCCATGATGGATTTGTCGAAGGCAGCCCGCGACCTGGTGCCGGAAAAATCAACCCATGGCGCCTTCGCGCCCGACGCGGTCACTGCGGCGCAGCGCTATGGCATCGATTTGCAGGCCTCGGTGGCGCGACTGGGCGCGGGGCCAGCGTTCTATCAGCGCATGGCCCGCAACTGTATTTCCGACATTCCACAGATCGTCAACGACATCGAGCAAGCCTTGCTGCAGGGCGATCGTGAGCGGCTATTGGACGAGGCTCACAAGCTCAAAGGACCTTGCGGCATTCTTGGAGCGCAAGTTTTGGTCAGCTTGGCCGTGGCGATTGAAGCTGCTCCAAATTTACCGGGTGATCTGCTGGCAGCCACGATGCACGTGAACCAACTGCGATCGTTGACCGACGGATTGTCGGCCGATGCAACGCTGATACTGGGATCACTTGCACCATAGCCAGCTCATTGTGAAACAGCACCGTTACATGCACGCGAACTTGCACGCAATAAGCGTCAAAGCTCAGGTGGTCTTGCCCAAATTGAGCACAGCGTCGGCTACTTTTCCAGTGTCGCGCTCTAGCGCCAGAATGTCACCCCCGACCCTCACAAAAGTATAGCCAGGGTCAAAGTTGAGCTTTTCCACCAACTTGAGGTCGACAGCATGGGTTTGGGCACCTTGGGGCAATTTCTCGCCAAATTTCCAGGCCACTTTGAAGCCAGCTTCACAGGCATCATTGCGCCAATTCATACCTTCAGGGCATTTACCGGGAGACAATGTTTCCATGAAAAATGAACGCACAAATTGGCGTCTGATTTTCCCAAAATAATTGAGCGTGGGGGCTCCGAACTCTGGTGGAAATAAAAACATGGGCTCCGTTGGCAAGGGGTACTTGCGGGACATGTCTTCGTCGGGTGGCTTGGGACCACCCATGTTGATGTTAATACTGGCTGCGCCGGTTGCAGCCGGCATTGCACCAAAAGCCGGTGCAGCTGCCAGCGCCACAACCGCAGGCGTTGCCGCACCACGGCCCGCAGGGCCACCCGCTGTTGGATTTGGCGCAGGGCTCGACCCGGTGGTTTTAACTGCAGTGGCTTCTTCACGGCTCTTGCCAGGACTTTGCACATCAGGTTGATAGTATCGACTAACGACGACATGATCACCGCCCATGCGCTTTTCAATGATGCTGTCTATGACTGTACCCAATGCCACACTGTCTGCAGTTCCCAACAATGAAGCTTTGCTTGAAACAAGAATGAACATTTTTTCGAGGGCGCAAAAGCTGCCATTTTTTTGCAGCCATTCAATCGCTTTGTTTTGCCGCTCTTGAGGATCATGTACGGTTAATGCGATATGCCTGAACTCTGCAATGACACACGAACCCGAGGGCGCCTCTGCAGCCACAGGCGCAACCCTTTTTCTAGGCTGTGCATATGCGGCATGAACCATCAGAAAACTGATGACGCAGCCTAGCCAAAACTGAATGAAATTGGGTTTCAAGTAAGCAACTTTCTATGCGAGTCAGAAATACCAAAAAACATATTTGATAATCGACAGGTCAAGAATTTACTTGATACAAACTCCATTTAAATTCCGCACTGCTCCTGTCCGCGCCGATGAAAATCTGAGCCTGCCGACTGAATTCTGAGCCGGGGTTGGAAGCCGACGTTTCGATCGTCGGCTGTGCATCAGTGTAGGTGTTTGCCATGAATGCGAAGATGGTTTGAGCTGTTACTATTTATGGGTACTTTAGTATATTTGTAATATTTATGCTGTTTGAAAGTTACATTTTTGACACGGCCGATATTCAGTCCGCAACCACGGGGGCCTGAGCGGGGCATCGCTTTTCAGCCCCGCTGATCGGGACCCGTCCCTGCCAGGCGGGGCCGCAAGATCGCCGACGCTGCGGCGAGGCGGTCAGTCGCATGGTTCAATGACCCTGGGCAGGCGCGTCGCCGAAGGTCGCATTGGCGGCCTCGACGCCAATGTGCCGCTACCCTTTACACACAATTCGATCTGACATGGACAGGTTACGCATCGACAAATGGCTGTGGGCCGCGCGCTTTTACAAGACGCGCTCGCTCGCCAGCGAAGAGATCGGCAAAGGCCGCGTGGCCGTCAACGGCCAGGACGCCAAGCCCGCCCGCGAGGTCAAGGTGGGCGACACCGTCGCGATCCGGCGTGAGGCGGTCACCCGCACGGTGACCGTGCTTGGCATCTCGGGCCTGCGCGGCCCGGCGCCGGCCGCCCAGCTGCTGTACGAGGAAACCACCGAGAGCCTTGCCGCCCGCGACCAGGCGGCCGAGCAGCGGCGCTATGCCCGCGAGCCCGCCCTGTCGATCGAGCAGGGGCGCCCCACCAAACGCAGCCGGCGTGAGCTGGACGACACCCGCAAGGGCTGGGGCGACCGCTGGAGCGCGTCGCTGGACGACTGATGAGCTCGTCGGAGTGTTCCGACACCCGAGTAAGACATCGCCGCGATCGCCACCTGCGCGTGCTTGCGTCACAGATTCGGAACATTCGATCCGCATACTGCACTGGTTCGAAGTAGGAGTGACCAGACCGATGACACCGCACAAGACAGCCTCGATTCTCCATCGCGTCGCCGCCATCCTGGCCGTCACGGCCGCCTCGTATGGGCTACAGGTTCGGGCGCAGACATCGACGCCCACATTGCCAAGGATGGCGTCCGTGCCCGCCACAGCCGAGAGGGCCTCGTTCGTGTTCGGCAAGGTGGTGAGCATCGAGCCCGCGGACGGCACGATCGTGATCGATCATGAGGAGATTCCCAACCTGGGCATGTCGCCCATGGCCATGGAATTTCAGGTCAAGGACCGCAGCGTGCTCGCGCGGCTCAAGCCCGGCGACGGCGTGCGGTTTCGGGGGATCCGCGAGGCCGGCCAGTACGTGGCGGCGGATCTGGCGCCGCGTTGAGGCCGCCGCACTGGTGTTGTCCGCGGCTTGAACAAAGATTCAGATTATTTGATTTGTGCGGGCGGCGATCCGGCCCTACGCTCACCCCGATAACTATCAGGAGACTTCGCTTGGTACGCAGACATTGGATTCGCTGGGTGGTCGCCTCGCTTCTCAGCGCATCGGCCGCCCTGGCACACGCACAAGACTTTCCCACCCGCCCCGTGACACTGGTCGCGCCCTTCCCCGCCGGCTCGGTCACTGACAGCGTGGCCCGCATCCTGGCCAACGCGGTCAGTCCCTTGCTCGGGCAACCGATGGTGGTGGAGAACAAGGCCGGCGCGCAAGGCACCATCGGCGCGGCCTATGTCGCCAACGCCAAGCCGGACGGCTACACCCTGCTGCTGGGGTCGTCGGCCATGTTCGTCGCCAAGAGCCTGTTCAAGACCCTGCCGTACGAGCCGGTGCAAGGCTTTGCTGCGGTGGCCGGCGTGGGCTCCACGTCCATGATGTTCCTGGTGCCGCTGTCGTCGCCGCTGCGCTCCGTCGCGGACCTGGCAAAGGCCGCCAATCAGGCCCAGCCGCCGCTGACCATGGCCTTCGGCTCGCCCAGCGGCCAGATCGCCGTCGCGCTGTTCTCGACCGTGACCGATTCCAAGCCGACCGCCGTGAGCTATCGCGGCATCCCGCAGGCGGTCACCGACCTGATCGGCGGGCAGGTGCAGGTGGCGGTGGTCGACCTGGGCAGCGGGCTGGCGCAGGTCAATGGCAACAAGGCGCGGGCCCTGGCCATATCGGCCGCCAAGCGCTATGGCGGCGCGCCGGATATTCCCACGCTGCAAGAGGCTTTCCCGCGGGCCAGCGGCAGCCTGGAGACCATCATCGCGGTGATGGCGCCGGCCGGCACCCCGCCTGCGGTGGTCGACAAGCTCGACGCCGCCGTGCGTGCCGCACTGGACAAGACCGAGGTCAAGGCGCGGTTCCAGACGCTCAACACCTCGGTGATGCCACTGTCGGCGGCGGACCTGGACAAACGCATCAAGGGCGACAACCCGCGCTGGGAATCGCTGATGCAGAAGGCGGGCATCGAGCCGCAGTAAGCGGCTGACTAGGCCGCCTTCGACTTCCTGGGCACCAGCAGATCGCACAGCTCCACGAAGCTCGCCGCCGACGGCGAGAGTGTGTGGCCTCGGATGGTAACCACCGAGATAGTGCGCGTGAGCACCGGACGAATGATGCGCAAGGCCTTGAGCGCCGTGCGCCGCGGCGGCACCGCCACAGCCGGCATGACGCCCACACCCAGGCCCGCCTCGACCATGGCCACCAAGGTGCTGACGTGGGTGAACTCGTAGTTCAGCTCCGGCTCCAGGCGCTCTTCGGCCAGTGCGGCAATCAGTTGGCCCTGGAACTGCGAGGCGCCCAGCGTCAGCAGCGTCATTCGGCACAGCTCGCGCAGGGAGATGCCCGACTTGCCGGCCACCGGGTGCGAGGCCGGCACCAGGGCGACGTATTCATCGACGAACAATGGCCGGAAATCGAGCTCGCCGTGCTTTTCGGGCTGCGGGCCGATGCCGAAATCGAGCTCGCGCCGGCGCACCGCTTCCAGCAGCTCGGGCTGCGCCAGCTCGCGCACCCGCACCGAGATAGCCGGAAAGCGCCGGGCGAACTCCACCAGCAATTGCGGCAGGCGCGTTCCGGCGATGGTGGGCACGCAGCCGAAGGACAGGTGCCCATGCTGCAGGTTCGCCGCCTGCTGGATGCTGGTGAGGGCGCCATCGAGCTCGGCCATCGCCTTGCGGGTGCTGATCATGAGCTGCTCGCCCTCGCGGGTGAGCTCGACGCGGCGCGTGGTGCGCTGGAACAGCGCCACGCCCAGCTGCTCCTCCAGCTGCTTGATCTGCATGCTGACGGCGGGCAGTGACAGGTGGGTCTGGTCGGCCGCTTTGCGAAAGCTGGCGTTGTCGGCCACCGCCAGGAAGGTGGTGAGGAGCTTGAAATTGATCTTCATCGCAAGCCATACTTTAACAATCATTCAAATTATTTAACTTGCCACGCCACGAGCGTGCCCGCTAGCATTGCCGCCCACCGCAAGGAGAGACCGTGGCACGAAAGAAGAAAGAAGTACGCACCGATATCGGCTGGAGCGACGCCTCCAGCATCACCGTGTTCGGGCGGGATTTCCCCTCCGAGATCCTGGGGCACCTGAACCTGGGCGACATGGGGTTCATGGAACTGACCGGGCGCTTTCCGACGCCGGCCGAATCGCGCATGTTCAACGCGATGGTGGTCACCCTGGTCGAGCACGGCATGACACCCAGCGCCATCGTGGCCCGCATGACCTACCTGGGCGCGCCCGAGTCGCTGCAAGGCGCGGTCGCCGCGGGGCTGAATGGCCTGGGCACGGTGTTCGTGGGCAGCATCGAGGGCGCCGCCCGCCTGCTCAGCGAGGCCATGCCCAAGCCCGACGCGGCGGCCGACTTCACCGCGCTGGCACGTAGCGCGGTCGAGCAATACCGCAGCCAGGGCCGCATCGTCCCCGGCATCGGCCACCCGATTCACAAGCCGATCGACCCACGCACTCCGCGCCTGCTGGCACTGGCCAAGGACAACGGTTTCGACGGCCCCTACATCAAGCTGATGCTGGCCGTGGCCCAAGAGGCCGAGCGCGCCAGCGGCAAGGTGCTGCCGGTCAATGCCACCGGCGCGATCGGCGCGTTGTGCTGCGAGATGGGCTTCGACTGGAAGATCTGCCGCGGCCTGGGTGTGATGGCCCGCGCGGTCGGGTTGGTCGGCCACATCCTGGAGGAATCGCGCCGGCCGATGGCCGAGGAGATCTGGCACCGGGTGGACGAGATGGCCACGGAGCACATGCGCCCCGCAGCCCCCAAGACGGAGAACAATTGATGATGAAGTTCGTACAGGACAAGGTGGTGCTGGTTACCGGCGCCGGCGGCGGCATCGGCCGCGATTTCGCCCTCGCACTGGCGCGTGAGGGCGCCAAGGTGGTGGTCAATGATCTGGGCGCCTCCGTCGGCGGTGAAGGCCAGGACCTCGCCCGCGCCGAGCAGGTGGTGCAGGAGATCGTTGCCGCCGGCGGCACGGCAGTCGCCAACGGCGACAGCGTCGCCGACTGGGATGGCGCCAACCGCATGGTGACTCAGGCCGTCGACACCTTCGGGCGCATCGACGGCGTCATCAACAACGCCGGCATCCTTCGCGACCGCTTCTTCTTCAACATGAGCGTCGACGAGTGGCGTGCCGTGATCGACGTGCACCTCAATGGCGCCTTCTACGTCTCACGTGCCGCCGCCCCGCACTTCAAGGCGCAGCAGTCGGGTTCGTACGTGCACATGGTGTCGACCTCCGGCCTGATCGGCAATTTCGGGCAGGCCAACTATTCGGCGGCCAAGCTGGGCATCGCGGCGCTGTCGAAGTCGATCGCGATGGACATGGCCCGGTTCAAGGTGCGCTCCAACTGCATTTCGCCTTTCGCCTGGAGCCGCATGATTGGCGCCATGCCCACCGAGACGCCCGAGCAGCAGGCCCGCGTCGAGCGCCTCAAAACCATGGAAACGGCCAAGATCGCCCCGCTGGCGGTGTACCTGGCCAGCGATGCGGCGGCCGAGGTGTCCGGCCAGATCTTCGCGGTGCGCGCCAACGAGATCTTCCTCATGAGCCAGAGCCGCCCGCTGCGCTCAATGCACGCTGGTGGCGAAGGCTGGACACCCCAGACGGTGGCCGAGCGCGCCATCCCGGCGATGCGCCCGTCGTTCTACAAGCTGGACCGCTCGCAGGACGTCTTCGACTGGGACCCCGCCTGATGTGCCGTCATCGAACGCGAGACCCCAGCCCCGTGACCGTCATTCCCGCGAACGCGCACCGGTGTCCGCAATAGATTCAAGTCGCCGTCATCCCCGCGAAGGCGCACTGGTGTCCGGAATAGATTCAAGTAGTCGTCATCCCCGCGCAGGCGCACGGGTGTCCGGAATAACTTTTCGTCATCCCCGCGCAGGCGGGGATCCAGAGGCGAGGCGTCTACCCACGTGACGTGCCGTCCCCCCGCCTTCGCGGGAATGACGAGATGAATGTCATCCCCGCGAAGGCGGGGATCCAGAGGCGTGGCG
>CANJQN010000038.1 GCA_947476465.1 Comamonadaceae bacterium | reverse complement strand
TCGCACTTGCACTCGCATGCCCTTCGACAGGCTCAGGGCGAACGGAAATTCCACCGAGGCCGCCCCTTTGTCTTTGTATCACCCGATCAATTTATTCCGGACACCAGTGCGCCTGCGCGGGGATGACGAAAAGTTATTCCGGACACCAGTGCGCCTGCGCGGGGATGACGAAAAGTTATTCCGGACACCGGTGCGCCTGCGCGGGGATGACGAAAAGTTATTCCGGACACCGGTGCGCCTTCGCGGGGATGACGGGGTGGGGCTTGGCCGCGGGGATAATCGGGCCTATGAACCCCCTTCTCGCGAAACTGCAGCCCTACCCCTTCGAGCGGCTGCGGCAATTGTTCGCGGGCGTCACGCCCAACCCTGTCTATCGGCCCATCAGCCTGGGCATCGGCGAGCCGCGCCACCCCACCCCACCCTTTATCCAGCAGGCCTTCACCGGCTCGCTGGCCGGTCTGGCGGTCTACCCCGCCACCGCCGGCGACCCCGCCCTTCGGGCCGCCTGCGCGGGCTGGATCGAGCGGCGCTACGGCCTGGCGCTGGACGCGGCCACCGAGGTGCTGCCCGTCAATGGCTCGCGCGAGGCGCTGTTCGCCTTCGCCCAGACGGTGATCGACCCCACGCCCACCGCTGCGGGCGCACCGGTGGTGGTCTGCCCGAATCCGTTCTACCAAATCTACGAAGGCGCCGCCCTGTTGGCCGGCGCCACGCCGTTTTACGCCCCCAGCGATCCGGCCCGCAACTTCGCGATCGACTGGGACCGGGTGCCCGCCAAGGTCTGGGCCCGCACCCAGCTGGTGTTTGTCTGCTCGCCGGGCAACCCCACCGGGGCGGTGATGCCGCTGCAGGAGTGGCGCAAGCTGTTCGAGCTGTCAGACCGCCACGGTTTCGTGATCGCCTCGGACGAGTGCTACAGCGAGATCTATTTCCGTGACGAGCCGCCCCTGGGCGGCCTGGAAGCGGCCAAGGCCCTGGGGCGCGGCTTCGAGCGGCTGGTGACCTTCACCAGCCTGTCCAAGCGCAGCAACGTCCCCGGACTGCGTTCGGGCTTCGTGGCCGGCGACGCGGCCATCCTCAAGCACTTTCTGCTGTATCGCACCTACCACGGCAGCGCCATGAACCCGGTGGTGCAGGCCGCCAGCATCGCCGCCTGGAACGACGAGGGCCATGTGGTGGACAACAGGGCGCTGTACCGCCAGAAGTTCGCGCAGGTCACCCCGGTGCTGGCGCAGGTGCTCGACGTGCGTCTGCCCGACGCCGGCTTCTATCTCTGGGCCGGCGTTCCGGCCGGCGTGGGCGACGCCACATTCGCCCGTGAGCTGCTCGCTCAATACAATGTCACGGTTTTGCCAGGCAGCTATCTTGCCCGGGAAGTCGAAGGTTTCAACCCGGGCGCGAACCGCATCCGCATGGCCCTGGTGGCCGACACCGCCGAGTGCCTGGAAGCCGCGCATCGCATCGTCCATTTCGTCCAATCCAAGTTCAAGTAAAGCAAGCATCCCATGAGCCAGCAACTGCAGCAGATCATCGACACCGCCTGGGACAACCGCGCCAGCCTGTCGCCCAAGTCCGCCCCGGCTGAAGTGGCCGACGCCGTCGAACACGTGATCGGCGAGTTGAACAACGGCCATCTGCGCGTGGCCACGCGTGAGGGCGTGGGCCAGTGGACGGTGCACCAGTGGATCAAGAAGGCGGTTCTGCTGTCTTTCCGCCTGAAGGACAACGAGGTCATCAAGGCCGGCGACCTGGGTTTCTACGACAAGGTGCAGACCAAGTTCGCCCACCTCACACCCGAGCAAATGGCCGCCACCGGCGTGCGCGTGGTGCCGCCAGCGGTCGCCCGGCGCGGCAGCTTCATTGGCAAGGGGGCCATCCTGATGCCCAGCTACGTGAACATCGGCGCCTATGTCGACGAAGGCACCATGATCGACACCTGGGCCACCGTCGGCTCGTGCGCGCAGGTGGGCAAGAACGTGCACATCTCTGGCGGCGTGGGCCTGGGCGGCGTGCTGGAACCGCTGCAGGCCAACCCGACCATCATCGAGGACAACTGCTTCATCGGCGCCCGCTCCGAGGTGGTCGAGGGTGTGATCGTCGAGGAAAACTCGGTGATCTCCATGGGCGTGTACATCGGCCAGAGCACCCCCATTTATGACCGTGCCTCAGGCGAGGTGAGCTATGGCCGCATTCCCGCGGGCTCGGTGGTCATCTCGGGCAGCCTGCCCAAGGACGGCGGCCGCTACAGCCTGTATGCGGCCATCATCGTCAAGCGGGTCGACGCGCAAACGCGTGCCAAGACCAGCCTGAACGACCTGCTGCGCGACTGATGACGAACACCCGTCATTCCCGCGAAGAGCCTGCCCCCAGCGAAGGCGGGGGCGGGAATCCAGGCCCAGGCCGAGCGCAGCAAAGGCCCGTATCGCCGGACCAACCGCGCTCCTGGATCCCCGCATTCGCGGGGATGACGGCGCTTTGATTGAGGAGTAAGGACATGGCTGAAGTCACCCCGACAAGCACGATGGAGAGAATCTTGCGGCTGATGGCCGACAAGAAGGCCTCGGACGTCTACCTCACGGCGCACGCGCCGGCGCAGATCCGCATCAACGGGCAATGCGTGCCGATCAACGCCCAAAACCTGCCGCCCGAAGCGCCGCGCGCCCTGCTGGCCGAGGTGCTGCCGGCCGAGCGCATCGCCGAACTGGAGCGCGCCGGGGAGCTGAACATGGGCCACACCATCGAGGGTGTGGGCAGTTTTCGCGTTTCCGCGATGCGCCAGCGCGGCTCATACGCGGCGGTCATCCGCTACATACCGGCCGAGATTCCCTCGCTGGACGCCCTGAACGTGCCCATGGTGCTGGCCGACCTGATCATGGAAAAGCGCGGCCTGGTGCTGATGGTGGGCGCCACCGGCGCCGGCAAGAGCACCACGCTGGCGGCCATGCTCGACCATCGAAACACCAACACCAGCGGCCACATCCTCACCATCGAGGACCCGATCGAGTTCGTGTTCAAGAACAAGCGCTCGGTGGTCAACCAGCGCGAGGTCGGCACCGACACCCAGTCGGCCGAGGTGGCCCTGAAGAACGCGCTGCGCCAGGCGCCCGACGTCATTTTGATCGGCGAGATCCGCGACCGCACCACCATGTCGCAGGCGATTGCCTACGCGCAGTCGGGCCACCTGTGCCTGGCGACCATGCACGCCAACAACAGCTACCAGGCGCTCAACCGCATCCTGTCGTTCTACCCGGTCGAGGTGCGCCCCACGCTGTTGGGCGACCTGGCGGGGGCGCTCAAGTCGATCGTCTCGCAGCGCCTGCTGCGCACGGTGCAAGGCGGGCGGGTGCCGGCGGTGGAGGTGTTCCTGAACTCGCAACTGACCCGCGAGCTGATTGAAAAAGGCGACTTCTCCGAGGTGCGCGAAGCCATGGAAAAATCCATGGCCGAAGGCTCGCAGACCTTCGAGCAGGACATCGCCCGCCTGATCACCACGGGCATGGTCGACCGCAAGGAAGGCCTGGCGCATTCCGATTCGCCCAACAACCTGATGTACCGGCTGGCGAACGACTTCACGTCGCGTCCGGCGGCTGCGCAGGCGCCGGATGCGGACGACGACCAGCCTTCGTTCACTGAAATCACGTTGGACGTCAAGCATTGAAATGACAGCCCACCCCCGAAGCGCCTTCGGCGCCTCCCCCTCAAGGGGGCGCCACCAGCGGCCCGGCAAAGCCGGTTCCGCGGTGGCCGCTGATCTGGACACTGCTTTCGGGCGGAGTGCTTGACGCGCCTTATCCGATGAACAACACCGTCCGACTCGTTGAACAGCTGATCTCGCGCCGCTCCCTCACGCCCGACGATGCGGGCTGCCAGGCCCTGCTCGCGCAGCGCCTGTCGCCGCTGGGTTTCGGCTGCGAAACCATCGAGAGCGGCCCCGGCGATTTTCGCGTCACCAACCTGTGGGCCAAGCGCGCCGGAAGCAGCGCACGCACCGTGGTCTTTGCCGGCCACACCGACGTGGTGCCCACCGGCCCCTTGGAGCAATGGAGCAGCAACCCCTTCGTGCCCACGCACCGCGACGGCCGGCTCTACGGCCGCGGCGCCGCCGACATGAAAACCTCCATCGCCGCCTTTACCGTGGCGGTGGAAGAGTTTCTCGCCGCCACACCCGCCCCGGCGCTTTCCATGGCCCTGCTGATCACCAGCGACGAGGAAGGCCCCAGCGTCGACGGCACGGTGGTGGTGTGTGAGCGCCTGAAGGCGCGGGCCGAGCGGCTCGACTGGTGCATCGTGGGCGAACCCACCTCGGTCGAGCGCCTGGGCGACATGATCAAGAACGGCCGGCGCGGCAGCCTCACCGGCAAGCTCGCGGTCAAGGGCGTGCAGGGCCACATCGCCTACCCGCAACTGGCGCGCAACCCGATTCACCAGGCTATGCCCGCACTGGCCGAACTGGCCGCCACCGAGTGGGACCGCGGCAACGATTTTTTCCCGCCCACCAGCTTTCAGGTCAGCAACATCCATGGTGGAACGGGCGTGGGCAACGTCATTCCCGGCGAGGTCGTCATCGACTTCAACTTGCGCTACTCCAGCGATTGCACGGCGCAGGGCCTGCAGGAGCGCGTGGCACAGGTGCTGGCGCGCCATGGCCTTGAGCACACTCTGGCCTGGACGGTCGGCGGCCTGCCCTTTCTCACCACGCCCGGTGAGCTGGTGGGCGCTATCCAGCAAGC
Organism: Comamonadaceae bacterium; assembly: GCA_947476465.1. GTDB lineage: Bacteria > Pseudomonadota > Gammaproteobacteria > Burkholderiales > Burkholderiaceae_C > Ramlibacter. The sequence continues at coordinate 35,849 of CANJQN010000038.1, read as the reverse complement.
GATTCAGGCCGAATGCGGCTTCGTGACCGCGCTGTCCACCACCGGCGGCACCAGCGACGGGCGCTTCATCTCGCAGATCTGCCCCCAGGTGATCGAGTTCGGCCCCGTCAACGCCAGCATCCACAAGATCGACGAGCACGTGGCCGTGGCCGACATCGAGCCCCTCAAGAACATCTACCGGCGCACCCTGGAGCAGCTGGAGCAACTTGCGCGATCTCCGGGCTGAGGCATGACCGTCATCGAACTGATCGAATCCGCCGCGAAGCAGCTGGCGGATGCCGGTGTTGCCTTCGGGCATGGGACGGCCAATGCCTTCGACGAGGCCGCCTGGCTGGTGCTGTGGCGCCTGGGCCTGCCGCTGGACGAGCTGGATTCGGTGACCGCGCAAGCCGTGTCCCCCGAGCACCAGACGCAGGTGGCGCAGCTGCTGCGCGAACGCATCAACACCCGCAAGCCCGCCGCCTACCTCACCCGCGAGGCGTGGCTGCAGGGCGTGCCCTTCTACATCGACGAGCGTGCCATCGTGCCGCGCAGCTTCATCGCCGAGTTGCTGGCCGACGGCGGCATCGACCCCTGGCTGGGTGTGCACACGATACGCGTGCTCGACCTGTGCACCGGCAACGGCAGCCTGGCCGTGCTGGCGGCCATGGCCTGGCCCGACGTGCGGGTGGACGCGGCCGACCTGTCCAGCGACGCGCTCGAAGTCGCGCGCATCAACATCACCCGGCACGGCTTGCAAGACCGCGTGCGCCTCATCGTCTCCGATGGTCTGCAAGCCTGCGAAGGGCCTTACGACCTGATTCTTTGCAACCCCCCTTACGTGAACACCCAAAGCATGTCCCTCCTGCCCGCCGAGTACCGCGCCGAGCCCGAACTGGCGCTGGCCGGCGGCGCTGACGGCATGGACTTCATCCGACACTTGCTGGCCGACGCGCCCGCGCGCATGAACGAAGGCGCGGTGCTGGTGCTGGAGATCGGCAACGAGCGCGCCCATTTCGAAGCCGCCTTTCCCCACCTCGAAGCCGTCTGGCTGGACACCAGCGCCGGTGAAGACCAGGTGCTGCTGCTCACGCGTGAGGCGCTAGTCCAATGAAATCGGCAAATCGGCTGTGCGCAGGGGTTTGGCAGGGCGACCTGCTAGGCGCGGCCTGCAGCCGAGGCTGGCCGCCTCGGCAAGGGACGCAACGACGCAGGGCGCCCTGCCAGACCCCTGCCCGCAGGGTGGGAACCACGAACGGCCGATTTGCCGGTTTCATTGGACTATCTCGATGATCACACTGCGCGATGTCATTCTTCGACGCGGCGCCAAGGTGCTGCTCGACAAGGTCTCGGTCACCCTCAATCCCGGCGAGAAGGTCGGCCTGGTGGGTCGCAACGGCGCAGGCAAGTCGAGTTTGTTCGGCCTGTTCAACGGCACGTTGCACGAAGACGGCGGCGATTTTTCCATCCCCACCCAGTGGGAGATGGCCCAGGTGGCGCAGGAGATGCCCGAGACGCACGAGGCGGCCACCGACTTCGTGTTGGCCGGCGACACCCGCCTGATGGGCGTGCGCCAACGTCTGGCCGATGCCGACGCCGCGCACGAGGCCGACCCCGACGACATGGACGCCGGCATGGCCATCGCGCACGCGTACGCCGACCTGCACGACGCGGGCGAGCACGACGCGGTGCCGCGCGCGCAGGCGCTGATCCTCGGCCTGGGCTTTCGCAGCGACGAGCTGAACAACCCGGTCAACAGCTTCTCGGGCGGCTGGCGCATGCGCCTGCAACTGGCCCGCGCGCTGATGTGCCCGTCACATCTGCTGCTGCTGGACGAGCCCACCAACCACCTGGACCTGGACGCCCTGGTCTGGCTTGAATCGTGGCTGCAGCGCTATGCCGGCACCATGATCGTCATCAGCCACGACCGTGAGTTTTTGGATGCGGTGACCAACGTCACCCTGCACATCGAGAACCAGCGCCTCACGCGCTACGGCGGCAACTACAGCACCTTCGAGAACATGCGTCTGTTGCAGCTGGAGCAGCAGCAAAGCGCGTTCTCCAAGCAGCAGGAGAAGATGGCGCACCTGCAGAAGTTCATCGACCGCTTCAAGGCCAAGGCCAGCAAGGCCAAGCAGGCGCAAAGCCGGGTCAAGGCGCTGGAGCGCATGGAGAGGATCGGCCCGGTGCTGGCCGAGGCCGACTTCACCTTCGAGTTCAAGGAGCCGCAGAACCTGCCCAACCCGATGCTGGCCATCAGCGACGCATCGTTCGGCTACGGCCCCGACAAGGTCATCCTGCGCAGTGTCAGCCGCTCGGTGCTGGCCGGTCAGCGCATCGGCATCCTGGGCGCCAACGGGCAGGGCAAATCGACCCTGGTCAAGACCATCGCCCACGAGATCGGCGCCATCGCCGGCACCATCACCGAAGGCAAGGGCCTGAACATCGGCTACTTCGCCCAGCAAGAGCTGGACGTGCTTCGCCCGCCAGACAACCCGCTGGAGCATATGACGCGCCTGGCCCGCGAGGTCGGCCCCCCGGGGCGCGAGCAGGAGTTGCGCAACTTCCTGGGCACCTTCAACTTCTCAGGCGACATGGTCAGGCAGGCCGTGGGCACCATGAGCGGCGGCGAAAAAGCGCGGCTGGTGCTGGCCATGATGGTCTGGCAGCGCCCCAACCTGCTGCTGCTGGACGAGCCCACCAACCACTTGGATCTGGCCACCCGAGAGGCCCTGGCCGTCGCGCTCAACGAGTTCGAAGGCACCCTGATGCTGGTCAGCCACGACCGCGCCCTGCTGCGCTCGGTGTGCGACGAGTTCTGGCTGGTCGGGCGCGGCGAGATCAAGCCTTTCGACGGCGACCTCGACGACTACCAGCAGTACCTGCTGGACGAATCCAAGCGGCTGAGGGAAGAAGCGCGCAACCAGACTGATGCCGCGGCGCCCGCTCCTGTCGTGGCCGCCACGGCCTCAGACGCCCAGCAGCGCCAGGACGCGACGATGCGCCTGCGTCCGCTGCGCAAGGATCTGGAAAAGACCGAGGCGCGCATGGCGCAGCTGGAAGCGGACAAGGCCGATTTCGAAGCGCGCCTTGCGCAGCCCATGGGCCCCGCCGAAATGGCCGACCTGGGCCGCCGCTTGAAGGCTATCGGCGGCGAGCTGCAGCCGCTGGAAGAGCGCTGGCTCGAACTGACGGGGCAGATCGAGGCGATCGACGCGACAGCGTGACCCCGATCGCGCTGAGCCCTTCGACGGTGCTCAGGGCGAACGGAGGGTGCGTGTCGCGAAAGATAGGGAAACCTCAATGCGCAGCGCTGCGGCCCGCGTAACGCAAGGCGCAGCCCCACCCCAGGGCCGCCAGCGGCGCGGCCTTGGCACCGGTCTCCACCGCGTCCGCCCCAGCGGCGGTGCCGTCGACGGCACGCTGCGCAATGCCGTGCAGGATGGCGGCCATGCGAAACAGGTTGTAGGCCATATAAAAGTTCCAGTGCTCGGCCACTTCGCGGCCCGTGGCCCGCGTGTACGTGCGCATGTAGTCCTCTTCGCCCGGAATCCCCAACGCCGCCAGGTCCAGACCGCTGATGCCGCGCCAGACGTTCGGCGGGATATGCCAGCTCATGCAGTGGTAGGCGAAATCGGCCAGCGGATGTCCCAGCGTCGACAGCTCCCAGTCGAGCACGCCGATGACACGCGGCTCGCTTGGGTGAAGCACCAGGTTGTCCAGCCGGAAGTCGCCATGCACCAGGGTGGTTTCGTCACCCGGCGGGATGTGCTGGGGCAGCCAGTCCATCAGGCGCAGCATGTCGTCGGACAGGGGCACGGTCGATTCGCGGCACTGGCGCGACCAGCGAGCGATCTGCCGGCCGAAGTAATTGCCCGGCTTGCCAAACGTCTCCAGCCCCACGGCCCGCCAGTCGACGCTGTGCAAGGCGGCGATCACGCGGTTCATCTCGCGGTAGATGGCGCCGCGCTCGGCGGGCGTCATGCCGGGCAGCGACTGGTCCGCCAGCACGCGGCCGTCCAGGAAGTCCATCAGGAAAAACGGCGTGCCGACGATGCTGGCGTCGTCGCAGTAGGCCAGCATCGTGGGCACCGGCACGGCGGTGCCTTGCAAGGCCTTCATGACGCGGTGCTCGCGATCGATGGCATGGGCCCCCGGCAGCAGGGTGCCCGAGGGCTGTTTGCGCAGCACGTAGTGCCGGCCACCGGTGGTGAGCTTGAAGGTCGGGTTGGACTGCCCGCCCGCGAGCACGCCGAGGGTCAGCGGGCCATGCAACAGCCCCTGCGCCTGCAGGTAGCGCTCAAGCGCCGCCAGGGAGAGATCAGCACTCATAGCCCACCCACCAGGTGCGCCCCATCCACCGCCAGCGCGGCGCCGGAGATCGCGGCGCCCGCGTCCGAGGCCAGCAGCAGCAGCGGCCCGTCGAGGTCGCTCAGTTCGCCAAAGCGACGGCTGGGGATACGGGCGCGCAGTTTCTGGCCCGGCTCGCTGGCCAGAAATTCTCGATTGAGGTCGGTGGCCACATAGCCGGGCATGAGTGCGTTGACACGAATGCCGTAGCGTGCCAGCTCCAGCGCCAACGCCTTGGTGGCCTGAATGACGCCGGCCTTGGAAATCGCATAAGGCGCCACGCCACCCGCCACCCGCTCGCCGAGGATGGAAGCGATGTTCACAATCGCGCCGCCCTTGCCCGCGGCCACCATGCGCCGCGCCGCCTCGGTGGCGACCAGCCAGCCGCCCCTGAGGTTGGTGTCGAGCACCTGGTCGAAATCTTCGGGGGTCTGCTGCAGCGCGGGCTTGGTCACGGTGACGCCGGCGTTGTTGATGATGACGTCGGGCACACCGCCGCTGGCGATGTCGTCGAAGCAGCGGCGCACGCTGGCCGGGTCGGTGACGTCCAGCGCCACCGCGCTGGCCTGGCCACCGGCGGCGGCGATCTCCTGCACCAGGGCCTGCAACTTGTCGACACGCCGCGCCGCCACCACCACATCCGCGCCCGCCTGGGCCAGCAGGCGGGCGAAGTGCTCGCCCAGCCCGCTGGAGGCACCGGTAACCAGCGCCCGCTTGCCGTCGAGCCGAAATCGGTTCAACGCCTTGTCGGTCATGCTGTCGCCTCACGGGCCTTGGTCGCGGCGCGCACGATCTTTTGCGCCATGCTCCAGCGATGCACTTCGCTGGGACCGTCGTAGACGCGAAACGCCCGCATGTCGGTGAAGATGCGCATCACCGGCTGTTCGGCCGTCACGCCCTGCCCGCCCAGGATCTGCACGCAGCGGTCGACCACACGCCACTCGGCCTCCGAGCACACCACCTTGGCTCGGCTCGATTCGAAATTGCAATTTTGACCTTGGTCCAACAGCCACGCCGTGTGCTGAATGTGCAGCCGTGCGGTGTGCAGGTCCATGTCGTTGTCGGCCAGCATGAAGCCGACACCTTCGTGTTCGGCCAGGGTCTTGCCGAAGGCGCGGCGGCGGCTGGCGTAGTCCACAGCCACGTCATGCGCGCGCCGGGCCTGGCCCAGCCAGCGCATGCAGTGCGTCAGGCGCGCCGGTGCCAGGCGCACCTGGGCGTAGCGAAAGCCCTTGCCAAGCTCGCCCAGCACGTCGCTGGCCGGCACCCGCAGATTGGTAAAGCGCAGCACGCCATGGCCGCCGGTAAAGCACGCGTCCATGGCGTCCATGTTGCGCACCAGCGTGATGCCTTCGCGCTTCATGTCCGACAGGAACATGGAGGCCGAGCCGTCTTCCATGCGCGCCATGATGATGATGTAGTCGGCCCCGTCGGCACCGGTGATGAACCACTTCATCCCGTTGATCACGTAATCGTCGCCATCGCGCACCGCCGTGGTCATGAGCATGCTGGGGTCGGCACCGGCGCCCGGGTCGGGCTCGGTCATGGCAAAGCACGAGCGTGTGCGCCCCTGCACCTGCGGGCGCAGCCAGCGCTCTTTCTGCTGCGGGCTGGCCACTTCCTCCATCAGGTGGATGTTGCCCTCGTCCGGGGCGTGGATGTTGAGCGCGGTGGGGCCGAGCCAGGAGTAGCCGGCCTCTTCGAAGATGACCGACTTTTCCACATGCGACAGGCCCAGCCCGCCCATCTCCTTGGAGGCGTGCGGCGTGAGCAGGCCTTCGGCGCGCCCCAGCGCCACCAGGTCGGCGCGCAACTCGGGGCTGGGGCCGTGGCTGTCATGGCGCGGGTCTTTTTCCAGCGGGATGACTTTTTCGGCGATGAAGCGGCGAGTGCGGTCGCGCAGCGCAAGCAGTTCGGGGCTGAGGTCGAAATTCATGTGAGCTCCGGTTCGATGGGGGGTGAGGAGGTGAACAGCGATATTCTTGGGTGCGCAGATTGTAGGACAATCTAATCCCACGATAAAGTAGAACGATAATCGCGATCGCTCTCCCGGCCCAAGCCAACGCCACCATGCCCAGCCACACCGCCGCCCCTTCCCGCACCAGCGCCGACACGCCCGCCAGCGCGTCGGACACGGTGTACTTCGGCATTGTCAACGGCCTGGACACGCACCATGTGGTGCCCGGCCAGCGCCTGGTAGAGGGGGACCTGGCCGCGCAGTTCGGCGTGGGCCGCAACTCGGTGCGAGAAGCCCTGCAACGCCTGGCCGCCGAGGGTGTGATCGAGATCGTGCGGCACAAGGGCGCGGTCGTGTGTTCGCTGTCGGTGCGAGAAACGCTCGACGTGCTCGACGTGGCCGAGCGCCTGACCGGCCTGCTGGCCCGTACCGCCGCCCGTGCGGTCGCCGCGGGTGGTGCCACGCAGGCGCTGGAAAACGCGCTGGAGCGCCTGGACAAGGCCGGCCACGCCGCCGCACCCGAAGACTTCACCCGCGCCCGCCGCCACTTCTACCGGGTGCTGCTCGACCTGGGCGCCAGCCGCGAGCTGCGCCGGATGTTCCGCGCCATCCACATGCCCATCGTGCATGCCCAGCACCGCCTGAGTTCGCTGCAGCAACTGCGCCTGCGCGATTACCGCGACATTGGGCAAGCTGTGCTGGCGGGTAACGAGAAACTGGCCGACGCGGCCGGCATCGGCCATGTGCGCAAGGTGCGGGCGGCGATCCTCAAGCAATCGGCGGCGGCGCCATCGCGCTAGTCGCCCGGCACCCCACAGGCGCCATCGCGCTGCTAAAGTAACAGGATGCAACTTCAGTTCCTCGGCGCCACGGATACCGTCACCGGGTCCAAGTACCTGCTTCGCAACGGCCATGGGCGCGTCTTGGTCGACTGCGGCCTGTTCCAGGGTTACAAACCCTTGCGGATTCGCAACTGGACACCCTTTCCTGTGGATCCGGCGCAGGTGAACGCGGTGGTGCTCACGCACGCCCACATCGACCACAGCGGCTACCTGCCGCTGCTGGCGCGCAATGGCTTTCGCGGCCCGGTGCATTGCACGCCGGCCACTTACGACCTGTGCCGCATCCTGCTGCCCGACTGCGGCCACTTGCTGGAAGAAGAGGCCGACTACAACAACCGCCACGGCACCAGCAAGCACCACCCCGCCCTGCCGCTGTACACGCGGCAAGACGCCGAGCAATGCCTCAAGCTGTTCAAGCCGATCAAGCACGGCAAGGATTTCGACGCAGCACCGGGGCTCAAGGGCCACTTCTGGCCCTCTGGCCACATGCCGGGCTCGGCCTTCGTGCGGCTGGACGACGGCGAGCGGTCGATTCTTTTTTCCGGCGACCTCGGCCGCCCCAATGACCTGGTGATGAAGGCGCCGGTCACGCCCGATGGCGCCGACTACCTGGTGATCGAATCCACCTACGGCGACCGCCTGCATCCGCCGGTCGATCCGCTGGACAAGCTGGCCGAGGTGATCAACCGCACGGCCGCGCGCGGCGGCGTGGTGGTGATTCCGGCGTTCGCGGTCGGGCGTGCGCAGGCGCTGCTGTACTGCATCTACCTGCTCAAGCAGCGCGGCCTGATCCACCACCTGCCCGTGTATCTCAACAGCCCCATGGCGGCCGCGGCCACCGAGGTCTTCTGGCGCCACACTGATGAATTGCGCATGAGCCGCACCGAATACGAGGCCATGACGGCCGACGTGCGGATCGTGCAGTCGCCCGACGAATCGCGCGAGTTGAATGCGCGCAAGGGGCCGATGGTGATCATCGCGGCCAGCGGCATGGCCACCGGCGGGCGCGTGGTGCACCACCTGCAGGCCTTTGCGCCTGACAAGCGCAACACCATCTTGCTGGCCGGCTACCAGGCCGGCGGAACGCGCGGCGCGGCCCTGGCCGGCGGCGCAACCTCGCTGCGCATCTTTGGCGAAGACGTTCCAGTGCGCGCCGAGGTCGAACAGCTTGCGCACCTGTCGGCCCATGCCGACGCGGGCGAAATTCTCGAGTGGATGCGCAAGCTGCCGCACGCGCCCAAAAAGACCTTCATCACCCACGGCGAGCCGGCGGCGGCCGATGCCCTGCGCCAGCGCATCGAGCACACGCTGCGCTGGAACTGCCATGTGCCTTTTTACACAGAGGCCGTCGACCTGACCTGAGACCGAGTTATCCCTGCCCGCTGTGGCCTAAGCTGTGGATAGCTTCTTGAACAACTCAAGATAGCCAAGCCAGGCTTGGCTTTGCGGGCGCTGCCCAAAGAACAGGCAGGCCCAATGGGTTCGGGCCATCGCGGTCGATTTGGGGCGATTTCGGACGATTTCGGACGATTTTCGCGCGTTTAGGGCCACACAAATTCGTCTGATGTCAAGTGCTGCAAGAAGTCGTTGGCGCTCAGGTCGCAGGTGAACACAGGCAGTTGCACCTCGGCGCCGCGCCTGCGCATGCCGTCGACCCGCTCCATTTGAAGGAGGGCGGCCTGCATCACCTGTTCAAAAGCGTGCAGCTTTCGCACAAGGCTGTCTTCGTCAGGGCGCGCGGTGGTGAATTCTCTCAGCGACTCAAGCACGGCCTCGACGCCCTGCAGTCCTGCGCGTCCCACCTGCGACTTGACCTGGTTCAGGGTCAAAGCGGAAAAGCCCGAACGCCGCGCATGAGCCGTGAGCTCCAGCAGTGCCTCGTACACCGTCGTTCGCAACGGGCCTTGCTTCACGTGCTCCTTGCGCATCAATGGCGGCTCGCGGCCGATCCCCGCATTGAAGGCATGCGCGAGTTCGCGGCTGAAGGCACCTGGAAAGTCAAGTGTGTGACGCATGTAGCGATGGAACGCGGCGGCGTGGCGGGTGCACCGGTCAACCGCGTTGTGATGCGCCTCGTTGGCGCCGCCACCCTGGGTGCCGCCGGTCTCCCACTTGATGAGCAGCTCGGGGATGCCGTCACCATTGCTTGATCGCAGCGTGTCGAACAACATCGTGTCCGCATCTCCCGGCATCCGTGAGCGGAAGTCGTCGATTCGGCGCTGTGCAGACTTGTTGGTGCGAATCACACCGCCGAGGATGTCCTGCTGGTCGTGATCGGCACGCTCGTTGAAGTGCGAGGACGGCCGCGCCCCGGCCGTGGGGCAGGCGCTGAGGAAGCGATAGAGCTTGCGGTCTGGATCTTTCAAGACATAGGCGCCCTGCTCAACAACGCGCGGCAGCGGACGGGGCGACCGAATCTGCTCGCGCGCGGCGACCGCCATCAAATACCAGGAGATGGCACGCGCGCCATAGGCGCTGCAGGCGATGTGGTGCCTTTGTCCGCCGGCGGTGGTGACCGCAATGGTGTTGCCTTCTTCAAGAGCGTTCACGTCAAGCGCTGTCACCAGCCGCTCGCCAGTGGCCACCAGGCGGGCCAGCTCGTCGCGGCCCATGCGGCCCCCGGTGTCGCAGGCATTGCGGGCCTTCCCGATGCCGGCGTGCTGGTACAGCAGATCCATGGCGCGCCCGTTCTTGACCAGAGAGTCGGCCTTGGGCTGCGCCAGGGCGTCCAGTTGGGTACGGTGGGCGTTGTGCAAGCGCTTTTCAGCGAGCGGCTCGGTCACGTACTGATTGACCAGCTGGCCGATCTTGGCCAGCGGCCACAGGGCCACCGCGACGCCGATGACCGTGACGGCGGCGGCCAGGCCCAAAGCCGCGCCGACGACCCCGGTGACAACCGACCGTGCGCCATGGCCAGGGCGTACCTCACGCGATGCGGAGCCGCCCGCGGCCGGCGGCGGCAGTTGTGCATGCTTGCGGGCGACCTGGACCCGGTCGCCACCAGCGGCGGCGCCCGGGATGAAGTACACCGGACCAGCCATGAGGGCTTTGCGGCTGCGGTTCAAAGCGCAACCGCCGGAAAGTGCAGCACGCCCGAGCCCTGGCCCGTGTCCGACCGCAGGTGCCGCGCCCAGAACGAGGCGACCTTGGTAAACAACTTGAGCAAGGCGGCGAGGCCCTCGATCCCCAGCACGGCCAGCGGGGTGCGCAAAGCCAGCATCACGTTGCCGGTAGCGGGCTGCAAGCCCAGTGTGGCACCGCCGGTGCCCAGCCAGAAGTGATTGGCTTCCAGCATGTCCTTGAACACCTCGGCAGCCCGTTCGGGCACGGGCTGGCCCAGGTCGCAAAAGCACACCAGGTCGGCCTCACCGCCCTCCCCTTCGAACGCCAGGCCGACCGACAGCCCGTCGAGTTCCAACGCCTGGGTCTGGGTGAGCATGTCGGCGTCGAGTTGGTTGGCGCGCGCGAAGGCGGCAAGCAGGTCCTGGTAGCGGTCGTACATCGAATCTCCTGTGGTTCGGCGTACGTGACGCGGCTGCTGCCTTTGTTCACTGATGACCTGGCCGCCGTCAGGCCGGCGACGGGATGGGGGCTTGCGTGGCTGGCCTAAACTATTGCTCCTGTTACCTCCTGGTCGCGGGCCGGACACACCAGCGCGGCGTGCCCTGCGCACACTGACCGGGCATCCAGGGCCCCCTGGGGGGCGGCTTACAAGGAGCTTTTGTGACCCATTTCACAGTGTGGGGATGTGTGGCACTGGCCGCGGCGGCGCTTTCGGGCCCGGTGCAGGCGCAGCCGGCCTTCACGGCCACGGCGGTTCACCTGCGCGCCGGCCCCGCCCTCGACTATCCCGTCGTCGCGGTGCTGCCCGAGGGCTACCAGGTCGCCGTGCAAGGCTGCCTTTCCGACTACAGCTGGTGCGATGTGTTCGCCGGACCCGAGCGCGGCTGGATCTATGCGGCGCACATCCATCACCCCTACCAGAACACCTATGTCCCGGTGCTGACCTATGGCGCGGTCATCGGCATCGGCGTGCTCACCTTCGTGCTCAATGACTACTGGCCCCACTACTACCGCGACCGGCCATGGTATGCGGACCGGCATCAATGGGCCAGGCGCCCCGTGCCACCGCCGAACTACACGCCCAACCATCCGCCACGCCCACCGTCCGGCGAGTACCGGCCACGGCCGCAGTTGCCAACGCCGCCCGGGTTCGTGGGCCCGGGCGGGCAGCTCAACCCGCCACGGCCAGAAGGGCGCGAGCTACGCGGGGATCGGCGCGAGCAGCGCGGCGATCGCCATGGTGATCGCTAGCGCACCCGGCCGTTGCAGCGGTGGTTTTTCAGCCGGCATCGCGGTTGAAGCGCTCGAGAGAAAAATCGATGAAGCCGCGCTCCACCGAGGTGGACGTCAAACGCACCCGCACCGGCCGCCCCACCTTCAGCGCGGGCAGGCCACCGGTCAGCCGCCCTTCCGCCGGCGGCTCGAAGATCCGCACCCACACGCCCTGATCGGTAACGCCCGTCACCACGCCGTCGAAGTGCTCGCCGATGCGCGAATGCAGCAGCAGGGCCGCCTCGGACTTGCGCATCTGCCGCTCCACCTTCTGGGCCGCGTCCTCCTGGCGCGTGCAGTGCGCGGCCAGTTCCTCCAACTCGTCGCTGGAATAGGGCGGGGACGATCGGGTGAGCGCGGCCTTGAGCAGGCGCAGGGTGATCAGATCCGGGAAGCGCCGGTTCGGCGCGGTCGAGTGCGTGTAGTCGCGCACCGCCAGGCCGAAGTGGCCGACCGGTGAATCCTTGGCGCGCTCGACGACGTACTCACCGCGCCCCATCAGCTTGACGATCACCAACGACAGGTCCGGAAAATGCAGCGGATCGTCGCGGTGCTGCCGGGCCAGGAAGGCTTCCAGGGCCTTGCCATCGGGTTGCACGGGCAGCGTGCAGCCATGGCTGGCCGCCACCTCGACGATGCGCCGCCAACGCTCGGGCGAGCGCACCACGCGCCGCAGCGAGCCGCCGCCATGGGCGGCCAGAAAGCGCGCCGTGCAGCCGTTGGTGGCGATCATCAGCTCCTCGATCAGCTGGCGCGCCCGGTTCTGCACCTGCTGGCGGATGTCGGTGATGCGCTCGCCGTCGAAGCTGGCCTTGGGCTGGAAGGTCTCGAGCTCCAGCGAGCCTTCGGCGCGCCGCAGCACCCGCAGCTTCTGGGCCAGCGCGTCCTGGGTGCGCAGCTGAACCTGCAGGCCGTCAATGCGCGCGGCGGGCGCAGGCAATGGCCCCTGCCCTTCGATCCAGGCCGATATCGCGTCGTAGGCCAGTTGGACCTTGTTGCGCACCAGGGCGCGGTAGATCACCGAGCCGACCAGCAAACCGTCCTCGGAGAAGTCCATCTCGCACACGATGGCCAGGCGGTCCTCGTCGGTGTTGAGTGAGGTGAGATCGGTGCACAGCCGCTCGGGCAGCATGGGAAACACCCGCGCCGAGGTGTAGACCGAGGTCGTGTTGTGCCTGGCGTGCGCGTCGACCGGCGAGCCTTTCTTGACCAGCGCGTCCACATCGGCCACCGCCACCAGGATGCGCACGCTGCCCTTGGCCAGCGGCTGGCTCACCGTCAACTGATCCAGGTCGCGCGAATCGTCGTTGTCGATCGAGCACCAGCACAAGGCGCGCAGGTCGCGAATGCTGTCGCCGCTTTCATGCGCCGGCCCTTTCAGGCGTGCCAATTGCTGCGTCACCTCCTTCGGAAACTCAGGCTCCAGCCCTCGGCTGAACATGGCCCAGGTGGCAATGGTCGCCAATTGGCTGCGGTGCTGGGTCAATGCATGGCGCATGAACTTGCCTTGTGTGTGCCTTGTCGTCGAATTGTGCGCCGCTTTGCCGGCACCCTATCGCGGATCGGGCAACGTGCCGGCCCCTGCTATAACCCGTCCAGCGTGATTCCCAACACCCGACAGACCAAGCCCGCGCCATGATCCATCGACGCCACTTCGTACAGCAGCCGCCGCCCTGGCCGCGGTGTGTTCGGCCCACCTCATTCCCGGGATCGCGTCGGCCCAGGGCGCCGAGCGGGATCAATCCAAAGACGCCTGGAAACGCCGCATCCGCGGCATCCTCGATCGCGGCCGTCTGCCGATCATTGACCTGCAGGCGACCTATATGGACGCCACGTCCCCCGGGGTTCCGCCGAACGTGTTGCAGACCGTTGGCGCCACCGATGTGCCACGCATGATCGAGGACATGAACCGCCTGGACGTCGCGCAGATCGCATTCGCACCGGCGTATGCCGCCAACGGGGAGCCATCGCTCAAGCTGCACCGCGCGCATCCCGAGTACTTCATTCCCACCACCAACAGTGGCGAGTTCCCAGGCTGGTGGCGGGGACCGCAGGCCTTCGTTTCGGGCGTTGCACAAGCCGTGAAGACGGGCCGGTTCTTCTTCATGGGTGAGCATGAGTTCCGGCACTACCCTTCGCCGGAGCAGGTGCGATCGGGCCGGTCCGACATCGAGCGCTTCCCCGGGCTGCATTTCGACCTGGCCGTCTCCGCGCCGACACATGTGTATCAGCCTTCCGGCGCACGGGATGCACCGTTGTTCACCGCTGCGGGCCAACTCGACGACCGCTCGAAGGCGATCCTTGAGCGGTACCCTGAGCGGTTCCTCTCATCGAGCGACTACCGGCCCGCCGTCGCCAGCCAATACCCGGAAATGATCCGGCGCCAGCGCGACTTATTGCTTGCCCCACTGCGCGACAAGGCCCGGCACCTGGTGGCCTATGCCAATGCCTGGCGCCTGATCACCGGCAGCCCCTGGAGCGTTTGATGCTGGCCGAATCGGCGCATCCCGTGCCGGCGCTATCCTCAGGACACATTTGGAAACCCTACTCGTCTCAACGGGCGTTGTCGCCCTCGCCGAAATCGGCGACAAGACCCAGCTGCTGGCGTTCATCCTCGCCGCGCGGTTCAAGAAGCCCATCCCCATCATTGCGGGCATCCTGCTGGCGACCCTCGTCAACCATGGCCTGGCCGGCGCGCTAGGCGCCTGGATCACGTCGGCCGTCAGCCCTGGCGTCCTGCGCTGGGTGCTGGGCGCATCCTTCATCGGCATGGCGATCTGGACCATGATCCCCGACAAGATCGAGGAAGAGGAAACCAGGGTGGCCAGGCGCTTCGGCGTGTTCGGCGCGACATTGATCACCTTCTTCCTCGCCGAGATGGGCGACAAGACGCAGATCGCCACAGTGGCGATGGCGGCCCACTACGCTGCGCCGGTGCTGGTGGTCATTGGCACCACGCTGGGCATGCTGATCGCCGACGTTCCCGCGGTGTTTGCCGGCGACAAACTGGCCAACAAGATCCCCATGAAGCTGGTCCACGCCATTGCGGCGGGTGTGTTTGCGGTGCTTGGCGTCGCCACCTTGCTGGGAGCCGGCGCGAAGTTGGGGTTCTAGGCCCGCGCGCGGGGTCTGTAGCGCAGACTCTAAAATTTGCCATATGACCGCTCGCGCACGACTGGTTCCCATCGTAGTTGGCAGCCCCCTTTTTTTGCAGAACCTCGACACCTCGGTGATGGCAACGGCCTTGCCAAGCATCGCCGACTCGCTGCAGGTGCCGCCGCTGCACCTGAACCTGGCGATCACCAGCTACCTGCTCAGCCTGGCGGTGTTCCTGCCGATCAGCGGCTGGCTGGCCGACCGCCTGGGTGCCAAGCGGGTGTTTTGCATGGCCATCGCCTTCTTCGCCTTGGGCTCAGCCCTGTGCGGTGCGGCGCAGTCGCTGCCACAACTGGTGCTGTTTCGGGTGATCCAGGGGCTGGGCGGCGCGATGATGGTCCCGGTGGCCCGACTGATTCTTGTGCGGTCGGTGCCGGCCGCGATGATGGTCTCGGCCATGGTGTGGTTCACGGTGCCACCGGCGATTGGCCGCATGATGGGCCCGCTGGTTGGTGGAGCCATCGTCACGCTGACCTCCTGGCGCTGGATCTTCCTGATCAACATTCCGTTCGGCATCCTGGCGATTCTGATGGCCTGGGCCTACCTCGACGACACGCCGGCGCCAGCCGAACCTGCACCGTTTGACGCCCGCGGTTTCCTGCTGCTGGCACTCGGTCTGACGGCCTCGGTCGGCGCCATGGCGACCGTGGGCAAGTCATTGGCGCCGGTGTGGGTGTCCTTGGTCATCGCCGCCTTGGGACTGCTGATGTTGTGGGCGTACACGCTACACAGCCGCCGCACTGAAAACCCCATCATTGACCTCACGATCCTGCGCTATCGCACCTTCCGCGCCAATGTTGTGGGCGGCATACCGATGCGCGTTGCGTTGGGGGCGTCACCGTTTCTTCTGCCCTTGATGTTCCAGCTGGGGTTCGGCTTCACGCCACTGATGTCGGGTGCGCTCATCATGGCCGGCGCGATTGGGGCGTTGGGTACCCGGGTTGTGATGCGCGGCACTATTGCGCGTGCCGGGTTTCGCCGCGCGATCCTGGGCGCCACGGTTTTGAGCGGCTTGCTCTACATGAGCTACGCGCTTTTTTCCCCGGCGACGCCACTTGCGTTGATGGTGTGCGCCATCGCCTTTGGTGGCCTCGTGAATTCGCTTTCCATGATCTCCCTGGGCGCCCTGGGCTTTACACAAGTGCCCAACAGCCGCATGAGCCAGGCAACCACACTGGGGACGATGTCCCAGCAGCTGTCGATCAGCTTCGGCGTCGTGTTGGGCGCCACGCTGGTCAGCACCACATCATGGTGGCATGGCGGTAGCGCCACCCAGCTTCAAGCGCGCGACTTTGCTCCGGCCTTCGTCGTTGTGGGACTGGTCGCCCTGCTGTCTCTGTACTCATT
Organism: Comamonadaceae bacterium; assembly: GCA_947476465.1. Lineage (GTDB taxonomy): Bacteria > Pseudomonadota > Gammaproteobacteria > Burkholderiales > Burkholderiaceae_C > Ramlibacter. The sequence continues at coordinate 19,883 of CANJQN010000038.1, read as the reverse complement.
TTGGAAGCTGCATCCCGACGAAGGGGCCGGGATGCGGTGAGAGTGGGGGGGCTCAACGCCCGCGCTGGTCCCAGCGCCCGCCGTGCTCGCGCCAGCCTTGGCCTTCACGCGACCAGGCGTGGGGGACCCAGTGGTGGCCCGGACGCGGCGCCGCCCAGTGGCCGCCCCGCCAGACGTGGCGGTTGGCCTGCCATGACCAGAAGCCGTTGATCCAGATGTAGCCGGGCACCGGCGCCACGCCAATGTATTCGACCTGCGCCACCGGCGGCGCTGTGTAGACGACCGGGCCGTTGTCGTAATAGGGCTGGACTGGAGCCACCACGCAACCGCCGAGCGTGGCCGCCAGCGCGACAAGCAGTGGCAAGGCCTTCGAGTGAACGATGTTCATGATGAATGTCCCAGGGTGAGACCTGTCCAACGCCACTGCCATGGCATGCGATGACGGACGCCGGCGGCTTTACCGCGCTGACACATGCCGCCCATGCTGAGCCCTTAACGCAGGCTTCGCTGCTGACTCAGCCCCCCGTCCACCGTGACATTGGTGCCCGACATGTAAGAAGCCGCCCCCGACGCCAGGAACACGATCACGTTAGCCACTTCACTCGCGTCGGCCAGGCGGCCGAAGGGAAAGCGTGTCGTGAGCTCGGCCCAACGCTCGGCATCGCCCAGGCTCTCGGCGGCCCGCTGGCGCCAGCGGGTGATCTGCCGGTCAGTGGCGGTCATGCCGGGATGCACGCCCACCACGCGGATGCCGTCGCTTGGGCCCGAGGCACCGAGCGCCCGGGTGAACGCATCGAGCGCGGCGTTGCCGGCGGTGCCTGCGATGTGTTCCGGCACGGAAACGACTCCGCCAGCCATCCCGATCACATTGACGATCACGCCGGCCTTGCGCTCGCGCATGCGGGTGTAGATTGCTCGGGTGAGGTCAATGTAGCCGTAGACCTTTAAATCCCAGGCCGACCGCCACTGCGCGGCGTCGATGTCCATCAGCGTGCCGTGCGGGATGTCACCCGCGTTGTTGACGAGCACGTCCACTTCGCCACCGAAACGCGCGGCGACTTCGTCGGTCGCGCCCGGCGTGCGAAGGTCAAGGCACAGCCCCTGAACATCCGTGGCCCCATCCGCCTTCAGGCGGGCAAGCGCCTGTTCAAGCGAGCGTGGATCGCGCGACACGATGCGCAAGGCGCAGCCTTCCCGTGCAAAGCCTTGGGCGGCGGCGAAACCAATGCCGCGGGCCGCGCCCGTGATCAAGACGCATTTTTTGTCGAGTTTGAGTTGCATTCCGGCCGCTCCGTGTTGGAAGAGTTGCGACAATCAAGGAAAAGCGCCAAGGCGCATACAAGATGAAAACCACCCCGAAAGAAGACACGCAAAGTACCTTGCTTCGCAGCGTCCGGGTGCTGTTCGGGCTGGTCGAAGCGGGCCGCCCCATGACCGTGACGCGACTGGCCACCGCGCTGGGCCTGCCCGCCAGCACCACCCACCGCATTTTGAATGTTCTCAAGGACGCCGGGTACGTGGCCCAAAGCGAGGACACCGGCACTTACGGCCCCGGCCCCGCCCTGCTGCGGGCCAGCGCCATGCTGTCGATCGCGGGCACGTTCCAGGCGCTGGTCGATGCGACGCTGGCCGAGCTGTGCGAGCGCAGTGGCGAATCGGCGTTCTATGCCGCCTATCTGTGGGAAAGCCAGCGCCTTCGATTCGTCAAGACGCTGCACTCGCACCACGCCATTCAATATGTGCTGCGGCCCGACCAAACCTATTCCCTGCTGTGGGGTGCCACCGGTGACGCCATCGCGTCGCGCCTTCCGCCAGAGATCCTGCGCGCCATTTACGAGCGCGACAAGGACAGCGGCGAAGGTGTGGCCTCGGTGCCGACCTGGGAGGCGCTGCAGGCGCGCCTGGGCGGGGTGCGTCTGCACGGTCATGCCATCTCGCATGGGCAGCGCAACGAGGGTTCGTTCGCCATCGCCGCCCCGGTGGTGGACGCCCAGGGCAATCCGCTGGGCTGCATCGGCATTGCCATGCCCGCGTCGCGCCACCAGCCCAATAACACGCCACAGTCGGGCGAACTGGTCAAGTCAGCGGCCGAGCGCTTGTGCCTTGCGGCCCGCTCGATCCGTTTTCCCGAGACGCTCAGTTCTTGATGCCCGCGTCGCGGATGACCTTGGTCCACACGGTCAGGTCGTTGCGCACGATCTCGGCGAACTCCGCCTGCGTGTTGCCCACCACGTCGGCCCCCATGGCCTTCATGCGCGCGGCGACTTCAGGCGATTGAAGTGCGTCGCGCACGTGCTTGCTGAGGAACGCCAGTGTCTCAGGCGGCGTTCCCTTGGGCGCGCCCAGGCCGAACCAGTTGGCAACGCTCAGGGCAATGCCCGACTCGCGCAGGGTGGGCACATTGGGCAACAGCGGCGACCTGGCATCGGACGTCACGGCAATCACGCGCATCCGCTCGTTCGACAGCTGGCTGGTGATGGTGGGCATGGCCACGAAGGTCCAGTCGACGTTGTTGCCCAGCACGGCGGCCAGGGCATCACTGGCACCGCGGAATGGCACGTGCGTCATGTTCAGATCCATCGAGGACAGCATCCGGGCGGTGAACACATGGTGCAGCGTGCCGGTGCCGGGCGTGCCGTACATCACCTGCCCCGGCTTTTCCTTGGCGGTGCGCACCAGGTCCTGGGCGTTGCTGTAGTTGCGCGCCGGGTTGGTCACCAACGCGAAGGATGCACGCGCGTACATGCTGATCGGGATCAGGTCGGTGTCGATGTTCCAGTCGACGCGGGGGCCGTACAAACCCGGGAACATGGTGTATGAAGAATCCATGGCCACCAGCGTGTAGCCGTCGCCGGCCGACTTGGCCCCCCCGCCATAGCCGATGAGCCCGCCAGCACCGGTGCGGTTTTCCACCACGAAGCTCTGGCTGGTTTGCTTGGTCAGCTCGTTGGCGATCAGCCTGGCAAGCAGGTCTCCGGTGCCGCCGGCTGCATAGGGCACGATGATCTTGACCGGCTTGGACGGATAGCCCTGTGCGGTCGTCGTCTGTGCAAAGGAAACACCGGATGTGACCACGGCCAAGGCCATGCATGCGAGGCGAAAGATTTTCAAGGTTTGCTCCTGTTGTGCGTGATCAAAGTTTTTGGACGGGTGTCATTGTGGTGAGTTCCGCATCCCAAGAAGCGGCGCAGGCCTTCATCTCATCGTAGCGGACCTGCACGGTTGTGAGTTCATCCATGTGCCGCGCAATGCGGACGATGCCGTCCAGCCCGACCTGCCCAGTCGGAAAACCAGGCAAGCAGGGCGACAGTCGGCCGATGAGCCACTTGGCCAAGAGGTTGCCAGCGAGCAGCCGAACTTCAACCCGATGACCGGGTCGGCCCAAGCGAGCGCGCCAGCGGCGCCACATCCGACAATGCAGGGAGAGCATCGAGTTGATCGCGCAGCGCCAGCGCATACTCGGCGAGCTCATGGGCGAGGTAGCGCGGAGCGAATGAAGCGCTAGTCATCGCAACGCCGATTTCCTCGTGCAAGTCATCGATGACCAACTGCGGTCCAAGGCCCATCCGCGTACCGCGCGAGCGCGGCTTCGTCCACCTCGATTCCGAGTCCTGGACCATCCGGAACATGCGCGAAGCCATCCTTGATGACCAGTGTGTTGCGCAACAGCGTGTGCTCGAACACCAAGTGAGTGCGGCAGTCGGACGCGTAGCCCAACGTCCGACAGGCGGCGGCCAGGTGCAAGGACGCCGCGGTTCCGATCCCGGTTTCTTGGACCGCACCGACCAGCACGCCCACTTTCGCTGCGTTCGCTATGTGGTCGATGCGAATGGCAGCGTGCAGTCCACCCGCCTTCTGCACCTTGATGTTGATGGCATCGGCCCCATCCATGCGGATCAGGTTCAGCGCATCGTGTGCGAAGAACACAGACTCGTCCGCGATCACGGGCGTGAGCAGATCCGCCGCCAGGCGCTTCATCCCGTGCAGGTCGAAGCGGCCCAGGGGCTGCTCGAGCTCGTTCAAGCCCAGCGCCTGCGCGCGCGCCAGCGCCAGGATGATCTCGTCGTATGTGCGATAGCCGGCATTCGCATCGAGCCGGATCGGAAATTGGTCCCCGACGGCTTTTCGGATCAGCTCGATGCGCCGCACGTCATCGTGTATGTTCCGCCCGCCTTTTAGCTTGATGACATGAAAGCCGTCGTCGATGACGCGTTGCGCGGACTCCACGCACTCTTGGTCGGTGCGCACGCCCACGGACTGCGCCAGGGCAATCTTGCTGCGATACGACCCTCCGAGAAGCATGTAAACAGGCACTCGAAGCGATTTGCCCACCGCATCGTGGATCGCGATATCGATGCCAGCGCGTGCCTGTGGATTCATCAACGTCACTTCGGCGATTGCGCGATGGACGTCGGCGATATTGGTCGCGTCCATGCCGATGACGACGGGCCCGATCTGCTGGGCCAGCACCGCGTGGCTGCTCTGCTGCGTCTCTTCGGCATAGACGGCCACGGCGCCGCGTTCCCCCTTGCCTTCGAGCGTGCCGCACTCGCCATATCCAATGGATCCGTCTTCGAGCGTCACGCGCACGAACGTACGGTGGGCGGCTACAAAAGTTCCACGCGCGATTTCGAATGCGCTTTTGCGCGGAATCGTGGCCGTGCGCAGCTCGACGTTCTGAATGCGTAACATATTTGGAGGGTGATTGTTAATGTGTCGGCTGGGACGGAACTATTGCGCCTTGATCCCGGCCGCGCGGATCACTTCGGTCCAGCGCTTGAGGTCATTGCGCACCACTACTTCGAACTCGGCCGGCGCAATGCCGGATGGGTCGGAGCCCAGCGCGAGAACCCGATCCCTGACGTCCGGCGCCGCGAGCGCCTTCACCACTTCGCGCTGAAGGTAGTCGACGACTTCTTTGGGCGTGCCCTTTGGCGCGGACCAACCAAACCAGTTCCCCGCCAGATAACCAGGAAGCCCGGCCTCCACAACCGAAGGCACGGCTGGCAAGGCCGGCGAGCGCTTAGTCGCAGTGACGGCCAGGGGAATCATCTTGCCGCTCGCGATGTGAGGCGAAGCCGCGATGATGCCGAGCACGAGGACATCGACCGAACCGGTCAGCATACCGGTGATCGCGTCGCCCATGCCCTTGTACGGCACGTGGGCGATGTCGATTCCCGCTTCCCGATTGAGCAGTTCGCTGCTGATATGGTTGATACTGCCGATTCCCGCCGACCCATAGTTGAATTTGCCGGGTTGCGACTTGGCCAGTTCGATCAGTTCCTTGACGGTCGTGATCTTGAGCTTGGGATTGGCCACGATGACAAATGGTGTTGTCATCAGGATGGTGACCGGGGCCAAGTCCAGGTCATTGCCCCATGGATAGCCGCCGTACAGCCCGGGCATCATCGTATACGTCGTATCGCTGGCAATGAGCGTATATCCGTCTGCGGGAGCACGCGCCCCTATTTCGTAGCCGACGCGACCGCCGGCTCCGACTCGGTTCTCCACCACAAACGCCTTGCCAGTGTTCTCCGAGACCTTCTGCGCGACGATACGCGACGCGGTGTCGCCACCGCCGCCCGCGGCAAATGGATTGACGATGCGCACCGGCTTGGACGGATATTGCGCGACGGCGCTGGCTGCAACACACATCAAAGCGATTGCCGCGGTAAAGCGAAATAGTTTCATCAAGCTTGTCCTATCGTTTCGTGTGCCCTCGGGCCCAAGGAGCCCGAGTGTGAATTTCGACAATCGCATAGTCAACTGCCGTCTTGCCGATCGCTCAAATGCGCAATCAAGGTTTCTGAACGGGTTGCATCGCGCTTAGCTCCGCATCGCCAGACGCTGCACAGGCATTCATCTCATCAAAGATGGCCTGCATGTTTGTGATTTCATCGGCCTGCCGCGCGATGCGCACAATGGCGTCCAGCCCCGCCTGCCCCGTCGGAAAACCGGGCACGCAGGCCGACAGCCGGCCGGCGAGTTCGTCGAAGGTCCAGACCATGCGCTCGTAGGGATAGCTGCCTTCATGGACGGTGCCGTCTTTCATGCGAATGGACACCGCCGGCGAGAACATCGCCCGCTCGTCCTGTGGCACCAGGCGCACGCGCGCCATCAATGCCAGCACCTGCGGGTCGTGCAGCAGATGCTCACCGAACGGAAAGCGGCCGGACGTCCCCGCCACCGGAAATCCGCCATGGACCGCGGCGTAGGCGGCAAAGAAGTGGGTGGATTCCCCCGCGCGCGGCTGCTGCCAGTCGGAAAACCGCGGAAACGCGGGGCTTGGGTAGAGCGTCTCGATGCGGTTCATGGCCACCTCGATGGCTTCGATGTCTTGCGGCGCCACCGTGTGCTGCTGTGTCATCTCGCGCACCAGCTCGATCACCGGCTGGTTGTAGCCGGGGCAGGGATAGATGCGGTACATCAGCGACAGCATCTTGTAGTGCTGCCCCAAGCCATCGGTGATCGACGCCATGTCGACCACTTCCTGGCCCTTGAAGCTGTACGTCAGGCGCCCGGCACCGCTGCCGGTGAACGCGTTGTAGAAGCCCGCCGGGCCTTCGATCACCTGCTCGGCTCCTTTGATGTTTCCGGCGCGGCCCATCATCGCGGCGAACACGCCATTGCGGGCGGCCTGGGGCTCGTGCATCAGCAGGTCGTTGCCGCCGGCACGCGGCCCCTCGTTCAGACCCGACGCGAAATTGGCGGCCAGGGCGATCGTCGACGCCAGGGCGTCCTCTGACAGCCCCATCAGCTTGCCGGACACCAGCGCCGCGCCAAGGGTGCTGTAAATCGGGCTCGGGCGGAACCCGCGCGCCGCCGTGCTGGGGATGAAGTCGTCCGCCAGGCGGCACACGAATTCGTAGCCGACCGCCAGTGCCACGATCAGGTCTTGCCCGCTTCGGCCTTCCAGCTCGGCGTTCGCCAAAGCGGCTGGCACGAGCACTGGGCCCGGGTGGGTGAGCATCCGGTAGGAGTCGAACAGAAAGGACGCGTGAATCAACTCCGCATTGGCAAAGGCGGCGCCAATACGGCTGGCCTTGCGCGGCCCGCTGAACACGCTGGCGCCATCGGCCTTGCCCTCCTCGGCCAAGGTCAGGGCCACCAGGCGGCGAGCCGAGGGCGAGGCCGAACCCAGCACGCCGCCGGCCAGGGCATGCAGCAGCAGGGCCTTGACCTTGTCCACGACCACCGGGGGGAGGTCCCGGTACTGGAGCTCGGCTGCCCAGCGGGCAAACTGTCGGCTGATGGAGGGGGCGGTCTTCACAAGCATCCTTGCTGGAAATATTTGTGGTTTGAGGCACGTCAAGGCCTAATATTCCAATGAATGGAATGCCATTCCTGATTTGCAACGATTGTACCAACGGAGACCGCCTTAGCGCCTATGCCCCTGCTCGGCTGCCTTGCTGGCCACGCCTCGCAGGCCTTCAGCGCGAGCTTGCCCGGGTGCCTGGCCGACGTGCACACCACGACGCGGCATGAATTGCGGCGACAGGGCCGGCGCCATGCCGATGGCATACTGCCGCCCCAATGAGCACAGAAACGCAGCGGTTCCAGCGAACCGGGGGACACCCCTCGATCGCCTATGAGGTCAGTGGTGATGGCGAGGTCCTGATGTTCCTGCACGGGATCGGGGGCAACCGCCGCAATTGGGAGGGGCAGCTGGCGCACTGCCGCGCATCCTTCCGTGCGGTGGCCATCGACCTGCGCGGCTACGGCGACAGCGATGGCATCGACGACGACTTCGAGTTCACCGGGTTCGTGGACGACGTCTTGCGCGTGCTGGACACGCTGGGCGCCCGCCGGGCCCATGTCGTGGGCCTGTCCATGGGCGGGCTGGTGGCGCAGGCCCTGTATGCCCGGGCCCCCGAACGCGTGGCCAGCCTGGCGCTGGTGGCGTGCCGCTCGGCGGCCGAGCCGCTGCTTGCGCCGGCCCGGCGCGAAGCCTTTATCCGTGAGCGCCTGGAACCGCTTCGCCGCGGCGGCCCGCAGGCCCTGGCCGAATCGCTCGCGCCGTCGTTGATCGGCAAGGCCGCCAGCGCGCAGGCACGCGAGCAGGTGATGGCCAGCCTGCGCAAGGTGCGGCCCGACTCTTATTTCAAGGTCATGGAAGCGCGCATGCGCGTGCCGCCGATGCTCGAGCTTTCCAGCATCCAGGTACCCGTGCTGGTGGTCGGCTCCGACGAGGACACCGTCGCCCCACTGGCGCAGATGCGCGAGTTGGCGGCCGCCATTCCCGCAGCTCGCCTGGTGGAGATCAACGGGGCCGGGCATCTGATCAACCTGGAAAAGCCAGAAGAGTTCAATCGGGTGCTCAGTGAATTTCTCCTGCACGTCAAGAACGCCTGAGCCATGACCCTCACCCGTATGAGCATGGGCCGGCGCATCGTCGAGCTGTTGCGGCAGGAAGGCGTGCAAGCTGTTTTTTCCCAGGGCGACATCACCACACGCGACGTGCTGCTGCATGCCGAACGCGCGGGCATGCACACGGTCGGCCCACGCCACGAGGCCAGCGCCGTGTTTGCGGCCATGGGCTACTACGCCGTGACCGGGCGTCCCCAGGCGGCCTTCGGCGCCATGGGTCCGGGCGTGGCCAACCTGCTGCCCGCCGCAGTGGCCGCCTCGCGCGAGCATGTGCCGGTGATCATCTTCGGCGCGCGCCGTCACCAGGGCGCCGCGCAGGCCATCCGGCGCGGCCAATGGCTGTCAGCCCCGATGGAGCCGCTGTTCGCGCAGATCTGCAAGTTCGCCGTCGTTGTGCGCCATCCGGCCGAGATCGACGACGCAGTGCGGCAGGCGTTCCGCCAGGCCGTCTCGGGCACGCCAGGGCCGGTGTACATCGAATACGACAGCATGATGCACATTCAGGAGTGGGACTTCCCTGCCCTGGTGCCACCCTCGCGCTACCGTGCCAGTGCGCAAGCCGCGCCCAATAGCGCGGTGGCCGCGGCGTGCGCACTGCTCAAGAGCGCCGCACGGCCGCTGCTGCTGGCCGGCGAAGCAGTGCAGCACCAGCGGTGTCAGAGTGCACTGATCGCGCTGGCGGAAAAACTGGGCTGCCCGGTTGTGACCACCTTCGCCGGCAGCGGTGTGGTGCCAGCCGCCCACCCCCAGGCCTTGATGTTCCAGAGCGAAGCCGGGCAGGCGGCCATCGCCGCATCGGATGTGGTGCTGGCGGTGGGAACCTGCTTTCCCGAGAACGCCAACTACGGCCGGCTGGCGGCGTTCGCGGCCAACGATGCGCAGCGCAAGGTGATCGCCCTCGACACAGACTTGGTGGCCCTGGGCGTGAACCGGCCAGTGGATGTAGCGCTGGTGGGGGACTTGCCCTTGACCATCGCGCAATTGCTCGCAGCGGCGCCGAAACGCCCCTGCGATTCGCGCCTGCCTGCGTGGAAAGAGCTTCAGGCCCGCGAGCTGGCGGCCAACATTGCCGCCATCCCCGAACGCGGCGCCCTGCATCCGTCGCGCATGATGCTGGAGGCGCGCCAGGCGGTCCCGGACGACACCACCATCGTCCTCGACGGCGGCCTGACCATCTTCTACCAGCACGGCTTCTTCGAAAAACGCGGCGCGGATTTCGTCTACGGCGCTCACTACTCGCATCTGGGCTGCGGCCTGCCCCAGGCCGTGGGCGTGCAACTGGCGCAAGGGCGCGAGCATCCCGTCTGCCTGATCAGCGGCGACGGCGCGCTGGGCTTTCACTTCATGGAGCTGGAGACGGCGGTGCGGCACCGGCTGCCGATCGTGGTGCTGGTCAATGACGACCATGCGCTCGGCGCCGAGATGGCCGCTCACATGAACCACATCGGGCACCCGATCGAGGTGAGCTTCACGCCTGTGCGTTACGACCTCATGATGCAGGCCATGGGCGGGCATGGCGAGTACGTCGAGCATGTGCAAGACCTGCAGCCGGCGATCCGCAGGGCCTTTGCCAGCGGCAAGACGGCGCTGGTACAGGTGATCACCGATCCCGAGGCCAACCACCGCGAGCCGCATCCCTTCGCGACGGCTCGCGCCAGCTGGATCAACGCCGACGTCCAGGACCGCTATGGACGCTGAAGCCTTGCAGCAGGCCCTGCAGCGTCAGCGCCGCGCCTTTGAGCGCGACGGACCGCCCGATGCGTCCACCCGCATCGAGCGTCTGGACCGCCTGGCGGCGATGGTGCTGGCGCATGCGCACGAGATCGTGTCGGCCTTGTCGCTCGACTTCGGCACCCGCTCGGCCCATGCCACCCGCACCGGTGATGTGGTGGGCGCGGTCGCCGCGGCGCGCTACAACCGCGACCATCTGCGCGAATGGATGCAGCCGGTGCCGGTGCCCCTGCCCGCGCCCATGGAACAGGCCGGCGCACGCGCCCAGGTGCGCTATCAGCCGCTGGGTGTGATCGGCGCCATCGTCCCCTGGAACGGCCCTGTCCTGATGGGGGTGCTGGCGGCGGCCGGTGCCTTCGCGGCCGGCAACCGCCTGATGCTGAAGGTGCCCGAGGGAACGCCCCACACCAGCGCGCTCATCGAGCGCATGTTCTGCGCCAGCTTCTCACCCGAAGAGGTCGTTGTGGTCCAGGGCGACGCCGCCGTCGGCGCGGCCTTCAGCCGGCAGCTGTTCGATCACCTGCTGTTCACAGGATCGGCCGCCACTGCGCGCCACGTGGCCCTGGCGGCGGCACAGAACCTGGTGCCGGTCACGCTGGAGCTGGGCGGCCGCAACCCCGTGATTGTCGGCCGCAGCGCCGATCTGGCGCTCACGTCCGCCCGTCTCGTCACCGGCAAGATGGCTTCGGCCGGTCAGGTCTGTGTCTCGCCCGACTATGTGCTGGTGCCGCGCGGCAGCGAGCAAGCCCTGGTCGATGCCATGGCCGCGCAGGCGGCGCGCCTTTACCCCACGCTGCTGGACAACGACGACTGCACCTCGATCGCCTCTGATGCGCACTACACGCGGCTGCGCCAGTTGCTTGACGACGCGCGCCACAAGGGCGCCCGCGTGCTGGAGGTCAACCCGGCCCATGAGCCGCTGACCGGTCACCCGCAACGCAAGTTTCCGCTGTGCCTGTTTATGGACGTCACCCCCGACATGCGGGTCTGGCAGGAAGAGACCTTCGGCCCCCTGCTCAGCGTGCAGCCCTATGACAGCCTGCAGGAGGCCCTGACGGTGATTGCGGCCCAGCCCCAGCCCTTGTCGGCCTACTACTTCGGCCACGACGCCTACGAGATCGAACAGGTGATCGAGCGCGTGGCCGCCGGCAACATGGTGGTCAACGACGTGCGCTGCCAGCTGTTCTTCGAGCAGCTGCCCTTTGGCGGCGTCGGCGCCAGCGGCAGCGGCCGCTACCGCGGGCATGAGGGCTTCAAGACCTTCAGCAACGCCAAGACCATCGTCCATCAGATGCAAGCCGACGCCGCGCTGGCTGCGCAGCGCCCGCCCTTCAGCCATGCCGCCCGCGCCGCCGTCCTGGCGCAGGTGGAAGCCCTTCGCACCGAATTCACATTCAAACCATCACCCAACGGAGACACACCATGAAGATCCTTCGCACCCTTGTCGCCGCCGGCCTCACCGCCGCGGCCTGCCTTACCGCCCAGGCCCAGGGCTATCCGCAACAGCCTGTCAAGGTGGTGCTGCCGTTCACGGCGGGCGGTGGCACCGACAACATCACCCGCATCCTGACCGAGCCGCTGGGGACCTACCTCGGCCAGAGCATGGTGGTGGACTACAAGCCGGGCGGCAACACCATCATCGGCGCCCAGGCCGTCGCTGGCGCCAGGCCGGACGGCTACACGTTGTTGGCCACCATGGACATGACAGCCACCATCTTGCCGGCCGTCTACAGCAAGCTGCCCGTCGACCCACAGAAAGACCTGATCCCGGTGGCCGTCCTGGCGCACGTGCCGGCGCTCTTCGTCGCGCACCCCAAGGTGCCGGCCAACAACCTCAAGGAGCTGGTGGAGTACAGCAAGCAAAACCCCAACAAGCTCAATTACGGCGCGGCCGTCCTGTATGGCCAGGTGCTCGGCCAACAGCTCAAGACCGTCAGCGGCCTGACCTACACCTACGTGCCCTACAAGGGTGCCGCCGAAGCGGTGCAGGCGCTGCTGGGCGGCCACCTGGACTTCATGATGCTGGACATCGCCACCGGCCTGAATTTCCTCAAGGATGGCCGCCTGAAGGCCCTGGCCATCACCGCGCCGCAGCGTCATGCGACGCTGCCCAATGTGCCCACCGTCGGTGAAATGGGCTGGCCGCAGGTCGAGATGAGCGTCTGGTACGGCCTGTTCGCCCCGGCCGGCACGCCCGCCGCCGTCGTGGACAAGCTCAACGCCGGTGTCGCGCATGTCGTGGCCGACCCCGCCATCCGCAAGCGCCTGGCCGACCTGGGCCACGAGGTCTCGCCCATGTCTCCCGTGCAGATGCAGGCGCTGGTGCGCAAGGACGCCGCCAAATGGGCGGCCGCGGCACGGGAAGGCAACATCCGTCTGGACTGATCGTCATTCGACCGCGCGGCGCGGCCGCCGCATCTCAGAGGGCCTGTTGCAATCGCATGCAACAGGCCTTTTGTTTTATATCCTCCTGGCCCTTGAGGACACATTGACAGCGAGCTTCGGATACAGTCTGTTTGTCCAAGACAAATTGGCTACACAATGTCGCTCAGCGAACGCTTTCCCGCCAAGCAGGTCATCCTGCCGCTGACTTACGGCCTTTTACTCTGCGGGCCCGTCCTCGCCAACACCGAGGCCAGAACCGACCCCGCAACCCCGCCTGCCGAGATGGCCAGCGTCAACCGTTCCGCAGGCCCCCACCCACAACTGCCTGGCAGCCGCCTGCAGGGCCAGGCCATCTTGCGCTTTTTGGGCATCCGGATCTACCACGCCCGGCTTTGGGTGGGGCCCGGCTTTCGTGCCGACAAGCCGACCGAGCACCCGGCCGTGCTGGAGCTGGAATACCTGCGCGACTTCAAGGGCGCGGACATCGCGCAACGCTCGCTCAAGGAAATGCGGCGGGCAGGGCCGCTGTCCGAGGCACAAGCCCAGCGCTGGCTGTCGCAGATGGAGCGCACCTTTCCGGACATTCGGGCGGGCGACCGGTTGACCGGTCACTTCCAGCCGAGCCGAGGCGCGAGCTTCTGGCACAACGGGCGACCCACGGGCCAGGTGGCTGATGCGGACTTCGCGAGCGCTTTCCTGGGCATCTGGCTGGCCTCGACCACATCGGAGCCCGCCATGCGCCAGGCCCTTCTGGGTCTGAACGAGACCGGCAAAGCCCCCGACGGTCGTTGAAGCGCGCACCGACCGTCCACAACGCCATGCACGCTCCGGCCACGCCACCGCTCAACGACGCCGACGGCGGCACCCCCGCCGACAAGGCTGCCGACGCTGGCCAATGGGGCTGGGCGCAAGGCCTGCGCTACGGGCTGCTGGGCCTGCCATTGGCCTTCGTCGCCTTGCCGCTGTACGTCCACCTGCCCAACATCTACGCCACCCGCTTCGGCGTGCCCTTGGCCACCCTGGGCGCGGTGCTGTTGCTGGCACGGCTGCTCGATGCCATCACCGACCCTTTGCTGGGCCACCTCGCGGATCGCCTGTACGCGCGTTCCCCCCAATGGGTGCTGGCCGCCGGCGCGGGCGCGGCGGCCTTGCTGCTCGCCGGCATGGTGGTGCTGTTCTTCCCACCCGCCGATCAGGGTGGCAGCCCCGGCCGGCTGCTCGCGGGGCTCTTGTTCACGTACGCCGCGTTCAGCCTCTTGACCATCGCCCACCAGTCCTGGGGCGCACGGCTCGGCGGCACCGAGCCGCAAAGGGCGCGCCTGGTCGCGTGGCGTGAAGGCGCCGCGCTGGTGGGTGTGGTGTTGGCCTCGGTGCTGCCGACCTGGCTCGACTGGGCGGCATGGCTCACGGTCTTCGGCATCGCGCTGGCACTGGGCTGCATCGCCTGGCGCAGTGGTCGAGTGCCGCCCCCTGCCCCTCGCACATCAGACGGCGCTGGCCGTTGGCGCAAGGACATGCTGGCTCCTTGGCGCCACGCACCCTTTCGCAAGCTGATGGGCGTGTTCGTGCTCAGTGGCATGGCCAGCGCGATGCCGGCGACGCTGGTGTTGTTCTTCGTTCAAGACCGGCTGCGCACCCCGCAGCACGAGCCCCTGTTCCTGGCCACCTACTTCGTCTGCGCCGCCGCCTCCTTGCCACTGTGGATGCGCGCCGTCGCCCGGTGGGGCCTGGCGCGCACCTGGCTGGCGGGCATGCTGCTGTCGGTCGGCGTGTTCGCCTGGGCCGCCACGCTGGGGGCGGGCGATGTGGTGGGCTTCTGGTGGGTGTGTGCCCTGTCTGGCGTCGCCCTGGGCACCGACCTGGCGCTGCCCGGCGCCCTGCTGGCCGGGATGATTGCCGACCGTGGCGACCGTGGCCTGCGCGAAGGCGCCTATTTTGGTTGGTGGAACCTCGCCAGCAAATTCAATCTGGCGGTGGCTGCGGGCCTGGCCTTGCCTTTGCTGGGGCTCATGGGCTACCGGCCCGGCAACGCATCGCCCGACGGCCTGAACGCACTCACCGTGGCCTACGCCATCTTGCCCTGCGCCATCAAGTTGCTGGCCGCTGGCGCTCTCTACGCCTGGTTCGTTCGCGCACCCCGCTCACTTGTTTCCAACTCCCCCCATCCCCAAGAGGCGCCATGACCGACTCCACACTTTTTCGCCGCTGGCTGCTCGCACTTGCGGTGGTTGTCACCGCGCTGGCCGGCCTCACTGGTTGCGCCAGCCAGGACATTGGCTCCTACGCCGCCGAGCGCCCCACCCTCGATCTGGCACGCTATTTCAACGGCAAGGTCATCGCGCACGGCATCTTCCAGGACCGCAGCGGCCAGGTGGTGCGCCGCTTCACCGTCGACATGGAAGGCCGCTGGGAAGGCAACCAGGGCGTGCTCGACGAGCACTTCAGCTATTCGGACGGCACCAAAGACCGCCGCATCTGGCGCCTGACCAAACATGCGGACGGCCGTTACACCGGCACCGCCGACGACGTGGTGGGCACCGCCACCGGCCAGACCTCGGGCAATGCCTTTTACTGGACCTACACACTGCGCCTGCCGGTGGACGGCAATGTGTATGAAGTGCGCTTTGACGACTGGATGTACCTGATGGACGAGCGCGTGATGCTCAATCGCGCGACCATGAGCAAGCTCGGGGTTCGGTTAGGCGAGGTGACGCTGTCGTTCACCAAACCGGCGCCATGAGGCCGGCGCGTTTCGCTCGCAAGGGCGACGTCACCTTCAAATAACTTGCTGCTGGCGCAGTTGCGCGATCCTGTCGGCGTCGCACCCCAGCTCGCCCAGGATGGATGCCGTGTGTTCGCCAACCGCCGGTATCGCACCCATCCGGTATTCGAAGCTGCTGTGAATGGCCGGCGGTAGTAGCGCTTGAAGCTCTCCCACGGGCGAATCCACCGGGGCGAATCGGCGCCGCGCCCGCAGTTGCGGATGCGCCCAGAGGTCGGTCATCGTATTGACCTGCGCATTGGCGATGCCGGCTGCGTTGAGTCGCTGCACGATGGTCGACGCGTCCAGGCTGGAGAACACGTCGACGATGATGGCGCGCAGATCGGCGCGGTGCTGATTGCGCAGGGCGTTGTCTGCGAAGCGCGGGTCCTCGAGCAACCTGGTCTGATGCAGAACCTGCTCGCAGAACACTTTCCACTCACGCTCGTTTTGCAGGCCGAGCATGACGTCCCGCCCGTCTGCCGCGGGAAACGGACCATAGGGATAGATGGTCGCGTGCGAGGCCCCTGTGCGTGGTGGCGGCGGCGCTCCTTCATACGCGTAGTACATCGGAAAGCCCATCCACTCGCCCAGAGATTCCAACATCGATACGTCAATGTGCGATCCCTTGCCTGTACGCTCGCGTTGCATCAGGGCAGCCAGGATCCCGGAGTAGGCATACATGCCAGCGGCGATATCGGCGATGGAGTTTCCCGACTTGCTGGGCTCGTCTGGCGTGCCGGTGATAGACAGGTAGCCCGCCTCACTCTGAATCAACAGGTCGTAGGCCTTCTTGTTCTGGTAGGGACCGCTGTTGCCGTACCCCGAGATGTCGCACACGATGAGCCTGGGGAACGCCGGGTTCAGCGACTGCCACTCCAAGCCCATGCGCGCGGCAGCACCCGGCGCGAGGTTCTGGACCAACACGTCGGCACGTCCAAGGAGCTCGTGCAACAGTTGATGGGCGTGCGGGTGCTTGAGATCGAGGGTGAAGCTTTCCTTGGAGCGGTTGACCCACACGAAGTGCGACGCCAGCCCGCGAGTGCGCCGATCATATTGGCGCGCGAAGTCGCCGACGCCAGGTCGCTCGACCTTGATGACGCGCGCTCCAAGGTCGGCGAGCTGGCGCGTGCAAAACGGCCCCGCAATGGCGTGTTCCAGCGCTACCACCGTGATGCCGTCGAGAGGCCTCGATCGCAGGGAACCTGACGATGTTGATTCGGAAGTCATGGCGTTGTCTGAATGCTGCGGCAATCACCACCACCGCGCCATTGCGTTGTTCAGAAGCGGGGCTTGTGGTTTGTGAAAACCATGCCTTCGCTCCAAACGACGATCGCAAGGACCGTCATGGATGGCCTTGCGCTTTTGCGAAGCAGTCTTCGCCAGATTCGACTTCCTTGGGGAAATGGCACAACCGCACACTGCGCCATCACCGGACTTGCGCCACAGCCGCCGGACAGAACAATCAGGAGACAAGCGTGGGCCTGTACTACGAGGACTTTTCAGTCGGCGATGCGGTTGAGACACCAGCGCGCACCGTCACTGAAACCGATGTCGTGAACTTTGCCGGACTGTCCGGCGACTACAACCCCTTGCACACGGATGCCGCATTCGCCGCCGCATCTCCATTCGGGCAGCGCATCGCCCATGGACTGCTGGTGGTGGCGTTTGTGTCGGGGCTCCTGGCCCGCCTGAGCCTGTTCGACGGAACCGGCTTGGCCTTTGTGGAACTTCGCTGGAAGTTTCTCAAGCCCGTTTTCTTCGGCGACACGCTGCACGTTCGCCACTCGGTCCTCGAAAAACACGACACCAAGAGCACCAAAAGCGGAACGGTCAGCTTTCAGGTCGATGTGCTGAACCAGAACAGCGAGATCGTTCAAACCGGCCAAAGGGTTCTCAAGCTCGCGCGCCGTCCGGCGCAACAGCCTCAGGCCTAGGCGATCGCGCGTGTACTTTTCGAGTGAGTGCCATCCTTTTAATTGGAGACAAGCAATGAAACCTCTGATCCAGCTGCGTAGACGCTCGGTGGCGTTGGCCGCCTTCGCACTCCTGACCGCCAGTGGCGCCGGAGCCCAAACTATCGCCTGGGGTACATCCAGTATGGGTGGGCTGAGTTACCTGGTGGGCGCCGCATCCGCGGGCGTGCTGGGCAAACACATCAAGACCGTGAAGTTCACTGCCATGGTGTCCTCCGGATCCACAGAGAACGTCCGCCGGATCGAAGGCGGCGAGTTCCAGTGCGGCCAGCCCACCGCCGACACCGCCTACGTCGCGTTCAACGGCACGCGGGAATTCAAGGAGCCAAACAAGAAGCTGCGCTTCGTCGCCAACCAGTGGATCTCGCCCGAAAACGTGATCGTTCCCCGAGACTCACCGATCAAGACCCTGGCGGACCTCAAGGGCAAGCGCATCACGAGCACCCCCGGCTGGGGCGCCACCATCTTCGCCCCGGCCCTGCTCGAGGCTGCGGGGCTGAAAAAAGGCGATTACGAAATGATCGTCCTCTCAGGGGCCGACGGTGCGGCATCGTTTCGCGACGGACGGGTCGATGCGGGTATGTGGGCTTATGGCGTGCCGACCGCCACCGTCAGCGAGCTCGCGGGCGCGAAGAATGGCATCCGATTCATCCCCATTGACAAGACGGCCGAAGACGCCATCAAGGCCAAGTTCCCCTACTGGTTCGTGAGCAAGATCCCCAAGGGCGCGTACCCGGGCGTGACCGAAGACGTGCCGTCCATGGCCAATAACAACGTGCTGCTGTGTTCGGCCGACGTGTCCGATGACGTGGTCTACAACATGACCAAGGTGATGTACCAGCAAGCGGCGGAGATCAAGCTGTCGGTTCCGGCCGCCGAAGCACTGGGCACGCCGGCGATGGCCGCGAATCCGGTCATCCCGATGCATCCAGGCGCAATGCGCTTCTACCGGGAAATCGGGCTCGTCAAGTAATTACCGTCCAGGAGCAGCACGGTGCCCGTCGATACTTTCAAGGCCGCCTTAATCGGACGGCTTGCTGCCGGCCTGGCCATCGCGCTGTCCGTCTTTCACCTGCTCACGGCAACATTCGGGCAATTGCCAGGGCTGCAGCAGCGCGTCGTGCACCTGACGGTGGCGCTCACGGTCGTATTCCTGCTCCAGGCGGACAAGGCACTCAGGTCAAAGGCGAATGCAGCGCAATTGCGTGTTGCGTTGAACCTGATGCTGGCGCTGCTGGCGGTCGCCGTGGGTACCTATACCTTTGCCGTGGAGGCCCAGATCTCCGATGCGAGCCGGGTCGGCACCATGACGGTCGACCAGATACTGATGGGCGTTTTGCTGATCGTCTTGTGCCTGGAGGCCGCGCGGCAAACGCTTGGCATGGCGTTCCCGATGTTGGCGTTGCTGGGCATCGCCTACATCATTTGGGGTGGTGACCTGCCGGCGCCCTTCGATCACCCGCCGGTGAGTTTCAAACGGACGATCGAGTTTCTCTATTTCAGTGCTGAAGGCATCCTGGGCTTGGCATTGGGGGTTTCCTCCACTTACCTGATTCTTTTCGTGATGTTTGGCGCCTTCATGTCGCAGTCGGGCTTGGGTGACCTCACTGTCGGCCTGTCACGCATCTGGTTCGCCAAGTCGATAGGCGGCGAAGCCAAGGTGGCGGTCGTCAGCAGCGGCGTCATGGCCGCCGTCACGGGCAGTGACATGGCCAACGCGGCCAGCACTGGCGCCGTCACCATCCCGCTCATGATCCGGTCCGGATATCCGCGCTCGTTCGCCGCCGCCGTGGAAGCGGTTGCATCGAACGGCGCGCAATACATGCCTCCCGTGCTGGGAACAGCCGCGTTCCTGATGGCTGAAATCGTGCGCGTACCCTATGGCGAAGTGGTGCTTGCCGCCATCATTCCCGGCTTGCTGTTCTATGTTCTCGTCTACGCCGTGATTCACCTGCGCTCAGCCCGGCTCGGCATCCACAACACTGAACCGCCGTCCGGCACGGCCGGTGAGATTTTCAGGGCCAAGGGGCACCTGCTCCTGCCCATCTTCGTACTGCTGTATTTCGTTGCGATTGCCGATCTGTCGGTGACGACCGCAGCGCTCTACTCGATCGCCGCAGTGGTGGTGATCGCCTTTTTCAGGCGCGCCACCCGCATGTCTTTGCCCTCCATTGTGACGGCGCTGCGTGAGGGCGCCTATGGCGCACTGGGCATTGCAGTTGCGTGCGCGGTGGTGGGCATCATGATGGGCATCTTTGGCGTCACCGGGCTCGGCCTGAAGCTGTCCGGCGCGCTCATCGACCTGGCCAACGGCAACGTCACCGTTTTGTTGCTGCTCACGGCGATCACCAGCCTGATTTTGGGCACCGGGCTGCCCACGCTGCCCAACTACATCATCCTGGCGATCCTGGTTGCGCCGGCGCTGACCCAGTTGGGAATCGACCCGCTCGCGGCGCACCTTTTCATCTTCTACTTCGGCAACGTGTCGTCTGTCACGCCGCCCGTGGCACTGAACGTCATCATCACCGCCAATATCGCCAAAGCGGACTTCTGGGAATCGTGCTGGATCTCCATCCGGCTGTCCCTGGCCACATTCTTGCTGCCCTTTGCATTCGTTTATGACCCGAGCCTGCTGATGCGCGGCGAGTTCAGCGTGTTGTCGC
>CANJQN010000037.1 GCA_947476465.1 Comamonadaceae bacterium | reverse complement strand
TGTTGATGAAGTAGGGCGACAGGTAGCCGCGGTCGAACTGCATGCCTTCGACGATGTCGAGTTCGTTTTCCAGGCTCTTGCCGTCTTCCACGGTGATCACGCCTTCCTTGCCGACTTTGTCCATGGCCTTGGCGATGATGTCGCCGATGGACACGTCGCTGTTGGCGGAGATCGAGCCGACCTGGGCGATTTCCTTGCTGGTGGTGGTCGCCTTCGAGGACTTCTTCAACTCGCCGACCAAAGCGGTCACCGCCTTGTCGATGCCGCGCTTGAGGTCCATCGGGTTCATGCCGGCGGCCACGTATTTCATGCCTTCGTGCACGATGGCCTGGGCCAGCACGGTGGCGGTGGTGGTGCCGTCACCGGCGATGTCCGAGGTCTTGGAAGCGACTTCCTTGACCATCTGGGCGCCCATGTTCTGCAGCCTGTCCTTGAGCTCGACTTCCTTGGCCACGGACACACCGTCCTTGGTCACGGTGGGGGCGCCGAACGAGCGCTCGAGCACCACGTTACGACCCTTGGGGCCCAGGGTGACCTTGACCGCATTGGCCAGGATGTTCACGCCTTCGACCATGCGAGCGCGGGCTTCGCCGCCGAAAATTACGTCTTTTGCTGCCATTTGATTGACTCCGAATTCAGGTAAATGTGAGGGCCGGCTTACTTTTCAACCACGGCGAACAGGTCATCTTCTTTCATGACCAGCAGTTCGTCGCCGTCGACCTTGACGGTCTGGCCGCTGTACTTGCCGAACAGGACGCGATCGCCCACCTTGATGTTCATGGTGACGAGGTCGCCCTTGTCGTTCTTGCGGCCGGGGCCGACGGCCAGCACTTCACCCTGATCGGGCTTCTCAGCGGCGTTGTCGGGGATCACGATGCCGGAGGCGGTCTTGGTTTCTTGTTCCAGGCGCTTGACGATCACGCGATCGTGCAGGGGGCGAAGCTTCATGGGATCTCCTTGGCTTTCAGTATGGGGGACATCAAAAAGCGCCAACAGGACATTAGCGCTTTGTGTTTACTCTGGGGAGTGCTAGCACTCGGCCTCAGCGAGTGCTAATCATAACGCCAGTCCGGCCGGTTTCAAGAGGTGGTGTGTTTCATGGCTGCGGAAAGCTGTTCGGATCTACATTCCACGGATGACCCAGCCACCCGAGTTCACCATCCATCACATCCCCGTGTGCCCGTTCTCGCAGCGGGTGGAAATCCTGCTGGCACTCAAGGGTGAGAGCGCACGGGCCCGCTTCCAGGTGGTCGACATCACCCGCCCGCGCGATCCGGCCCTGCTGGCCATGACCCGCGGCACCACCTCGCTGCCGGTGCTCGAACTCAGCGACGGCCGCATCCTGAAGGAAAGCCTGGTGATCATGCAGTACCTGGAGGACGTGTTGCCGCAGCGGCCGGTGGCCCAACCCGAGCCGTGGCGCCGCGCCGTCGAGGGCATGCTCACTCGGATGGAGGCCGATTTCACACATCAGGGCTACACCCTGGTGATGAACCAGGACCCGGCCCGCCGCGCGGCCCTGCACGAGAGCATGCTGCGGCAGTACACGCGGCTGGACGATTTCCTGCGCGAGCATGCGCCGCAAGGCCCTTGGTTGTTCGACGCCTTCGGCTGGGCCGAGGCGGTGTTCACGCCGATGTTCATGCGGTTCTGGTTCCTGGATTACTACGAGGGTTTCGAGTTGCCCGCCGATGGACGTCTGGCGCGGGTGCGGGCCTGGCGCGACACCTGCCTGGCGCACCCGGCGGCCCAGCAGGTCTGCCGCGAGGAGATCGTCAAGCTGTACTACGACTATGCCCAAGGCCTGGGCAACGGTGCCCTGGCACCCGGGCGCCAGTGCTCGTCCTTCGTCTTCGAGCCCCACTGGCGCGAGCGCCCCTGGCCGCCGCGCGACAAATACGGGCACCACGCGAGCGACGCCGAGTTGGGGTTGTAGGCGCCGACGGGCGGCCAGATCAGGGTTGCCGGTTCGACACGCCCGCTGCCACATGCCCGGCCGGCACGTGCCTCGCGGCATGGTTCACATGGCCGGTCTGGTCGTCGAAAAAGAAGTCGGGTTCGAACTCGCGCAGGAACTCGCCCTTGGGCAGCCCGCCCAGGAACATGGCCTCGTCGACCTGGATGTTCCAGTCCATCAGCGTGCGGATCGCCCGCTCGTGGGCCGGAGCGCTGCGCGCGGTGACCAAGGCGGTGCGGATCTTCATCGACGGCGTGCCGGCCTGCTGCAGCCGGTGCAGCGCGGCCAGCAGCGGCTTGAAGGGGCCCTCGGGCAAGGGCACGGCGGCCTTGCTCTGCTCGTGACGCACAAACGCATCGAGCCCCTGCGCCTGGAAGACCTGCTCGGCCTCGTCGGAGAACAGCACCGCATCGCCGTCGAAGGCGATGCGTACCTCGTCGGGGTAGTTGTTGCCCGCCAGCACCGATTCGGTCAGCACCCGCGCGGCGGGAAAGCCGGCGTTGAGCGCCTCGCGCACGTCTTCGGCATTGGCCGAGAGGAACAGGTGCGCCCCCAGCGGACGAAGGTAGCGAAAGGGCGGGCGCCCCTGCGTGAACACGCCGCGCTCGAGCTTGATCTGGTTGGCCTTGCCCGAGCGGAAGATGCGCATGCCCGACACCGGGTCGTTGCGCGAGAGAATCACCACCTCCACACGTTGCAGGCCGGGCTCGTTGAAGGCCAGCAGCTTTTTGATCAGCGAGAACGCGATGCCCGGCTTGGCCGGCAGCTCCAGCCGCTCCAGCTGCAAGGCCATGTAGGCGCCCGGATCGCCGCTTTCGAAAAACCGGTTCTCCTCCTCGAAGTTGAACAGAGCGCGCGAGGAGATCGCCACCACCAACTGGTCTTGCAAGCTTGCGGCCATCATTTCACCCAGGTGTTGAGCTGGATGATCGGCAGCAGCACCGCCAGCACGATCAGCATCACCACCAGGCCCATCGCCACGATCAAGAGCGGCTCAAGGATGGTGGCCATCTGCATGGCCCGGCGCTGGACCTCGGCCGACAACTGGTTGGCCGCGCGCTGCAGCATCACTGGCAGCTGGCCGGTTTGCTCGCCCAGCCGCGCGAACATGGCCAGCAGGCGCGGAAAGCGCTTCTTTTGCGCCAGGGCCGAGGCCAGCGGCGCGCCTTCGCGCACCATCACCAACGCATCCATCGCGTCGGCGCGCATCGAGCGATTGCCCAGGGTCTCGCCGGCAGCCTGCAAGGCCTTGAGGATGGGCACGCCGGCGCCCGCCAGCATGGCCAGCGTGCCGGCAAAGCGCGCCGCGTTGTAGCCGCGCGCCAGCCGGCCGATCAGCGGCAGCGTCAGCCAGGCGGCGTCGAAGCGCTCGCGAAAGGCCGGCTCGCGCAGCGCCAGGCGCAACGCGGCGAACGCGGCGGCCAGCACGGCGGCGGCCAGCCAGCCCCAATCGCGCACGCCGGCGCTGATGGCCAGCATGGCCGAGGTGAGAAAGGGCAGGGCGCGTTTGCTGCCGGCGAAAACGCCGGCGACCTGCGGCACCACGTAGGTCACCAGGAACAGCACGATGACGATGGCCACCAAGGTGACGATGGCCGGATACAGGGCCGCGCCGACCAGCTTGGCCTTGAGAGCCTGGCGCTCTTCCAGATCGTCGGCCAGACGCTCGAGCACCCGGCCGAGCTGGCCGCTTTGCTCGCCCGCGCTGACCACCGCCACATACACATCGGAGAACTCGCGCGGGAACTGCGACAAGGCCTTGGCGAAGGCCGACCCCGCATTGACTTCGGCGCGAAGCGCTGCGACCAGGCCTCGCTGGCGCTCTTCGTCTGCCTCGTCGGCCAGGGCCGTGAGCGCCCGCTCGATCGGCAGGCCCGAGGTCACCAGGCCCGCCAGCTGGCGGGTCCAGATCGCCAGGCCGGTGGCGGAAAAGACCGGCCGGGCCGACCAGCGGCCGGCGAAACCGGCGCCGGCCGCCGAGCCGGTCTGACCGGCATTCACCGGCGACACCTGCAGGGGCACCAGCGCTTGCGCGCGCAGCAGGCCGCGCGCGGCCTTGGCCGTGTCGGCTTCCATCACGCCCTTGCGTGTCGTGCCCTGGCTGTCGAGGGCTTCGAATGAATAGGCGGGCATGCGGGGATTATGGCCAAGGGGGCGCCGCCAGCGGCCCGGCAAAGCCGGTTCCGCGGCGGCCTGGGTTTGCGCTAGCGTGACATGCGCGAGTTGACGCGCGGCGCAACCCGTGTCAAGAATTGAGCCTCATGGATGTAATAGTTCGCATGATCGCGCCTCGAATTGAAGGCGCGCCGGTCCCGATGGCGGTGTCTGTCCCGGGTGGCAAACGCATCGGGGCGTCGGACGCGGCCGTCGCGCTTCGGTTCGACGACTGGTCGTC
Source organism: Comamonadaceae bacterium (assembly GCA_947476465.1). Lineage (GTDB taxonomy): Bacteria > Pseudomonadota > Gammaproteobacteria > Burkholderiales > Burkholderiaceae_C > Ramlibacter. The sequence goes on along the minus strand of CANJQN010000037.1, from coordinate 36,319 downwards.
CATGGCCACCCTGGCCGGCGGCCAGATCGGCAAGGTGGCCGAGGACATCGTCGAAGGCAGGGTCGGTTTTGAAGGCAATATGCGCGACCTGATGTCGGCGGCGGCTTACCTGCTGCCGGGCACACCGGTGGCCACCGACACCAGCTGGTGGACCCAGGTGCTGCGGCGAACCCGCTCGCTGGTCGCGCATTCGCAACAACGTGACGCGCAGCAGATCCAGTTCCACTACGACGTCTCCGACGACTTCTATGCCCTGTGGCTGGACCCTCGGCGGGTGTACTCCTGCGCCTACTACCGCGACGCCGACATGTCGCTGGCGCAGGCCCAGGAGGCCAAGCTCGACCACATCTGCCGCAAGTTGATGCTGCGCGAGGGTGATCGTTTCCTCGATATCGGCGCGGGTTGGGGCGCTCTGCTGCTGTGGGCTGCAGAGCGCTACGGCGTGCAGGCGCGCGGCATCACGCTCTCGCGCAACCAGCATGCGTATGTCAGCCGCCTGATCGAGGAAAAGCGCCTGCAGGGCCGTGTGCGAATGGACCTGCTCGACTACCGCGATCTCGACGAAGAAGAGGGTTACGACAAGATCGCGTCCGTTGGCATGTTCGAGCACGTCGGGCAGGTCAACATGTCCCGGTATTTCGCCAAGATCCGGCGCCTGCTCAAGCCTGGCGGCCTGGTCATGAACCATGGCATCACCTCGGGCGGCCACGACAACGACCAGCTCGGTGCCGGCATGGGGAATTTCATCGAAAAATACATTTTCCCGGGGGGCGAGTTGCTGCACGTGAGCCGCGGGCTCCAGGAGATGTCGGTGGGCGGTCTGGAGATGGTCGACACAGAGAACCTGCGTCCCCACTATGCGCGCACGCTGTGGGCCTGGTCGGATGCGCTGGAGTCGCAGCTCGACCGGGCGACCGAAATTCTGCAGGCCACGGCGCCGGAGCGCGCCATGCAGATCCTGCGGGCCTATCGGCTCTACCTGTCCGGCTGCGCGATGAGCTTCGAGCGCGGCTGGATCTCGCTGCACCAGATGCTGGCCACGCGACCCGACGGTGACATGCACACCGGCGCGCTGCGCGGGGCGCAATCGGCGTATCCTTTCAACAGGGATTACATCTACCGCTGAGACCGCATGCTCTACAAGTTCAAGTCCAAGGCCTCGGGTGACCTCATCATGCTCGAGCCCAACGGGCGGCGGGTGCTGGAGATCATCGGCAAAGCCCCCGGGCCCACCGGCATCATCTTGCCGCCCGAGATGGAGGCTGCGGCAGCGGCCCTCGAGCAGGCGATCGTTCGTGAAGAGGCGCTGCAGCAAGCCCAGATCGGCGAGGCTCGCGCCGCCGGCAAGGAGCCCCCGGAGTCCGACGCCATCAGCCTGCGCCAGCGCGCCGTGCCCATGATCGACATGCTGCGCCGCTGCGCGGCGGCTGGACGGGAGATCGTCTGGGGCGTCTAGCCGACACCAGAAGGGTGTCCCCGCGGGCACCATGAATTCAGCGTCTTAACCAGCGGCCACCGCGGAACCGGCTTTGCCGGGCCGCTGGTGGCGCGCCCTTGAAGGGGGAGAGGGCGAAGCCCGAGGGGGCATCGCCGAAGGCGCTTCGGGGGTGGGCTGTCCATCAGTCGATGTAGACGCCAGCCTTCTTGATGATCGGGGCCCATTTCTGGATCTCGCTGGCCACGAATTTCTTGTGTTCAGCCGGCTCGACCCGGTTGTCCGTGAAGATCACCGCGCCCAGCCCTTCCTGCTTCTTGATGAAGTCCGGGTCTTTCAGTGCGACCTTCAGTGCGGCATTCAGGCGTGCCTGCTCCGCCGCCGGCGTGCCCTTGGGCGCATACAGGCCGTGCCAGATGCTGACCTGGAAGTCCTTGAGGCCCGACTCCTGCAGCGTGGGCAGGTCTTTGAGCGCGGGCGTTGTCAGGCGCTTGGTCGTGGTGACGGCGAAGCCCTTGACGTTCTTGGTCTCGATCTGCGCGGTGGTGTTGGTGGTCTGGTCGCACATGATGTCGATTTGCCCGCCGATAAGGTCGGTCATGGCCGGGGCCGTGCCCTTGTAGGGAATCGCGGTCATGTCGACGCCGAGTGCCGCCTGGAGCAACAGCCCGCACAGATGGGAGGCCGAGCCCACCCCGGCGTTGCCGAGGTTGATCTTGGCCTTGTTCTGGTTGATCCAGGTTGTCAATTCGCGGAAGTTGTTTGCCGGCAGTGTCGGCCGGCCGATGACCGTCATCGGCACTTCGTTGACCATCCCCAGATACTCGAAGTCGCTCTCGACCTTGAACGGAATGTTGCGCACCAGGGTGGGCATGGTGGCCATGCTGATGTGATGCAGCAGCACGGTGTAGCCATCGGGTTGCGCCTTGGCGACCTTGTTGGCACCGATCGCACCGCCGGCGCCGCCGGCGTTGTCGACCACGACGCTCACGCCCAGTGGCTTGCGCATGGCTTCGGCCAGATCCCGCGCGACGCGGTCGGTGGGGCCGCCGGCGACGAAGGGCACGACGATGGTGATGGCTCGGTCCTTGGCAGGCCATTGGCCTTGCGCCAGGGCACCGGTCGCAAGCGTCGCCAGCGCCGCGAGGGCGGCAACGGCCGCCGTTTTATGGATAAGGTGTTTCAATGTCGTCTCCAGAAGTGGGTGGGGTCATGCTAGCGGGCGCCCGATGACCTTGTGGTTGCCGGAACTACTTAGGGCCATTAACGCATGGGGGCATGCCGTCGTAAGAGTTTTCCACGCGTTGCGCCAGCCGCCGAGACAGCGCCGGCGCCGCGGGCGCGTCGGAGCGTGCGCCGGCTTCGGGTGGCATCAGCACGCGCCGCAAGGTCCAGCCCGCTGTCCCCACCATGATCGGCAAGGGGACGATCCAGGCCGGCACCCGGCCGGCATGGGTGATGAAGGCGGCCGGCAACTGATTGCACAGGCTCATGGGGATCACGCTGAGGAACCGGCCCCAGGCCACGCGGGTGAGGTCTGGGGCGGCGGGGCTGTCGCGGCCCGCAGGCGTGGCCGCGCGTGCCCGCTGGGCGGCCAGCTCGTTGGCAGCGCCCGCGAGACCGCATCCCGCCATGGTGAGCGCGCTGGTCGCTGCGGCGCCCTGCAGGGTGTTTGCCGCAAACTTGGGCAGGAAGGGCGCGCGCAGGTAGAACAGGTTGACGAACAGCAGGGCCAGTGACGCGATGCTGTCCGTGGCCAGCGAGGGCTTGTCCAGTGGCGTGGGCTTGCAGTCCAGCAGTGAGCGCGCCGCCTGGTCGGCCAGCGCCGTCGCGGCGGCCCCGCCGGCGATCAGGCCCCCGGCGGCCACCCTGACCGCCGGGTTGCCCGTGAGCCGCAGGAAATTGACGGCCGCGAACGTGCTGCCGAAGACCGCGCCCTGGCCCAGCATGCCAGCCAACCCATTGAACAGCAGTTTGCCCAGGTCAAGGTGCTGCTGCGCGGCGTTCGCATGCGCTTGGGTGGCCACGCGCCCGGGCGCCCCGGACCCGAGTGTGCGGTGCGACGGCGCGCTGATGGGATGCGAGGTGTTGGCATGCGTTGCCCTGGGTTCCGAGGGCGGCGGCGTCGCCCCGTGCGCTGCGATCGAGGTGCGCGGGTAGGCCTTGTGGGTCAGGTGCGAATGGAGGCTGAACATGCTAAGGCCCGTGTAGTTTGACTGAGGTCCAAAGTTATAAACACAGGTGCGTCCAAGCGGAATCGGGTTTTGGAGCATCACCTCGGGATAATGCGCATCGCATGATCGATTCCACGCCCTCCACCACCCGATTGAACAAGCGCATGGCCGAACTGGGGCTGTGCTCGCGCCGCGAGGCTGACGACTGGATCGCCCGGGGCTGGGTGCGGGTCGACGGCAGCGCCGCCACCATGGGCCAGCAGGTCGGCGCGCAGGCCCGTATCGACATCGACCCCGCGGCGCGCGGCCAGCAGCAGCAACAGGTGACGGTGATCCTGCACAAGCCCATCGGGTATGTGAGCGGTCAGGCCGAGGATGGTCATCAGCCGGCGGTGACGCTGGTGCAAGCGCGCAGTCACTGGCATGGTGATCCGTCGCGGCTGCGTTTCGCGCCTTCGCAATTGCGCGGCCTGGCGCCGGCCGGCCGGCTGGACATCGACTCGACGGGCCTGCTGGTGCTGACGCAAGACGGCCGGGTGGCCCGCCAGTTGATCGGCGAGGATTCCGATGTCGAGAAGGAGTACCTGGTGCGGGTCACTTATGGCGATGCGCAGACCGATGTGGCGGCCGCTTTCCCGTCGGCCGCCCTGGCCCGGCTGCGCCACGGCCTCAGCCTGGACGGCAAGGCGCTGCGGCCCGCGCGGGTGGACTGGCAGAACCCGGAGCAATTGCGCTTCGTGCTGCGCGAAGGCCGCAAGCGCCAGATCCGCCGGATGTGCGAACAGGTGGGGCTCAAGGCCGTGGGCCTCAAGCGCGTACGCATCGGCCGCATCACGCTCGGGCAGTTGCCGCTGGGGCAGTGGCGCTATCTGGGGCCCGGCGAGACGTTCTAGGGTCAGGGCGACGCGCCGCAGGCGAGCGGGCCGGTCTCGATCAGCGCGTCGTCACGTGCCGGCACTTCCAGCACGAAGCGGCAGCGGCGCGCCTGCAGCATTGCGTGGCCTTCGTAGCGGCCCGGTCGCAGGTTCTCAATGTACAGATCGCCGTCGCGTCCCGTGAAGGTATCCAGCGGCGTGTCGCCGACGCGAATCGATACCCGCGCCAGCGGCCAGGGGCCGGTGGCGTTCCCGCCGTCCGCGTTGGGGCCGATCAGGCGCGCCGTCACCGCCTGGATCCGGGTGATGGGAAAGTCGATCACCGCGCCGCCGCGCGGCGGCAGCAGGAACCGCCGCCGCAGCGCGGGCACGGACACATCCAGCGGCAGCGCCTGGGCATCGAGCGACACGTCAGCGTGGGCGTACGAGGTGATGGCCGGCAGCAGCACCTCGCCGCGCGCGTCGGTCTGGCCCATCGGTGATCCGTTGAGCGCGATGGGCACATCGGCCAGTGCACCGACCCGCACCAGGGCGAAGCTGTCCTGCACGGGCCGCGTGACGTGCAGGCGTCCGCCCAGCCAGACCAGGCCACCACTTGCGCCGACCCGAAGGTGTTCGGCGCCGCCGATGCCCCCTGCCGATGGCCCGCCGCGAAGCTCGGCGCTCAGCACCGCCTGGGGCGCATTCCATTGGCCGCTGGCGCGCCAGTTGTTGCCGGACGAGTCTGCTGCGGCGTGCTCGGCGGAGAGGTCTATCCCCCAGCCTTCGCCGATCGGCACTGCGCGGCTGTACTGCACGCCCTGGGCGCTTGCCCCGCGATCGGCGCGCGCCGTGGCATGGAACGCGCTGTGCCCGTCCAGGTAGAAGCTGATGCCGACCGTTGCTTCGACCCGGTGGCCGCGGTCGTCCCGCAGGTCGGCCAGGCCCAGGCGCAGCGACATCCGGCGCGCCGGGAACGTCACGGTGTAGCCCAACGACGTTGACCGCAGCAGGCGCGCCGGGCTGCCGGCCGGCGTGGCTGCGAACTGGCTGCGCTGGGCGGCGAGCCACACCGTGCCGATCTCGCCCCACTGGCGGCTGGCGTAAAGCTGGGTGAACTGCTTGGCGCTGATGTTGGACGGGTCGTCGGACAGGCCCGCATAAGCGTTTGAGTCGCGCCGCAGCGAGGCGCCAACGCCCCACGACGCGCGCATGTAGGTGTAGCGCAGCAGCGCGGCGTGGCCGGTTCCGGCGGCGGAGCGGCTGGCGCCGAGGGCGGCCGAGACCACGCCAGCGGCTTCGCCCAGGCTGGCGGTCAGCTGCGCGCCTGCGTTGGCCACCCCAGGCCGGCCCTCGGTGCGCAGGCCGGCCGTCAGGCCGTGGCTCAGGCCGACGCGGTGGAAGGCGGCGTAGGCGAGCGGGCCGTACGCTGAACCCTCGACCCCGTACTGCTGGCGCAGCGCCCCGATAGCGTACTGGTACTCGTGCAGGCCCGGCCGCAGCAACTGGTCGGAGGTGTAGAGCGACTGCTCGAAGGTCTGAGTGCGCCCGAAGTCATCGCGCACCACCAGCCGCACCGAGCGTGCGCCCTGCTGTGTGACCAGGTCCTGGATGGCGAACTCGCCTGGACGAACGCGTTCGGTGCGAACCCGCTGGCCATCCACATACACGTCCACCTCGCTGGCCGCGATGGCACGGCCCTGCAGCACGCCCAGCGGGTAGCGAAGCAGTGAGGGTTCCATCTCGAAGCGCGAGGCCACCGACAGGCCACCGAGCAGCGCGCCCTGCCCGAGTTCGGGTGCGATCGCCACCAGGTCGCCGGCGGTCCAGCGCTGCAGCGAGGCCGGGCGGTCCCAGGTCAGTTGCGTCATGAGGCGGGTGAAGCGGCCCGCTTCGCCCCCGGTGCTTGCGCCGCTGGTCTGCAGCAGCAACGGGCCCAGGCGCAGCCCTGCTTCCGTGGACAAGCCAGTGGCCTGCAGGCCCTGGGCGCGGGAATGGTTGACGGCCCAATTGAAGAACGCGCTGTTGCCCTCTGGCCGATCGATCGCGGTGACGGTGCGCGCTTCAATGTGGGTCAGCCCGAACAGGCTGGGGTCGGCCAGCAGGCGCGCGGTCTGACTGCGCTCGTCGATCTCCAGGCGCAGGCCGTCGATGCCCGACAGCGACACGTAGTCCTCGCCATCGAGGCGCAGTTCGACCGGCGCAGTGATGACGAGCCCGGCCGCCTTGAGATCGTCGGGCCGCACCAGCAAATCGCCCTGCGCCGTGCGCAGCGCCATCCAGTCACTGAGCCGGGCGTCGTTGAGCACGACGGCCACCACGCGCTGCTCCAGGCCGGACAGCTCGGGTGCCGCGCTCGGCAGGGCGGCGGATGGACTGCCGGACGCCGTGGCGAACGATGTCGCCGGCGGCGCGCCGGCCGGGGCCACCTGAGCGCCGGCCGACAGAGTGCAGCTAGCGAACGCGGCGAGCAAGCCATGGCGCAGCCAGGGCGCAGCCAGGGCGCGCGTTGCGCCCGACCTCACTGGCACGGCGTGGCGCCGAGCGTGATGTCGCGCCGGACCTCGGATTTCTCGGCCAATACCTCCAGCGCCAGGCGCGCGAGCCGGCCGCACTGGTCCGCTGGAATTTCCACTGTGGCGCTGCGGCTTTGGCCGGCCAGCAGATAGCGCTGCGGCAGCTCGCGCTTGAACAGCTCGGCGCCGGTCGCATCCAGCCCGCGCAGCCGAACGTGCTCAAACCGCTCATGCTGGGTGCCGTCGTTGCGCAGCGTCCATCGTGCCTGGCCGGCGGACGTGTCGAACGATTCCAGCGCCAGCTTGCGCGAGGGCTGTATCGGGCGCACGAACACCGGCGCGCCGAAGCGCACGAGGAACTTGACCTGGTTGGCCGTGGCCTGCGCGCCGTCCGGCGTGGCCAGCTCTTCGATGAACAGGCGGTACGCCTTCTCCAGTGGCACCAGGGTCTGTCGGGTGCCGATGCGGATCACCGCCTCACGGCCCGGTTCGAGCTTGAGCAAGCGGGGAAAGTAGACCAGCTCGGGCGCTGGCTCGTACACGTCCTGACCGGACTCATCCTGCCGCCACGACAGGCCCTCGATCTGAAACGTCAGCGCAAGCTTGTCCTCGTTGCGCACCGTCACCGCACCACTGCGCACGGCACCGCCCAGCTCGAGGCGGATCGGGCTCACGGAAAACTCCCCGGCGTGGACCGCCTGGGTGGCGGTCAGCAGGATGGCGAAAGCGAGGCGCAGGAAGACTTGCATGACGGGCTCCAACAAACAGCGGGGGGCGGTGGCTAGGCAGCGCTTGGCCAGCTAGGGGGTCACTTCGACCGTGATGTTTTTTTCGCTGTAGAGGCCAGGGCGCGCGTTACGGTAGGCCTCGGGCGCGATGGTTCCGGTGATTCGAATCCGCGTGTGCGCAAAGTTGCCCGGGCCTTGAAGCTGACCTGGCTCCACAGCCAAGGTGTACGCAATGACCGACTTGCCGTCGGTGTGGGTCAGCACGCCCCGGGCGTTCGGGAACCGCACCCTGAGCGTCACCGAGAAATGGCAGTCACCGACCTCAAGACTGCCGGCGGGGCCAGTTGCCGTCTGGACGACGGTCCGTGGGGCGGTGGGGTCCAGATTGCCGAACGCCAGTTGCAGCGGCCCGCGCACCCGAAACGCGCAGCTGAGGTCCTTGGCGAACGCGGCGCTGGGCGCGAACCCAACCACAGCAACCCCAGCCGCAAGCCAGATCGCGCGGACGGCTCGCCGAACTGGCAGCAAGGCGTCCGCGGCGGGCATCAGGGGGTGACGCTGATGGTGACGTTGTCGGTGTAGGTGCCGACCGGAACCTGGCGGGCGTTCGCTTGCGTGACGGTGCCAGTGAGCGTGACCTTCGCCTCGGCGGCGCCGTCGAGGCCCTGCCATTGGACCGTCGCAGGCGGGGTCCACTCGAGCGCGTAGGGCAGCTTGTTCTGGCCGTTTTGCATGTTGCCGGTGAAGCTGCCGGTGGCAATGCCGTTGACGGCGAACACGATGTTGGAGGCGCCGTCGTTGCACTTGAAACTGAAGTCGACACGGCGCACGGTGTCGTTGGTGTCAGTGGGGTTGATGCCCTGGAAGTCCAGGGTGCTGGCCTTTTGGCTGAAGGCGCAGGCTGGCAGCACCATGGCGCTCACGTTCAGGGTGGTCTGGTCGCCGGCGTGCGCGCAGAAGCTGGTGAGTGCGGCCAGGGACAGGAAAATGGAGGCTTGGAGTTTCATGGTCGAAAGGAATGAGTGGAGGCAAAGGGGGTTGAGAACCAGCGGCCGATTCTGTTGAGTTGGCGTGCTGGCCGGCTGAGCCGTGGCTGACGTCAGCCCGGCGCCTCAGGGGTTGAGCGTCAAGGTGAGGCTGTCGAAATAGTCGAGCGCCGCCGAGGCGGCGCGGTAGTGCGCCGGCAGCATGGTTCCGGTCAAGGTCACCGTGCTGGAAACCATGCCGGGCGAGGCGGCCTGTGACGGCTCTGGCGCCGTCCATTCGATCTGGTAGGGCAGCCGGGCGGCCGGTGACCCGACCCGCATCAAGTGGCGCGTGAGCGGCCCTTGCGTCTTTCCGTCGACCTGAAGCTGCCCGGCCACGCCATCGCTGCATTCGTATTCCAGCGTTGCCGTGCGGGTGAGGATGCGGTGGTCGGTCGCGTCGATCTCGCCGAAAATGAGGTGGTGGACTGGCTGGGCAAAGCGGCAATAACCGACGATTTGCGCGCTGATGGCGAGCGTGGCGTCCGCGGCCATCGAGGCCAGTGGCGCAAGCGTGGCGGCCAAAGCGATGGCGATGGCACCTGTGGCGTGTCTCATGGAGGGCTCCCGGGTTGTTGTGCCGCGAATGCTAGTGGCGAAGCATTGGCGGGCGGCTTGCAAAATCCCGACGACCCGCGCCTTTAAACTGGCCGCCTCGCCCCCATCCTCAGCAAGCAACAGATCGCCCGGGCCGTCATGGCCCCGTCAACCTCCATGAGCCAAGACAAACAAACCCTTTCCTTCCAGGCCGAGGTCGCACGCCTGCTGCACCTGGTCACCCACTCCCTGTACTCCAACAAGGAAATCTTCCTGCGCGAGCTGGTGTCCAATGCTTCCGACGCCTGCGACAAGCTGCGCTTCGAGGCGCTGGACAACAGCGCGCTGTACGAGGACCAACCTCAACTGGAGGTGCGCGTCGGTTTCGATGCGGCGGTCCGCACCCTCACCATCACCGACAACGGCATCGGCCTGTCGCAGCAGGAGGCGATCGACCACCTGGGCACCATCGCCAAGAGCGGAACGCGCGATTTCGTCAGCAGCCTGTCGGGCGAGCAGAAGGCCTCGGCCACCGCGCAGGGCCAATTGATCGGCCAGTTCGGCGTGGGCTTTTATTCGGGCTTCATCGTGGCCGACCGCATCACGGTCGAATCGCGCCGCGCCGGCCTTGCGCCCGAGCAGGGCGTGCGCTGGGCCAGTGGCGGCACCGGCGAGTTCGAGGTGGAGGCGATCACCCGGCCGCTGCGCGGCACCAGCGTGACGCTGCATCTGCGCGAGGACGCGGCCGACTACCTGTCGACCTGGAAGCTCAAGGCCATCATCGCCAAGTACTCCGACCACATCTCCCTGCCGATCCTGATGCGCAAGGAGGAGTGGAAGGAAGGCCAGGACAACCAGCCCGGCCAGATGGTGCTCGCCGACGAGTGGGAGACCGTCAACCAGGCTAGCGCGCTGTGGTCCCGCGCCAAGAAGGACATCACGCCCGAGCAGTACCAGGATTTCTACAAGCAGATCAGCCACGACTACGAGGCGCCGCTGGCCTGGGCGCACAACCGGGTGGAAGGTTCGACCGAGTACACGCAGCTGCTGTACATCCCGGCGCATGCGCCCTTCGACTTGTGGAACCGCGACAAGAAGGCGGGCGTGAAGCTGTATGTCAAGCGCGTCTTCATCATGGACGACGCCGAGTCGCTGATGCCAACCTACCTGCGCTTCGTCAAGGGCGTGATCGACTCGGCCGATCTGCCGCTGAACGTCAGCCGCGAGCTGCTGCAGGAAAGCCGCGACGTCAAGGCCATCCGCGAGGGCAGCACCAAGCGTGTGCTGTCGATGCTGGAAGACCTGGCCCGCCACGAGAAAGACGATGCCGCCACCGACGAAGACAAGGCCAAGTACGGCAAGTTCTACGCTGAGTTCGGCGCCGTTCTCAAGGAAGGCCTGGGCGAGGACACGACCAACCGGGAGCGGTTGGCCAAGTTGCTGCGGTATGCGTCGACCACGTCTGACACTGCCACTGTTTCGCTGGCCGACTACAAGGCCCGCATGAAGGAGGGCCAGGAGGCCATCTTCTACATCACGGCCGACACGCTGGCGGCTGCCAAGAACAGCCCGCAGCTGGAAGTGTTCCGCAAGAAGGGCATCGAGGTGTTGCTCATGACGGACCGCGTCGACGAGTGGGGGCTGAACTTCCTGCCCGAGTTCGACGGCACGCCGATGCAGTCAGTCGCCAAGGGCGCCTTCGATCTGGGCAAGCTGCAGGACGAGGCAGAGAAGAAGGCCGGCGAGGAAGCCGCCGAAGCCTTCAAGCCGATGCTCGCCAAGTTGAAGGATGCCCTCAAGGACCGCGCCGAAGACGTGCGCGCCACCACGCGGCTGGTCGACTCACCGGCTTGCCTGGTGGTGCAGGACGGCGGCATGAGCCTGCAGCTGGCGCGCATGCTCAAGCAGGCCGGCCAGAAGGCGCCGGAGGCCAAGCCGGTGCTGGAGGTCAACCCCGAGCACCCGCTGGTGAAAAAACTCGACGGCTCGGTGCATTTCCACGATCTGGCCCACATCCTGTTCGACCAGGCGCAGCTGGCCGAAGGCGGCCTGCCCGACGACCCGGCGGCCTACGTGCGGCGCGTCAACGCGTTGCTGGCTTGACGACGCTGTGACCCTGGCGTCTGTGCGCGACAAACGTCCCGAAACAAGCGGACGCTTGGAACACACTGGCATCGTCGTATGACCCAGCAAATCCGCATCGGCACCGGCGTCGGCCCCGTCGGTGTGGGCGTGGGTGTGAGCCAGAGCGGGCAGGTCTACGGCGGCGCGGGCGTGGGTGCCAGCGTGCCGGTGGGCAACAGCGGTGTGCGCGCCGGGGTGGGGGCGGGAGCGGGCACCGTGCTGTACGACCCGAACACATCGAGCCGCGTGTCGGGGCCTTAGGCGCGCGGACTCAGGTACGCACACGCGTCCAGGTTCAGGCCACCAGCGGCGGCTCGGCCATGGCTTCGAGTTGCTCCTCGAGGATCTGCACCTGACCCTGCCAGTAGTCGCTGCTGCCGAACCACGGGAAGGCGCGCGGAAAGGCCGGGTCGTCCCAGCGCCGCGCCAGCCAGGCGCTGTAGTGGATCAGGCGCAGGGTGCGCAGCGGCTCGATCAGGGCCAGCTCGGCGCGGTCGAATTCGCGCATCTGTTCGTACCCGTCCAGCAAGGCGCCTAGCTGGCGCTGCCGCTGGCTGCGGTCGCCAGAGAGCAGCATCCACAGGTCCTGTACGGCCGGGCCGGTGCGGGCATCGTCCAGGTCGACAAAATGCGGGCCTGCGTCAGGCGTCCAGAGGATGTTGCCCGGATGCACGTCGCCGTGCAGCCGCAGGCTGCGCACCGGATGGGCCTTCAGCGCAGCTGCGATCGCCTTGAGCGCCGCATCGCAGACGTCGCGCCAGCGCGAGGTCATGTCCAGCGGGATGGCCTCGTGCCCCAGCAGCCAATCGCGCGGCTCCTGGCCGAAGCTTTGCAGGTCGAGCGCCGGCCGCGCCGCGAAGGGCCGCGCCGCGCCCACGACGTGGATGCGCGCCAGGAAGCGGCCGATCCACTCCAGCACGTCCAGATCGTCGAGCTCGGGCGGGCGGCCGCCGCGCCGGGGGCTGACGCTGAAGGCGAAGCCGCTGTGGTGGTGCAGGGTGCGGGCGTCGACGACGAGCGGGCCGACCATGGGCACCTCGGCCGCTTCGAGCTCTGCGGCGAAGGCATGCTCTTCGAGGATGGCCTCGTCGCTCCAGCGCTGGGGTCGGTAGAACTTCGTCACCACCTGCGCGTGGCCCATTGCCGGTGATTCCAGCTGGACCTGATAGACGCGGTTCTCATACGAGCTCAGCGCCATCAGGCGCCCGTCGCCATGCAGGCCGACGCTCGACAGCGCGTCCAGCACCGCGTCCGGGGTCAGCTGCTCAAAGGGGTGAAGGGCATGGGACATGCTCCGATTGTCGGGGGTCGAGGCCATGCAGAGCGCTCAACAGCATCGGGTCCCTTGCAAAGGCCCAAGCTGCGTTCGCCCTCAGGCGCGAAAGCGCCGCCGCGTCAGCGCCAGCGCGATCCAGAACGCGGCCACCGCATAGGCGGCCAGCACCAGCAGGTGGCGCGCCGGCGCCTCGGGCCAGCGGTCCATGAACATCGGCCGCACCAGCTCGACGGCGGTGGTCAGCGGCAGCCATTCGGACGCCATGCGCAGGGGGGCGGGCAGCTGATCGCGCGGGAAGAACACCCCCGACAGGAACATCATGGGCGTGAGGAACAGGGTGAAGTAGTAGGTGAAAAAGTCGTAGCCCTTGGCCAGCGCGTTGAAGACGAGCGCGATGGACGAGAAGGTGATTCCCGCCAGCGCCAGCACCAGCCAGGCCACCGCCAGCTTGGGGCTGGCGCTGATGCCCAGCGCCAGCATCACGCCCAGGATGGCGGTGACGGTAAAGGCCGACTTGTAGGCGGCCCACAGCATCTCGGCCAGCACCACGTCGTCCAGCGACACCGGCGCGTTCATGATGCCGTCCCAGGTTTTTTGCACATGCATGCGCGAGAAGGCCGAGTACAGCGCCTCGAACGAGGCCGCGTTCATCGCGCTCATGCAGATCGAGCCGCTGGCCAGGAACAGGATGTAGGGCACCTGCTGGCCGTGCAGGGTGACCTGCCCGACCAGTGCGCCCATGCCGTAGCCGAAGGCCACCAGCCACATCAATGGCTCGGCGATGTTGCCCACCAGGCTGGGCACGGCCAGCTTGCGCCACACCAGCAGGTTGCGCAGGAACACCGGCCACCAGCGTGTCGAGATCACGGGCGGTCGCCACAGGCTCATGTCGGTCAACGTGGGGCGGCTCATCCCTCCTCCCGAATCTGGCGGCCAGTCATCTTCAGGAAGAGGTCTTCCAGATTGGCCGGCCGGTGCAGGGTGCGCAGGCGCGGGTGCGCGGCCAGCGCGTCCAAGAGCGGGCGCGCATCCTGCGTGTAGAAGAACACCGTCTCGCCGCTGACCTCGACGCGCCGCGCCAGGGCCGTGAGGGCCGGAGCCTGCGCCAGTTGCAGCGCCCCGTTGCCATAGGCCTCGACCACGTCGGGCTCCAGGTGCCGGGCGATCAGGTCGCGCGGCGTGCCTTCAGCGATCTTGCGGCCGTGGTCCAGGACCAGCAGGCGCGAACACAGGCGTTCGGCCTCGTCCATGAAGTGCGTTGTCAACAGGATCGACTTGCCCTGTTGCAGCAGCACTTGCAGGCGCTCCCACATCAGGTGGCGCGCCTGCGGATCCAGCCCGGTCGTGGGCTCGTCCAGCATCAGCAGGCGCGGGTCATTCACCAGAGCGCGGGCCAGGCTCAGGCGTCGGCGCATCCCGCCCGACAGCTCGCCCGGCTTCACATCGGCCTTGTGCGACAGCGCGGCGAACTCCAGCAGGCGCGGAATGCGCTCGCGGATGACCGCCGAGCGCAAGCCGAAATAGCGGCCATACACCATCAGGTTCTCGGCGCAGGTGAAGTCGGGGTCGAGCGTGTCGAACTGGCTGACCACGCCCAGCTGCGCTTTGATGGCCATCGCATCGGCCGGCATCGACAGGCCCAGCGCGCCGATCGAGCCCTCGTCGGGCACGCTCAGCCCCAGGCACATGCGGATGGTGGTGGTCTTGCCGGCGCCGTTGGGGCCGATGACGCCCAGGCATTCGCCGGGCGCGATGTGAAAGGACAGGTCGTCGACCACCACGGCCTGACCGTAGCGCTTGGTCAGGTGGCTGGCTTCGAACAGGGGGGGCGTGTCGGGCATGTCGACGGCTATTGTGTCGCAGCCGCCGGGCGCTTGGCTGGCCTCTAGAATCCCAGCACCCCCGTCGCACCCGTCCAAGTGTTTCCTCCCCTTCCCATCCAGCAACAGTACCTGCTGCCCAAGCGCCTGATCACCCAGTTCGGCGGCCTGGTCGCCCAGATGCGCGGTGGCCCCATCACCCGCGCAATCATTCGCGACTTCATCGCTCGCTACCGGGTGAACATGGACGAGGCAGCCGATCCGCGCGTCGAAAGCTACGCCAGCTTCAACGAATTTTTCACCCGTGCCCTGCGCGAGGGCGCCCGCCCGACCGCCGATGCGCCCTTTGTCAGTCCGGTCGACGGCGCCATCAGTCAGTACGGCCCGATCGAGCACGACCAGATCTTCCAGGCCAAGGGCCACAGCTATTCCACCACCGCCCTGGTGGGTGGCGACGGCGCCCTGGCGCGCCAGTTCGACCACGGCCACTTCGCGACGCTGTACCTGGCCCCCAAGGACTATCACCGCATCCACATGCCTTGCCCGGGCCGGCTGCTGCGCATGATCTATGTGCCCGGCGACCTGTTCTCGGTCAACCCGCTCACCGCGCTGCACGTGCCCGGCCTGTTCGCGCGCAACGAGCGGGTGGTGTGCGTGTTCGACACGCCGCACGGCCCCTTGGTCATGGTGCTGGTGGGCGCCACCATCGTGGGCAGCATGGCGACGGCATGGCACGGCGTGGTGAACCCGCCGCGCACTCGCCATGTGCGCCAGTGGCGCTATGAAAATCAGAGCATCGTGCTGCGGCAGGGGCAGGAGATGGGGCGGTTCCTGCTGGGGTCGACTGTGGTGATGCTGTTTCCTTCGAATGTCGTCATGTTCAATGAGGACTGGGCGCCGAGCCGGGCGGTGAGGTTGGGCGAGGCGATGGGGACGGTGGGGGATGTGTCGGCGCGTGACTCAGCGTTGCCGCGATGACCCCGATCAATTGCGCACTTTCGCGGTAGTCGCCGCGCACCGCAATATCAGCAGCGCCGCACAGGAGCGGCATCTGTCGCAGCCCGCGGTGTCGGGCCAGTTGCGATTGCTTGCTGAGTCTTTCGGCGAACCGCTCTACCACAGGCATGGTCGTGGTATTTCATCTCGGGCGTCTGGCAGCTCAGCACGTCCATGCCCGTCGTGGTCTTGAGTTTGCGCGGGTCGAGTTCGACGTTCCATCTGTGCGCATGCGCTGCACGGAGCTGCCGCTGGTGATGAACGACGCGAACTCACCTCTGCCGACGCTGGATTCCACGCGGCTGCTGGCACACGCGGCGCTGCGGCGGGCGATCGCGAGCTGAAGCCTCCCTGCGTGCCGGGGGAACAAAGGGCGGCCTACTTCGCCCCGGTATCCGCGCGCAGCGGCGCGCGGCTGTAGTCGTTGTACGCCATGACGATCTTCTGCAGCGACTGCACAAGCGCGAACTTCTCGTCGTCGTCCAGCGGCGCGAGCAGGTGCTGCTGCAGGGCGTGCACCCGGGGCTCCATTTCCGCCAGCTTGCGCTCACCCAGCGGGCTCAGCGCGAGCGGCTTGTGCCGGCGGTCGGCGCCGTCGGCGTGCCGGCGCAGCAAGCCCTTGTTCTCCAGGTTGACCACGACCCAGCCGACCGTGGTGCGGTCCAGGCCGGCGAGCTCCCCCAGCCGCCGCTGCGACTCACCGGGGTGGTGCCGGATCGTGCGCAGCACCACGTACTGCAGCTGCGTCACGCCGAGGTCCTTCATCACCTCGGCATGCAGCGCCATCGTGATCTGGTAGCAGCGTCGGATCAGGTGGCCGGGCCGGTCGAACAGTTCCTCGCCCCATCCAGCGGAGTCGGGCGCTTGCCGCAGGGCAGGCTTTTCCTCAGCATTCATACGCACCGAGCATACCCGCGCTTGCGGGCAAACCCGGGCCGCGCGTCCCGGCCGGAAGCTCCTATTGACAGCTAGCTGCCGATGCGCCAGCATCGAACCGTGAGAAAGCTGACAGTTGCGTCCGCCGGCGCGGTCCGACGCGCGGTGCACACAACAATCGGAGACAAACATGCGCATCATCGACTTCCGGCTGCGACCGCCCGTGGGCAGTTTCCTCGACATGGTCATGTACTCGAAGATTGAGCGCAGCGCGCAGATGTGCGCCGGGCTGGGCATGACGCTGTCGCCCTCGGCAGTGGCGAAGTCCGAGGAAATGATGCTGCGCGAGATGGACGCGGCGGGCATCGAAAAGGGCGTGGTGCCCGGGCGCGTGTCCCCGGGCCTGGGCAGCATCGGCACCGACGAGCTGGCGCGCATCGTGGCGCGCCATCCCTCGCGGCTGGCCGGGCTGGCGGCGATCGACCCCAGCAACCGCCGCGCCGCCATCGCCGAGATCGACAAGGCGATGCACACGGGCATGAAGGGCGTGGTGCTCGAGCCCGGCTTCCTGGCCAACCCCATGGCGCTGGACGACGCGCGCATCTACCCGATCTACGCGCACTGCGAAGACCGCAGGATTCCCGTGCTGTTCATGGCCGGCGGCAACGTGGGGCCGGACGTGGGCTATTCCAACCCGGAGCACATCGACCGCGTGGCACGCGACTTCCCCGAGCTGCGCATCATCTCGGGCCACGGCAACTGGCCCTGGGCAGCCCAGATCATCCACGTGTGCTACCGGCGCCCGAACATCTGGCTGTCGCCGGACATGTACCTGTACAACGGGATGCCCGGTTCGGCCGACTACATCGCCGCCGCCAACGGGTTCCTGTCCGAACGCTTCCTGTTCGCCTCCGCGTATCCGCTGATGCCGCTGCAGGAGACGGTCGACACCTTCCTGAAGTTCAAGCTGAAGGAGTCGGTGGTCGACCGCGTGATGTACCGCAACGCCGCCGAACTGCTGGGCCTCTGAGCCGGCCGGCCGCAACCGCAGCAGCAGGGGAACCCGCATGCCTTACGCGCAGACCGGCGCCGGTCGCATCCACTACGAAGTGACCGACCTCGTCGCGCCGTGGGAAGACCGGCGCGACACCATCGTCTTCCACCACGGCATCGGAGCCGATCCGGGCATCTGGGCGCAATGGCTGCCGCTGCTGGCCGAGCGCTACCGGCTCGTGACGTTCGACATGCGCGGCTACCGGCGCTCGCACGTGCGGCCGGCGGACTTCCGCTGGTCGCTCGACCTGCTGGCCGACGACGTGATCGCGGTGGCCGACGCCGCCGGTGCCGGGCGCTTTCACCTCGTGGGCGAGTCGATCGGCGGCACCATCGCGCTGCACTGCGCGTTGCGCGACGGCGCGCGCGTGCAAAGCCTCACCGTCAGCAACGGCGCGCACCTCGGCGCCTCCATCCAGCGGGCCGAGGCCTGGCGCAGGACCATCGACGAAGAGGGGATCGCAACCTGGTCGCAGCAGTTCCTGCACGACCGCTTCGCCGCAGGTGCGGTGGACGCGGCGCGCCTGGCCTGGTTCGACCGGGTCCAGCAGGCATGGCCGCGCGACTCGATCCTCGACGCGCTGTCGGTGCTGTTCGGCACCGACATGCGGCCGCAGGTGCAGGACGTCGCCTGTCCCGTGCTGCTGATGCACGGCGACTCCAGCCCGTACATCCCGGTGTCGGTCATGGCGGACCTGCACGAGCGCCTGCCGGATTCCCGGCTGCAGGTGTTCGCCGGCGCCCGCCACGGCCTGCCATTTTCGCATGCGGCGCAGTGCGCACGCATGCTGCGCGATTTCTTGGACCCCCAGGCAAGCAGCCGATGAAAACGAGGCACGTCATGTACATCAACTCCGCATGGAAGCTGGCCCGCCGGGCCTGCATCGCGCTGGCCCTGTCGCTGCTGGCGGCGGGAGCGTTCGCGCAGCAGTGGCCGAGCCGGCCGATCAAGCTGATCGTCCCGGTGCCACCGGGGCAGGGCGCGGACATCATTTCGCGCCTGATCGCCGAGCGCCTCGGCCCGGCGCTGGGCCAGCCGGTGGTCGTCGAGAACAAGCCGGGCGCCGGCACCATGCTCGGCTCCGAGCAGGCGGCGCGCTCGGCGCCGGACGGCTACACCTTCCTGGCCGCCGGCAGCAGCGCGCTGGCGATCAACCCGCACCTGTACGCCAAGATGGCGTACGACCCCGCGAAGGACTTCGCACCCGTCACGCAGCTGGTGTCGATCGACTTCGTGCTGTGCGCCAGTCCGGCGCTGCCGGCGCGGACCGTGGCCGAGGTGCTGAAGCTGGCCCGCGACAAGCCCGGCGCGCTCACCTACGGATCGCCAGGCAGCGGCACGACCGCGCACCTCGCGATGGCGCTGTTCGGGGCGCAGAACAAGCTGGAGCTCATGCACGTGCCTTACAAGGGCTCGGTGCCGGCCATGACCGACCTGATCGGCGGCCAGATCGGGCTGATGGTCGACTCCGTCGCCGTGGTGCAGTCGCAGGTGAAGGCCGGCAAGGTGCGCGCAATCGCCGTCACGGGCCTGAAGCGCTCCGAGCTTCTGCCCGACGTGCCGACCTTGGACGAGCAGGGCATGCGCGGCTTCGACGTGGCCACCTGGACCGGGCTGGTCGCCCCGGCCGGCACGCCCGAGCCGATCCTGGAGCGGATGAATACCGAGGTCGTGAAGATCCTGCGCATGCCGGACGTGCAACAGAAGATCCGCGACCTCGGCATGAGCCCGGTGGGCGATTCGCGCGAGCACTTCACGCGCTACATCGCCAGCGAGTCCACGAAGTGGGGCGAGGCGGTCAAGGCCTCGGGGGCGAAGGTCCAGTAGGAGCCGCGCCGCGCCCGGCGCGGCGTCGCTTCGGATCTCCCCCAGCGCGGGGATCATTCGCGCATCCGGCATTTCTGGCACGCTGGCGCGCGGGCAATTCGTACCTTGACAACTTCGGCGTTTAGCATGTGACCCTAAGTCATATTCGTGTGCCGCGTGGCCTGCTCCGCGAGCCGAGAGCTGTCCACGCCGTGAACGCCGCGCCTACTGAAACGCCACCTCGTCAAAGCTCCTGAGCTTGCGGCTATGCAGCCGCTGGCTGCCCCCCGCCCGCAAGATCTCGATCGCCCGCATGCCGATGCGAAGGTGCTGGTCCACCCGTTCCCGATAGAACCGGTTGGCCATGCCCGGCAGCTTGATTTCGCCGTGCAAAGGCTTGTCGCTCACGCACAGCAAGGTGCCATAGGGCACGCGGAACCGAAACCCGTTGGCCGCGATGGTCGCGCTTTCCATATCGAGCGCTACCGCCCGGGTCTGGCTGAAGCGGCGCTGCGCCTTGTTGCCGCCCAGCAGCTCCCAGTTGCGGTTGTCGGTGCTGGCCACGGTGCCGGTGCGCATGATGCGCTTGAGGTCCACGCCCTGGCGCTCGGACACGTCGGCGACCGCTTTTTCCAGCGCCACCTGGATCTCGGCCAGCGCCGGGATGGGCACCCACAGCGGCAGGTCTTCGTCGAGCACGTGGTCTTCGCGCACATAGGCATGGGCCAGTACGTAGTCGCCCAGCTGCTGGCTGTTGCGCAGGCCCGCACAGTGGCCCAGCATGATCCAGCAATGTGGGCGCAGCACCGCGATGTGGTCGGTGATGGTCTTGGCGTTGGCCGGGCCGACACCGATATTGACCATGGTGATGCCGCCGTGCCCGGGGCGGATCAGGTGATAGCCTGGCATCTGCGGCAGGCGCTCGGGTGCCAGGCCCTGTCCGCCGCCCTGCGGCGCGAGGCCCACACGGTGCGTGACCACATTGCCGGGCTCGACAAAGGCGATGTACTCGCTATCAGGATCGGACATGGCTTCATGACCCAGGCGCACGAATTCGTCGATGTAGAACTGGTAGTTCGTGAACAGGACGTAGTTCTGGAACCACTCGGGCGCCGTGCCGGTGTAGTGGCGCAGCCGGTGCAGTGAGTAGTCGACCCGCGCCGCGGTGAACAGCGACAGCGGCTGCGGCTCGCCAGGGCCGGGCTCCCAGGTGCCGTTGGCGATGCCGTCGTCCATCGCCCGCAGGTCGGGCAGATCGAACAGCTCGCGCATCAGCGTGCGCCTGTCGGGCGGCATGGTGCCCTCGATGTGGTCGTTCTCGGCAAATGAAAAGTGCACCGGGATCGGTTGCGTGCTGGTGCCCACCTCCAGCTCCGCACCATGGTTCTGACGCAGCAGGCGGAACTGCTCCAGGTAGTAGCTCGCATACAGGTCGGGGCGGGTGAGCGTGGTCTCGTAGCGGCCCGCACCGGCGACAAAACCGTACGACAGCCCGATGTTCTCCAGCACGTTGTGCGGCACGCCGCTTTCGACGTGCACCCGCACATAGGGATAGCAGCCGCGCACCCGACCCGCCAGGGCCTGGCCCGCGGTGAAGCGGTGAACAGCCTCACGCAGGTGGGCGATCTGCTGTGAGTAGATGGTGCGCACCTGTTCCAGTGCGCTGGCGGGGTCGCTGTAGCGGGTGGGTGCGATGAACGCGGGCATGACAGGCATGCGGCCTATTGTGCCAATGCGGCTGGCCCGCGGCGCCGGGGCGTTGCTGGGGCGTAAGTCCTACAGAACGTTACGAATCCACCTGACGTTACAACTTGGCCGGCTCAGCGACATTGGCTTCGTCCAATCGCGCAAGCAATTCATAACGTCAAGGAGTAGCAGGGAATGGAACAAGTATCGATCGCCAACAATCCGTTCGCTCTCATGACTGATCCCGCCATGGTGCGCCAGGCGGTCGAGAAGTCAGAGCAGTTGAGCAACCTCAGTCAGCGTAAATGCCATCCGCTGGACCGTTCGGTCATCCACAGCGCCAGCGCCGAACTCGCCGCCTACGATTCCAAGATCGACCGCACCACGGTCTACCTTGCGCCCGAGCAGGACAAGCCGGCAACCCACTCACGCACCTACAGGCCTGTGATGAACTGAGGGCGGGCCTTGCGCCGCGGTGTACCTGCGGCGCTTCGGCGACCAAGACGGCGCCGCGATGTCCGCATCGCGGCGTTTTGTTTTTTTGGGGATGCCGCGGCTATCATCGTGCGCATGGCGAGCGTACAACCCCAGGCCAGGCGGACGCAAGGCGCTGGCCGCGTGCCTGTGCAGTGGATCACCGGCTGGGGCCGCACAGTCTGGTTCGGCGCGCTGCTGCTGGTGCTGGCCCTGTCGCCCTCGAGCTGGCAGGAACGCACGCGGCAGACCTTGGCCCACCACATCTACACCGATACGGCGCCCATCCTGCCCGGATTCACCGGCCTGTGCGCGCTGCTCACGCTGATCATCACCCGCATCGTGATGGTCACGGCGCAAAGCTACGGCCTGTCCCGGTTCGCCCTCGAGATGGTGGTGAGGGTGCTGGTGCTCGAGCTGATTCCCCTGATCGCTGCCCTGTTCGTGGCCTTGCGCTGCACCATCCCCAACGGCGCCGCCCTGGCCCAGATGCGGCGCAGCGGCGCCTTCGAGCCCTTGCGCGCGCAGGGGCAGGACCCGATGGCCGGCCAGGCCCTGCCGCGCATGCTGGCCGGCGTGTTTGCCACCATCACCCTGGCCGCCCTGAGCAGCGTGGTCGCCATCATCATCGCCTACCTTGCGGTCTACGGCCTCACGGGGGCGGGTGTGCCGGCCTTCACCCGCACCTTCGGCCATGTGTTCAACGGCACGGTGTCCCTGATCTTCCTGATCAAGACCATCGCGTTCAGCCTGGCCGTGTCGGTCATCCCCATGGCTTCGGCGCTGATCGATCAGCGCGCCAGCGGCTCGCGCGAGAGCGCGGCGCTGCAGGGGCTGGTGCGCATGTTCGCGGTGTTGCTGCTGCTGGAAGCGCTTTCCCTCGTAGGCAACTATTACTGATTGGCGATGGCCACTTCCCCTACACCCCCCGACGGCACCCCTGCCGGCGACTCCTCGCCGCTGATCGCCGAGCCGCAGGCGCCGCCGGTGCGCAACCTGGCGCTCAAGGCGCGCTTGCTGCTGCTGTTCACGGCGGCCCTGATCGTCGGCGCCACGCTGTACCTGCTGTACGCCCGCGGCGTGTTCGAGCCGACCCAGACCCTGGTGCTGACCACCGACGACTCCGAGGGGGTGGTCGTGGGCATGGACATGAGCTTCTCGGGCTTTCCGATCGGCCGTGTGCGACGGGTGGAGTTGGGCCCCACCGGGCAAGTGCGAATCGTGATCGACGTCGCCCGCAAGGACGCGCGCTGGCTGCGTACCGGCAGCGTGTTCACCCTGGTGCGCGGGCTGGTGGGTGGCTCGGCGATTCGTGCCTACAGCGGCGTGCTCACCGATCCGCCGCTGCCCGATGGCGCCGAGCGGCCGGTGCTGCGCGGCGACGCGACGGCCGAGATCCCGCAGCTGATGGCCGCGGCGCGCCAGACGCTGGAGAACCTGCAGGCGATCACCGCCAGCGACGCCGCGTTGCAAGCCAGCCTCGCGAATGTGCAGGCCGCCACCGAGCGACTGAAGGGGCCGCAGGGTGCGCTCGGCGTCCTGTTTGGCAACGAGCAGGACGCACGCCGGATCGTGGGCACCATCGATCGTGCGAACATGCTGCTGGCGCGCCTCGATCAACTCACCGCCCGCGTCGACCAGATCGCCGGCCGTGCCGACACCCAGGTGTTCGGGCCCGACGGCGTCATGCCCGAAGTGCGGGCGTCCGTCGTGCAGCTCAACGGCCTGCTCAGCGACGCCCGCGCCAGCCTGCGCAAGGTCGACGCGGTGCTGGCGCAGGCGCAGGGCATCGCCTCCGACGTCAAGGGTATTACCTCCGAGGCCAAGGGCATCGCCTCCGACGTCAAGGGCATTACCTCCGAGGCCAAGGGCATCACCTCCGACGTCAAGGGCGCCACTGTCGACCTCGGCCCCTTGCGCGCCGAGGTCGAGGCCAACCTGCGGCGCATCGACGCGCTGATCGGCGACATCAACCGGCGTTGGCCTTTCGGGCGCGAGCCGGAGATCAAGCTGCCATGAACAACGCTCTGCGAAGTGTCTGGTGCGTGGCGCTGGCGCTGCTGGTTTCGGCCTGCGCCAACAAGCCGCAGCCGCCCGAGTGGCAGTTCAGCGCGCGCGATGCACTGGAGCGTTACGAGCGGGCCTGGCTGACCGGCGCCACCCGCGCGGCCGACGCCGAATTCGCGCTGGCACGCCGCTCGCTGGCCGCGACCGGCGAGGCGGCGATGGTGGCGCGTGCCGAGCTCATGCGTTGTGCGCTGCAAGCGGCAGGGCTTGACTTCCAGCCCTGCACCGGCTTTGAGCCGCTGCGAGCCGACGCCGACGAGACGGCGCGTGCCTATGCGGCCTACCTGGAGGCGGCGCCGCTGACGCCGGCGGCCCGGCAACTGCTGCCGCAGGCGCATCGCACCGCAGCCGGCGGGCCGATCGATGCGGCCGCACTGCGCGCCATCGAAGATCCCTTGTCACGGCTGGTGGCGGCGGGTGTGCAACTGCGCGCGGGTCAGGCCAGCCCCGGCACACTGGAGGTGGCGGTGGACACCGCGTCCGCGCAGGGTTGGGGGCGGCCGCTGCTGGCCTGGCTGGGGGCGCAGGCACGGGCGGCGGAGTTGGCTGGGGATGTGCCCCGCGCGGCGCAGTTGCGCCGACGCATGCAACTTGCCGCGCCATAGGCACCCGGCACGCCACGTGAAAAAGCCGCGGTAAACCGCGGCTTTGAATCCGACTGGAACAAAACCACCGGAAAAACGCGCAGCGTCTTCCCGGGGTCGTGTTACGGCTTGCTGGCCGTGGGGAAGGGCCAGGCAGCCTGCGGGTTGAGCGTCGTCTGGGCTGCGGGAGCAGCGGCAGCAGGCGCAGCAGCAGCAGGCGCGGCAGCAGGCGCTTTCGCGGCTTTCTTGGCAGCCGGCTTCTTGGCGGCCTTTTTCGCAGCCGGCTTCTTGGCGGCCGGCTTTTTGGCAGCGGTTTTCTTCGCTGCTGCCTTCTTGGCCGGTGCAGCCTTTTTCGCTGCTGCCTTCTTGGCGGCCGGCTTCTTGGCCGCTACCTTCTTGGCCGCTACCTTCTTGGCCGGAGCCTTCTTCGCTGCGACCTTCTTGGCGGCCGGCTTCTTGGCGGCTACCTTCTTCGCTGCGACCTTCTTGGCGGCCGGCTTCTTGGCGGCTACCTTCTTCGCTGCCGGCTTCTTGGCGGCTACCTTCTTGGCAGCGACCTTCTTGGCCGGAGCCTTCTTGGCGGCCGGCTTCTTGGCCGCTACCTTTTTGGCGGCCGGCTTCTTGGCCGGTGCAGCCTTCTTCGCAACGGCCTTCTTGGCGGCCGGTTTCTTTGCAGTTGCCATTTCGTCTCTCCTGTTCAAGTTGATCAACATCAACGGAAGAATCACTCCGCGCCTGTTGGAGGCGCCGAGCGATTCATGCGGTTGGGCCGAGGCCCAGCCGCATGAACACCATGGCCACGTAGCGTCAGCCGACTCTTTGGCCGGCTTGGCGCCACGGGGCGAATCTCATCTCACTACCACTATCGCAGTTGCCTCAATCCCATGAAAGTGCGCCACCCGACTGGTATTCGATCACGCGGGTTTCGAAGAAATTGCGCTCTTTCTTCAGGTCGATCATTTCGCTCATCCAGGGGAACGGGTTTTCCTCGTTCGGGAAGAGCGCCTCCAGGCCGATCTGCGTGGCACGCCGGTTGGCGATGTAGCGCAGGTAGCCCTTGAACATGGAGGCATTGAGGCCCAGCACGCCACGCGGCATGGTGTCCTCGGCATATCGGTATTCGAGTTCGACGGCCTTGTGGAACAGGGCCTTGATCTCGGCCTTGAATTCGGAAGTCCACAGGTGGGGGTTCTCGAGCTTGAGCTGGTTGATCAGGTCGATGCCGAAGTTGCAGTGCATCGATTCGTCGCGCAGGATGTACTGGTACTGCTCGGCCGCGCCGGTCATCTTGTTCTGGCGGCCCAGCGCGAGGATCTGCGTGAAGCCGACGTAGAAGAACAGGCCTTCCATAAGGCAGGCGAAGACGATCAGGCTCTTGAGGAGGGTCTGGTCGGTCTCGGGCGTGCCGGTGCGGAAGTTGGGGTCCATGATCGCCTCGATGAAGGGGATCAGGAACTGGTCCTTGTCGCGAATGGACTGGACTTCGTTGTAGGCGTTGAAGATCTCTGACTCGTCCAGGCCCAGTGACTCCACGATGTACTGGTAGGCGTGGGTGTGAATGGCCTCTTCGAAGGCCTGGCGCAGCAGGAACTGGCGGCACTCGGGCGCCGTGATGTGCCGGTACGTGCCCAGCACGATGTTGTTGGCTGCCAGCGAATCGGCGGTGACGAAGAACCCGAGGTTGCGCTTGATGATGCGGCGCTCGTCCTCGGAAAGACCATTGGGGTCTTTCCAGGTGGCGATGTCGCGCGTCATGTTCACTTCCTGCGGCATCCAGTGGTTGGCGCAGCTGGCCAGGTACTTCTCCCAGGCCCACTTGTACTTGAAGGGCACCAGCTGGTTGACGTCGGTCTGGCCGTTGATGATGCGCTTGTCTGCGGCGTTGACGCGGCGCGCGGTCGGCGGCTGCGCCGATGCGGATGGGGTGAAGGCGGGGGCCGGCTGTCGCGCGGCGGTGGTGACTTGAATCGGCTGCAGCTGCAATTGGGGTTGCGAGTGGGGCTGAAAAGAACCGAAGGGAACACCGGCCTCGCGGCTGACGGGCAACCCGTTGAATGCGCTGACGGGCAGTGTTTTTGGCGATGCGGGCTTGACGTCGTCGTCCCAGGTCAACATAGGTTTTCCAATGCTCTCATTATGAGAGCAGCGATGTGGAATGCAAAGTGCCCATTCACATCGCTACTCGATTTTGTTGCTCAATTGCGTCGGCGCGATGTCGGAGAACGCAGGCACATCGCAGCTTGCACGGCGTGGCTCACTGGCACGCCTCGCAGGTCGGGTCGTCGATGGCGCAGAACTTGATGTCGGTCGCGGGCGTGGCGCTCATCTGCGCTTGCGCGGCGGCGGCCGCTACATCGAGTGCGCTCATCGTGATGGGTTGCCCGCCTCCCGAGGACACGGCGTTCAAGCGGCCCGAGGTCACGGTGGATTTTTCGGTGTGCGTGGCGCTGATGGTGCGCAGGTAGTAGGTGGTCTTGAGGCCGCGCGTCCAGGCCAGCTTGTAGGTGTCGTCGAGCTTTTTGCCGGAGACGCCGGACATGTAGATGTTCAGCGACTGAGCCTGGTCGATCCATTTCTGGCGGCGCGCCGCGGCCTCGACCAGCCAATGCGGCTCGACTTCGAAGGCGGTGGCATACAGCGCCTTGACCTCCTGCGGCACGCGGTCGATGGGGCGCAGCGAGCCGTCGAAATGCTTGAGGTCCATCACCATCACTTCGTCCCACAGGCCTAGGCGCTTGAGGTCGCGCACCAGGTAGTGGTTGATGATGGTGAACTCGCCGGACAGGTTGGACTTGACCGACAGGTTGCCAAAGCACGGCTCGATGGACGCGTCGACGCCGATGATGTTGGAGATAGTCGCCGTCGGGGCGATGGCCACGCAGTTGGAGTTGCGCATGCCGTCGGTTGCGATCTTCTTGCGCAGGGCGTCCCAGTCGAGCGAGCTGGAGCGGTCGACCTCGACATAACCGCCGCGGGCCTGGGCCAGCAGGTCGAGCGTGTCGGGCGGCATGACGCCCTTGTCCCACAACGAGCCGCGATAGCTGGAGTAGCGGCCGCGCTCCTTGGCCAGTTCGGTGGAAGCCCAGTAGGCGTAGTAGCAGACGGCTTCCATGGAGCGGTCGGCGAACTCGACGGCCTGATCGCTCGAGTAGGGAATGCGCAACTCGTACAGCGCGTCCTGGAAGGCCATCACACCCAGGCCGACGGGGCGGTGGCGCAGGTTGGAATCACGGGCCTTCTTGACGGCGTAGTAGTTGATGTCGATGACGTTGTCGAGCATGCGCATCGCGGTGGCGATGGTGCGCTTGAGCTTGTCGTGGTCGACGCCGCCGTCTTTGAGGTGCTGGCGCAGGTTGATCGAGCCCAGGTTGCAGACGGCCGTTTCGGTGTCGCTGGTGTTGAGCGTGATTTCGGTGCACAGGTTGGACGAGTGCACCACGCCCACGTGCTGCTGGGGCGAGCGGATGTTGCAGGCATCCTTGAAGGTGATCCAGGGATGGCCCGTCTCGAACAGCATGGTGAGCATCTTGCGCCACATGTCGGCGGCCTGGATGGTCTTGCTGGGCTTGATCTCGCCGCGGCGGGCCTTTTCCTCGTAGGCCACATAGGCCTTCTCGAAGTCGGCGCCGAACAGGTCGTGCAGGTCGGGCACGGACGAGGGCGAGAACAGGGTCCACTCGCCCTTTTCCATGACGCGGCGCATGAACAGGTCGGGGATCCAGTTGGCCGTGTTCATGTCGTGCGTGCGGCGGCGGTCGTCGCCGGTGTTCTTGCGCAGCTCCATGAACTCTTCGATGTCCAGGTGCCAGGTTTCAAGATAGGTGCAGACCGCGCCCTTGCGCTTGCCGCCCTGGTTCACCGCCACGGCGGTGTCGTTGACCACCTTGAGGAAGGGCACCACGCCCTGCGATTCGCCGTTGGTGCCCTTGATGTGGCTGCCCAGGGCGCGCACGCGGGTCCAGTCGTTGCCCAGGCCGCCGGCGAACTTGGACAGCAGGGCGTTTTCCTTGATCGACTCGTAGATGCCGTCGAGGTCGTCGGGCACGGTGGTCAGGTAGCACGACGACAGCTGCGAGCGCAGCGTGCCGCTGTTGAACAGCGTGGGCGTGCTCGACATGAAGTCGAAGCGGGAGAGCACCTCGTAGAACTCGATGGCGCGGGCTTCGCGGTCGATCTCATTGAGCGCCAGGCCCATGGCCACGCGCATGAAGAAGGCCTGTGGCAGCTCGATGCGGGTCTTGCGCACGTGCAGGAAGTAGCGGTCGTACAGGGTCTGCAGGCCCAGGTAGTCGAAGTTCAGGTCGCGCTCGGACTTGAGCGCGGCGCCCAACCGGGCCAGGTCGTACTGGAGCATGTCGGGGGTGAGGAGCTCGTTGTCGACGCCGCGCTTGATGAAGCCGGGGAAATAGTCGACGTAGCTGCCGGCCATCTCGGCGGGCGTGATGTCGCGGGCCAGCACTTCCTTGAAGATGGTGTGCAGCAGCAGGCGCGCGGTGGCGTAGGTGTAGTCGGGGTCTTTTTCGATGAGGGTGCGGGCGGCCAGGATGGACGCCTTGTAGACCTCGTCGATGGGCACGCCGTCGTACAGGTTGCGCAGCGTCTCGGCGAAGATGGGGTCGGCCTTGACGTCGTCGCCGAGATTGGCGCAGGCGCTGGTGATCAGCGACTTGAGGTGGCTCAGGTCCAGCGCGATGCGCTGGCCGCCATCGGTGACATGGAGCACGGATTCGGCCGGCTTGGCGGTTTCGGCCTGTTTGGCGGCGCGCTCTTGTGCGCGGCGCTCGCGGTACAGCACGTAGGCGCGGGCGATCTCGTGGTGGCCGCCGCGCATCAGGCCCAGTTCGGCCTGGTCTTGCACGTCTTCGATATGAAAGGTGCCGCCGGCCGGACGCGAGCGCATCAAGGCCCGCACCACCGCCTGCGTCAGGCCGTCGACCATTTCGCGCACGCTGGCCGAGGCCGCGCCCTGGGTGCCATGGACGGCCAGGAAGGCCTTCATCATGGCGATGGCGATCTTGTCCGGCTCGAAGGGCACGACGGCGCCGTTGCGGCGGATGATCTGGTATTGGGAGTAGGGGTTGCCGTTGCTGGCGGCGCCAGCGTCGGAGGCCAGGGAGGCGGTGCCGTGGTAGGCGGAGGCGGAGTGGGAGCCCAGGGCAGTCTGCATGATTCCTCTTCGAGGTGACTTCGTCGAAAGTGCGGCGCAATGGGTGCGGCCGGACCGGTTCTTATTGTTGGCGTGGAAGGCGTCGGGACACTATATCTAGTGGTTTGCGGCTGCGCAAGACACTATTAGTGGTGTTTACGCGAAGGGCGCGATTGTACGGGCTGGGATCAGGCAACCCGCGACACAGGCGTGAAGATGTCTCGTTCAGCGGCCGCCGCGGAACTGGCTTTGCCAGGCCGCTGGCGGCGCCCCCTTGTGGGGGCTGAGTGGCCGCGGTTGCGGGCCGGCCTGCGCAGGCCTGGACGGCTGCGAAGAACCTCTGCCTCTGGCAGAGGCACCTCGGCTAGAAGTGAGCGGTTTCGGGGGTGGGACCATTTATTCGGCGAACCAGTCGCGGGGCCAGCCCGTGGCGCGGTGCAGGCGCGGCCAGTCGAAGCCGCATCCCGGATCCTGCTTGCGCCCAGGGGCGATGTGCTCATGGCCGGCGGCGTGCCGCAACGGGTAGCGCTGCGCCAATGCCGCCGTCAATGCACCCAACGCCTCGTATTGCGCGTCCTCGAAGGCGCCGCCCTCCAGCCCTTCGAGCTCGATGCCCACGGAATCGTCGTTGCAGTTGTCGCGGCCGCGCCAATGCGAGGCGCCGGCGTGCCAGGCGCGATCGTCACAGCTGACAAACTGGAAAAGCTCACCGCCGCGCCGCACAAAGAAATGGGCCGACACCTGCGACCCGCGGATCGACTGGAAATACGGATGCGCGTCCCAGTCGAGGGTGTTGCAAAAAAGACGCTCGACTGCGTCGCTGCCGAACTCGCCGGGCGGCAGGCTGATGGAATGCAGCACGAGCAGGTCGACCTGCGCGCCAGGCGGGCGCGGGCCGAAATTGGGTGAATCGATCCGCCGCGCGAACCGGTACCAGCCGTCCCGCCAGAGCGCGTCGCGCCGGGGCGCCTGCGACCTCCCCGCCGGCGGCTGGGGGTGGTGGCTCATTGGAGCCCCCGCGTTCGGCACTGCGTGTCCTCTCTGCCCCCCGGGGGGGTGCGAGCTTGCTTGAGGCGGCTCGGCACAGCGCTCACTCGCGCTCGTCGCCAGGGTCGTCGACACCCGGGGTGGCAATTGCCAGGCGCGCGATGCGGTAGCGGATCTGGCGCAGGCTCAGGCCCAGGCGCTGCGCGGCGGCCGTGCGGTTGAAGCCGCTGTCACGCAGCGCCCGCACCAGGAACTCGCGCTCCTGCTCGTCCAGCCAGGCTTGCAGGTCGGTCGGCATGAAGCCGGGGTCCTGTGTGACGGGCGCTGGCGCTGGCGCTGCCGCGGCGGGCAAAGACGCGGTTGAAGACGCCGGTGGTGCCGTCGGCGACGCAATCGGCATCACAGCCGCCGGGGTTGCGGCCGGGGCTGCCATGGACGGGGCGCCGGCCGCAGCCGGCTGCGGCCCGGTCGGCGCAAAGTCGACCTGCAGCGCCTCGCCTTCGAACAAGGCCACGGCGCGGTGGAGCAGGTTTTCGAGCTCGCGCACGTTGCCGGGCAAGGGGGTCGATTGCAGCTGCGCCACCACCGCGTCCGACAGCGGCGGCACCGGCATGCCGGTGTCATGGGCGATGCGTTGCAGCAAGGCGCGGCACAACTCGGGCAGGTCTTCGCGGCGCTCGCGCAGGGGCGGCACCAGGATCTCGATCACGTTGAGGCGGTAGAACAGATCCTGGCGAAAGCGCCCCGCCTGCACCTCGGCCACCAGGTCCTTGTGGGTGGCACTGACAATGCGCACGTCGACGACGTCTTCCTGAGTGGAGCCAAGCGGCCGCACGCGCCGCTCCTGGATGGCGCGAAGCAGCTTGGACTGCATCGGCAAAGGCAGGTCGCCGATCTCGTCGAGGAGCAGCGTGCCGCCGCTGGCGGCCTGGAAGTAGCCTTCGCGGTCCTGGTTCGAGCCGGTGTACGAGCCCTTGCGCGCGCCGAAGAACTCGGCTTCCAACAGGGTTTCTGGGATGGCGCCGCAGTTGACGGCCACGAACGGGCCCGCCGCGCGGTGGCTGCAGGCGTGGACGGCGCTTGCGACCAGTTCCTTGCCGGTGCCGGACTCGCCGCGCACCAATACCGGCGCCATGCTGCGCGCGACCTTGGCGATGCGCTCCTTGACCTGCTGCATCGCGCGCGAGCCGCCGACCAGGCGCTGCAGCGCACTGGCGCCGCCGGCCGGCGTTGGGCCGCCGTCGGCCTGGCGTTGAGCGGCGGCGGTGCGCCCGCGCGGTGCGCCCACCTCCTGCACGGCCGAGGCTACGACAGCGCGGAACTGGCGCAGGTCGACCGGCTTGGTGAGGTAGTCGAAGGCGCCGGCCTTGAGCGCCTCGACCGCGTTCTCGGCCGAGCCGTAGGCCGTCATGACGACGCAACGCTCCGGCCGCTGCTGGGCGGCCAGGCCCTGCAGCAGCTCAAGGCCCAGGCCGTCGGGCAAGCGCATGTCGGAGATCACGACATCGAAGCGGCGCGCCTGCAGCAACTCACGCGCGTGGGCCAGGTCGGCCGCGCATTCGACCTGGTAGCCCTCGCGCAGCAAGGTCAGCTCATACAGGGTGCGCAGGTCCGGCTCGTCGTCGACCACGAGCACCTGGGCAACGGCTGCGGTGGGCTGTGAATTCATGATGCGCCAATTGTGGCAGGCGGCAGGGCTTCGGTGGCGCGAACAGTCGCCGCCAGAAAGTCGACGAAGAACTCATTGCCCTCGCGCGGCGCGCCCAGCGGCGCGGGGCCGCGGCGGTAACCGATCTGCGCGCCGTGGCGCTCGCACAGCTCTCGGCAGATGTACAGGCCCAGGCCGCTGGAGCGGCTTTCGGATGAGAAGAAGGGCTCGAACAGGTGACGCTGCACGCCGGGCTCGAGCGCCGGGCCGTCGCTCCAGACGCGCAGGCCGATCGGACTCGCGGCGCCGCTGGTGGCCACCTGGATGGAGTCGGCATGCGCTCCGGCGTAGCGCAGTGCGTTGTCCAGCAGGTTCACCAGCACGCGCCGCAGGTGGTCGGACTCGAACGGCACCACGCTGCGGCCCGCTTGAAGCGACACGCGCAGCCGGCCTTCGCTGGCGGTCTGGCGCGCCCAGTCGGCGCAGTCGGCCTCCACGCTGGGGTCCAGCGGCAGCGTGACCGAGTTGGCGCGGCCTTGCTGCTGGACCCTGGCCACGCTGAGAATCTCGTCGGCGATCTGCGCCAGCCGCTGGGCGTTTTGCCGCACCATCGCGCTCAGCTGGCGCTGCGTGGGATCGGTGAGGTCTTCGTCCAGCAGTGCATTGGCCTGGGCGATGGCGGTCAGCGGGTTGCGGATCTCGTGCGCCACGGCCGCCGACATGCGCCCCATCGCCGCCAGCTTCTCGATGCGAAGCCGCGCCTCCATCTCGCGCAGGTCTTCCAGGAACAGCACGCACAGGCTGATCTGGCCTTGCGCGCCAGTGGCTGCGAGGCGCGTGCGCACGAACATGCGGCGCTGCGGCTGTCCATCGGGCCCGACGCCGACCTCATGCAGCTGGTTGGCCTGATAGACGATGGTGCGCTGGGCCAGCTCCATCAGCGGCAGCCAGCTTGGGTCGTCCGCGAGGTTGAAGCCGGGCGCCGTCCCGGCGCGCCCCAGCAGCGAGCAGGCGGTGGGGTTGGCCGCGCGCACCAGGCCGGCGGCGTCCACCACCAGCACGCCGTCGGCCAGGTTTTCGATGACCAGTTCGTTGACCTGCGCCTGGATGCGTGCGGCTTCCTGGCTCTCGATGGCCCGTCGCTCCTCGCGCGCCAGCCGGCGCGCCAGCGAGTTGACCAGCAGCGCCAGCGCGAGGTAGCCCAGGCCGGTCATCGCTTCCTGCAGCATCAGGCGCTGCGCCGGATCAAAGGGCGGTTGTAGCGATCGCAGGCCCGCGTCGATCATCAGCAGCACGGTCACGGCGGCGACCGTGCTCACGGCCAGGGCGCGCGGGCCGAGCACCGAACCCATCAGGACCGGCACCGCCAGCAGGGGCGCGAAATTGATGCCTGCGGCGTGCGTGAGCTGCAGCGTGGCGATCGCCACGAGGTCGACGCCGATGGTGAGCAGCCACTGCGCGCCCAGCGCCCGGCGCGGCGCGGCGCCGAACAGGCGCACCGCGAGCGTGGCGGCCAGGTACACGCCGCAGAATCCGAGGATCCAGAACTGATTGGGCGCCGGCTGAAGCAGGGTGAACAACGCCGACAGCAGCGTCAGCAGCACCGCCGCGACGCCGACCCTCGCCGTGGCGAAACCGCGCCACAGGCGGTGGAAGGCCGAACCCTCGGGTGGCCGGGCCTGCGGATCCTCCCAGGGCGCGACCGATACCGGGCCTGTCATGTCAAACCGCGTCTTTCAGGCGGTGTTCGGCGCAGCAATACAGCCGCCCGCGCGGATCCACCAGCGCGTCGGTGCGCGGCAGGTGCACCTGGCACACGGCGCAGGCGACCATGTCCTGCGGTGCGGCTGGCGGTGGCTTGGTCTTGCGGGCCGAGGACGCGTCGCGCTCACCCTGGCGCTGGTGGCGCCACAGCAAATAGACGACCAACAGCACACCGAACAGCACAAGGTATTTCATGGGGTTCGCCCCAGCACCACTTCAAGCACGAAGCGCGAGCCGACGTAGGCCAGCAGCAACAACAGCGAACCGACGTAGAGCATGCGCACGGCGGTGCGGCCGCGCCAGCCAAAGCGCGCGCGGCCCAGCAGCAGCAAGGCGAAGGCGGCCCAGGCCAGCAACGAAAACACCGTCTTGTGGTCCCAGCGCCAGCGCTGTCCCCAGGCCTGTTCGCCAAACACGATGCCCGCCAGCAAGGTGGCCGACAGCAGCACGAAGCCGGCGTTGACAAAGCGGAAGGTCAGGCGTTCCAGTGTGAGCAGCGGCAGGCCGGCCTGCGCTGCGGTGGCCTGGCGCATGTGGCGCTCGGCGCGCATCATCAGCCAGGCATGCACCACGGCGGCGGCGAACAGGCCATAGGAGGCAATGCCCAGCGCCCAGTGCAGCGGCAGCCAGGGCGAGGCCGACACATGCAGCGGGCTGCCGGGAAACAGCAGGGCCAGCAGCACCACGGCGGCGCCCAGGCCGGCCAGGGCCCAGCGCGCCTGCAGTTGCGGAAACACCTGGCGCTCGATCGTGTAGACCGTGAGCACCAGCCAGGCCGTCACCGACAGCGCGGGGGCGAAACCGAAGCGGGGCGCCTGCCCGAGCAGCGACCAGGCCAGCACCACCGCGTGCAGCACCCAGGCGCCCAGCAGGGCCAGGCGCGCCTGCCGCTCGCTCAGGCGGTGCCCCGCCGCGGCCGGCACTGCGTAGGCGGCGACCGCAGCCAGGCTCAAAGCCACCCCGGTGGGGGACTCGCTGGGTAGAATCATGGCCTTCAGTTTAGCCCCTCGCTTGCGCCCCTTCGGGATCATTCGAAGCGTCGCGGCGCCAGCCCACACCCCCCATGGCCTCCGCACTCTCAGACAAACTTTCCCGCCTGGTCAAGGAAATGCGCGGCCAGGCCCGCATCACCGAATCGAACGTCCAGGACATGCTGCGCGAAGTGCGCATGGCCCTGCTCGAGGCCGACGTGGCCCTGCCGGTGGTGCGCGACTTCGTTGCCCGCGTCAAGGAAAAGGCGCTCGGCCAGGAGGTGGCGGGCTCGCTCAACCCGGGCCAGGCGCTGGTGGGCATCGTTCACCGCGAGCTGGTGAGCACCATGGGCGAGGGCGTGAGCGACCTCAACCTCGCGGCCCAGCCGCCGGCAGTGATCCTGATGGCCGGCCTGCAGGGCGCCGGCAAGACCACCACCACCGCCAAGCTGGCCAAGCACCTGATCGACAAGCGCAAGAAGAAAGTGCTGACGGTTTCGGGTGACGTGTACCGGCCAGCGGCCATCGAGCAGCTCAAGACTGTCACCGCCCAGGCCGGCGCCGAGTGGTTCCCCAGCTCGCCCGACCAGAAGCCGCTGGACATCGCCCGCGCCGCGCTCGACCACGCCAAGCGCCACTACTTCGACGTGCTGCTGGTCGACACGGCTGGCCGGCTGGCCATCGACGAAGCCTTGATGCGCGAGATCAAGGAGCTGCACGCCGCCCTGAACCCGGTCGAGACCCTGTTCGTGGTCGATGCCATGCAAGGCCAGGACGCGATCAACACCGCCAAGGCCTTCAAGGAGGCGCTGCCACTCACCGGCATCGTGCTGACCAAGACCGACGGCGATTCACGCGGTGGCGCGGCGCTGTCGGTGCGGCAGATCACCGGCGCGCCGATCAAGTTCGCCGGTGTGTCCGAGAAAATCGACGGCCTGGAGGTGTTCGACGCCGAGCGCCATGCCGGGCGCATCCTGGGCATGGGCGACATCGTCGCGCTGGTCGAGCAGGTGCAAGCCGGCGTGGACGTGCAGGCTGCGCAGAAGCTGGCGGCCAAGGTCAAGAGCGGTGTGGGGTTCGATCTCAACGACTTCCTGATGCAGATCCAGCAGATGAAGAAGATGGGCGGCCTGTCTGAGCTGATGGACAAGCTGCCCGCGCAGATGCAGGCCAAGGCCGGCCAGGTCGACATGAACAAGGCCGAGCGCGACATCCGCCGCAAGGAAGGCATCATCTGCAGCATGACGGCGCTGGAGCGCCGCAAGCCCGATTTGATCAAGGCCACCCGCAAGCGGCGCATCGCCGCCGGGGCCGGCGTTCAGGTCCAGGAGGTCAACCGCCTGCTCAACGAGTTCGAGCAGATGCAGGGGATGATGAAAAAGATGAAGGGCGGCGGCCTCATGAAGATGATGAAGCGCATGGGCGGCATGAAGGGCATGCCGGGCATGCCCAAGCCGCCGTTCTGATTTCGTCATTCCCGCGAAGGCGCACGGGTGTCCGGAATAACTTTTCGTCATCCCCGCGCAGCCCCCGCCTTCGCGCACTGGTGTCCGGAATAGATTCAAGTAGTCGTCATCCCCGCGAAGGCGCACGGGTGTCCGGAATAACTTCTCGTCATCCCCGCGCAGGCGGGGATCCAGAGGCGCGGTCTGTTCGGTGCGACGCGGGGAGCGCGCCGGGCATGCGGTGCGGGCGCGCCGGCTTCGGTGCGGGGGCCCTTCGGGCTACCCTCGATGCTCGGTCGCTGCGGGCCCGCTCGGCAACTCGGCCC
>CANJQN010000036.1 GCA_947476465.1 Comamonadaceae bacterium | reverse complement strand
GGTGCAAACCCGCGCCAGCCCAGGCTTTGCCGGCCTGGGCTCCTACAGTGGTTCGAATCGCGCCCCGTTGCAGCTCACCTTTCCTGTGACGCCACAACCACTTAGTCCAATCGTCCGAATTTATTCCGGACACCAGTGCGCTTGCGCGGGAATGACGGATCGCTACGGCGCCGGCTTGATCTCGGTCACCCGATACTGCCCGCCCTCCTTGACCGCCCGGAACTTCACCTTGTCGCCGGTGTTGAGCCCTTCCAGCAAGGCGGGCTCCTTGACCTGGAACACCATGGTCATGGGCGGCATGTCCAGGTTCTTGATCTCGCCGTGACGCAAGGTGATCTTGCTGGCGGCCTTGTCGATGCGGCGCACCTCGGCGTCGGTGAGATGGGCCTCAGGCGCACCGGCAGCCGATGCCACCGGGACAGGATGATGGGCCGAGTGTTCGGTGGGCGTGTTCCCCTGAGCGAACGCGCCCTGGATGATGCCCAGCGCAAGCGCCAGCACGACGAAGCGTTTTTTCATGCCTTGCCTCCCGAATAAGCTTGGTACACCCGCGCCTTGCCGTCGCGGGTGAGCAGCATCACCTTGTAGGCGTCGCGCCGCTCGCCATACACCGGGCCGTCCATGCCCGGCGAGCCCACCGGCATGCCCGGCACCGACAGGCCGATGGCCTGGGGTTTTTCCTGGAGCAGGCGGCGGATCTCGCGCGCCGGCACATGGCCCTCGATGGCGTAGCCGCCGATCAGCGCCACGTGGCACGAGGCGTAGGCATCGGCCACGCCCAGCTTCACGCGGGCGGCGCTGTGGCCGCCGTCGTGGACCTTGACCTTGAAGCCACTGGCCTCGAGGTGCTTGGCCCAATCGTCGCAGCAGCCGCAACCGGGGTCTTTCCAGACCTCGGCGAACACCACGGGGGATGCCGCCGCCTCGCCAGCCGACGTGGCGGCGGGCGAGGCGGCCCGCAGCACCGGCGCAGCGGCCAGCAGGGCTGCGCCGGCCAGCAAGGCGCGGCGCGTGGGGTGGTTCGTGCGTGGGTTCATCTTCACCTCCTTTGGGCCGCCGGGGCGGCCACGACAGCAATACGGCCGATCATGCCGGCTTCAAAATGGCCCGGGATCAGGCAGGCGAACTCGAACTCGCCGGCGCGGTTGAAGGTCCACACCAGCTCGCCGGTGCGGCCCGACGCCACGTGCGCCATGTAGGGTTCGTCATGCTCCATGCCGGGGTGCTTTTTCATCAGCGCCGCGTGGCTCTCGAGCTCCGCGCGGGTGCCGATCACCAGCTCGTGCAGCAGCTTGCCGCGGTTGACCACGACCAGGCGCAGCGTCTCGCCTTCGCGCACCTCGATGCGCTCGGGCGCAAAGCGCATGGTGTCGCTCATGGTGATGCGCACGGTGCGGCGCACCTCCTTCTTGTCGCCGGCAATGCCCCAGGGCTTTTGCTCCTTCACCGTGGCGTGCATGGGCGCCATCGGTGCGCCAGGTTGCGCGGGGCCGTGCGCCAGGGCGGCGAGCGGCAGGGCCAGGCTGGCGGCCAGGGCGGCGTTGCGCATGGCGGTCTTGGCTGTGGACTGGGTCGCGAAGTGGGTCGTGATCTTGGTGGTCTTCATGGGTGTCATCGGGTTGATCGGGTTGATCGGGGTCATGGAGTCAGTGGCCGCCCGAGTGGCCGCCGGCCGGGCCGCCGCCCGGTTTGCGCACCCGCACTTCCACATCCTTGCGTGGCCGCGCCTGCACCGGCATGGCGCCGTGCCCCGGTGAAGCCGCAGCGGCGGGTGAGGCGGGCGGCGTTTGGCCGGTGAATTCATGGGCCACCGTTCCCGGCGGATGCTTGAACCAGGGCGCGTCGCGATAGTCGCCGGGCGCCTGATCGCGGCGCACCTTGAGCACGGTGAACATGCCGCCCATGCCGACCCCGCCGAAGGGCCCTTCGCCGGTCATCATCGGTATGGTGTTCTCGGGCAGGGGCATCTCCATCTCGGCCATCTCGTGCATGCCGCGCTCGCCCATGGCCATGTAGTCGGGCACCAGCTTGGTGATCTGGCGGGCCACCTCGCGCTGGTCGACGCCGATCATGGTGGGCACCGAATGGCCCATGGCGTTCATGGTGTGGTGGCTCTTGTGGCAATGCAGGGCCCAGTCGCCCTCCTCGTCGGCGACGAACTCGATCTGCCGCATCTGGCCCACCGCGATGTCGGTCGTCACCTCCGGCCAGCGCGCCGGCTTGGGCACCGGCCCGCCGTCGGTGCCGGTCACCTCGAACTCATGCCCGTGCAGGTGGATCGGGTGGTTGGTCATGGTGAGGTTGCCGACGCGGATGCGCACCTTGTCGCCATGCCGCACATTCAAGGGCGCGATGCCGGGGAAGACGCGGCTGTTGAAGGTCCAGATGTTGAAGTCCAGCATGGTCATGATGCGCGGGGTGTAGGCGCCGGGCTCGATGTCGTAGCTGGAGAGCAGGAACACGAAATCGCGGTCCACCTTGTCGATCAGCGGGTGGCGCGCCTTCGGGTGCGTCACCCAAAAGCCCATCATGCCCATGGCCATCTGCGTCATCTCGTCGGCATGCGGGTGGTACATGAAGGTGCCGGGGCGCCGCGCCTCGAATTCGTACACGAAGGTCTTGCCCGGTGGAATGCCCGGCTGGGTGAGGCCGGTCACACCGTCCATGCCATTGGGCAGGCGCTGGCCGTGCCAGTGCACGCTGGTGTGCTCGGGCAGCTTGTTGGTCACGAAGATGCGCACACGGTCGCCCTCGACCACCTCGATGGTGGGCCCCGGCGACTGGCCGTTGTAGCCCCACAGGTGGGCCTTGAAGCCGGTCGCCATCTCGCGCACCACCGGCTCGGCCACCAGGTGGAACTCCTTGATGTCGTTGTTCATGCGCCAGGGCAGGCTCCAGCCATTGAGGGTGACCACCGGATCGTACGGTCGGCCGGTCGCGGGCGCGAGCGGCGGCATGGTGTCGGGCCGGGTCTGAATCACCGGCTCGGGCAGGGCCGCCAGGGCGACCCGGCTGACCGAGGCGGCGGCCACCGCGCCGGCCCCGGTGAGAAAACGTCTTCTGTCGTTCATGATGGAAGTCCTGCGCGTTCAGTGGGCCGGCGCGGCGGCGGCCGAAGGGGTGGAAGTGGAAATGGACATCACCGAGCCTTGCGGCCGGCCGACCAGGGTGGCGGCCAGGGCGGCGTCGGCCAGCCAGAACTGCTGCTGCGCGTCGATGGCGGCCATCACACTGGCGATCTGCTCGCGCGCATCGGCCAGCAGTTCGAACACGCCGATCTGCATGCCGTTGTAGCGAAGCAGGTTCTCGTCGGAGATGGTGCGCCGCAGCGGCACCACCTCGTCCCGATGGTGGCGGGCGATCTCCCAGGCCGTGCGCCGTGCCGACGCCGCCTGGCGCCACTGCGAGGCGGCGCCGCGGGTGACGGCTTCGTAGTGGTGGGCGGCGGCCAGCGACTGCGCGTTCATGGCCGCGCGCCGGGCGGCGCCCCAGTCGAACAGCGGCAGGCGCAGCGAGAGCTCGAACCCGCGCGCGGTGGCGCGCTCGCCGGTGGCGTCGTTGAAGTGGGTGTCGCGCCGCAGACCCAGCTCGGTGTCGACCAGGCTGGACAGCAGGTCCAGCCCCTGGGCGCGGCCCGCTGCGTCGAGCTGCAGGCGTGCCAGCTGCCAGTCGAGCCGCTGCTCGCGCAATGCCTGCGCCGGTGCGGTCTGCAGCTCTTTCGCAAGGTCCGGCAGATCGGGCAATCGGTCGGGCAGTTGTAGTCGGGAGGCCTGGGCATCGTCCAGCCCCAACAGCCGCACCAGTTCCTCGCGCGTGGCGGTAGCGGCATGCCGGGCCGCCGCCAGCCGCCCGGTTGCGTCGGCCTGGAAGGCCTGCTGGCGTGCCCGCTCCAGGGTGCTGAAGTTGCCGACCCGCTGCATTTGCCGGGCCAGTTGCGCACTGGCGTCGGCGGCCTGGCCCACCTGGCCGGCATAGGCCAGCAACTGCTGCGCCGCCACCGCCCGCACCCAGGCCTGGCGCACCTGGCTCACCTGGTCCACCACCGACGCGGCCAGCTGCACCCGCGCTTGCGCCACCTGGTTGCGGGCGACGGCCTGCCGCTGCGGCCAGGTGAGCAGGTCCAACAGGCCCAGGGAAAGCATCCGCCCGATCTCCAGCTCGCTGCCGCTGCGCATGCGCTCGAAGCTGAACACCGGGTTGGCGATGCGGCCCGACTGCTCGGCCTGGGCCATTTCGCCCCAGCGCTCGGCCAGCAGGGCCTGCAGGCCGGGGCTGTTGACCAGCGCCAGCCGCACGGCGACGTCCAGCGCCAGGGGCTGCGCCAGCAGCGCGTCGGCGGCGGCGCGCTGGGCCTGCGCCCGCGGCTCGGTCTGCCGCGCCAGCGCGCCCTGGGTGAAGCCGGGCAGGCTGTCGTTGAGGGCGCCGATCTCGCGGTCGATGTCGACGGTGGCGCAGCCGGCCAGCAGCAGCGCGGCGGCCGATGCGGCCAGGGGCCTGCGGGCCCGGGAAAGTGAATGCATGAAGAACCTCGATGCGCGGTCGATGATGGTCGCCCAGCGCTGGCCGGGCGTGACGGGGCGCCGCGTGAATGCGGCGCTGGCTTCAGCCGGTCAGGCGCGGGGAGGTTTGTCGGGGACGGGCAGGCTGGGCGAGTCGATGCTCACCTGCATCCAGCCGGGGAGCGGCTCGGGCGCGGCCGTGGCCAGGCGAGCCGCACCGCCGCCGCCGGTGGCAAGGCCATGGACACAGAACGCACAGACGGTGCAGCCATGGTGGCTGCTGGCGCTGTCGGAGGTGGTTGCGGCGGCGCTGTCGATCCCGCTGAGGCCGGGGGCCCCGTGGTCGGCTGCCGCATGCCCGGGGTGGTCCGCATGCCCGGCCGGTATCGAATGCGAATGTTCGGCCATGGCATGGTGCGCCGACTGTTCGGGGCCGGCGCCGCACAACAGCATGGACGCGGCCGCAAGCCCCTGCAGCGGCAGGGCCAGGAAGATCAGCCAGGTGAGGATGAGGCGCAAACGATGCATGGACGCCGCCATTCTAGACAGGGCCCCGGAAGCCCTGGACTTGTAAGCCTTTTCGCCACTATTGTTACCGTTTGTCACGATGGCTCGTCCGTTCGTCCGAATGGCCAAGCCTTGACCCGGCGCCTGGGCTACCTTCCAGTGGCCGAAAAGTCAGAAATAAGCAAGAAAAGAAGGACACCACCATGAGTCAGGGCCGAGTGCAGCGCGGGTTCACGCTGATTGAAGTGATGATCGCCGTCGCCATCATCGCCATTCTCGCGGCGATCGCCTATCCGTCCTACACCAGCCACATGCTGAAGTCGCGCCGCGCGGAAGCGCAGCAGGCGCTGATGGAAGTGGCCAGCCGCGAGCAGCAGTTTCTGCTGGACACCCGCAGCTACGCCACCCTGTCCACCCTGACCTCCTCCACGGTCGGCATGGTCATCAACAGCTCGGTCCAGCGGTACTACACCATTTCGGTGACCACCGGCACTGGCTCCTTCACCGCCACCGCGGCGCCGCTGGGCAGCCAGGCCGTTGACACGTGTGGCTCGCTGACCCTCACCAACA
This sequence comes from Comamonadaceae bacterium, assembly GCA_947476465.1. GTDB lineage: Bacteria > Pseudomonadota > Gammaproteobacteria > Burkholderiales > Burkholderiaceae_C > Ramlibacter. The sequence goes on along the minus strand of CANJQN010000036.1, from coordinate 36,007 downwards.
CCGGCGCCAAGTCGCCGATCACCTGCTGGTAAGCCCGATGCCGCATTCCATGCCCCGTACACCCGGACGCGGCCCCAGCGGGTTCACGATGATCGAGCTGATGGTCACCGTGGCCGTCCTGGCGCTGCTGGCCGCGCTGGCCGCGCCCAGCATGCAAAAGCTGGTGGCGGCGCAGAAGCTGCGCTCGGCCTCATACGATTTGGTGGCCGACTTCACGCTGGCGCGCAGCGAGGCCCTCAAGCGGGCCTCCACCGTGCAAGTCACGCCCACGTCCAGCGACTGGCGCAATGGCTGGTCGGTGATGCTCGGCACCACGGTGCTGAGCCAGCGCAACGCCATCGGCACCGGCCTGACCGCCACCTGCCCGACCGCCACCGCCAGCTTCGACGCCAGCGGGCGTTTCAGCAGTTCCACCCTGAAGTTCGGGTTCGAAGACAGCTTCGGCCGCGCGCGCTGCATCACGCTGGACCCAACCGGCCGGCCCAAATCCGTCACCTCCGCATGTACCTGCTCATGAGCCGCACACCACGTCATGCCCAGGGCGGCGCCGCCCTCCTCGAAGCCCTGGTGGCCATGCTCATCGTCGCCTTCGGCGTACTGGGCTTCGTCGGCCTGCAGGCGCGCACCGCCGTCCTGAACCTCGAGGGTTACCAGCGCGCCCAGGCGCTGATGCTGGTCAACGACATGGCCCAGCGCATCTACACCAACCGCACCGCAGCGGCGTCGTACGTCACCACCAGCGCCGGCTATCCGGGCGCCACAACCCCGGCCTCCGACTGCTCCACCCTGAGCACGCGCGCAGATCAGGACGTGTGCGAATGGGGAAAGTTGCTGCTCAGCGCCGGCGAATCGCAGACGGCAACCGTCACCTCGGTGAACTCGGCCCGCGGCTGCGTGCAGTCGATTGGCACCAATCAGTACGTGGTGGCGGTGTTCTGGGAGGGCATTCAGGCCTCTGGCGCCAGCCCGGTGGCCTGCGGCTGGGCGGGCACCACCGCGCCAACCTATTCAAGCGACACCCTGCGCCGCGCCGTCAGCATGGTGGTGCAGATCGGAATCCTCTCATGAGCCGCCATCACATCCTCCTCCACGCACGCCGCGCCGCCCAGCGGGGCATGACCCTGGTCGAGCTGATGGTCGGTCTGGTCATCGGCATGCTGCTGGTGGCTGGCCTGGCCTTGATGTTCGGCAACGCCAGCCGAACCAACTCCGAGATGGACAAGAGCGTGCGCCAGATCGAGAACGGCCGCTACGCCGTCGACCTGCTGACGCAGGAAATCGGGCTGGCTGGCTTCTACGGATCGGTGCCGCTGACGACGGCATCGGCCATCACCTCGCCGTGCCTGACCAGCGCCGCGCTGGCCGGTGAGCTCCAAACCATGCAGGCGGCGTCCACACCCACGGTGCCACACCCCTTGCGCGGCTACATACCGACCGACGCCGCCAGCCTGAGCTGCCTGGCCAACCACAAGTCGGGCACCCCGGCGCTGGTGGTGCGGCGGCTCGACGCCACCCCCACCGCCATCGCATCGCTGACCGATGGCGTGCTGTACGTGCAGACCTCGCACAACCAGAGCGACAGCTACGTCAGCTACAAGGCGGCGGTGGGCAGCGGCAGCAATTCAACCAACTTCAATCTCAAGAACATCGCGGGCAATGCCAACCCGGCGCGGCGCTTTGTTTCGCGCATCTATTACATCGCCACCTGCAACGACTGCACCGGCAGCGGCGACGGTATTCCCACCCTCAAGATGACCGAGCTGACGGGCGGCAGCTTCACCACCTACGCGCTGGCCGAAGGCATCGACCAGGTCGCCTTCGACTTCGGCAGTGACACCTCGGGCGACGCGGTGCCCGACGAGTGGTATGGCCTGAACGGCAGCTCCACCGCCACCCAGACCACCTACATGACCGGCCGCTGGGGCAATGTGGTGGCCGTGCGCGTGAGCCTGGTGTCGCGCAACACCGAATCGACCAACGGCTGGGTCGACTCCACCACCTATTCGATGGGGCTGGCCGGTACCACGGCCAACACCTACACCCCCAGTGGCGCCGGCCAGGCCTTCAAGCGGCGCGGCCATGTCACCACCGTCCGGCTGCAAAGCTGGGCCGGCCTGCGCGAGATCTGATCATGAAACACCCCTGCCTGAACACAGCACACCGTCAGCGCGGGGCCACGCTGGTGGTGGCGCTGATCTTCCTGGTGCTGTTGAGCTTGTTTGCCTTCAACGCCTTCAACTCCTCCAGCACCAATGTGCGCGTGGTGAGAAACCAGCAGATGCGCCAGGAAGCGATTTCCGCGGCGCAAAGCGCGATTGAGGCGGTGATCAGCACCACCACCTTCTCGATCACGCCGGCCAACGTGGCGGCCACGCCGATCACGGTGGACATCGACAACAACGGCGTCGTCGATTACACGGTGAGCATGTCGCCGCAGCCCAGCTGCTACCGCGTGCAGCCGATCAAGAACAACCAGCTGAACTTCGCGGTGCCGACCGACCGCGAATGCATCACCTCCGGCCTGATTCGCAACAGCGGCATCGACACCACTGAGACGACCGTCTCGGCCGACGACTCGCTGTGCTCGAACACCGAGTGGAACCTGCGTGCCGTGGTCACCGACACCGCCACCGGCGCCAACGTCGCCGTCAACCAGGGGGTCGGCCTGCGCGTGGTCGCCTCCGATGCCTCTTCGTATTGCAACTGAGCCCGCCATGAAACGATTCATCCAACAGATCCTCGGCCTGTGGTTCGCGCTGTTCGCCGCGGTCGCGACCACGCCCGCGCAGGCGCAGACCTCGTACATGTCGGACATCGACATCTACTCCACCAGTGCCAGCAGCACGGTACTGCCCAATGTGCTGATCATCCTGGACAACACGGCCAACTGGTCCTCACCCTTCAACCGGGAGATGGCGTCCCTGTACCAGGTGATCAACGCGCTGCCGGCCAACAAGTTCCGCCTGGGCCTGATGATGTTCACCGAGACGGGCACTGGCAACAGCGGCACTGACGGCGGCTACGTGCGCGCGGCCATGCGCAAGCTGGACGACGCCACCAGCGGTGGCCTGAACTACAAGGCCAAGATGCTGGCCCTGTTCAACACCGCCGTCGCCGGCGGCATCCACACCACCCGTGACAGGTCCAACGCGGGCAAGGCCGCCAATACGATGGCCGAGGCCTATTACTACTTCGCGCAGCAGGCGCCGTCCACGGGTAACCAAAAGGCCAAGACCGACTACGCCAGCAACACCGAGCTCAACGCCACCACCTACGCCGCCAGCCAGGCCGTGTACAACATGGCGGGCAACGCCCTGAGCTCCAAGAATGCCACGCAATACCAGTCTTTCCCGCAGGACGCTTGCGCTGGCAACTACATCATCTGGATCAGCAATGGCGCCACGCAGGACCCGAACAGCGACAACACCACGGCCTCAACCAAACTGTCCAACGCCTACACAGCCCTGGGCGTCACCCGCCCGGCCGACATCACCGGGCTAAACCCGACTGGCTCCCAGAGCAACGTGGCCGACGAGTGGGCCCGCTTCATGCGCCGCAGCACGCCGCAGGCCGTGACCACCTTCACGCTCGACATCGACCCCGTCACCACCGGCCAGGGCCCTGGCTGGTCCGCCCTGCTCGCCAGCATGGCCGTCAACAGTAACGGCGAGTACTTCAAGATCACCAACTCGGCGGCGGACGCCGGCGCCGCGATCGCCGCCGCCCTGGGCAACATCTTCAACCAGATTCTCGCGACCAACAGCACCTTCGCCTCGGCCAGCTTGCCGGTGTCGGTGAACGCGCGCGGCTCGTATCTGAACCAGGTGTTCATGGGCATGTTCCGCCCCGACGTGAGCGCCAAGCCGCGCTGGCGCGGCAACCTCAAGCAATACAAGTTCGGCTACGACCCGCAAACCGACACCCTCCGGCTGGAAGACACGCTCAACGCGCAGGCGATCAGCGGCGGCACCGGTTTCGTCAACCCCAGCGCGGTCTCGTACTGGACAACGCCCAGTACCTTCTTCACCAACGACCCGCTGGGCACACCGCCCTCCGGCTCCGACTCGGCGGACGGCGAGGTGGTCGAAAAAGGCGGCGCGGCCCAGCGCCTGCGCACGCTTTATGCCGGCAGCCAGAACGCGCGGCGCATCTACACGTGCCTGAGCAGCACGTGCAGCGACCTCACGGTGAGCAGCAGCACCTTCGCCTCGACCAATACCGCGCTGACCAACGCGCTGTTCGGGCTGGGCAGCGATGCGGCCTCCACCACCGAAAAAGGCAACGTCATCGCCTGGGCCCGCGGCACGAGCAACGTCACCAGCGACCCCAAGGACGTGGGGCCGGGCGGCACGGTCACCGTGCGCCCGTCGATCCACGGCGACGTGCTGCACTCGCGCCCGTCGGTGGTGAACTACGGACCGACCGGCACCAACAACATCGTCGTGTTCTACGGCACCAACGACGGCATGCTGCGTGCCGTCAACGGCAACCAGACCGCCACCAACGGTGGCGTCGCCGCCGGGGAAGAGTTCTGGTCTTACGTCCCGCAAGAGCATTTCTCCAAGCTCAAGCGCCTGCGCGACAACACGCCCGAGGTGAAGCTGTCCTCGACCGCGGCCACCGGCACGACACCGCGCGACTACTTCGTCGACGGGCCCATCGGGCTGTACCAGAAGATCAACAGTGGCGGCACCCCGGACAAGGTGATGCTGTTCGTCGGCATGCGCCGCGGCGGCCGTACCCTGTACGCGTTCGACGTCACCAACGTCGCCGTTCCCAAGCTGGTCTGGAAGAAGACCAACACCGACACCGGCATGTCCAACCTGGGCCAGACCTGGTCAGAGCCGCGGGTGGCCAAGGTGCGGGGCCACGCCAATCCGGTGGTGATCATGGGCGGCGGCTACGACGAACCCGGCGAGGACCCCTACACGCCCACCAGCAGCCCGACCATGGGCAATGCCATCTACGTGTTCGACGCCTTCGACGGCACCAAGCTGGCCGAATTCAGCACCACCCGCGCGGTGCCGGCCGACGTGAGCCTGATGGACGCCGACTACGACGGCTACATCGACCGCGCCTACGCCTCCGATGTGCACGGCAACGTCTACCGCGTCGACCTCGAGGTCACCAAGACCTGCGGGACGCCCAGCGCGACCTGCGGCAAGACCCCGACCGACTGGATCATCCGCCAGGTGGCCTCGCTGTCGACGAGCACGCTCAAGCGCAAGGTGTTCTTCCCGCCGGACGTCGTGCTGGGCGGCACCTTCGCAGCGATCATGGTCGGCACCGGCGACCGCGAAAAGCCGCTGTGCGGCCAGGGCAGCACGACCACCCCGAACTGCGCCACCACGGCCGACGGCTTCTACACGGTGTACGACACCACGGGAATCCGGCCCGCCTATGACTACACCCGCACCGCGACCGCGGTGGGCGATCTGGGCACCGTGGGAACCGCCGACAGCCAGGTGGCCGGCTGCGTGATTCCCATGAGCACGGCGGGCGAGAAGATCGTGAACGCGCCCTTGACGGTGGGCGGCTACACCTACTTCAGTACCAACAAGCCCGATGCCTCCGCCAACGTGTGTACCGGCCAGTTGGGCATCGCCAAGGTGTACGGCGCCAAGGTGTTCTGCCAGGGCGCCATCTCCGAGACGCGCACCGGCGGCGGCATGCCGCCCAGCCCGGTGAGCGGGGTGGTCAGCGTGACCTATGTCGACCCGACCACGCAGCAGACCATCAACAAGCAGGTGCCCTTCGTGATCGGCGGGATCAGCAACCCGAACGCCGCCGACCCCAACACGACGGGCACCGACTCCGGCTGCGGCCTGGGCGGCTGCAGGCCGGTGCTCAACATCTCGCCGAACCGCACGCGCAAGTACTGGTTCGTGGAGAACCCCAAATAGGGCGCACCGGGCATCGGCATCAGGGCGGCTTCGGCCGCCCTTTTTCGTGGCCAAATGATTCGCTTATGCAGGCCAACCAATATGTCTTAAGACCCTCCATAGGACCCCAATACCCCATAAGAGCCCTGAATAGAGATCCTATCTGAAAGGAGCTGGCGCACCACCTTTCAACCGATATAATGGCTCTCATGGAGACCACAAACGTAATTAAAGACCCTCTTAAGGTACCAAATACGGCGAGACCCCTGCCACATCCGGCAGAGCGCGCGCTCGCAAAGCTCGGCGCCGACTTCAGCCGGGCGCGGCGGAGGCGGGCGATCACTCAGCACAATCTCGCGCTGCGCGCGGGCGTGAGCCTCAACACGATCAAGCGGTTGGAGGCGGGTGACCACCGCATGCAGTTGCATGTGCTCGCACGGGTGCTGATGGTCTTTGGTGAACTGGAAAAACTCCAGGACTTGCTCGACACCGCAATAGACGACATCGGGCTGGCGCTGGCGGACGAAGCCCTGCCAGTACGGGTGCGCGCCCGCAAGGCGCAAACCGCCTTCTGAGGGGCCGGGCCATGGCAATCCGCACAAAAACGTCGAACCAACGCACCAGCCTCAAACTGCACCTCGGGGCTCAAGGCACCTTGGTCGGCGAGCTCAACTTCATCCAGCAAGGGCGGCGCGAGTTCTCACAGTTTCATTACGCCCCCTCCTGGCTTGCGGACACGAACCGCTTCGAGATCTCGCCAGACCTGCCGTTGGTCGACGGCTTTCATAACCGAAAAGCGCCGAGCGACCACGACTCGGTGTTTCACTGGGCGATCGCCGACACCGCGCCCGACGCGTGGGCGTGCCGGGTGATCGACCGCGCCCGAGCCAAGGACCGGCGGACCAACCCGCAACTGGGTCCGCTCACCGCGCTGGACTACTTGTGCGCCGTCGATGATTTCAGCCGCATCGGCGCACTGCGCCTGCATAAGGGCGGCAACTACGTGCAAACGGCCGAAGAAGGTCGGCGCCGCACACCATCGTTCGTCGAGTTGGCGCCCATGTACGCCGCGACACGGGCCGTGGAGACCGACATGGAAACCTCGGAGGACCTGGCCTACCTGATGGGCAGAGGGACCTCACTTGGTGGAATGCGTCCCAAATGCACGGTGCTGGACGAGTCGGGCAGGCTGGCGATCGGCAAGTTCCCGAGCGTGAAGGACACCATCAACGTCACGCGCGCCGAAGTGCTGGCGCTGCATCTGGCGAAAAGGGCGGGCATCCGTGCCGCCAATGCGCATTGCGTGTCCCTCACGGGCGTGCCAGTGGCGATCATCGAGCGGTTCGACCGGGATGCTGCGGATCGCCGCATTCCCTACCTGTCGGCCGCAAGCTTGCTTCAGGCCGCGCGCGAGGACGAGCGCTCGTACACCGAGCTGGCCGATGCGATTCGCGAGCGCGGATCGAGCCCGGTAGCGGACTCGCAGGAGTTGTGGCGCCGCCTCGTGTTCAACCTTCTCATCACCAATACCGACGATCACCTTCACAACACCGGCTTCCTCTACGACGGAGCCGGCAAGTGGCGCCTGGCGCCAGCCTTCGATGTGAACCCGATGACTGGCAAGCTGCGTGAGTCCAAGACGCCCCTGTCTGAAGACACTGGCCCAATCGATTCGATCGACGTACTGCTGGATGGGTGTAGGTACTTCGATCTCTCGCGCGCCGAAGGACTCAGGGTGATCGCCGAGGTTCTTGATGCGATCTCGCATTGGCGCGAAGTCGGCCAACGGCCTGAGGTCGGATTGACGCCTGCCGAGCTCGCCGCTTTTCAAGACGCGTTTGAGCACGACCAGACGCAGGTGGCACGAGGGCTGGTCCAGGCGCTCTAGAAACAAAGGCCAGGGAGGCCGGCAGCGGTTGACGACGCCTGACTTGAAACTTACAGTCATGCTCAGTCGCTCGCCTCCCGGAGACCGCTGATGACCCTCGATCACTTGCAGCGCATCAAGCAATGGCATGTGGCGCACCGCCTGGACCACCCGGTCGAGTACCACCTGTTCGATGCCGTGTTGACGGTGTGGGTGATGGGCTGGATCGGCTGGTTGCCAGCACTGCTGCTGGAGGCGGTGTGGGCCGTGCCCTTGTGCCTGGCGGCGATCGCGGCTCCGCACCTGTACGCCCGCTGGCGACAACGCGCGCACCAGGCGGGGCGGCTGCGTTGTGACTGGCTGCCGGGCGGCTGACCGCCTGGCCCGGGGACGGCGTATCGCGCCGGACGCACCGCGCTCCTGGGTCCCCGCCTTCGCGGGGACGACCCTGTTTGTTACTGGCGCGCCGTTCGCACGTTGCCCGGCAGTGTGCCAGGATGGCTGGTGCGCCAGGGGTTGATGTCGAGCCCGCCGCGCCGCGTGTAGCGGGCATAGACCGACAGCTTGACCGGCCGGCAGCGCGCGCGGATGTCCATGAAGATGCGCTCGACGCATTGCTCATGAAACTCGTTGTGGTTGCGAAAGCTCACCAGATAGCGCAGCAACTGGCCCTGATCGATCTGCGGACCGCTGTAGCGGATCTGCACGCTGCCCCAGTCGGGCTGGCCGGTGACCAGGCAATTGCTTTTGAGAAGGGCGCTGACCAGCACCTCGTCGACCGGCTTTTCGTCGAAGGCGGCGGTGAGCAACTCGGGTGCCGGCGTGTAGTGCGTGCACTCGATGTCCAGGCGGTCGAGGTTGACGCCATCGAGTTCATGCACCTGCTCGCGGTCGAAGGAATCGGGCAGCACGAGGCGAATGCCGATCGACGATGCGGCCGGCGCGCCGCGCCACAGCGCCTGCCCGACATCCGCGCGGATGCGCTCGCGCACCTCGTCAGGCGAGGCGTAAGCGGTGTTGCTGAAGCTGTTCAAGTACAGCTTGAAGGACTTGCTTTCGATGATGTTGGGGGTTTCGCAGGGCACGGTGACGTGGGCGATGGCTACCTGCGGCTTGCCGCGCGGGGTGAGCCAGGACAACTCGTAAGCCGTCCACAAGTCGGCGCCGAAGAAGGGCAGGCGATCGCCCGCGATGCCCAGCTCGGCCCGGTGGCCCGCGCGCGGGATCGGGAACAGCAGCGAGGGGTCGTAGTGGTCGCTGTAGGCGGCGGGTTTGCCGAGCAGCGATTGGTCGGGGGTGCTCATGTCTTTACGCTCACGCTTGGCGCCTCCCATCCGTTCGCCCTGAGCTTGGCCTGTCCTGAGCTTGGCCTGTCCTGAGCCTGTCGAAGGGTCGAAGGGTCGAAGGGTCGAAGGGGGCATGCGAGCGCCACTTCAAGGCTTCGACAGGCCTGTCCTGAGCTTTGCCGAAGGGCTCAGCCCGAACGGGAGAAGGTGTTAAGCGTTGCAAGCTCAATCAATCAAAACGCCGCTCGCGCAGCCACTTGGTGGCGATCCATTTTTCGCCCTCGATCACCGGCGAGCCGCCGTGCAGGGTACGGGTGGACGGGTGCGGCCGCTCGTAGCTGAAGAACACGGCATTGCCGCGCCGGGGCGCGACTTCCAGGTTCACGTTGGGAAAGAGGGTGCCGCCACCCTTTTCGGGTTCGGCCAGGTACATCAGCACGGTGCCCACCCGCTGGCCGCCGCGGCGCAGGATGGACGGCGTACCGGGTTCGGCCGGGTCGAAGTAGTCGTAGTGCGGCTTGTATTCGGCGCCGGGGCCGTACTGCAGCACCTGCAGGCCCTCGCCGTTTTCCAGCGGCCAGTTCAAGAGGTGCGCCAGGCGCTGCTCGATGCGGGCGATCAGCGGCGCCTCGCCGCGCTGGAAGAACATGCCGTTGCTGGTGCGGTCGTCGTTGAGCTCTTCACCGCCGGTCTTGGTGGCCACCGTCAGCGAGCGTTTCATGCGCGGCTGGGCCAGGGCGATGAGGCCCTCGCACTCCTCGTCGGACAGCAGGTTGCCGAACACCACCACGCGCGGGTTGTGCATTTCCATCAGCACATCCACGATGCGATCGCCGGCGTCGACCCGCAAAGGCGATTCGTCCAGCGGCGCGTCGGGCACCGGCACTGCTGGGGACAGGCCGTTGGCCACGGCCTGCTCGTCGAGGTGGCCGCGCAGAGTGTTCTCCAGGGCATCGGTGGCCACGTCTTCGTCCCAGCCCGAGGCCTTCATGGACTGCAGCACGGTCTGCGCCGGATGGCCGGCTTGCGCCTGCGCGATGATCCATTGGCGCAGCTCGGGTGTGACCTGCTGTACGGTTGAGGTGGTGCCGCCGTTCATCCCGCCATTTTGCGGCGAAACACCAGCTTTTCGGCGTCGGAAGCGGCGCCGTCGAACCGGTAACCGTCAAGGTTGAAGCCCTCCAGCTGCCGCGGCGTGCTCACCCGGTGGGTGATGGCGTAGCGGGCCATCAGGCCGCGCGCCCTCTTGGCGAAGAAGCTGATGATCTTGTAGTGCCCGTCCTTGTCCTCCTCGAACACGCATTCGATGACACGGGCCTTGAGCACCTTGCGGTCGACCGACTTGAAGTATTCCTGCGAGGCGAGGTTCACCACCACAGGGGTCTTGTCGGCGGCGATCTGGCGGTTGAGGTGGTCGGCGATGCGGGGGCCCCAGAACTGGTACAGATTGGCATGGTCGCCGACGTTCAGGGCCGTGCCCATCTCCAGCCGGTAGGGCTGCATCCAGTCGAGCGGGCGCAACACGCCGTACAGGCCGCTCAGAATGGCCAGGTGCCGCTGGGCCCACTCAAGGTCGTCCACGCCGAGGGTGCGGGCGGCCAGGCCGTCGTAGACATCGCCGTCGAAGGCCAGCACGGCCTGCCGCGAATTGCGGGCGGTAAAGCGCGGCGACCAGGCCTGGTAGCGCGCGACGTTCAGGGCCGCGAGCTTGTCGCTCAGACTCATCAGCGAGGCGATCTCCTGCGGCGACTTCTCGCGCAGCACTTCGATCAGCGCCTCGGACTGTGGGATGAACTGGGGCCGGGTGTGGGGCGCGTCGGCGATCGGCGCGTCGTAGTCGAGCGACTTCGCGGGGGACAACAGGAAAAGCATGCGCCCGATTATGTCCGCCGCCACCCGCCCGACTGCAGCCACTGGGTGGTGGCCACGGCCACCACCAGGGCAGCGTAGGTGGCCATTTTTCCGTCGCGCCCGAAATACCACAACCCCGCCAGCAGCACCGCCAGGCCGACCGCCAGCCCGACGCCGGCCTGCGGCCAGTAAGGGCGCACCTTCCCCTTGCGGCCCAGCAGGAAGCGGCCAGCCAAGGGCATCAGCAGGGCCAGCGCGATGGCCGGGCCGGCGAAGCCGAACAGGTGAAGGAGGATGTCAACAAAGCCCATGGGGGGATGTGCGCGTGTCTTATTTAGGTTTTCATACCTCATGACACCCCGTTCCGTTCGGGCTGAGCCCTTCGACAAGGCTCAGGACAGGCCTGTCGAAGCCCTTTGACAAGCTCAGGGCGAACGGATGGAATGTGTCGCGAAATGAGAACGCCTCAATGGTAAGGGGCGCGCGAGGCGCGAAATCGAGGGTGCGCTCATTGGCGCAACCCCAAGGCGTCCGCGAATTTTATAATCGGCGCATGGCAGTCTGGGCTTTGGGTATCAATCACACGACGGCGCCGCTGGATATGCGGGGCCGTTTTGCGTTCGCCCTTGACCAAATTGCACCCACCCTGCACGCCCTGCGCGGCAACCTGCACGAGCGCGCCGGCGTCTCGCCGGAGGTGGCCATCCTGTCCACCTGCAACCGCACCGAGATCTACTGCGCCGGCGAGCACCACGAGATGGACCCCACCATCGAGTGGCTGGCGCACTCCGGCGGCGTCACCCCGGCCCAGCTGCGCTCGCACGCGTATTCGCTCGAAGACGCCGGCGCTGCGCGCCATGCCTTCCGGGTGGCCAGCGGTCTCGATTCGATGGTGCTGGGCGAGGCGCAGATCCTCGGCCAGCTCAAAGACGCGGTGCGCGTGGCCGATGAAGCCGGCGTGCTGGGCACCACGCTCAACCAGCTGTTCCAGCGCTCCTTCGCGGTGGCCAAGGAGGTGCGCAGCTCCACCGAGATCGGCGCACATTCCATCAGCATGTCGGCCGCCGCGGTGCGCCTGGCCGCGCAGCTGTTCGAAGACCTGACCCAGATCCGGGTGCTGTTCGTGGGCGCCGGCGAGATGATCGAGCTGGCCGCAACCCACTTTGCCGCCCGCAACCCCAAGGCCATCGTCGTGGCCAACCGCACCCTGGAGCGCGGCGAAAAGCTCGCCAGCCGCTTCGGCGGCCAGGTGATGCGCCTGGCCGACCTGCCGGCCCGCCTGCACGAATTTGACGCCGTGATCAGCTCCACCGCCTCGCAGTTGCCGATCATCGGCCTGGGCGCGGTCGAGCGCGCGCTCAAGCAGCGCAAGCACCGCCCGATGTTCATGGTCGATCTGGCCGTGCCGCGCGACATCGAGCCGGAGGTCAAGGCCCTGGAAGACGTGTTCCTGTACACCGTGGACGACCTGGCCCACGTGGTGCAGACCGGCCAGGCCCACCGGCAGGCGGCGGTCGAGCAGGCCGAAGCCATTGTCGACGCCGGGGTGCAGGGCTTTTTGCACTGGATGGACCAGCGCCGTGTGGTGCCGCTGATCCGCCAGCTCAATACCCAGGCCGACGAGTGGCGCGCACTGGAGATCGCCCGGGCCCGCAAGATGCTAGCCAAAGGGGAGAACGTCGACGCGGTGCTGGAGGCGCTGTCGCGTGGGCTGACGCAAAAGATGCTGCACGGCGCCTTGGCTGAATTGCATGCCGGCGACGCGCAAGCCCGCGAGCGGGCCACCGACGCGATCGAGCATTTCTTCCTGCGCAAAGAACGTTAGCGGCGCTCACGCGCGCCGCACCGAGCCATCCCCGCGCCCCTTCTCGTCATCCCCGCGCCCCCTTTCGTCATCCCCGCGCCCCCTTTCGTCATCCCCGCGCCCCCTTTCGTCATCCCCGCGAAGGCGGGGATCCAGTCCCCGGCCGAGCGCAGCGAAGGCCCGTGACGCCGGTCAAACCTCGCTCCTGGATCCCCGCCTGCGCGGGGATGACAAGCACCAAGTTCTTTCCTTCCGCATGAAACCCTTCCTCCGCCAGCAACTCGATCGCTACCCCGTCCGCCTGCAGGAGCTCGATTTTTTCCTGCAGCAACCCGAGGTGGCCAACGACATGGACCGCCTGCGCGCCCTCACCCGCGAGCGCTCCGAGGTGAGCGAGGTGGCGGGCCACTTCGAGCACTATTGCGCGCTGGAAGCCGGCCTGGCCGAGGCCAGGGTCATGCTGGACGACCCCAGCATGGCCGAGATGGCGCGCGAGGAGATCGCCGCCATCGACGCCGAACTGCCCGCGCTGGAAGACGCGCTGCAGCAGCTGCTGATTCCCAAGGATCCCGACGATGTGCGCAACGCCTTCCTGGAAATCCGCGCCGGCACCGGCGGCGACGAGTCGGCGCTGTTCGCCGGCGACCTGCTGCGCATGTACACCCGCTATGCCGAGCGCCAGGGCTGGCGCTGCGAGCTGGTGAGCGAGAGCCTGGGCGAGGTCGGCGGCTACAAGGAAGTGGTGGTGCGGATGGTGGGCGACGGCGCCTACGGCAAGCTCAAGTTCGAATCGGGCGGCCACCGGGTGCAGCGTGTGCCGGCCACCGAGACACAAGGCCGCATCCACACCAGCGCCTGCACGGTGGCGGCGCTGGCCGAGCCCGACGAGGCCCAGGCCGTGAAGATCAACCCGGCCGACCTGCGCATCGACACCTACCGCGCCTCGGGCGCGGGCGGCCAGCACATCAACAAGACCGATTCGGCGGTGCGCATCACGCACATCCCCACCGGGATCGTCGCCGAATGCCAGGACGACCGCTCCCAGCATCGCAACAAAGCCAAGGCGCTGCAGGTGCTGTCGGCCCGCATCCAGGAGGCCGAGCGCGCCGCGCGCGCGGCCAAGGAGGCGGCCACCCGCAAGGGCCTGATCGGCAGCGGCGACCGCAGCGACCGCATCCGCACCTACAACTTCCCGCAGGGCCGGGTGACCGACCACCGCATCAACCTCACCTTGTACAAGCTGTCCTTCGTGATGGAGGGCGACCTCGATGAGCTGGTCGGCGGCCTGCTGCTGGCCCGTAAGGCCGAGCAGCTGGAGGAACTGGAGTCGGGCCTGGGCGGGCGCGCATGACGCTGGCCGACGCTCTGCACCAGGCCGCCGACCGGGGCCTCGCCCGGCTGGACGCCCAGCTGCTGCTGCTGCACGCGCTGGGCCGCGATCCGGGGGACCGTGCCTGGCTGCTGGCGCACGACACCGACACGCTGCCGGTCCCCGCGCAAGCAGCTTTCCAGGCGCTGTGCACGCGCCGCATGCACGGCGAGCCGGTGGCCTACCTGCTGGGGCACAAGGAGTTTCACGGCCTGGTGCTGGCGGTGGACGCCCGGGTGCTGGTGCCGCGCCCCGACACCGAAACCCTGGTCGACTGGGCGTTGGCGCTGCTGGCCCCCCTGCCGGCCCCCGCCGTGCTGGACCTGGGCACTGGCAGCGGCGCGATTGCCCTGGCCCTGCTGCACCGCCGCCCCGACGCTGAGGTGGAAGCGGTCGACCACAGCGCCGATGCACTGGCGGTGGCCCGCGCCAACGCCGCACGGCTGGGCTTGCCCCTGCGGTTGCGCGAGGCCTCGTGGCTGGAAGGCGCGGCCGCTGGCTGGCAGATGATCGTGAGCAACCCGCCCTATGTGGCGCAAGCCGATCCGCACCTGGCCGATCTCACGCACGAGCCGCGTTCGGCGCTGGCCGCCGGCGCCGACGGGCTGGACGATCTGCGCACCATCGTGGCCCAGGCGCCCGCCCACCTGGCGGCCGGCGGTTGGCTGTTGTTGGAGCATGGCTGGGACCAGGCGCAGGCGGTGCGTACCCTTTTGGCGCAGGCCGGCTTCACCGGTGTGACCAGCCAGCGTGACCTGGCCGGGATCGAACGCTGCAGCGGCGGCCGCTGGCCAGGGCCGCTCGCATCTCCCGCCCATCTCCCGCCCAAGTCAGGCCCAATTTCCGCCCCTCCACAAGTGTTCGGGTCGAACCCGGATAATCCGTCCTGAACCACCGCACCTAATCGCACCGAGGACCCCCCATGAGCGACACCCAGCAACGCATCGACCAACTCGTCAAGGGCAGCGACGTCCTGCTGTTCATGAAGGGGAACGCCAGCTTCCCCATGTGCGGCTTCTCCGGCCGCGCGATCCAGATCCTCAAGGCCTGCGGCGTCGAGCCCAAGAACGTGACCACGGTCAACGTGCTCGAAGACGACGGCATCCGCCAGGGCATCAAGGAATACAGCAACTGGCCCACCATCCCGCAGCTGTACGTCAAGGGCGAGTTCATCGGCGGCTCGGACATCATGATGGAGATGTACGAGAACGGTGAACTGCAGCAGGTGCTGACCCCCAAGGGCTGAGGGCCCGACTGTCGGTAAAGCCCGACGCGCGCACGCGCCGCGCCGTCCACCCGTTGCGAGCTGGCACGGCCTATGCTGGAATGGTCCTCAACAAGGGCTGTCCACGGAGGTACGAATGTCGTCCAACCCACTGGTGCCACATGACGGGTCAGGCTTCAAGCTGCCGATCGCCCATCTGCGCAGCGTGTTCCGCCCGGGCGACGTGGAACGCAAGCTGGCCAAGCTGACCTCGCACGAGCACGAGTCGCTTCGCAACACCTACGAGCGCATGTTGGAGCGCGGCCCCGAGCGCTTCCAGGTCAAGCCCAGCGGCGTGCCCGACATGAGCCGCCTGTACGAGCAATTGCCCAATTTCACCGACGCGCTTGATGACGTCAAGCGCCATGTGGCGCTGGCCCAGGACAGCCGCGACGGCCTGGACGTCACGCCCATGCTGCTGCTGGGGCCGCCGGGCATCGGCAAGACCCACTTCGCCCGCAAACTGGCAGACCTGCTGGGCACCGGCATGTGCATGGTGCCCATGAGCTCCATGACGGCCGGCTGGCTGCTCTCGGGCTCGTCGTCGCAGTGGAAGGGCGCGCGGCCGGGCAAGGTGTTCGAGGCGCTGGTGGACGGCCAGTACGCCAACCCGGTGATCGTGGTGGACGAGATCGACAAGGCGGCGGCCGATGCGCAGTACGACCCGCTCGGTTCCCTCTACGGCCTGCTCGAGCACGACACGGCCGGCGCCTTCATGGACGAGTTCGCCGAAGTGGCCATCGATGCCAGCCAGGTGATCTGGATCATGACCGCCAACGACGAGCGCTGCATCCCGGAGCCAATCCTCAACCGCATGAATGTCTTCGAGATCGAGCCGCCCGATGCGGACGCGGCGCGGCGCATTGCGGGCAACCTGTACACCACGATCCGCGCCGAGCACGGCTGGGGCACGCGCTTCGATCCGCAGCCGGCGTCCGACCTGCTGGACATGCTGTCGGAGCTGGCCCCGCGCGAGATGCGGCGCGCGCTCATGACCGGCTTCGGCAATGCGCGCCTGGAAGGCCGCAGCGAGATCCGCCCGGACGACCTGCCGCGCGCGAGCAACGGCAAGGCCAAGATGGGGTTCGTGCAGTAGGGAGCATGTTTGCGCGCCGGTCAGGCGACGCCTCTGGGTCCCCGCCTTCGCGGGGATGACGCAGGGTTGTCATCCCCGCGAAGGCGCACTGGTGTCCGGAATAGATTCAAGTAGTCGTCATCCCCGCGAAGGCGGGGATCCAGGAGCGCGGTGCATCTGGCGCGAAGTCCTACCCTTGCGGAGACCGCCCCGGCTCGCGGCGCGCTTCCATGGCTGGCTCCTGCCAGGCCCATTGGCGCATGGCGCCGAAGACCGCGTTCGGGTATTGCGGCTGGCCACGGCTGCCGTTGTAGCGGCCCAGCGCCATGGTCAGGTTGCCGCGCTCGCGGTCGAGGTAGTGGCGCAGGATGACGCAGCCAAACCGCAGGTTGGTCTGCATGTGGAACAGGCGGCTGGCGTCGCCGTCGCCAATGACCCGGGTCCAGAAGGGCATGACCTGCATGTAGCCGCGCGCACCCACGGGGCTGACCGCGAACTTGCGAAACGCGCTCTCGACCTGGATCAGCCCGAGCACCAGTTGCGTGTCCAGGCCTGCGCGGCGGGTTTCGTACCAGAGGGTTTGAAGAAATTCATGGCGCTGCTGCGCGTCCGTCTTGCGGGGCGTCAGGCGAGCGCTCATGGCCTGCATCCAGCGCAGATAGGACAGGCGGCCGTCGGTGGCGACGAACTGGGGAACGGGGGGCGCCGAGTTGGCAATCGCCGAAGAGAGAGCGCCGCGCACCGAGTCGGCCAGCGGCTCCTCGAGCTGGCCGCCGGCCCAGACCGGGCCGGCAAAGACCAGCGGCCCCAGGCCGGCCGGTGCTGACAGCAGTAACGCGCGCCGGGAGATCACGAGCCGGTGCGATCGCGCAAGAAGTCAAGAATGCCCACGCCCGGCACCTTGGTCGCCGCGGCGTCGCGGCGGTGTTGGTATTCCATCTGCCCCTCCTTGAGACCTCGGTCGGAGATCACCACGCGGTGCGGCACGCCAATCAGCTCCCAGTCGGCGAACATGGCGCCGGGCCGCTCACCGCGATCATCCAGCATCACGTCGACACCGGCAAGGCTGAGCGCGTCGTGCAGTTGTTCGGCCGCCGCACGCACCTCGGTGCTGCGGTCCATGCCGATCGGACAGATCACCACCGTGAACGGGGCGATGGCGTCGGGCCAGATGATGCCGCGCTCGTCGTGGTTCTGCTCGATGGCGGCGGCCGGCAGGCGCGTGATGCCGATGCCATAGCAGCCCATCTCCATGAAACGCGGCTTGCCGTTCTCGTCGAGGAAGGTGGCGTTCATGGCCTCGCTGTACTTGGTGCCCAGGTAGAACACATGCCCCACCTCGATCCCGCGCTCGATGGTCAGGCGGCCCTTGCCGTCGGGCGAGAGGTCGCCTTCGACCACATTACGCAGATCGGCCACCACGTCGGGCTCGGGCAGGTCGCGGCCCCAGTTGACGCCGGTGATGTGGAAGTCTTCCTCGTTGGCGCCGCAGATCCAGTCGGCCATGTGGGCCACTTCGAGGTCGGCCACGATTTTGAGCGGCTTCTTCAGGCCGATGGGGCCGAGGTAGCCGGGCTTGGTGCCAAAGTGCTCAATGATCTCGGGCACGGTGGCAAAGCGAAAACCGACATCGAGGCCGGGCACCTTACCGGCCTTCACTTCGTTCATGTCGTCGTCGCCGCGCAGCAGCAGCAGCCAGACCTGGGTCTTGACGATGGCGCCGGCGTCGTTGGTCTGGTCGGTGGCCAGCACCAGGGACTTCACCGTGGACTGCAGCGGCACACCCAGCAACTGGGCGACGTCGGCGCAGGTGCTCTTGCCGGGTGTGGGCGTCTTGGCCATCGCCTGTGCGGCGGCCGGGCGCGGGCCCTGCGGGGCCAGCGCCTGGGCCTTTTCCATGTTGGCGGCGTAGTCGCCGTCGGGGCAGTAGACGATGGCGTCTTCGCCGGTGTGCGCGATCACCTGGAACTCTTCGGACAGGTCACCGCCGATGGCGCCGCTGTCGGCGGCGACGGCGCGGTAACGCAGGCCGAAGCGGTCGAAGATGCGGCGATAGGCCTGCGCCATGACCTGGTAGCTGGCCTTGGCTGACGCGGGGTCCCGGTCGAAGCTGTAGGCATCTTTCATGATGAACTCACGGCCGCGCATCAGGCCAAAACGCGGGCGCCGCTCGTCGCGGAACTTGGTCTGGATCTGGTAGAGGTTCTTGGGCAGCTGCTTGTAGCTGCGAAACTCCTGGCGGGCGATGTCGGTGACCACCTCCTCGCTGGTGGGCTGCACGACGAAGTCGCGGTCGTGGCGGTCCTTGATGCGAAGCAGCTCGGCGCCCATCTTGCCGAAGCGGCCGGTCTCCTGCCAGAGCTCGGCCGGCTGCACCACGGGCATGGCGCATTCCACCGCGCCAGCACGGTTCATCTCCTCGCGGACGATCGCTTCCACCTTGCGGATCACGCGCAGGCCCATGGGCATGTAGGTGTAGATGCCCGCGCCCAGCTTCTTGATCATGCCGGCGCGGGTCATGAGGCGATGGCTCACCACCTCGGCGTCGGCAGGTGCTTCTTTCAGGGTGGAAATGAGGAACTGGGAGGCTTTCATCGGCAGCGCAAATACGGGGGGGAGAGGAACAGCCGAGCCACTTGCCGCACGCGCACCGGCATGCATAATGGACTCAGTTCAAGAATTGGGGTTTGATTATGCTCGACCGGGACGGCTTCAGGCCCAACGTCGGGATCATCCTGCTCAATCAGAAAAACCAGGTGTTCTGGGGCAAGCGCATACGCACCCACAGCTGGCAGTTCCCCCAGGGAGGCATCGACCGGGGCGAGACGCCCGAGCAGGCGATGTTCCGGGAGTTGCACGAGGAAGTGGGGCTCCATGCTGAGCATGTGCGCATCGTTGCCCGCACCCGTGACTGGTTGCGCTACGAGGTACCTGACCGCTTCATCCGCCGCGACGCGCGCGGCCACTACAAAGGCCAGAAGCAGATCTGGTACCTGCTCCAGCTGACAGGGCACGACTGGAACCTGAACCTGCGCGCCACCGACCACCCCGAGTTCGACGCCTGGCGCTGGAACGACTACTGGGTGCCGCTGGACGTGGTGGTGGAGTTCAAGCGCGGCGTCTACGAGATGGCGCTGACGGAACTGGCGCGCTATCTGCCGCGCCACGAGCTGCATCACAACCGCTATCTGCGCGGCGGCGTTCGCAACCGGGACGGTGATCCGCATGATGGGTACGCCGGCATGCCACCGGGCGGCGCGTTCGAGTTGCCGCCGGGCGCCACCTTCGAGCCCGACCCGCAGGCCGGGCTGCACATGGGGCGGCTGGGCGAATCCTGATACCGGTTCGCAATCGGATCGCGAATCGGTGTCAGCGCGTCACAACCAGGTTGGTGCGATCGATCATCTCCGGCTCGGCCACGTAGCCGAGCAGCTTCTCGATCTCGCCTGATGCCTTGCGGCACAGCAGCCGCGCCTCGAAGCTGGCGTAGTTGGCCAGGCCGCGGGCCACCTCCGCCCCGCTGGCATCGCGCACGGCGATCACGTCGCCGCGCGAGAACTCGCCTTCGACAGCCACCATGCCGATGGGCAACAGGCTCTTGCCCTCTTGCCGCAGCTTGGCGGCCGCGCCGTCATCGACCCGCACCGCGCCGCGCAGTTGCAGGTGGTCAGCGATCCAGCGCTTGCGCGCCTGGCTCTTTTGCGTCGGCGCCACCAGCAAGGTGCCGATGGCCTCGCCCGCGAACAGGCGCGGCAGCGCGTCGGGCTCGCGCCCCCAGGCGATCACGGTGGAGGCACCGGAGCGCGCCGCGCGCTTGGCCGCCAGGATCTTGGTGATCATGCCGCCCGTGCCGATGCCGGAGCCCGCGCCACCGGCCATGGCCTCGAGCGCCGCGTCGCCGGCATGGGCCTCATGCACGAAGGTGGCGGCCGCGTCCTTGCGCGGGTCGGCCGTGTACAGCCCCTTCTGGTCGGTGAGGATCACAAGCACATCGGCCTCGACCAGGTTGGCGACCAGCGCGCCCAGGGTGTCGTTGTCGCCGAACTTGATCTCGTCGTTGACGACGGTGTCGTTTTCGTTGATCACCGGCAGCACGTGAAGGCTCAGCAGGGTCAGCAAGGTGGAGCGGGCATTGAGGTAGCGCTCGCGGTCGGCCAGGTCGGCGTGCGTCAGCAGCACCTGGGCCGAACCCAGGCCATGCTCGCGCAGCTTGGTCTCGTACATCTGGGCCAGCCCCATCTGGCCGACCGCCGCCGCGGCCTGCAACTCATGCAGCTGATGCGGTCGGGTCGTCCAGCCCAGGCGCTTCATGCCCTCGGCGATGGCGCCGCTGGAGACCATGATCACCTCGCGCCCCTGCCGCGCCAGCAGCGACAGCTGCCGGCACCACTCGCCGATGGCGCCTTCGTCCAGGCCGCGCCCCTCGTTGGTGACCAGGCTGGAGCCGACCTTGACCACGATGCGCCGCGCGTTGCGCAGCAACTGGGCGTTCTGGGCGGAGATGTGAGCCCGGGCGTCGGTCATTTTGCGGTCGGCTCGTCGGCGAAGCGGGGATCGACCTCGACATGAGGCTGCGCGGCGATCCGCTGCGCGTCAAGGTGCCGGAAGATGGCCTTGGTCAGCGCGTCGCAGCCTTCATGCGTGAGCGCCGAGATCTCGAACACCGGCCCCTTGTACTTGAACCGTTTGACGAAGTCCTTGACCCGCGCCGCGCGCTCATCCGACGGCACCATGTCGAGCTTGTTGAGCACCAGCCAGCGCGGCTTGTCGTACAACGCCTTGTCGTACTTCTTGAGCTCGGCCACGATGGCCTTGGCCTGCGCGACCGGGTCGACCGCGTCGTCGAACGGCGCCATATCGACCAGGTGCAGCAGCAGACGGGTGCGCTGAAGGTGCCGCAGAAACTGGTGCCCCAGACCCGCGCCGTCAGACGCGCCTTCGATCAGGCCGGGGACGTCGGCGACGACAAAGCTCTGTTCGGGCCCGACCCTCACCACGCCCAGGTTGGGGTGCAGCGTGGTGAAGGGATAGTCGGCGATCTTCGGACGCGCGTTCGAGATGGCGGTGATCAGCGTGGACTTGCCGGCATTGGGCATGCCCAGCAGGCCCACGTCGGCCAACACCTTGAGCTCCAGCTTGAGCTTCTTGCTCTCCCCGGGCCATCCCGGCGTCTTCTGACGCGGGGCGCGGTTGATGGCGCTCTTGAAACGCATGTTGCCGAAGCCACCGTCGCCGCCCTTGGCGATAGTGATCACCTCGCCGGGCGTGAGCATCTCGTACAGCACGTCGCCGGTTTCGGCGTCGGTGATGATGGTGCCCACCGGCATCTTGAGCGTGATGTCGTCGCCGGCGGCGCCGAACATGTCCGAGCCCATGCCGTGCTCGCCGCGCCTGGCCTCGTGGCGGCGTGAGTATCGGTAGTCCACCAGGGTGTTGAGGCTGGGATCGGCGATGGCGAACACGTGGCCGCCGCGTCCGCCGTCCCCGCCGTTGGGTCCGCCGAACTCCTTGTATTTTTCGTGCCGGAACGACACACAGCCGGCGCCGCCGTCGCCAGCGGCAACATCGATATAGGCTTCGTCGACGAACTTCATGATGGGGATTTTAGGGAATACGCCAACAAAAAAGCCCTGCGCATTGACGCAGGGCTTTTTGCGGCAATGCCGGGGCGATCAGGCCGCCGGCGTCACGAACACGGTTTGCTTGTTCTGCGAACCCTTGACGGCAAACGACACGTGGCCCTCAACCAGGGCGAACAGGGTGTGGTCCTTGCCGACACCGACATTGGTGCCTGGATGGAACTTGGTGCCACGCTGGCGCACGATGATGGCGCCGGCGCTGATCAGTTCGCCGCCGAAGGCCTTGACCCCCAGCATCTTGGGCTTGGAATCGCGCCCGTTTCGCGTAGAGCCGCCGCCTTTTTTCTGTGCCATGTCCGTTGCTCCTTAAGCTGCGATCGCGCCGATTTGCAGCTCAGTGAACTGCTGACGATGACCCTGGCGCTTTTGGTAGTGCTTGCGACGACGCATCTTGAAGATGCGAATCTTGTCGTGCTTGCCGTGCGCCACGACCGTGGCAATGACAGTCGCACCGGACACCAGGGGAGTGCCGACCTTGATCTCGCTGCCGTTTCCGACGGCGAGGACTTGATCGATCACGATTTCCTGGCCCACGTCCGCAGCAATCTGTTCTACTTTAATTTTTTCGCCGGAAGCAACGCGATACTGCTTGCCGCCGGTTTTTATGACCGCGTACATTGAAGACCTCTTGAAGAGAAAGAGACATAAGCGTCTCTTCAAAGATGTTTCCCACGGACGGATTTCCGCAGGGAGCCGAAGACTATAGCACGTTTGCGGCCACTGACTTCCTGCAGGCGCAGCCGCATGTTGAGAATTTCCTAACTCACGACACCCTGTCCCGTTCGGGCTGAGCTTGGCCTATCCTGAGCCTGTCGAAGGGTCGAAGCCTTGAAGTAGCACTCGCATGCCCTTCGACGGGCTCAGGGCGAACGGATGATGACGTGTCGTCCAATATGAAAACATCAATAAGCGAGGGCCAGTGCCCGGTCGGGCGCGCGACATCGGCTCCCTATAATCGAGCCGACTTTTCCGCGCCCTGCACGCTGCGCGCCCTCCCCTTGACCGATACCACCTCCAGCACCGCCGCCACGCTCGCCCTGATTGCCGACGACATGCGTGAAGTGGACGCCGTGATCGCTAGGCGGCTCGACTCGGGCGTTCCGCTGGTCGGCGAGGTCAGCCGCTACATCATCTCGGCCGGCGGCAAGCGCTTGCGCCCCGCCCTGCTTCTGCTGGTGAGCGGCGCGCTCGGCTTTCGCGGCGAGCAGCGCTTCAACTTGGCGGCGGTGGTCGAGTTCATCCACACCGCCACGCTGCTTCACGACGACGTGGTCGACGACTCCACCCTGCGCCGCGGGCGCGCCACCGCCAACCAGACCTTCGGCAATGCCGCCAGCGTGCTGGTGGGCGACTTCCTCTATTCGCGGGCCTTCCAGATGATGCTCGACGCGCGGCAGATACGCGTGATGGAGATCCTCGCCGACGCCACCAACGTGATCGCCGAGGGTGAAGTGCTGCAGCTGATGAACATGCACGACGCCTCGCTCGACGAGGCCGCGTACCTGCGGGTGATCCGCTCCAAGACAGCCAAGCTGTTCGAAGCCAGCACGCGGCTGGCCGCGGTGCTCGCCGGCAGCACGCCCGAGGTCGAGCAGGCCTGCGCCGACTACGGTCAGGCTCTGGGCACGGCGTTCCAGGTGATCGACGATGTGCTCGACTACGACGGCGACGCCACGGAGATGGGCAAGAACCTGGGCGACGATCTGCGCGAGGGCAAGGCCACCTTACCTTTGATCGCCGCCATGCAACGCGCGCCGAAGGCGCAAAGCGCACTGGTGCGCAATGCCATCGAGAACGGCTCGACCCAGGATCTCGACGCCATCGTGGCCATCGTGCGCGAGACCGGGGCGCTCGACGTTGCCCGCGCGGCGGCCGGCAACGAAGCGCAGCGCGCGATCGACTGCATCGCCCCGCTGCCGCGAAATGAGTACAGCGCCGGGCTGCTACAATTGGCGGCTACGCTGCTTGCACGACGCCACTAAGATCCCCCGGAGCTCAGCACACGTCACTTCGCAGGCACATCGGGGTGTAGCTTAGTCAGGTAAAGCGCTACGTTCGGGACGTAGAGATCGGAGGTTCGAATCCTCTCACCCCGACCACTGGTACTTGCTGCGACGCCACTGAGTCGCCTTGCGAGCCGATGTTCAAAGCCCCCAGCCAAACCCCATCGGCCCTATGAAGTTCAAAACTTTTCCGGCCGCAGAACTTCGACGTCTGCCACGAACAGGACCATCGAGTAGTTGTCGTAGTAGCGTTCGCGCAGTGCCTTGCAGATGACGCCGGCGGTGTCGGCGGTGCACAGAACCTCCACCCTGATGTTGGCATGCGGGCCCCACGAGGCATCACGCCGGCCGCGGCTACCCTTGCCGCGCGCATCGGTCACCGTGTAGCCGTGCGCACCCAATGATTCGAGGTCGCGCAATAGCGCGGCCTCGAGTGCGGCCTCACAGATGATGGTCAGCAGCTTGCGCATGCCGGAAACCGAAACTTGCATCGCGTGCTCACTGTAGCGCTTGCTGCGCCAGCCAGTGGTACAAAGGGATGCCCACCAGCAGGTTGAACGGAAAGGTGATCCCCAGCGCCGCACCTATGGACAGCGCCGGATTTGCCTGCGGCACCGCCAGCCTCATGGCCGCCGGCGCAGCGATATACGACGCGCTCGCGTACAGCGTCGCCAGCAGCGTCACGCCGCCAACGGACAGGCCCAGCAGCATGCCGGTGACCACCCCCAGGCCCGCCGAGAACAGCGGCATCATGATGGCGAAGACGATCAGGAAGAGCCCGGCGCGGCGCAGCTCGCCGAAGCGATTGGCGACCACCAGGCCCATCTCGAGCAGGAAGAAGGCAAGCACGCCCCTGAACAGATCAAAGAACAGGCTGTCCAGCGGCGCGATGCCTTGCGGTCCGGCGAACCAACCGATCGCAAGCCCGCCCAGCAGCAGCACGATGCTCTTGCCGGCGAAGACCTCATGCAGAACCTTGCCCCAGGGGGTGCCGCGCTCACCGCGCCGCGCCAGCAGAACGCCGATGACCAGGGCGGGGAACTCCAGCAGCACGAGCAACACCGGGATGTAGCCCTCGACCTCCTGGCCGAGCCGGGCCAGGTAGGTGGTCCCGACGGCAAAGGTGACGACGCTCACCGATCCGTAGTGGCCGGCGATCGAGCCCGAGTCGGCACGCGACAGCCGGCCAACGCGCCGCAGCAAGGGATACGCGACCAGGGGGATCAGCGTTCCCACCGCGAAGACGACCATAGCGGGTAGCGCGACCTCGGACAGCGGATAGCGCGCCAGTTCCACTCCGCCCTTCAAGCCGATGGCCAGCAGAAGGAAGATGCTCAGCGATTCATAGAAGACACCGGGGATGCGCAGATCCGAACGGGCGAATCCGGCCAATGCGCCGAGCACGAAGAACAGGATGACCGGCTCGAAGTGCGGCATAGGTGGCGATCGCTCCAGCCAGCGTCAGCGCACGACGGGCGCTGACTGCCTTGCGGGTCTGTGGGGCCACCTATGCCCGCTCATCGCGCTTTTTCACACCGAACGGATAGGCACCGCCTGGTGTGCCCCTCGGCGGGATCTTCAGGGACAGGATCATCGTCACAGCCAGTGTCACCACAGTGAAGCCCAGCGAGAACGCCACAGGAATCTTGTAGATGTCGATCAACAACATCTTGGCGCCTATGAAGACCAGGACGATCGCCAGACCGTAGCTCAGAAGGTGGAAGCGCTCGTGCATGTTGGCCAGCAGGAAGTACATCGCGCGCAGGCCGAGAATGGCGAACACGTTGGAGGTGAGCACGATGAAGGGGTCGGTCGTGATCGCGAAGATGGCCGGGATCGAGTCGACCGCAAATACGATGTCCACGATGCCGATGAGCAGCATCACGACCAGCAGCGGCGTGGCCATTCGGATCCCACCCACCCTGGTGAAGAATTTCTCGCCATCGTAGTCCGGCGCGATCTTGAAGCGGCCGCGAATCCATTTGAGCGCGGGGTTGTTGTCCAGGTCGGGCTCCTGGCCGGCCGCCCACCACATCTTGACGCCGGTAAACAGCAGGAAGGCGCCGAACACATAGAGCACCCAGTGAAACTGCGCGATCAGCCAGGCGCCCACCAGGATCATCCCGGCACGCAGCACGAGCGCGCCCAGGATACCGATCATCAGGACACGCTTTTGGAACTCGGCGGGCACCGCGAAGTAGGTGAACAACATCAGGAACACGAAGATGTTGTCGACCGCGAGCGCCTTCTCGATCAGGTAGCCGGTCAGGAACTCCAGCGACTTCGCATTGGCCAGTGAGCGTGCCGCCTCATCCGCGCTGGCACCGCCCAGGTACCACCACAGCCAGCCCATGAAAACGAAAGACACGCCGACCCAGATGAGCGACCAGATGGCCGCCTCGCGGGTGCTGACACGATGCGCCCCCTGCTTGCTCATCGCAAAGAAGTCGACCAGCAGCGCGGCAAGCACAAACGCCGCGAACAAGGACCACATGAGTGGGGAACCGATGGTTTGCATTACCGCCTTTGAAATAAATTGGACAGAGCCGATCAAAACCCGGACGGGCCCGTCAGAGAATCAGTCGAAAATGTCTTTCAGCCAGGACTTCTTGCGATAACCCTGCGCACCTCGCCCGTGATCGTAGTCGGAGTCCACGAACTGGGGTTGTGATCGCGCAGCCCGGCTGGCGGCCGGGGCCGGGGCCATGGTTGAGCGCTCGATCAGCTTGTCCAGTTCGCCGCGGTCCAACCACACACCGCGGCATTTCGGGCAATAGTCGATCTCGACGCCCTGGCGGTCGCTCATGACGAGCGCGGTGCTGGCGCAGGCTGGGCATTGCATGGTGTGCTCCTGGTTTGGGTTGTTCGTGCGGAGTTCACTCGTTCGAGCTGCCAAAGCCAAACAGGCTGAGCAGGCTCGTGAACAAGTTGAAGATCGAAACATAGAGTCCGACGGTGGCCGTGACGTAGTTGGTTTCGCCGCCCGTGACGATGCGGCTGGTCTCGAACAGGATCAGGCCGCCCATCAGCAGCACAAAGGCCGCTGACACGGTGAGCGAAAGCGCGGGCAGGTCAAGGAACAGTGCCCCCAGCCCGGCCAGGAAGGCCACCACGATGCCGGCCAGCAGGTAGCCGCCCATGAAGCTGAAGTCCCTGCGGGAGACCAGCGCGTAGGCCGACAGCGCCATGAAGATCGTCGCGGTGCCGCCCATGGCCATCATCACCACCTGATGGCCGTTGGGCAGTGCCAGCTGCTGCCCGATGACCGGGCCCAGGGTGTAGCCCATGAAGCCCGTCAGGGCGAACACCGACAGAACGCCCCAGCCGCTGTCGCGCAGTTTGCTGGTCAGGAAAAGCAGCCCGAAAAAGCCGGCCAGTGTCAGCAGCAGGCCGGGGTGGGGCCATCCAAAGCTCGCGCTGGCCGCCGCGGTCGCGGCGCTGAAGATCAGCGTCAGCGACAACAAGCCGTAGGTGTTGCGCAGCACCCTATGGGTGCTGATCAGGCTCGGTGTGCCCTGCTGGGCAACAACCAGGGTTTGGACGTTCTGAGTGCTCATTGGGTATCTCCTTGAGGGTGGTCTGACTCCAGTGGCCCGTGCCGGTCGCGCGCCGGCCGCGGGCCAAGGCGCGCCGTGTCGCGGACCGGCTGGGTGCGATCGAGGTGCTTGACGACCACCCGTCCGACGCGCTCGGCTGCACGGTCGATGGCCACGTAAAGATCGTCACCGACGTCCTCGATCACGGCGACTGGCGCGTCAACCAGGTGAATCTGGATGCGGCAGAACTTGTCCACCCCGCCACGCGGCCCGTTTTCGTCACCGAGACGAACCCCGACCCGCTTGATGCGGTCGCTGTGGCGAGTCAGCACGGCGCCCAGCCGGCGCCGCACACGCTCGGCCAAGGCCTGCGTCATCGCAAATCCTTGAGCATGAATGTCGACAATCAATTTGCACCTCGCGTTCGCCCGTCAGAGGCGATGCGCGAATTTACGGGCCGGTGGCGTCCATGAAAAGCAGATTGTTTTATAGGGATCATCCGAAAAAACGGCACAATCAGGGCGGCCGCAAACCGCTTAATCGACTGATCGACTGAGCACGATGAACTACAAGCATCTCCATTACTTCCTGCAGGTCGCCAAGCTCGGCGGCGTGCTGCGCGCCAGCGAGCAGCTGCACCTGTCACCGCAGACCATCAGCGGGCAGATCCAGTTGCTAGAGGCGGCGCTGGGCACGCCGTTGTTCACCAAGAGCGGGCGCGGCCTGGCGCTCACCGATGCCGGACGCATGGTGCTCGGCTACGCCGAGGACATCTTCTCGACCGGGGCCGAGCTCGAGGCGGCCGTACGCGATCACCCGCGCAAAGGCAAGCTCCTCGAGTTTCGCGTCGGCGTCGCGGACGCCGTGCCCAAGGCGATCGCCTGCCGGCTGATCGAGCCCGCGTCCCAGCTGCCCGAACCGGTTCGCATCGTCTGCCGCGAGTGGAAGCTGGACACGCTGATGGGCGAGTTGGCCATGCACCGTCTGGACCTCGTGATCTCAGATGCGCCAATTCCCTCCACGGTCAGCGTGCGCGCCTTCAACCACAAGCTGGGTAGCTGCGGCGTGAGTTTTTTTGCGACACCTTCGGTTCTCGCGTCGTGCACCGGGAGATTTCCCGGCTGCCTGGAGGGCGCGCCGCTGATCATGCCAGCGGAGGAATCGGCCGTAGGCCAGCGCCTGCGCGGCTGGCTGCACGCGCGTTCACTGCACCCCCGACTGGTCGCCGAGTGCGACGACAGCGCGCTGGCCAAGGAGTTCGGGCGGCGAGGGATGGGCATCTTCGTCGGCCCTACCGTGCTCGAAGGGGACATCGAAAAGCAGTACGGGGTTCGCGCGCTCGGTGCGACGCCCGACGTCGTGGAGGAGTTCTTCGCGATCTCGATCGAGCGGCGCATTACGCACCCGTGCGTGACGGCCATCACCGAGGCGGCGCGCAATGAGCTGTTCGCGCCTGCGGCGCGGCGCCGGGCCGGCCGGGTGTCCGCCTGAGCGCGGCACGTCAGCGCGCAAAAGACACCCGCGATCGCGATGACGTGCTGGATTCAGTGCCTGGTCGCAAGTCCGATTTGCTGCGGCCTCGGCAGACGGTAGATGGACTCGTTCAGGTGCCGCGCCACGGCATCGACGTCCTGCTCGGTCCATTGCAGCCGCAACTCACCCTGCCAGCGCCGCACCTGCGCCTTGAGCGAATCCCAATCGCCCACCTGTCGCTGTGCGCGCCAGTGAATCTGGGTTGTGTGGCACTCGACGCAATGCGTGGAGTACAGCAACTGGCCGCGCGTCGTGTCGACTGACTGCGCGGCAGCGGGGGCACCGACGGCCACGAACAGGAGCCAGGTGAGACGTGATTGGCGCATGGGGCTCGTGCAAGAACTGGTGAAAGTCCCAACATACAGGGCCCGGCCTCACAACGCTTGATTTTGATCAACTCTGCACGCCGCACGAGCGCGGGCCGATGTGGTGCAAACTTGGCCATATGACGGACACCCCTGACCCCAACGGCGGCCGCACAGAGCTGCACTTTCGGCGCATCGACATGCGCGGCTGGGCGCGCGACGACGGCCTGTTCGAAGTCGAAGGCCGCGTCACCGACCAAAAGCCGCATGACTTCACCCCCCCCAGCGGCACCAAGGTCGTTCCCGCAAACCAGCCGATCCACGACATGGGCGTGCGGCTGGTCTTCGACGCGGACATGGTGGTGCGCGCGGTCACGACATTCACGCAGTCCTACCCGTACGGCGACTGCACCGAAGGCGGCCAGGCGCTGCAGTCTCTGGTGGGGTTGCGCATCGGGGGCGGCTGGAGCGGCGAGGTGCGCAAGCGCCTGGGCGGCGCCAGCAGTTGCGCGCACCTGCGCGAGTTGCTGATTCCCCTGGCCTCGGCCGCCTACCAGTCGACGACGGCCAGGCGCAAGGACCTGCCCGACCAGTTCGATCCCAGCGGCAAGCCGGTCAAGGTGGACAGTTGCTACGCCTATGCAAGTAACCGCAGCGTGGTCCTGCATCGATGGCCGGCGTTCTACACCGGAGCCAGCAAAGTAGTCCCAAAAGCTTAATGGCTCGGCCGGCGCCACCCCGATGCGTGCGGACCCACAATGCGGTTTCCTGCCTGATTTTCCCGCAATTCGTCGGTTCTTCCCCACTCGGACGGCCCCTGGAACGCTTGGCAGGGGCCCCGAATTTACAGGGGGCGACCTTTCGGCGATGATCGGCTACTCCTTTTGTAACCGGTTGTGCGCCTCCTGGGCGCCGGAGACCCCCTGCTGATGGCTGCTGCCGTTGAATCCGCTACCGCCGACGCCGCATCCGTGGCATTGCCCGGTCTGGCACGTGTGCTCATCTCGGCCGGCAAGCTGGGACAGAAAGCGGCGGAAGACCTGTACCGCAAGGCCCAGGTCAACAAATCCAGCTTCGTCGCCGAGCTGACCGGCTCGGGCGCCGTCTCGCCGGCCGACCTGGCCCACACCATCTCCCTTGCCTTCGGCGCCCCGCTGGTCGACCTCGACGCGATCGATCCGCAGCGCCTGCCTCGCAACCTGCTCGAGGCCAAGCTGTGCCAGCAGTACCGTGTGGTGGTGCTGGCCAAACGTCAAAACCGCCTGACCGTCGCCACCGCCGACCCGTCGGACAAGCAGGCCGTCGAGAAAATCAAGTTCGCCACCCAGATGGGTGTCGACTGGGTGATCGCCGAGTACGACAAGCTCTCGCGCATGGTGGAGGCCACCACCACCTCCGCCAATGAGTCGATGGACAACATCATCGGCGAGGATTTCCAGTTCGACGAAGCGTCGATAGAAGCGGGCATCACCGAGGAAGACGACAAGTCCAACACCTCCGAGGTCGATGACGCGCCGGTAGTCAAGTTCCTGCAAAAGATGCTGCTGGACGCGATCAGCATGCGCGCCTCCGACCTGCACTTTGAGCCCTACGAGCACAATTACCGTGTGCGCTTTCGGATCGACGGTGAACTGCGCGAGATCGCGTCGCCGCCGATCGCCATCAAGGACAAGCTGGCCTCGCGCATCAAGGTGATCTCGCGCATGGACATCGCTGAAAAGCGGGTGCCGCAGGACGGCCGGATGAAGCTCAAGATCGGCGCCGACCGGGTGATCGATTTCCGGGTCAGTACCCTGCCCACCTTGTTCGGCGAGAAGGTCGTGGTCCGTATCCTGGATCCGGCCGCCGCCAGGGTGGGCATCGACGCCCTGGGCTACGAGCCCGACGAAAAGGCGCGCCTGCTCGCCGCCATTGAACGTCCCTACGGCATGGTGCTGGTGACCGGCCCGACCGGCTCGGGCAAGACGGTGTCGCTCTACACCTGCCTGAACCTGCTGAACAAACCGGGCGTGAACATCGCCACGGCCGAGGATCCGTCGGAAATCAACCTGCCCGGCGTCAACCAGGTCAACGTCAACGAGAAGGCCGGCCTGACCTTCGCCGTCGCCCTGCGCGCCTTCCTGCGCCAGGATCCGGACGTCATCATGGTCGGCGAAATCCGCGACCTCGAAACCGCCGACATCTCCATCAAGGCCGCCCAGACCGGCCACATGGTGATGTCCACCCTGCACACCAACGACGCGCCCAGCACGCTGACGCGCCTTCGCAACATGGGCGTGGCGCCGTTCAACATCGCCTCCAGCGTGCTGCTGATCACGGCGCAACGCCTGGCGCGCCGGCTGTGCCCGACCTGCAAGGCGCCGGCCGACATCCCCGAAGAAGCCCTGATCGACGCCGGCTTCAAGCGGGAGGATCTCGACGGCAGCTGGGTGCCCTACAAGCCGGTGGGCTGTTCGGCCTGCAACAACGGTTATAAGGGACGGGTCGGCATCTACCAGGTCATGCCCATCACCGAGGAGATCCAGCGCATCATCCTGCGCGACGGCACCTCCCTGGAGATCGCCGAGACGGCCCGCCGCGACGGCGTGCGTGACTTGCGGCAGTCGGGTCTGCTCAAGGTCAAGATCGGGGTCACCTCCCTCGAAGAGGTGATCAATTGCACCAATATTTGAAACAACAGGCGCAGCCTCAGGAGTAGCCCCGGATGGCGACCGCAACAGCAAGCAAGGTCCGCGAATACGTCTTCGAATGGGAAGGCCGCGACCGAAACGGAAAGCAGATACGCGGGGAAACGCGCGCCGGCGGCGAGAACCAGGTTCAGGCCTCGCTGCGCCGACAGGGCGTCACACCCACCAAGATCAAGAAGCGCCGAAACCGGCGCGGCCAGAAGATCCGCGCCAAGGACATCGCGGTCTTCACCCGCCAGCTGGCCACCATGATGAAAGCCGGCGTGCCCCTGCTGCAGGCTTTCGACATCGTCGGCCGCGGCAACCCGAACGGCAGCCTGGCCAAGATGCTCAACGACATCCGCATGGACGTCGAAACCGGCACCTCGCTGTCCTCGGCCTTCCGCAAGTTTCCGAACCACTTCGACAGCCTCTACTGCAACCTGGTCGAGGCCGGAGAAACCGCCGGTATCCTGGAAGCCCTGCTGGATCGCCTGGCGGTCTACATGGAAAAGACCGAGGCGATCAAGTCCAAGATCAAGGCGGCCCTGATGTACCCGATCGCGGTGGTGGCCGTGGCCTTCATCGTGGTGTCGGTCATCATGATCTTCGTGATTCCCGCCTTCAAGGAGGTGTTCAGCTCGTTCGGCGCCGACCTGCCAGCGCCCACGCTGTTCGTGATCGGCATGAGCGAGTTCTTCGTGAGCTACTGGTGGGCCATCTTCGGCGGCCTGGGCGGCGGCCTGTACTTCTTCATGGAGTCCTGGAAGCGCAGCATCAAGGTGCAGGAGTTCATGGACCGGTTGATGCTGAAAATGCCGATCTTCGGCGACCTGGTCTACAAGTCGGTCGTCGCCCGCTGGACCCGCACCCTGTCGACCATGTTCGCCGCCGGCGTGCCGCTGGTGGAAGCCCTCGACTCGGTCGGCGGCGCATCGGGCAACGCGGTCTACCAGCGCGCCACCGACAAGATCCAGGCCGAGGTGTCCACTGGCACCAACCTGACCACCGCCATGACCAACACCGGCGTGTTTCCGTCGATGGTGCTGCAGATGACATCCATTGGAGAGGAATCCGGTTCGCTCGACCACATGCTGGGCAAGGCCGCCGACTTCTATGAGGCCGAGGTCGACGACATGGTCGCTGGCCTGGCCAGCCTGATGGAGCCGGTGATCATCGTCTTCCTGGGCACCATCATCGGCGGCATCGTGGTGTCGATGTACCTGCCCATCTTCAAGCTCGGCGCTGTCGTCTGATGATGACCGGGTGGTGGATGGACGCGGCCCTGGCCGGCGTCTTCGGGCTGCTGCTGGGCAGCTTCCTGAACGTGGTCATCTACCGGCTGCCCAAGATGATGGAGCACGAGTGGGCCGCCGAGTGCGCCCAGTTCACGGGCCAGCCGGTGGCCGATGCGCCGCCGTTCAGCCTGATGCGCCCGCGCTCGGCCTGCCGTCAGTGCGGCCACCAGATCCGCGCGTGGGAGAACGTCCCGGTGCTCAGCTTCCTGGCACTGCGCGGCCGGTGCTCGGCCTGCGCCACGCCCATCGGCCTGCGCTATCCCGCAGTGGAGCTCGCCACCGGCGCGCTGTTTGCCTTTTGCGCCTGGCGCTGGGGCCTGACGCTTACCGCCGCCGCCTGGTGCGTGTACTCCGCCGCTTTGCTGGCGTTGGCCCTGATCGACTGGGACACCACCTTGCTGCCCGACGGCATCACCCAGCCGCTGGCCTGGGCCGGCCTGCTGGCGGCGGCGCTGCAGTGGATCCCGGTGCCGCTGACCGACGCGCTGTTCGGCGCCGTGGCCGGCTATCTTTCACTTTGGCTCGTCTACCACGCCTTCAAGCTGCTGACCGGCAAGGAAGGCATGGGCTACGGCGACTTCAAGCTGTTCGCCGCACTGGGGGCGTGGTTCGGTTGGCAGGCCTTGGTGCCGCTGATCCTCATGGCT
The DNA here is from genome assembly GCA_947476465.1 of Comamonadaceae bacterium. GTDB lineage: Bacteria > Pseudomonadota > Gammaproteobacteria > Burkholderiales > Burkholderiaceae_C > Ramlibacter. The sequence continues at coordinate 1,982 of CANJQN010000036.1, read as the reverse complement.
TCGGTCATCGGTGCGGTGGTCGGCATTGCCCTGAAGTTCGCCTCGGGCTTGCGCGAGGGGGGCTACGTTCCTTTCGGCCCCTTCCTCGCACTGGCCGGCCTGACCGGCATGGTGTTCGGCCCGCAGGCCATCTTGCGGGCCGTCGGCCTCTGAGCGGCCCACCGTCCATGCTGCGCATCGGCCTGACCGGCGGCATCGGCAGCGGCAAGAGCACCGTGCTGGCGACCCTGGCCGCGATGGGCGCGGCCACCGTCGATGCCGATGCCATCTCCCGCAGCGTCACCGCTGTCGGCGGCGCCGCCATCGAACCCATCGCCCGCCAATTCGGCGCACGCTTCATTGCGGCCGATGGCAGCCTCGACCGCGCCGTCATGCGCGAGCATGTGTTTGCCCATCCCGAGGCGCGCAAGCGACTCGAGTCCATCGTCCACCCGCTGGTCACGCAGGGCGTTGCCGACCAGGTGACCCAGGCCCGCGCCGAGGACCGGCGCTGCGTGGTGTTCGACGTTCCGCTGCTGGTCGAGTCCGGCCACTGGCGGGCCCGGGTCGACCGGGTGATGGTGGTGGACTGCGCGGTGCCGGTTCAGATCGAACGCGTGATGGCGCGCAGCGGCCTGCCCGCCGAGCAGGTGCGGGCCATCATCGCGGTGCAAGCCACGCGCGTGCAGCGCCTGGCGGCGGCCGACATCGTCATCTGCAACGAGGGACGCAGCCTTGGCGAACTCGAGGCGCTCGTGCGCCAGGTGGGCCAGGGCTTCGGGCTATGATGACAGCGCCGTGATCCTCTACGAATATCCGTTCAATGAACGCATCCGCACGTACCTGCGCCTGGAACACCTGTTCCACCGACTTGGCCTGCTGGTGCACCGCGAGCACCCGGTCGATCACCACTACGCCCTCACCACGCTGTTCGAGATCATGGACGTCGCCGCACGCGCCGACCTGAAGTCCGACGTGATGAAAGACCTGGAAAAGCAGAAGGCCGTACTCAACGCCTACCGCGGCAATCCGGCGATTTCCGAGGCCGTGCTTGACGAGGTCGTTGGGCAGCTCGACGCCCGCTTCGAGGCCGTGAACCACCAGCCCGGCAAGGCCGGTCAGTCGCTCGCCGACAACGAGTGGCTGATGAGCATCCGCAGCCGCATCGGCATCCCCGGCGGCACCTGCGAGTTCGACCTCCCCGGCTACTACGCCTGGCAGCAGATGGAAGCCGTCCGCCGCCAGGCCGACCTGTCCCGCTGGGCCACGACGCTGGTGCCCCTGGCCGACTCCATTCAGGTGCTGCTCAAACTGCTGCGTGACGCAGGCGTGGCGCAGAAGGTCATGGCCAGCAATGGCCAGCTCCAGCAGACCCTGCCGCAAGGCCGCACCTTCCAGCTGCTGCGCCTGCGCATCGATCCGACACTCAATCTTGTACCCGAGATCAGCGCCAACCGGCTCATGGTGTCGGTTCGCCTGATGAGACACGAACCCGCCGAGCGGCTGCACCCCAGCGCGGACAGCGTGTCGTTTGAACTGACCCTCTGTTCTTGAAATTGAAGAGGCCATGACCGAGCCCGGCACCGGCGGCCAGCGGCCACGCCTCGTTCGCTGCCCGCATTGCGGCGGCGACAGCGTCTACGCGCCCAGCAACCCGTTCCGCCCGTTTTGCGGCGAGCGCTGCAAGAACCACGACCTGGGCGCCTGGGCCAGCGAAGATTTCCGCGTGGCGAGCGAGGCGCCGCCCGACGACCAGGCGTTCGGGGATCCGCGGCTGCAGTAGCGCACGGCCGCGCCGGATATCCCCCGCCACTGGATCCCCGCCTTCGCGGGGATGACACGCATTTCGTCATTCCCGCGCAGGCGCACTGGTGTCCGGAATAAATTGATCGGGTGATACAAAGACAAAGGGGCGGCCTCGGTGGAATTTCCGTTCGCCCTGAGCCTGTCGAAGGGCATGCGAGTGCAAGTGCGAGGCTTCGACAGGCTCAGCCCGAACGGTG
>CANJQN010000035.1 GCA_947476465.1 Comamonadaceae bacterium | reverse complement strand
GGTCTGCGGTGTGCTCTTGCAGCCGCCGCGCTTGCCCACGTGCACCACGCGCGCGGCGGGGTTGGCCAGGGCCACGATCTCGTCGCTGACCAGGTCGTCGACCATCAGCACGGTGGCGGCCTGCAGGGCCTTGACGGCCTTGACCGTCAACAGCTCCGGATCGCCGGGGCCGGCGCCGACCAGAGTGACCTGGCCGACGGGATAAAAGTGGGTGTTCGTCATGATGCGGTTGCGAGTCGCAAGATATGTTCCACCTGCGCCGCGATCGATGCCGGAACAGGGGTATCGCCCGCCAGCACGGCGCGAATGTAGCGCGCGGTGTTGGCCGCGTCGATCTCGGTGGGCAGGGCGGGCAGGTCGGTCAGGGTGCCGCGCTGGCCGGGCTCCAGCGTGATGCGCGCGCCGCGCACGAAACCGTCCATTTGCGGCAGGCGCCGCGCGTCAGCCACCACCTCGCCCTCGGTGCCGCGCAGCAGCAGTGCGGTGGCGCCGGTGAGGGCGAACACTTCGGCCATGGACACGGCGTACTCGGGGTGGGTGTAGCTGCCCACGATCACCGCCGGGCCTTCGCTGGGGTTCATCAGCTTGACCAGGCTGTGCGCGCAGTTGCGCAGGCCGACCACGCGGCGCACGTCCAGCAGGCGCTTGAGCCCAGGGCACAGCAGTTCGGTGGGCATGAAGGCCACCTCACCGGCGGCGATGGGGCCCGATTCTGTGCGCGGCTCGATGCCCAGCGCCGCCAGCACCTCGGCCACAGCGACGCGACGCGCCTCGGTGGCCGTGCCGTGAATCAGCACCGGCAGGCCGCGCCGCGCCGCCAGCAGCGCCAGCAGGGGGGTGAGCATGGGCAGCTTGCGCGCGCCGTTGTAGCTGGGCAGCACGACCAGCGGCCGCTGGCCGGCGGGAATGCGCCGGGTGCGCGTGGCTGTGGCGTCGAGAAAGCCGGCCATCTCCTGGGCCGTCTCGCCCTTGACGCGCATGGCGATGCAAAAGGCGCCGACCTCGTAGTCGGTGACGCTGGCGTCGAGCACCTGACCAAACAGGTCGGCCGCCTGCTCGCGGCTGAGCGAGCGGGCGCCCTGCTTGCCGCGGCCGATCTCTCTAAGGTAATGACTGATGCTTCCCATGGCTGCGATTGTCGGTGACGGCTCATGACTTTCAGCGATAAGACGAATCTACACTTGCGTCATGCTCGTTATCGGAATCGAATCGTCCTGCGACGAAACCGGCGTCGCCCTGGTCGAGGGTGATGGCGCCCCTGTACCGCGCCTGCTCGCCCACGCCCTGCACAGCCAGATCGACATGCACCAGGCCTATGGCGGCGTGGTCCCGGAGCTGGCCAGCCGCGACCACATTCGCCGGGTGATCCCCCTGGCCGAAGAGGTGCTGCGCGAATCGGGCCGCTCGCTGGCCGATGTGGACGTGGTGGCCTACACCCGCGGCCCCGGTCTGGCCGGTGCGCTGTTGGTCGGGGCCGGTGTGGCCTGCGCCCTGGGCGCGGCGCTGGGCAAGCCGGTGCTGGGTGTGCACCACCTCGAAGGGCATCTGCTGTCGCCCTTTCTCAGTGCCGATCCGCCCGAGTTTCCGTTTGTCGCGCTGCTGGTGTCCGGCGGCCACACCCAGCTGATGCGGGTGGACGGGGTGGGGCGCTACGAGTTGCTGGGCGAGACCATCGACGACGCAGCCGGCGAGGCCTTCGACAAGTCGGCCAAGCTGATGGGCCTGGGCTATCCGGGCGGGCCGGCGCTGTCAAAGATGGCGCGGCAGGGCGACCCGACGGCCTTCAAGCTGCCGCGTCCGCTGCTGCACAGCGGCAACCTGGATTTTTCATTTGCCGGCCTGAAAACCGCGGTGCTCACGCAGGCGAGAAAGCTGGGCGACCAGCTGCAGGTGCGCACGGCCGATCTGGCGGCATCGACCGAGGCCGCCATCGTGGAGGTGCTGGTGAAGAAGTCGCTGGCGGCGCTCAAGAACACCGGCCTGCAGCGCATCGTGGTGGCCGGCGGCGTGGGCGCCAACCGCCTGCTGCGCGAGCAATTGAACGAGGCCTGCGCCCAGCGCGGGGTGCGGGTGCACTACCCCGAGCTGGCGCTGTGCACCGACAACGGCGCCATGATCGCGATGGCGGCGGCGATGCGACTGCAGTCTGGCAGCGCGCAGGCCAGCCGCGTCTACGCATTCGACGTGAAGCCGCGCTGGGCCTTGGGCGAGCTGGCGCCGGCCTAGAGGTCGGTGCGCGCCCCCTTTGTGTCGCGCGCCGCTTCCATCCCATCAAGGATGGCACTGAGCCGGCCCATGTCATGCACAGCCGCGGCGGGGCGCGCGCCAGCCGTGCGGCGCGTTTGCGCCAGTTCCCATTCGGCGCATGTTCGGCTCATGGCCTCGCGTGCGGCGTAGCTGATGGCCCCTGCTTTGTTCTGCAGCGTTGCGAGCCGGTTGCGTTGCGTCGCCACGGCGGGCGGCTTGTCCTTGTAGGGCTCGGTGAGGGCCTTCGAGATTTTTTCACCGTCGCTGTCGAGGCCGAGAAGTTCGGCGACCCGTGGTGATGACCACTGGGCAAGGTTCTCGACGACACGGCCCTCCTCATCATCATAGGCGTCCAGTGTCTTCTTGATCTGCTCGAGGTCGGCGAGCGTGACCTCAATTTCAGCGGGCGTCAGGCGGGCGCGAAGTTGCGCATTGAGTTCGGTCGGGTCGAGATTGCGGAAGGCCTCACGCAGCTCCTTGTCGATCACCGGTGGCAGATTGGCGCGCAGCGACATGCGATCGCCAGCCAACTTGTCCATCGCGCTGGTGTTGGAGCCGAACGAGCAGGCGCTATCGATCAGGCGCACCTTCAGTGCGCCGCTGGCGTCGGTGCTGAAAAAGATGTTCTGCGAGTGTCGGTCGCCCTGGCGGGTGGCGCAGTCGAGCCACTGGGCCCGCGTCAGGTCGCGAAGCAGGGCCGGGTCATCGAAGGGCATCCCGACGCTGATCGCTCCCGGCTGCAAGGTCGACTCAGCCTTGCCGTCCCTCATGACGCGCTTGCCATCGACGAGCTTGTCCTGCACATCGAAGCGCTCCAGCACGAGCTCGCCTGCTTCGATCTTGGCAGATGTGAAGCCCTGTTCACGGGCGTACTGAGGCAATGCATCGGGCGTGGACTGCAGCCGACGCTGCAGCTGTGGCGACAAGGCTTGGCGCAGCGTACCGGTCATGACGGATTGATGCCCGTCCACGCGCTCCATGAGGCAGCCGGCCACCTGATTGAGCACCGCTGGCACCGTCAGGGGCACGAGCTCAAGGGACAACAGCCGGGCATAGCTGTGCGTGGCCACGCTGCGGCCGGTCATGTTCGGATCGTCTACGGGGATGCCCGCAAGTTCCGCCGCCTGGCCCAGGCTGATGCCCGGTGTCTCGGGCTTGAACACCATGTGGGTTCGGCGGCCGTCGATGAGGTAGTCGGCCTGCAACACGGTGCTGATGGCGCCCTTGCCGAGTACAGCCACGGACGCCGGCACCAGTGTGGCCGCTGTGAAGTTATGTTGGACTGTCGCCTCATTGATCGGCAGGCGCGCGCGATGGTGCGCCTCGATCTCGGCGGCGCCCAGATTCAATCGGTAGCCTGTGGCGATAACGTCCGGCTTCACGCCGGCGCTCAGGAGGTGGGCAAGTTCAGCGTCCGGAGTGGACGCCAGCAACGGCGCATCCTTGCGCAATTGCGCGAGCTGGCCGGGCAGCGAGGAGATGCGGGTGAACTCGTTCGTGACCGTGACCAACAGCTCCTGCAGCTCATCGACTCGGCTGCGCCCTGGATCGGAGACGTAGATGGTCAGGGCCTTTTGAAGCCCCTGCAGCGCGGTCAGCATGGCGTCTGCATTCTTCAGGAAGTTGCGTTCGCGTTCTCCGAGGGTGCAGGCGTATTGATAAGTGTCCAAATGCGCCAGAACCTGCCGATACGCGGTGGAATTTTTCTTGAGCGTGATGCCCATGCTGACCACGTCCGGCTTGGGCTCACCGTAGGCGTGCTTGACGGCGGTGCTGGTGGGGATGGCATCTGACGCCAGGGTGAAGTTAACGGGGCGCTGGCTTGTGGCGCCGGCCCCGATCGAGGCCTTTCGATCGGCAAGGCGGGTGGTGACGGCGTCGAATGGCGAGTTGGCGCCTGCCTCCTTGACCATGCCGCTGCTGGCCTTGGATTCGCCGGGGGATTGACTGGATACCTTGCGTCCGTGGAAGTCGGCGGCAATCGCGGGCCGAGATGAGGCGGCCGGCTGCCTTGTCACGGCCAACCCAGGCGCTGCCGGCTGATTTCCAGATACAGAAGGCATCGCTTGGCCCCCGGTGAGTCGGTCCCTTACAACTTAGAGCCGCATCTTTGGCACTTATACCGTCCTAAGGATGAGCTGTCCATGGCCGCCATGACCAAGGGCCGGATTTCCCGGCCCTTTGTGGTTCGAACGTCCAGCGGACGGTCAGTTCAGCGGAATCTGCCGCGCGCGGCTTTCCGGCTGCTTCTTGCCCAGCGACAGCGTCAGCACGCCGTTCTCCAGCTTGGCGTTGGTGGCGTCGGCGTCGATGTCCTGCGGCAGCTCGTAGGCGGCCTTGTACTGGCGGGCGGCTTCCTTGCGCGTCTCGATGCGCACCACCGGGCCTTCGACGTTGATGGTGAGGTCTTCGCGGGCGATGCCCGGCACGTCCATCGTCACCGTCCAGGCCTTCTCGTCTTCTTGCGCCTGCGGGCCTTGGGCGTCGACGACGCGCGAGAAGAAGGACTCGAAATCCCGGTTGAACGAGGGGCGGGACAGCGTGGTGCGGGGACGCAGAACGGGGGTGTAGAACATGGTCAACTCCTATGGAAAACAAATGCCCGGGAGGGCGACTAAACTCGTGCGGCTTTCCTTGTGTCGCGATTGCCGCATGAACACGATCTGCGATCATGCGAAGGCTTTTCAAGGGGGTTTCGCGAGATCTCTTTTTCACGGACCCCGCGTCTTGAAATTGCCGGTGACGACACCACTTTTCGCGCCCGCCCGGCGCGCTGCCCACTGACCGCTGGAGCCCCTGTGCGCAAGTCCATCCTTCACCTCGAAGCCTCCAAGATCCGCGAGGTCGCCAACGCCGGCCTGGGCCGTGACGACGTGCTGGCCTTCTGGTTCGGCGAGAGCGACGAGGTCACACCCGAGTTCATCCGCCGGGCGGCCATCGAGTCGCTCGAGCGCGGCGAGACCTTCTACACCCACAACCTGGGCCTGCCCGAGCTGCGCGAGGCCTTGGCCCGCTACACCAGCGCGCTGCATGGGCCCGTGGCGGCCGAGCGCATCGCCGTCACCAGCGGCGGCGTCAATGCGCTGATGCTGGCGGTGCAGGCCCTGGTCGATGCCGGCGACGAGGTGGTGGCCGTCACGCCGGTGTGGCCCAACCTCACGGCCCAGCCGCTGATCATGGGCGCGCGGCTGCGCACCGTGGCGCTGCGGCCGCTCGATGGCGCCTGGAAGCTGGACATGCAAGCGCTGCTGTCGGCGGTCACGCCCGCGACGCGCCTGTTGGTGCTGAACGCGCCCAACAACCCGACCGGCTGGACCCTTTCGGCCGACGAGCAAAGCGCCATCCTGGCGCATTGCCGGACGACGGGCACCTGGATCCTGGCCGACGAGGTGTATGAGCGGCTGTACTACGCCGATTCGCCCAAGGCCTGCGCGCCCAGTTTCCTGGACATCTCCGAGCCCGATGACCGCCTTGTGATTGCCCACAGTTTTTCCAAGAGCTTTCTCATGACCGGCTGGCGGTTGGGGTGGCTGGTCATGCCGCCGGCGATGGTCGAGCCCATGGGCAAGCTGATCGAGTTCAACACCTCCTGCGCCAGCGTGTTCACGCAACGCGGCGCGCTGGCGGCGCTGCGCCGCGCCGATGAGGTCACGCCCCGGGTGGTGGCGCATTTGCGCGCCTGTCGAGACACCCTGGTGCCTTTGCTGCAGGCCTTGCCCCAGATACAGGTGGCGCCGGCCGACGGCGGCATGTACGCCTTCTTCCAGATCGAAGGTCACAGCGATTCGCTGGTCACGGCCAAGCGCCTGGTGACCGAAGCCGGCCTGGGCCTGGCGCCAGGAATCGCTTTTGCTCCGCAGGCCGAGGGTTGGCTGCGCTGGTGCTTCGCATCGAAAGACCGGGCGAGGCTGGGTCTGGGCGTTGATCGGCTGAAGGACTGGCTGTCTCGCCCTGCGAAGTGAACCAGAAGGCGCATGCGCGTCATCCCATTTTCTTGCGGGTACCCCTGCCGGCCGTCAGCATTTAAGGCCTTTCAAATGGATCGCACCACCGTGCGATGCCACCTATCGCCGGGAGCGCGATGGCCGATGTCCGGCTGTCACGCTGTCCCCGCAAAGGAGATTCACCAAAATGGAACGCGCATCCGGCCACAACAACCCTACAGGTCAACGCAGCTCACCGCCTGTCTCTCCCCAGAGTGAAAGCGAACGCATCGGCGCGGCCGGTCATCGGGCCAGGGTTCGGTCGCGGTCGCCGGAAGCGGAGCGCGAAGTCACGCCGTCGTTCCAGGCCCACAGCGGTGAGCAGTACCCATCGATCCTCAGATCCCCGAATTCGCCGGGCCTGCGCGCCCGCCAGACTGGCGTGCTGCCGATGCATCACGCCAGTCTGCCGTCGTTCCAGGCGCCCGATGGTGGGCGCGCTCGCAAAGTCGCGCGGTCAACCTCGTCCATCGTTCTGCCGCCCTTGACCGGCCCGCAACTTCAGCCGCAGCCTGCGGCGGCCGGGCTGAACATGCCGGTTCAGGGTGTTTCGCCCGCACGGCTGGCGGAGATTCGTGGCGCGTTAGAGGTGGCGTCGGCGATATGGATCACCTCGCAGGAGCTGGCGTCTCTGACATCACTCTCTTTGCCACCGCTGGCGGCTCGAGGCAGCACGTCGGACGGGCGCTTCCTGGTCGCCTACGCCACGCCGCCCGCTCAACAGCTTGTGCCGGAGCAGGCCGATCGTGTGGGGCCAGGCCCGATTGTCGAGCGTGAACTTGACAGCAAGGCCCGGTCGCCGGTGCCCGTGCCCGTGCCCGCGCCTGTGCCGGTGCCGGTGGATGCCCACGAGGACGAGGCCGATGCACAAGTTGTACCGGCCCGGCCGCAACATGCTTTCGAGCCGGTGAGCTCCGTGCAGGCCAAGATCCTGCGTGCTGACTTGCTTCGCCGGCTGAACCGGGGCGACAGCGAAAAGGACATCTATCACGACGTGATCAGGAAGCACATGGGTCACGGATTGCGCGAGCCGGGTGACCGCTTGGCCTTTACGCACGAGTTCCTCACGGCGCTGCTGCTGGTGTTGCCCAAACTGGCGCAGGACGCGCATGCATCGCTGCTGGGCCGGGCCTTGGGTCGCAAACGTCCCCGCGGTGGTGGCTCGTACCTGTCCCTACCGGCTCGCTCTGCGATTGGTCGTGCCCTGGCCCATCCAGCAGTACAGGAGCGTGTGCCTCTTGACCGAATTGTGTTGCTGCTGAGGGCGGCCAATCAAACCGGCGGGGTGGGCAGGTTCAACAAGCCGCGCGACGAATTCACCCGATCAGGCGCGGCCCATGGCATCCCCCAGGCGCTGGCACGGCGTCTTGTCAAGGACGCCGAGCGCGCAGCCGGCGATGTCGCGCCCGTGCTGGCGACTGCCCAGCGTCTGGGTGCGGCCATGACGCCAGGAAGGCGCCGCGTGGATAACACCTACCAGGTGGTCATGGACGAGATCGACAAGGCGGTTGTTTCCGCTGGGGTCAAGAAACAGATCAAGGCGCACTTCACCCTGGGGTACTTTGCCAAAGATAGCGACGAATTGAGCGCCGGTGACCTGTCGGCCGATGAGGCACCTGCGGGGGAATAGAGCGGCAGCCCAGCGGGGGTCGCCGCGAGGATCGATCCGAGGCTCGACCGAGCCGGGCTATAATTGCCGGGCTTTGCGCCAACAGGCTCAGGGCAAGCACGTTGGGGCCGCATTCCAGCACCCAACGCAAGTCAATTACACCTCAAGGAATTTTCCATGACCGCCCTCAACAAGGCCGAGGTCGTCCAGGCGCATGCCCGTGGCGCCAACGACACCGGCAGCCCCGAAGTGCAGGTGGCCCTGCTCACCGCTCGCATCAACGAGCTGGCCCCCCACTTCAAGACCCACGCCAAAGACCACCATGGCCGTCGCGGACTGCTGCGGATGGTGAACCGCCGCAAGAGCCTGCTGGCCTACCTCAAGGCCACCAATGCCGAGCGCTATGTCGCGCTGATCGGCAAGCTGGGCCTGCGCAAGTAAGCGATTGATCCACGAAACGCGCCTGAACTAGTTCACCCGAGTGTCCCGAGCTGGAAATTCGCACGCATGAAATCGCGCCTTTCGACCCATGGCGACGTTGCAAATCCTCGCGATACCTGCGGGTATCGCTGCGGTTTGCGCCTTGCCCTGGGCCGAAATCCATCGATTTCATTCAGCGTCCGAATTTCCAACTCGGGACACTAGCTCAGGCGCGTTTTACTTCGGAGAAGGCAAGACGGATACGCGCTGTGTCATTCCACCAACGGCTTCGCCTGGCGCGAGCCGGCCGCTGATGGAATGGCATCGTGTTCGACACCGCCGAGCCTCCGGGCACAAGGGCGCAGCCTCATGCGCCCGCAACCAAAAGGCAGAGACACTCTCATGACCATCTTCAACAAAGTCACCAAGACCTTCCAGTGGGGCCAACACACGGTCACCCTCGAAACCGGCGAAATCGCCCGCCAGGCCAGCGGCGCTGTGCTGGTGAGCATCGACGACACCGTGATTCTGGCCACCGTGGTCGCCTCCAAGTCGGCCAAGCCGGGGCAAGATTTCTTCCCCCTCACGGTCGACTACATCGAGAAGACCTACGCCGCCGGCAAGATCCCCGGCAGCTTCTTCAAGCGTGAAGCCAAGCCCAGCGAACACGAGACCCTCACCTCGCGCCTGATCGACCGCCCGATCCGCCCGCTGTTCCCGGAAGGCTTCCTCAACGAAGTGCATGTGGTCATCCACACGGTGTCGCTCAACCCCGAAGTCGACGCCGACATCGCCGCCATGATCGGCACCAGCGCCGCGCTGGCCATCTCCGGCATTCCCTTCGCCGGCCCGATCGGCGCCGCGCGCGTGGGCTACATCAACGGTGAATACGTCCTGAACCCGGGCCAGACCCAGCGCAAGGATTCGCTGATGGACCTGATCGTCGCCGGCACCGAAGCCGCCGTGCTGATGGTCGAGTCGGAAGCGCAGCAACTGCCCGAAGACGTGATGCTCGGCGCCGTGGTGTTCGGCCACGAGCAGGGCAACATCGCCATCAGCGCCATCCACGAGCTGGTGCGCAATGCCGGCAAGCCGGTGTGGGACTGGCAGCCGCCCGCCAAGGACGAGCCCTTCATCGCCAAGGTGTCGGCCCTGGCCGAGGACAAGCTGCGCGCCGTCTATCAGATCCGCAGCAAGCAGGCCCGCACGCAGGCCCTGCGCGAAGCCACCGCCTCGGTGCACGCCACGCTCAAGGCCGAAGGCGCCGGCTACGAAGCCGGCAAGGTCGACGACCTGATCTTTTCTATCGAGTCGGGCATTGTGCGCAGCCAGATCCTGGCCGGCGAGCCCCGCATCGACGGCCGCGACACCCGCACCGTGCGCCCCATCGAGATCAGGAGCGGCGTGCTGCCCCGCACCCACGGTTCGGCCCTGTTCACGCGTGGCGAAACGCAGGCCCTGGTGATCGCCACCCTGGGCACCGAGCGTGACGCCCAGCGTATCGACGCGCTGGCCGGCGAGTTCGAAGACCGCTTCCTGTTCCACTACAACATGCCTCCCTTTGCCACCGGCGAAGTGGGCCGCATGGGCTCGACCAAGCGCCGCGAAGTCGGCCACGGCCGTCTGGCCAAGCGCGCGCTGGCCGCTTGCCTGCCCACGAAGGAAGAGTTCCCCTACACCATTCGCGTGGTCTCCGAGATCACCGAGTCCAACGGCTCCTCGTCGATGGCCTCCGTGTGCGGCGGCTGCCTGGCCATGATGGACGCGGGCGTTCCGATGAAGGCCCACGTGGCCGGCATCGCCATGGGCCTGATCAAGGAAGGCAACCGCTTCGCCGTGCTGACCGACATCCTGGGCGACGAAGATCACCTGGGCGACATGGACTTCAAGGTGGCCGGCACCACCAACGGCATCACCGCGCTGCAGATGGACATCAAGATCCAGGGCATCACCAAGGAAATCATGCAGGTCGCTCTGGCCCAGGCCAAGGAAGCGCGCATGCACATCCTGGGCAAGATGCAAGACGCCATGGGGCAAGCCAAGACCGAAGTGAGCACCTTCGCGCCCAAGCTCTACACGATGAAGATCAACCCCGACAAGATCCGCGACGTGATCGGCAAGGGCGGCTCCGTGATCCGCGCGCTGACCGAAGAGACCGGCTGCCAGATCAACATCGACGAAGACGGCACCATCACCATCGCCGCCACCGACGCCGCCAAGGCCGACGTGGCCAGGAAGCGCATTGAGCAGATCACCGCCGAAGTCGAAATCGGCAAGGTCTACGAAGGCCCGGTCACCAAGATCCTGGACTTCGGCGCCCTGATCAACCTGCTGCCCGGCAAGGATGGCCTGCTTCACATCTCCCAGATCGCCCACGAGCGTGTCGAGAAGGTCAGCGACTACCTCTCGGAGGGCCAGATCGTGCGCGTGAAGGTGCTCGAGACCGACGAAAAGGGCCGCGTCAAGCTGTCCATGAAGGCCTTGCTCGACCGCCCGGCGCGCGAGCCGTACCCGGCTGCGGAGCAGCACGGCAACTGATCGCCCCTACGTGCAAGTCGTAGAAATCAGCCAACCCGGCGCCCCCGAGGTGCTGCGCCTGGCCGAGCGCGAACAGCCGGTGCCCGGCCCGGGCGAACTGTTGATCCGCGTGTCGGCCAGCGGCATCAACCGCCCCGATGTGCTTCAGCGCACCGGCAACTACCCGGTGCCCCCGGGCGCGTCGGACATTCCCGGCCTGGAAGTCGCGGGCGAGGTCGTCGCTGGCGATGCCCAGGCGCTGGCCGCCGCGGGCTTTCGGGTGGGCGACCGCGTCTGCGCGCTGGTCGCTGGCGGCGGCTACGCGCAGTACTGCGTGGCGCCGGTGGGTCAGTGCCTGCCGGCTCCTTTGGGCTTGACCGACGTCGAGGCGGCTTCGCTGCCCGAGACCTTCTTCACCGTCTGGAGCAACGTCTTCGACCGCGCCGAGCTCACCGCCGGCGAGACCCTGCTGGTGCAGGGCGGCACCAGCGGCATTGGTGTCACGGCCATCCAGATGGCCAAGGCCCTGGGCGCCACCGTCATTGCCACCGCCGGCAGCGACGACAAGTGCCAGGCCTGCCTGAAGCTGGGCGCCGACCACGCGATCAACTACCGCACGCAAGATTTTTCGGCGCTGGCCAAGACCCTCACCCAGGGCGCCGGCGTCAACGTCATTCTGGACATGGTGGCCGGCAGCTACGTCGCCCGCGAGATCGAGTGCCTGGCCGAGGACGGCCGGCTGGTCATCATCGCAGTGCAAGGCGGAACCAAGGCCGAATTCAACGCCGGCCTGGTGCTTCGCCGCCGGCTGCGGATCACCGGCTCGACGCTGCGCCCGCGTCCGGTGGCCTTCAAGGCCGCCATTGCGCAGGCGCTGCGCGCCAAGGTCTGGCCGCTGATCGAAAGCGGTGCCATCCGGCCCGTGATCCACGGCACCTTCCCGGCCGCGCAAGCGGCCGCCGCCCATGCCCTGATGGAATCCAACCAGCACATCGGCAAGATCGTGCTGACCTGGTGAGGCCCATGCAAGACCGTACGCAAGACAAGAAAAAGCTTATCGCCGGCAACTGGAAGATGAACGGCGGCATAGAGGCCAACGACGCCCTGGTGCGCGCCATCGTCACCGGCCTGCGCGGCGCGAGTTGCCTGGCCGCTGTCTGCGTGCCGGCGCCCTACCTGGCGCAGGTGCAGGTGCTGCGCCAAGGCAGCACGCTCGAGCTCGGTGCGCAGGATGTCTCGGCGCACGCGCAGGGCGCCTACACCGGCGAGGTGTCGGCGCGCATGCTCAAGGACTTCGGTGCGCGCTATGCCATCGTCGGCCACTCAGAGCGCCGCCAGTACCACGGTGAGGGCGATGCGCTGGTGGCCGACAAGGCCAAGGCCGCCCTGGCCGCAGGGATCACGCCCATCGTCTGCGTCGGCGAGACCCTGACCGAGCGCGAAGCCGGCCGCACCGAGGAAGTGGTCAAGCGCCAGCTGGCCGCGGTGATCCACACCAACGGCCATTGCATCAGCGAGATCGCGGTGGCCTACGAACCGGTCTGGGCGATCGGCTCCGGCAAGACCGCCACCCCCGAGATGGCGCAGCAGGTGCATGCCGTTCTGCGGGCCCAGCTCAAGGCCGCCACTGCCCACAGCGCGCGCGTCAACATCCTGTATGGCGGCAGCATGAACGCGGGCAATGCCGCCACGCTGCTCGCACAGCCGGACATCGACGGCGGCCTGATCGGCGGCGCGTCGCTCAACGCGGCTGATTTCCTGCAGATCATCGTAGCGGCCAGCCACGCGGTGGCCTGAAGCATTTTCCTTTTGGAGTTGAGAGACATGAATGTCCTGTTCACCGTGATCCTGACCGTCCAGCTGCTCTCTGCGCTGGCCATGATCGGGCTCATCCTCGTTCAGCACGGCAAGGGTGCCGACATGGGCGCGGCCTTTGGCAGCGGCACTTCGGGCAGCCTGTTCGGCGCCAGCGGAAGTGCCAACTTCCTCTCGCGCACCACCGCTGTCCTGGCAACCGTGTTCTTCATCTGCACGATGGGCCTGGCCTACTTCGGTACGGCCTCGCGTCCCGCCACGTCGGGCAGCGTGCTCGAGAACGCGGTGGTCCCGGCGGCACCGGTTGCGCCGCCCACTGGCGCGGCCCAGATCCCGGGCACCGCCGCGCCCGCTGCCGCCAGTGCACCGGCTGCGGCTGTGCCGCCCGCGTCCCCGGCTTCGGGCGCTGCGCAGATCCCTTCGCGCTGATCATTTTTCGGCTTCCTCCCAGAGGAAGCCCAAGTGTTTCAGGGTAAACTCTATGGCTGTTCGGCGGGTGATTCTAAAGATGCCTCACGCCTTCCGAGCGCCGCATGACCGCCGTCGTGGTGAAATTGGTAGACACGCTATCTTGAGGGGGTAGTGGCGAAAGCTGTGCGAGTTCGAGTCTCGCCGACGGCACCAGTATGAAAACAGGCCGCCGCACGCGGCGGCAAAACAGGCCGCCGCACGCGGCGGCAAAACGGGCCGCCGCTTGCGGCGGCCTGTGAAATCTGACCAGAGTCCAAGATGAATCTAGACCAGTACCTTCCCGTCCTCCTGTTCATCCTGGTGGGCATTGCGGTCGGTGTGGTGCCCCAGGTTCTGGGCTGGGCCCTGTCCACCGGCATCGGCGTCAACAAGCCCGATGCCGCCAAGAACTCCCCCTATGAGTGCGGGTTCGAGGCCTTCGAGGACGCACGCATGAAGTTCGACGTGCGCTACTACCTCGTCGCCATCTTGTTTATCCTGTTCGACCTGGAAATTGCCTTCCTGTTTCCCTGGGCTGTGGCCCTCAAGGAAATCGGGCCGGTGGGCTTCTGGTCGATGATGGTTTTCCTGGCGATCCTCGTGGTGGGGTTCATCTACGAGTGGAAAAAGGGCGCGCTCGACTGGGAATAAACCCCCGGCACCGGCCCTGCCGAGAGCCCGGCATCCCAAGGCTCAAGGAATCTGAAATGGCAAACGACGGCATTCTCGACAAGGGCATCGTAACCACGACCGTGGACTCGGTGATCAACTGGGCCAAGACCGGCTCGCTGTGGCCGATGACGTTCGGCCTGGCCTGCTGCGCGGTGGAAATGATGCACGCGGGCGCCGCCCGCTACGACATCGACCGCTTCGGCATGCTGTTTCGCCCCAGCCCCCGCCAGTCCGACCTCATGATCGTGGCCGGCACCCTGTGCAACAAGATGGCGCCGGCCCTGCGCAAGGTCTACGACCAGATGCCCGAGCCGCGCTGGGTGCTGTCCATGGGCAGCTGCGCCAATGGCGGCGGCTACTACCACTACAGCTATTCGGTGGTGCGCGGCTGCGACCGCATCGTGCCGGTTGACGTGTACGTGCCCGGCTGCCCCCCCACCGCCGAGGCCCTCCTGTACGGAATCATCCAGCTGCAGCAGAAGATCCGCCGCACCCAAACCATCGCCCGGGCATGACCTCGATGACGACCACCGCCTTCGCTGTTGACCCGCAAGCCCTTCAGACCACCATTGCCGACGCGCTGGGCCCCCTGGCCAAGCGCGTCGACCTGCGTCTGGGTGAGGTCACCGTCACCGTGTCGCCGGCCGACTACATCAACGCCGCGCGGATGCTGCGCGACGCGCCCGGCTGCCAGTTCGAGCAGATGATCGACCTGTGCGGCCTGGACTACGCCGACTACGGCAATGGCGGCTGGGATGGCCCGCGCTTTGCCGTCGCCGTGCACCTGCTGTCGGTCAGCCTGAACCAGCGCGTGCGCCTGAAGGTCTTCCTGGCCGACGACGACCTGCCGGTGGTCGACTCGATCAACACCCTGTGGGGCGCCGCCAACTGGTTCGAGCGCGAGGCCTTCGATCTGTACGGCATCGTCTTCGAAGGCCACGACGACCTGCGCCGCATCCTCACCGACTACGGCTTCATCGGCCACCCTTTCCGCAAGGATTTCCCGGTGTCCGGCCATGTCGAGATGCGCTACGACCCCGAACGCCAGCGCGTGATCTACCAGCCCGTGTCGATCGAGCCGCGCGAGATCACGCCGCGGATCATCCGCGAAGAAAATTATGGAGGGCTCAAATGATGCCCTTCATGCACCAACCCTGCCCGTTCGCCCTGAGCTTGGCCTGTCCTGAGCTTGACGAAGGGTCGAAGGGTATGCGCGGCTTCGACAGGCTCAGCCCGAACGGTACCTTGCATGGCCGAGATTAAAAACTACACCCTGAACTTTGGCCCCCAGCACCCCGCCGCGCACGGCGTGCTGCGTCTGGTGCTCGAGCTCGACGGCGAAGTGATCCAGCGCGCCGACCCGCACATCGGCCTGTTGCATCGCGCCACCGAGAAGCTGGCCGAGACCAAGACCTACCTCCAGGCGCTGCCCTACATGGACCGGCTGGACTACGTCTCCATGATGTGCAACGAGCACGCCTACTGCATGGCCATCGAGAAGCTGATGGGCGTCGAGGTGCCGATCCGCGCTCAGTACATCCGCGTCATGTTCTCCGAGATCACGCGCCTGCTGAACCACCTGCTGTGGCTGGGCGCGCACGGCCTGGACTGCGGCGCGATGAACATGCTGATCTACTGCTTTCGCGAGCGGGAAGACCTGTTCGACATGTACGAGGCCGTGTCCGGGGCGCGCATGCACGCGGCCTACTTCCGCCCGGGCGGCGTCTACCGTGACCTGCCCGACAGCATGCCGCAGTACAAGGCCAACAAGATCCGCAACGAGCGCTCGATCAAGCGCCTGAACGATACCCGCAGCGGCACGCTGCTCGACTTCGTCGAAAGCTTCACCCAGCGCTTTCCGCATTACGTCGACGAGTACGAGACCCTGCTCACCGACAACCGCATCTGGAAGCAGCGCACCGTGGGCATCGGTGTGGTCACACCCGAGCGCGCCCTGAACCTGGGCTTCACCGGCCCCATGCTGCGCGGCTCGGGCATTGCCTGGGACCTGCGCAAGAAGCAGCCCTACGAGGTCTATGAGCACATGGATTTCGACATCCCCGTGGGCAAGACGGGCGACTGCTACGACCGCTACCTGGTGCGCGTGCAGGAGATGCGCGAGTCAAACCGCATCATCAAGCAGTGCGTCGACTGGCTGCGCGTCAACCCCGGCCCGGTGATCACCGACAACCACAAGGTGGCCCCGCCCGACCGCGAGTCCATGAAGGCCAACATGGAGGAGCTGATCCACCACTTCAAGCTCTTCACCGAGGGCATGCGTGTGCCCGAGGGCGAGGCCTATGCCGCGGTGGAGCACCCCAAGGGCGAATTCGGCATCTACATCGTGAGCGACGGCGCCAACAAGCCGTACCGCCTGAAGATCCGCGCGCCCGGCTTTCCCCATCTGGCCGCGTTGGACGAGATGGGCCGCGGCCACATGATTGCCGACGCCGTGGCCATCATCGGCACCATGGACATCGTCTTCGGAGAGATCGATCGATGAACATGGCCCACCCCCGAAGCGGCTCACTCCGTGTAGCCGCCTCCCCCTCAAGGGGGCGCCACTGGCGGCCCGGCAAAGTCGGTTCCGCGTTGGCCCAAGAACTACCCGCAATGGAGATGCGAATTGGCTGAAATCACCGAAGCGACGCGCGCGCGGTTCGATCGTGAGGTCGCGAAGTACCCCGCCGACCAGAAGCAGTCGGCCGTGATGGCCTGCCTGGCCATCGTGCAGCACGAGCAGGGCCATGTGACCCTGCACAGCGAGCAGGCGATCGCCGACCACCTGGGCATGCCCGCGATCGCGGTGCATGAGGTCACGACCTTCTACAACATGTACAACCAGCAGACGGTCGGCCGTTTCAAGCTCAATGTCTGCACCAACCTGCCGTGCCAGCTGCGCGGCGGCCAGCATGCGCTGCACCACCTGGAGCAGCGCCTGGGCGTAGCGATGGGCGAGACCACCGCCGACGGCGTGTTCACGCTGCAGCAGTCTGAGTGTCTGGGCGCCTGCGCCGACGCGCCGGTGTTGCTGGTCAACGACCGCACCATGTGCAGCTTCATGAGCAACGACAAGCTCGACCAGCTGGTCGAAGGCCTTCGCAAGGCGGGGGAAATGAGCGCCGCACGGCCGCCCGAAGGCGCGAGGGCCCCCTCGGGGGGCAGCGAGCGACACGAAGTGCGCGAGCGTGGGGGTAAAGAACAATGAACGCACAACAAGTGCTGGACCAGTTCCAGGCGACCGGCGTGCAGACCTGCTTTCACGGCCGCCACATCAACCCGCAGATCTATGCGGGCCTGGACGGCATCAACTGGCGCCTGAAAGATTACGAGGCGCGCGGCGGCTATTCGGCCCTGCGCAAGATCCTCGGCAAGGACGGTGCGGCGCCGCATCCGGAGACCGGCGCGGTGGGCCTGACGCAAGACCAGGTGATCGCCACCGTCAAGGAATCGGCCCTGCGCGGCCGAGGCGGCGCGGGCTTTCCCTCGGGCCTCAAGTGGAGCTTCATGCCCCGCCAGTTCCCGGGGCAAAAGTACCTGGTGTGCAACTCCGACGAGGGCGAACCGGGCACCTGCAAGGACCGCGACATCCTGCAGTACAACCCGCACATCGTCATCGAAGGCATGATCATCGCGGCCTACGCGATGGGCATCAACGTTGGCTACAACTACATCCACGGCGAGATCTTCCAGACCTACGAGCGCTTCGAAGAGGCGCTGGAAGAGGCCCGCGCGGCAGGCCTGCTGGGCAACAACATCCTGGGCTCAAACTTCAGTTTCCAGCTGCATGCGTACCACGGCTTCGGCGCCTACATCTGCGGCGAAGAAACCGCGCTGCTCGAATCGCTCGAAGGCAAGAAGGGCCAGCCGCGCTTCAAGCCGCCGTTCCCGGCCAGCTTCGGCCTGTACGGCAAGCCCACCACCATCAACAACACCGAGACCTTCGCGGCGGTGCCCTGGATCATCCGCAACGGCGGCCAGGCCTACCTCGAATGCGGCAAGCCCAATAATGGCGGCACCAAGATCTTCTCGATCTCCGGCGACGTCGAGCTGCCGGGCAACTACGAGATTCCGCTGGGCACGCCCTTTGCGAAGCTGCTGGAGCTCGCCGGCGGCGTGCGTGGCGGCCGCAAGCTCAAGGCCGTGATCCCCGGCGGCTCGTCGGCACCGGTGCTGCCGGCCGACGTCATGATGAATTGCACGATGGACTACGACGCCATCGCCAAGGCCGGCTCCATGCTTGGCTCGGGCGCCGTGATCGTGATGGACGAAACCCGCGACATGGTCGAATCGCTGCTGCGCCTGTCGTACTTCTACATGCACGAATCGTGCGGCCAGTGCACCCCCTGCCGCGAAGGCACCGGTTGGATGTGGCGCGTGATCGAGCGTATCCAGCACGGCCATGGCAAACCCGCCGACCTGGACCTGCTCAACTCGGTGGCCGACAACATCCAGGGCCGCACCATCTGCGCGCTCGGCGACGCGGCGGCCATGCCGGTGCGCGCCATGATCAAGCACTTCCGTCACGAGTTCGAGGCGAAGATCCGTGCCGCCGACACCGCGAAGGCATAACAGACATGGTTGAAATCGAACTCGACGGCAAGAAGGTGGAGATCACCGAAGGCAGCATGATCATGCATGCGGCCGAGAAGGCGGGCACCTACATCCCGCATTTTTGCTATCACAAAAAGCTCTCGATCGCGGCCAACTGCCGCATGTGCCTGGTTGACGTGGAGAAGGCGCCCAAGCCCATGCCGGCCTGCGCCACGCCCGTCACCAACGGCATGATCGTGCGCACCAAGTCCGACAAAGCGGTGAAGGCCCAGCAGTCGGTGATGGAATTTTTGCTGATCAACCACCCGCTGGACTGCCCCATCTGCGACCAGGGCGGCGAGTGCCAGCTGCAAGACCTGGCCGTGGGCTACGGCGGCTCCGCCTCGCGCTACGAAGAAGAAAAGCGCACCGTCCTGAACAAGGACGTCGGCCCGCTGATTTCCATGGCGGAGATGTCCCGCTGCATCCACTGCACACGCTGCGTGCGCTTCGGCCAGGAAGTGGCCGGCGTGATGGAGCTGGGCATGATCCATCGGGGCGAGCACTCCGAGATCACCACCGTGGTCGGCGATACCGTCGACTCCGAAGTCTCGGGCAACATGATCGACCTGTGCCCGGTCGGCGCGCTCACCAGCAAACCTTTCCGGTATGCCGCCCGCACCTGGGAGCTGTCGCGCCGCAAGAGCGTCAGCCCGCACGATTCCACCGGCGCCAACCTCATCGTCCAGGTCAAGGGCAATCGCGTGATGCGCGTGCTGCCGCTGGAAAATGATGGCGTCAACGAATGCTGGCTGGCCGACCGCGACCGCTTCTCGTACGAGGCCCTCAACACCGCCGAACGCCTGACCGCGCCTATGCTCAAGCAGGGCGGGCAGTGGAAGACGGTCGACTGGCAGACCGCGCTCGAATACGTGGCCAACGGCCTCCAGCAGATCAAGGCCGACCACGGTGCCAAGGCCATCGGCGCCCTGGCCAGCCCCCACAGCACCGTCGAAGAGCTGTACCTGGCCGGCGCGCTGATGCGCGGCTTGGGCAGCGAGAACATCGACCACCGGCTGCGCCACGCCGAGTTCACCTCGGGTGAGGGCGTGCGCTGGCTGGGCACGCGCATCGCGGCCCTGTCCGATCTGGAGCGCGTGCTGGTCGTGGGCTCGAACCTGCGCAAGGACCACCCGCTGTTCGCGCTGCGCGTTCGCGCCGCCACCCGCAAGGGTGCGCAGGTCAGCGTGGTCAACGACACCGACAACGATTGGGCCATGGCCATCAAGACCAAGGCCATCGTGCCGGCCGGCCAGTGGGCGCAAGCCTTGGCGGCGATCGCCCTTGCCATTGCCGTCGAAAAGGGCATCGCACCTCCCGCTTCCGTTCGCCCTGAGCTTGTCACTTCCGTTCGCCCTGAGCCTGTCACTTCCGTTCGCCCTGAGCCTGTCGAAGGGCTTCGACAGGCTCAGCCCGAACGGTTGGGGGGAGTGGCTCAATCCGGACCGTGGGTTGCCATCGCCCGCTCCCTGCTCTCCGGCGAACGCAAAGCCATCCTGTTGGGCAATGCCGCCGCGCACCATGCCAAGGCCTCTTCGCTGCTGGCCCTGGCCCAGTGGATTGGCGAGCAGACCGGCGCCACAGTGGGGTACCTCACCGAAGCCGCCAACACCGTGGGCGCGCAGCTGGCCGGCGCATCGCCGCGTGCCGGCGGCCTGAACGCGGGCCAGATGCTGGCTGGCGGCCTCAAGGCCGTGCTGCTGCTCAACACCGAACCGGCCTTCGATGCCGCTGGCGGCGCGCAGGCCGCTGCCGGCATCGGCCAGGCCGAAATGGTCGTCACGCTCAGCCCTTTCAAGGCCAACCTCGACATCAGCGACGTGATCCTCCCCATCGCGCCCTGGACCGAGACGCCCGGCACCTTTGTCAACGCCGAAGGCCGGGTGCAGGGCTTCCACGCGGTGGTCAAGCCCATGGGCGAGGCCCGTCCGGGCTGGAAGGTGCTGCGGGTGCTGGGCACGATGCTGGACCTGCCCGGCTTCGAGTTCGAGACCGCGCAAGACGTGCTCACGGCGGCGCGCGGCCCGCAGGATGCCGGCCAGGAGTTCGTGCAGGGCCCGCGCCTTGACAACGCCACCGCCGCCGCCATCGACCTGGCCGAGGCGCCAGGCCGCCCCGCCACCGCCGCCATCTACCAGCTCGACGGCATCGTGCGCCGCTCGCCGCCGCTGCAACTCACGGCCGATGGGCGCCTGGCCGGCGCCGCCGAAGGAGTCCGCGCATGATCGACGCAATCTTCGGCTTCGGTAACGGCCTGATCGCCGCGCCCTGGTGGTCCTCGATGGGCTGGCCGGTGGTCTGGACGCTGATCAAGATCATGGCGGTGGTGCTGCCCCTGATGGGTGCGGTTGCCTACCTCACGCTGTGGGAGCGCAAGGCCATCGGCTTCACGCAGGTGCGCGTGGGCCCCAACCGGGTCGGCCCGATGGGCCTGTTGCAGCCCATCGCCGACGCGCTCAAGCTGCTCACCAAGGAAATCATCCAGCCGTCGGCGGCCAACAAGGGCCTGTTCTTCCTCGGCCCTGTGATGACCATCATGCCGGCGCTGGTGGCCTGGGCGGTCATCCCCTTCGGCCCCGACGTGGCGCTGTCCAACATCAACGCGGGCCTTTTGTTCCTGCTGGCCGTCACCTCGCTGGAGGTGTATGGCGTGATCATCGCGGGCTGGGCGTCCAACTCGAAGTACGCCTTTTTGGGCGCGCTGCGCGCCTCGGCCCAGATGGTGAGCTACGAGATCGCCATGGGCTTTTGCATGGTGGTCGTGCTGATGGTCTCGGGCACCCTGAACATGACGCAGATCGTCCTGGGGCAGGACAAGGGCTACTTCGCCGGCATGGGCCTGAACTTCCTGTCCTGGAACTGGCTGCCGCTGCTGCCGATCTTTGTCGTGTATTTCATCTCCGGGCTGGCCGAGACCAACCGCCACCCCTTCGACGTGGTTGAGGGTGAATCCGAGATCGTCGCGGGCCACATGATCGAGTACTCGGGCATGAGTTTTGCCATGTTCTTCCTGGCCGAATACGCCAACATGTGGCTGGTGTCCATCCTCACGGTGGTCCTGTTCCTGGGGGGCTGGTTGCCGCCCATCGACGCGCCCGTGCTGGCGTGGGTGCCGGGCTGGATCTGGCTGGGTCTCAAGACCTTCGCCGTGGTCACCATGTTCCTGTGGGTGCGCTCGACGTTCCCGCGTTACCGCTACGACCAGATCATGCGTCTGGGCTGGAAGATCTTCATTCCAGTCACGCTGGTCTGGCTGGTGGTGGTTGGTCTGTGGATGCAGACCTCGTTCAACATCTGGAAATGAACTTGTGCCCCTACGTTCATCACTTCGTGTACTTTCTGCCCCCCCAGGGGGCGCAAGCCACCCTTGGGGCGGCCCGGCGGGAGGCCTGATATCGCCATGACATCCCAAACCATCGACCGGCCCCCGGCGTTCTCGCTCAAGGACTTCCTGTCCAGCTTCATGCTGCTGGAGTTGTTCAAGGGCCTGGCCATCACCGGCAAGTACGCCTTCAGCCGCAAGATCACGGTGCAGTTCCCCGAGGAAAAAACGCCGCTGTCGCCGCGCTTTCGCGGCCTGCACGCCCTGCGCCGCTACGACAACGGCGAAGAGCGCTGCATCGCCTGCAAGCTGTGCGAGGCCGTCTGCCCCGCCATGGCGATCACGATCGAGTCCGAACAGCGCGAAGACGGCACCCGCCGCACCACGCGCTACGACATCGACCTGACCAAGTGCATCTTCTGCGGCTTCTGCGAAGAGAGCTGCCCGGTCGACTCCATCGTCGAGACCCACATCTTCGAATACCACGGCGAAAAGCGCGGCGACCTGTACTTCACCAAGGACATGCTGCTGGCCGTGGGCGACCGCTACGAGGCGGAGATCGCGGCCGCCAGGGCTGCGGACGGCAAGTACCGCTGACGCGCAACCTGAACAAGAAAAACCATGGACGTCAAAACCGGCCTCTTCTACCTGTTCTCCGCGGTGCTGCTGTTCGCGTCGTTCCGCGTGATCACCGCGCGCAACTCGGTGCACGCCGCGCTCTACCTGGTGCTCGCGTTCTCGCAGGCGGCTGCGGTGTGGCTGATGCTGCGCGCCGAGTTCCTGGCGATCGCGCTGGTGCTGGTCTATGTCGGCGCGGTGATGGTGCTTTTCCTGTTCGTGGTGATGATGCTCGACGTCGACGCCGCCGCCGTGCGCGCCGGCTTCTGGAAGCACTTCCCGCTGGCCGGTCTGATCGGCGCCTTGTTCGCGCTGGAGATGGCGGCCGTCCTCATGGGCGGCTTTCGCATGGGCGAAGAGGCCCGCGTGGCGGTCTCGGCAGGGTGGTCGGCCCCAGGCTTTTCCAACACCGCCGAGCTGGGCAAACTGGTCTACTCGCAATACATCTACCCGCTGGAGGTGGCCGCCGTCATCCTGCTGGTGGCCATCATCGCGGCCATCGCGCTCACGCTGCGCCAGCGCAAGGACACCCGCCAGATCGACGCCTCGGTGCAGGTGCGCGTGAAGGCGGGCGACCGTTTGCGGATCGTCAAGCTGGCGCCAACGGTCGCGGCACCGCCGGCGCCGACCGATCCCGCCGACCCCTCTGATCCGACCGTTAAGCAGGCCAAGCCATGAACCTCACGCTCGGACACTTTCTCTCCCTGGGCGCCATCATGTTCTCGATGTCGGTGGTCGGCATCTTCCTGAACCGGCGCAACCTGATCGTGCTGTTGATGTGCATCGAGCTGATGCTGCTGGCCGTCAACACGAACTTCGTGGCCTTCTCCTACTACCTGGGCGACATGCACGGCCAGGTGTTCGTGTTCTTCATCCTGACCGTGGCCGCGGCCGAATCGGCGATCGGCTTGGCCATCCTGGTGCTGCTGTTCCGCAACAAGTCGAACATCAACGTCGAAGAACTCAACACGCTCAAGGGTTGAGGACAAAAGAACAAACATGAGCCAGACCCTATCCGCATCGACCCTGCTCGCCGTACCGCTGGCCCCGCTGGCGGGCGCGGTGCTGGCCGGCATCTTCGGCACCACCTTCGGCGGCAACCGGATCGGTCGCCGCGTGACGCACAGCCTGACCATCCTGGGCGTGCTGGTGGCTTTCATCGTCTCGGCCATGACGCTCAAGAGCGTCGCGCAGGACGGCGCCCGCTTCAACGCCACGATCTACGAGTGGATGGTGGTGGGCGGCCTCAAGATGGAGATTGGCTTCCTGGTCGACGGCCTCACGGCCATGATGATGTGCGTCGTGACCTTCGTCTCGCTCATGGTGCACATCTACACCATCGGCTACATGGAGGAAGACGAGGGCTACAACCGCTTCTTCTCGTACATCTCGCTGTTCACCTTCTCGATGCTGATGCTGGTGATGAGCAACAACTTCCTGCAGCTGTTCTTCGGCTGGGAGGCTGTGGGCCTGGTGTCCTACCTGCTGATCGGCTTCTGGTACAACAAGCCCACGGCCATCTTCGCCAACATGAAGGCGTTTTTGGTGAACCGGGTCGGTGACTTCGGCTTCATCCTGGGCATCGGCCTGATCGCCGCCTTCGCCGGCACGCTCGACTACGCCCAGGCCTTCGCAAAATCCGGCGAGCTGGCCGAGCTGACCCTGCCGGGCACCAGCTGGATGCTGATCACCGTGATCTGCATTTGCCTGTTCATCGGCGCCATGGGCAAGAGCGCGCAGTTTCCGCTGCACGTGTGGCTGCCCGACTCGATGGAGGGCCCCACCCCCATCTCGGCGCTGATCCACGCTGCCACCATGGTGACGGCCGGCATCTTCATGGTCGCGCGCATGTCGCCGCTGTTCGAGCTGAGCGACACGGCCTTGTCCTTCATCATGGTCATCGGCGCGATCACCGCGCTGTTCATGGGCTTTCTGGGCATCATCCAGAACGACATCAAGCGGGTGGTGGCCTATTCCACGCTGTCGCAGCTGGGCTACATGACCGTGGCCCTGGGCGCGTCGGCCTACTCGGTGGCGGTGTTCCACCTGATGACGCACGCCTTCTTCAAGGCGCTGCTGTTCCTGGCCGCCGGCTCGGTGATCATGGGCCTGCACCACAACCAGGACATCCGCTGGATGGGCGGGGTGCGCAAGTACATGCCCATCACCTGGATCACCGCGCTGCTGGGGTCGCTGGCCCTGATCGGCACGCCCTTGTTCGCGGGTTTCTACTCCAAGGACAGCATCATCGAGGCCGTGCACGAGAGCCAGCTGTGGGGTGCCGGCTTCGCCAACTTCGCGGTGCTGGCCGGCGTGTTCGTCACGGCCTTCTATTCGTTTCGCATGTACTTCCTGGTGTTCCACGGCAAGGAGCGGTTCGACCAGAACCCGGATGCGCACCATAACGATCATGGACATGCTGATCCCGGACACGACGACCATGGCCACGACAAGCCGCACGAGACGCCCTGGGTGGTGACGGTGCCGCTGATCCTGCTGGCGATCCCCTCGGTCGTCATCGGCTACCTGACCATCGGGCCCATGCTGTTCGGCGACTTCTTCAAGGACGCGATCTTCGTCGACGCCGAAAAGCACAAGGCGATGGTGGTGCTGGCCGAAAAATTCCACGGCGCGACAGCCATGGCCCTACACGGTTTGAGCACCGCGCCGTTCTGGCTGGCGCTGGCTGGCGTGGTGCTGGCCTGGTACATGTACATGGTCAACCCGGCGCTGCCGGCTGCCATCAAGGCGCGTGCGGGCTTTGTCTATCGCCTGCTGGACAACAAGTACTACATGGACTGGTTCAACGAGAACGTGCTCGCGCGTGCCGCGCGAGGCCTGGGCATCGCGCTGTGGAAGGGCGGCGACCAGGCCATCATCGACGGCGCCGCCGTCAACGGCAGCGCCCGTTTGGTGAGCGTGTTCGCCTTCGTGGTGCGTCGTCTGCAGACCGGTTACCTTTATCACTACGCACTGGCCATGATCGTCGGCCTGTTCGTTCTGTTGACATGGTTCGTGGCCCCATGGTCGGCCTGGCTGGGCAAGTAGGAGAAGAACAAAAATGGGTTTGCTAAGCCTTGCCATCTGGACGCCGATTTTTTTCGGCGTCGTCCTGCTGGCCCTGGGCCGTGACGATCAGGCGCGCGTGGTGCGCTGGATCGCTCTGCTCGGCGCGTTGGTCAGCCTGCTGGTCACCTTGCCGATGTTCGGTGGTTTCGACAACAGCACCTCTGCCATGCAGTTCGTCGAGAAGGCCAGCTGGATCGCGCGCTTGAACGTCCACTACCACCTGGGCATCGACGGCATCTCGTTCTGGTTCGTGCCGCTGACGGCCTTCATCACCGTCGTCGTGGTGATCTCGGCCTGGGAGTCGATCAACGAGCGCGTCAACCAGTACATGGGCGCGTTCCTGATCTTGTCGGGCCTGATGATCGGCGTGTTCGCCGCGCTGGACGCGATGCTGTTTTACGTGTTCTTCGAGGCCACGCTGATCCCGATGTACCTCATCATCGGCATCTGGGGCGGCCCGAAGAAGATCTACGCAGCCTTCAAGTTCTTCCTGTACACGCTGCTGGGCTCGCTGCTGATGCTGATCGCGCTGGTCTACCTGTACAACAAGGCCGGCGGCAGCTTCGACATCCTCACCTGGCACAAGCTGCCGCTGGCCGGACCGGCCCAGACCCTGGTGTTCTTTGCCTTCTTCGCCGCGTTCGCCGTGAAGGTGCCGATGTGGCCGGTGCACACCTGGCTGCCCGACGTCCATGTGGAAGCGCCCACCGGCGGCTCGGCGGTGCTGGCGGCCATCATGCTCAAGCTGGGCGCTTACGGCTTCCTGCGCTTTTCCATGCCCATCGCGCCCGATGCCTCGCACCAGTGGGCGCCGCTGATGATCGTCCTGTCGCTGGTGGCCGTGATCTACGTCGGCCTTGTAGCCATGGTCCAGCAGGACATGAAGAAGCTGGTGGCCTATTCATCGGTGGCCCACATGGGCTTCGTCACGCTGGGCTTTTTCATCTTCAACGACCTGGGTGTGGCCGGTGGGCTGGTGCAGATGATCGCCCACGGCTTTGTCTCGGGCGCCATGTTCCTGTGCATTGGCGTGCTGTACGACCGCGTGCATTCACGGGAGATCTCCAGCTACGGCGGGGTGATCAACACCATGCCCAACTTCACCGCCTTCGCGCTGCTGTTCGCCATGGCCAACTGCGGCCTGCCGGCCACCGCCGGTTTCGTGGGCGAGTGGATGGTGATCCTGGGCGCCACGCAAAAGCACTTCATCCTGGGCCTTTTGGCGGCCACCGCGCTGATCTTCGGCGCCGCCTACACGCTGTGGATGTTCAAGCGCGTCTACCTCGGCCCGGTGGCCAACGAGGACGTGCGTGGCCTCTCCGACATCAATTCGCGCGAGTTCCTGATGCTGGGCATCTTGGCGGTCGCCGTGCTGTTCATGGGTGTTTATCCCAAGCCCTTCACCGACGTCATGAATGTGTCGGTTGCCGACTTCCTGAAGCACGTCGCCGCTTCCAAACTGAACTGACCTCGAGGCCGCACACCAAATGCTGGACAAACTCAGCTTCTACATCGCCGCCCCCGAGATCATGCTGCTCGTGATGGCCTGTGTCATCGCGCTGGTGGATCTGGGTGTGCGCACCCGACTGCGCCAACTGACCTATGTGCTGACCGTCGTCACGCTGCTGGCGGTGGCCTGGCTGTCGGCCGAGTTCGCCCTGTCGGGCGCCACGCACGCCGGTTTTGGCGGCATGATCGTCAGCGACCCGATGGGCAACTGGCTCAAGGCCTTCGCCTCGATCGCGGTGCTGGTCACCCTGGTCTACAGCCGTCCCTACGCGGCCGACCGCGACATGATGCGCGGTGGCGAGCTGTTCACGCTGGCCCTGTTCTCGCTGCTCGGTATCTTCGTGATGGTCTCGGGCAGCAACTTCCTGGTGATCTACCTGGGCCTGGAGCTGCTCACGCTGTCGAGCTACGCGCTGGTGGCCCTGCGCCGCGACAACGAGAAGGCCACCGAGGCCGCCATGAAGTACTTTGTGCTCGGCGCCATGGCCTCGGGCTTCCTGCTGTATGGCATGTCCATGCTGTACGGCGCCACCGGGTCACTGGACATCGACCGCGTGTTCCAGGTGATCGCCAGCGGCCGCGTCAAGCACGAGGTGCTGGTGTTCGGCCTGGTATTCATCGTTGCCGGCCTGGCCTTCAAGCTGGGCGCCGTGCCCTTCCACATGTGGATCCCCGACGTCTATCAGGGCGCGCCGACGGCCATCACGCTGATGATCGGCGCCGCGCCCGAGCTGGCCGCCTTCGGCATCGCCATCCGCCTGCTGGTGGAGGGGCTGATCCCGCTGGCCTTCGATTGGCAGCAGATGCTGATTTTGTTGGCGGTGGGCTCGCTGCTGGTGGGCAACCTGGCCGCCATCGCCCAGACCAACCTCAAGCGCATGCTGGCCTATTCGACCATTGCGCAGATGGGCTTCGTGATCCTCGGCCTGTCGGCCGGCGTCGTGGGCGGCAGCACCGCCAATGCCCAGTCGGCCTACAGCGCGGCGATGTTCTACATCGTCACCTACGTGCTCACCACGCTGGGCAGCTTCGGCATCATCTTGCTGCTGGCCCGCGACGGCTTCGAGAGCGAGGAGATCTCGGACCTGGCCGGCCTGAACCAGCGCAGCCCGCTGTACGCCGGCGTGATGGCCGTGTGCATGTTCTCGCTGGCCGGTGTGCCGCCGCTGGTGGGCTTTTACGCCAAGCTCACCGTGCTGCAGGCGCTGATCGCGCCGGGCAATCCGCTGTACATCGGGGTGGCCATCTTCGCGGTGCTGATGTCCCTGATCGGTGCCTTCTATTACCTGCGCGTGGTCAAGGTCATGTACTTTGACGACCCGATCACGGCCACCACGGTGTCGGCGCCCGCCGACGTGCGCGCGGTGCTGTCGATCAACGGCGCGTTGGTGCTCATTCTGGGCATTCTTCCCGGCGGCCTGATGACGCTGTGCGCCGACGCGATCTTGCGCACGCTGTCGTCTTGACCCCGCTGCGCGCCCGCTTCGTTTGATGTCGCAGTCGGCAAGCATCTGGGTGGTCATCGTGCTGGCGCTGCTCGCGGCGAACCTGCCCTTTGCCACCGAGCGCTTGTTCGCCTTGCTGCCACTGCGCGGGCCCAAGTCGCTCACGCTGCGCTTGCTGGAGCTGGTGGCGCTGTACCTGCTGGTGGGCGGCTTCGGCCTGTTGCTGGAACGCCGCGCCGGGCAGATCGCGCCCCAGGGCTGGGAGTTCTACGCCATCACCGGCACCTTGTTCCTGACCTTCGCCTTCCCCGGCTTCGTCTGGCGCTACCTTTACCGCCGCCACGCCTGAAGGCCATTCCATGACCGACGACCGCCACCTGGTCGAAACCGCCACCAGCCGCACCGAGTTGTTGCGCGGCCATTTTCTGCATGCGGTGCGCGAGACCGTGCGCCTGCCCGACGGCGGCAGCGCCGTCCGCGAGTTCATCCTGCACCCTGGCGCCGTGATGATGATTGCCCTGCTGGACGACGGCCGGGTGGTGCTCGAGCGCCAGTACCGTCATGCGGTCGGCCAGGTGATGGTGGAGTTTCCGGCCGGCAAGCTCGATCCGGGTGAGGCCGTGCAGACCTGCGCCGAGCGCGAGCTGCGCGAAGAAACCGGCTACGTCGCCCGCGAGTGGGCCCGGGCTGGGCGGCTGCATCCGTGCATCGGGTATTCCAACGAGTTCATCGACGTCTGGTTCGCGCGCGGCCTGTCGCTGGGCGAGCGCCGGCTCGATGACGGCGAGTTTCTCGACGTCATCAGCGCCACGCCCGCCGAGCTGCTGGCCTGGTGCCGCGATGGCCGCATCACCGACGCCAAGACCCTCACCGGCGCCTTGTGGTTGCAAAACGTCCTTTCGGCGGCCTGGAAATTGGACTGGCAGGCACAATCTGGTCAACCATGAAGGTGCTTGACCTGCAATGCTCCGCCAGCCACGTGTTCGAGGGCTGGTTCGGCTCGGAAGATGATTTCCGCAGCCAGCTTGAGCGCGGGCTGGTCGAATGTCCGGTCTGCGGCGACATCCAGGTGACCAAAAAGCTCAGCGCGCCCCGGCTCAACCTGGGCGCCTCTGAGCCCGCCGCGCCTGGCAAGGCGTCATCGTCCGCAGCGCGCCAGGAGGTGGTGGCCGCCGCCCCGGCTGCCGAGCTGCAGGCCGCCTACCTGCGCATGGTGCGCGAGGTGCTGGCCAAGACCGAAGACGTGGGCGAGCGTTTCGTCGAGGAAGCGCGCCGCATGCACTACGGCGAAACCCAGGAGCGCGGCATTCGCGGCCAGGCCACGCCGGACGAGACCAGGGCGCTGCTGGACGAGGGGATCCCGGTGTTGCCGCTGCCGATTCCCAAGGCGCTGAAGGGGCCGGTGCACTGAAACTGGCGTTATGGATCGGGCTGCGTCCTTGTCCTTGTCCTTGTCCTTGATTTTGTAGCGTTCGTTGCAAGCCGGGTCTCGGCCCGGCAGCCGAGTCCCTTTCTTTGCGTCGCCAAAGAAAGGAACCAAAGAAAGGCGACCCCGGTGTCTGCGTCCTCTGTGTGCCTGTCGGCACACAGAGGCAACCTGCGGTGCTCGGGCTGCGGGGGGAAGTGCTCGAACTCGCCCCTGCGGGGCTCAGACAGTCGCACTTCCTGATCCCCGCATCCCTGCGCTCCTCGGCGCATTCACAGGGGCGGGGGGCCCCTACGGGCCATCCCCCCGCCTTCGCGGGGGTCGGCCGCCAACGGCTCGCTGCGCTTTGCCTGGGACTGGATTCCCGCCTTCGCGGGAATGACGCGTGCGAGGTGGCCGGCGGTATCTCCGCAACGACCGTCGTCACCACTTGGACTGTCACCCCCGCGCAGGCGGGGGACCAGGAACTGTGTGCATGCCAAAGCGCAGGCCACCAAAACAACGTCAGCGCGCCAACCCCCAAATCAACAAGGACACGGCCGCAGGCCGTGTTGACCCCCAAGCCCCTGTGGCCGCGCCGAGGAGCGCAGCGGCGGGCGGCTCGCGTCAGCGGGGGTTCGCTCACTTTGCGCAGCAAAGTTATGCGAACACCAACAGGAAGCGCGACTGTCTGAGGCCCGCAGGGCCGAGTTCGAGCGCTTCCCCGCCCGACGCGAGCACCGGAGGTTGCCCCGGAGCGCCGACAGGCGCGCAGGGGACGCGGACAGTGGGGTCGCCTTTGGCCTGTGCATAACTTCGCTTCGCGAAGTGAGCACAGTCCCACTGCGTGACCTTGGGTTACCTTCTTTGGCGATACAAAGAAGGTAACTCGGCCGCCGGGCCGAGACCCGGCTTGCCACGACCGCTACAAAAGCAACGACAAAGCCAACGACAAGAGCCTCACACCATGAACTGCAAGGCCGCCAGCCGCGCATAAACCCCGGCCCGCGCCAGCAACTCCTCGTGCGTCCCCGCCTCCACGATGCACCCGTGGTCCAGCACCACGATGCGGTCGGCGCTTTGCACCGTTGCGAGCCGGTGGGCGATCACCAGGGTGCTGCGCCCACGCATGGCCTGCTGCAAGGCGGCCTGCACCATCCGCTCGCTCTCGGCATCGAGCGCGCTGGTGGCCTCGTCGAGCAGCAGCAGCGGCGGGTTCTTGAGCATGGCCCTGGCGATAGCGATGCGTTGGCGCTGGCCGCCTGACAAACGCACGCCACGCTCGCCCAGAAAGCTGTTGTAGCCGCCCGGCAGGGCGGTGATGAAGTCGTGCGCGAAGGCGGCCGTGGCGGCCTCGATCACCTGCGCGTCGGTGGCCTCAGGCCGGCCATAGCGGATGTTTTCCATCGCGCTGGCCGAGAAGATCACCGCGTCTTGCGGCACGATGCCGATGCGGCTGCGCAGGTCTTGCAGCGCCAGCTGCCGCACCGGCACGCCGTCGAGCAGGATTTGGCCTTCTTGCGGATCGTAAAAGCGCAGCAGCATCTGGAACACCGTGGTCTTGCCGGCGCCGCTGGGCCCGACCAGGGCCACGGTCTCGCCGGCCTTGAGGTCCAGGTTGAAGTCGGCCAGCGCGGCGGTCTGCGGCCGTGAGGGGTAGTGAAAGCGCAGCGCCTCGATGCGCACGGTGCTGCCGCCCTCGGGCGCCGCGGCCGCCACCGGCAGGGCCGGCGACTCGACCGGCGAGCGCGCCTGCAGCAGCTCCATCAGGCGTTCGGTGGCCCCAGCCGCCCGCAGCAGATCGCCATAGACCTCGCCCAGCACCGCCACCGCGCCAGCGAAGATGACCACATACACCACCGTCTGGCCCAGGTGCCCGGCGGTGATGGTGCCGGCCATCACCGCCTGCGTGCCCTTGAACAGCGCCCACAGCAGCAAGGCCGCATTGGCGATGATGACGAAGGCCACCAGCAAGGCCCGCGCGCGGGTGCGCCGCACGCCGGTGGCGAAGGCGTCCTCGGTGGCACGCTGAAAGCGGGCGGCCTCGCGGCCTTCGGCGGTGTAGCCCTGCACCACGGGAATGGCGTTGAGCACCTCGGCCGCGATGGCGCTGGAGTCGGCCACGCGGTCCTGGCTGGCGCGCGACAGGCGCCGCACCCGGCGGCCGAACCACATGGCCGGCAGCACAACGCCCAGCAGGATCAGCAGCACCTGCGTCATCACATAGGGGTTGGTCCAGATCAGCATGCCCAAAGCGCCCGCGCCCATCACCGCATTGCGCAGGCCCATCGAGAAGGACGAGCCCACCACCGTCTGCACCAGGGTGGTGTCGGTGGTCAGGCGCGACAGCACCTCGCCGGTCTGGGTGGTCTCGAAAAACCCCGGGCTCTGGCGCAGCACATGGGCATACACGGCGCTGCGCAGGTCGGCGGTGACGCGCTCGCCGAGCCAGCTCACCGTGTAAAAGCGCGCGGCCGAGAAGACGCCCAAGGCGACGGCGACGGCGAACAGCCAGACAAAGTGCTCGCGCAAGGCCACCAGCTGGGCCCCGCGGTCCGGCGCGGCCAGGCCCCCATCGATCAGGCTGCGCAGGGCGAGCGGAAACACCAGTGTGGCGGCCGCGGCCAGCACCAGGAACAGCCCCGCCAGCCCAATGCCCGCGCAGTAGGGCCGAAGAAAAGGCAGCAGGCCGGACAGCGAGCGGGGCGCGCCTTTGGCGGGAGGAGCCGGATGGGGCATGCGGGCAGTGTAGCCAGCGCCCGTGGCGGCTGGCCGGGGAGGGGGCTCAGCGCGCCGTGGCCACGCGGGCGTTGGCCGGGGCTGTTGCCGCGCGCGCGGGGGCCTTGGCACGGCCGGCCTTGGCAACCGGGCGCGCCGCGCCGGTGGGCTTGGCCCTCGCTGTGGCGGTACGGGTGGCGCGCGCGCGCACCGGCAGCTCGACCACCACCTTCTGCCCCGGCTTGAAGCGTGCCGACAGGGCCACATCGTTCCAGTGCGCAACGTCGGCCGCGCGCAGCTTGTAGCGGGCCGCCAGGCTGGCCACGGTGTCGTGCTTGCCGGCCTTGACCGTGCTGCGGCGGATGCTGACCTCGGGCGACAGGCTCAGCTGGGCGAAGTCGGCCACGCGGCTGGACACGTCGTCGATGACCTTGGCGCCGCGCGGCACCAGCACCACCGAGCCGGCGCGGATCATCATCCGCGGCGGAATGCCGTTGAGGCCGCGGAACTCGGACTCGCCCATGCCGACCCGGCGCGCGGCTTCGGCCACCGTCATGGTGGCTGGCGCGGTCCAGGCGGTCCAGCTGGCGTACTGGCCGGCGGTGTAGCCCTCGAAGTTGCGCTTGAACACGGTGGCGTTGTCCCAGGGCAGCAGGATCTGCGGCGTGCCCGCGGCCAGGATCACCGGCTGCTTGAGCGAAGGGTTGAGCGCCTTGAAGTCCTCCAGCGCCACGTCGGCCAGCTTGGCGGCCAGCTCGACATCGATGTCGCGGGTGATGGCGACGTCCTGGAAGTAGGGGTGGTTCTCGATCAGGGGCAGCTCGGTGCGGAACTGCCTGGGGGTCATCACCAGGTTCTTGACGGCCTGCAGCTTGGGCACGTAGTTGCGTGTCTCGGCCGGCATCTGCAGATCGGCATAGCCCGTGGGCTTGCCGGCGCGCTGGTTGCGCGCGATGGCCCGGGCCACGTTGCCCTGGCCCCAGTTGTAGGCCGCCAGGGCCAGGTGCCAGTCCTTGAACATGCCGTGCAGCAGCTGCAGGTAGTCGAGCGCCGCGCGGGTGGAGGCGAGCACGTCGCGCCGATCGTCGCGAAACATGTTCTGGCGCAGGTCGAAGTCGGTGCCGGTGGCGGGCATGAACTGCCACATGCCGGCGGCGCGGGCGCTGGAGACCGCCTGCGGGTTGAAGGCGCTTTCGATGTAGGGCAGCAGGGCCAACTCGCTGGGCATGCCGCGGCGCTCGAGCTCCTCGACGATGTGGAACAGGTACTTGCGCGAGCGCTCGGTCATGCGCTGGATGTAGTCGGGCCGGCTGCTGTACCACTGCTCATGCTGGCGTACCAGGTCGTCGTCGAGGTCGGGCATGGCCAGCCCGCGGCGGATGCGGTCCCACAGGTCGGGCGGCACTTCGAGCAGGGCCACCACCTGCGATCCGGCGTGCGCGCTGGTGATGGGCATCAGCGCCCCGCTGGGCACCATGGCCGCGAGGGCGGGCGCGGTGGCCGGGGGCGTGGCCGCCGCGGGTGCACCAGGCGTGGCCGCTGCGAGTACACGAGGCGCGTCCGCTGCGGGTGCACCAGGCGTGGCCGCTGCGAGTACACGAGGCGCGTCCGCTGCGAGTACACGAGGCGCGTCCGCTGCGGGTGCACGAGGCGTGGCCGCTGCGGGTGCACCAGGCGTGGCCGCTGCCGGTTCGGCGCCGCCGCCCGTGGACGCTGAAGGTTGGGGTGCGGCAATGGTCTGGGCGGGCTGGGCGCTTGCAGCTTGCGGCGGCACAGCGGCACAGCCGGCCAGCCACAGGGCCAGGGTCAAGGCGGCCAGCTTGCACAGAGAGGTCATCGAAACTCGTTTTTCCATTGGCGGATCGCTGCGAACACGGCGGCTTCGTCCGACGGGTCGGCGCCATTGAAGGCCTGGGCGGCGCGGATCACGGCCGGCTCGCGGCTACGCAGGAAGGGGTTGATCAGCCGCTCTTGCCCGATGGTGCTGGGCAGGGTGGGCTGGTTCTGCGCGCGCCGCTGCTCGCAGGCCACGGTGTAGGCGGCCAACTGCGCGTTGGCGGGCTCAACGGCCTTGGCAAAGCGCAGGTTCGACAGGGTGTACTCGTGGGCACAACACACCCGCGTGTCGCCGGGCAGCGCGGCCAGGGCGTCCAGGGACGCCAGCATCTGCGCGGGCGTGCCCTCGAACAGCCGGCCGCAGCCGCCCGAAAACAGCGTGTCGCCGCAAAACAGCAGGGGCAAGCCGCCCACGTCGGGGCAGTAGTAGGCGATGTGGCCGGCGGTGTGGCCCGGCACCTCGATCACCTGGAACGTCAGGCCCAGCACGGAGACTGTGTCGCCTTGCACGAGGTGGGTGGCGGGCTCGGGAATGGTCTCGGCGGCAGGGCCGAAGACCCGCGCCCCGGTGGCCTCGCGCAGCTGCGCCACGCCGCCGGTGTGGTCCGCATGGTGATGCGTGACTAAAATCGTCTCCAACCGAGCCCCGGTCCGCCGAAGCCCGGCGAACACCGGCTCGGCCTCTCCCGGGTCGACCACCAGCGCCCGCTGTCCGTCTTGCAACAGCCAAAGGTAGTTGTCCTGGAAGGCCGGCAGTGGGATCAAGTTCATAAGCGAGCGGATTATAGGAATGCAGCAGTGGTTCGACACGCCCGCCGGGACTTATCTCAAGTCCTGGGAGCAGGCCGCCTTCGACGAGGCGGTGGCTGATATTTTCGGCTATCACGCGCTCCAGCTGGGCCTGCCCGAATTGGGCACCCTGCGCACCAACCGCATGCCGCACCGCTGGGTCGGTTTGCAACAAGGTGAAAGCGCGCTTGAGCGGCGCCATCACCTGGAGGCGCACAGCCATGCGTTGCCCTTTGA
Source organism: Comamonadaceae bacterium (assembly GCA_947476465.1). Taxonomy (GTDB): domain Bacteria; phylum Pseudomonadota; class Gammaproteobacteria; order Burkholderiales; family Burkholderiaceae_C; genus Ramlibacter. The sequence goes on along the minus strand of CANJQN010000035.1, from coordinate 7,648 downwards.
AGCGCACAGCCTCGATCTGGTGGTGCTGCCGCATTCACTTGAGCTGAGCGCCGACCCGCACGCCACACTGCGCGAGGTGGAGCGGGTGCTGGTGCCCGAGGGGCGGGTGGTGATCAGCGGCCTGAACCCGGCCAGCCTGTGGGGCTTGCGCCAGCGCCGCGCGCACTTGTACCGGCGCATGGGGTTCGGCCATATGTTCCTGCCCGAGGCGGGCGAGTTCATCGGCTACCGGCGCCTGCGCGATTGGCTGCGGCTGCTCAACTTCGAGGTCGAGGCCGGCCATTTCGGTTGCTGGCGGCCGGCCCTGTCTACCCAGGTCTGGCTTGATCGCTTCGAGTGGGTGGACCGCCTGGGCGCCAAGTGGTGGCCCATTTTCGGGGCCGTGTATTTCATCGTGGCCGTCAAGCGGGTGCGCGGGGTCAAGCTGATGGGCCAGACCTGGAAGCGGCCCACAGCCATCGCCGCGGCGCCCATGCCGCTGGCCAACCGCGGCCAAGGCGCCCGTCGCCTTGGAACGCAACCTCAGGAAAATCAGGAAACGTGAATTCCGTGCACATTTATACCGACGGCGCCTGCAAGGGCAATCCGGGCCCCGGTGGCTGGGGCGTGCTGATGCTGTCCGGCAACACCGAAAAAGAGCTGTTCGGTGGTGAGTTGGGCACCACCAACAACCGCATGGAGCTGATGGCCGTCATTCAGGCCCTGCAGGCGCTCAAGCGGCCCTGTGCGGTCACCCTGCACGTGGACAGCCAGTACGTGCTCAAGGGCATCACCGAGTGGCTGCCCGGCTGGAAGCGCAAAGGCTGGCGCACGGCGGCCGGCCAGCCGGTCAAGAACGTTGAGCTGTGGCAGCAGCTGGAAAAGCTGGTGGCCGAAGGTGGCCACGCGATCGATTGGCGATGGGTGCGCGGGCACAACGGCGACGCCGGCAACGAGCGCGCTGATGTGCTGGCCAATCGGGGCGTCGAGCAGGTGCTGGGGCGCTGATCCTGGCCCACTGAACCTGCAGGACGCCCAGCGACCCGAAGGGTTTGCTGCGGCGCACAAGCGATGCCCAGCCGTGGCGCTGTTACATTTCTGAAGGTCTCGTCAGTCCACAACCCTCTCTGGCTGCGGTAGAAAGTATCTTTTTTCATGGCATCGAAACCTCTTTACGTCGTGGTGGCCGTTGTCGGCATCGCGGCGGCCTCGGGCGCCGCCTGGTGGTACCAGAACAAGTCGTCGCGTCCGGCGGCCGACATCGCAAAGGCCGTCACATCCGCCGGCGGGGCCGCGTCTCGCGCCGGGTCCGGCGCCGGCGCCGGACCCGGCAACGCCCCGGCCCGGCCGCCCGCCGTGGAGGTGGCCAGGGTGGAGGTTGCGCGGTTGGTGGATGACGCTGAGGCGGTGGGCACCCTGCGATCGCGCCAGAGCGTGATGCTGCGCCCGGAGGTGAGCGGTCGGGTGGGCCAGATCAATTTCCGCGACGGCGAGCGCGTGCGGCGCGGCCAGCTGATGGTGCAACTGGACGACGAGTTGCAACGCGCGCAGGTGCAGCAGGCGCTGGCCGAGTTGTCGATCACCCAGGCCAACCACAAGCGCAATCAGGAGCTGGTGGCCCAGGGCTTCATCAGCAAGCGCTCGGTCGACGAGAGCGGTGCCGCCATGCAGGTGGCTGAGGCCAAGCTGGCGCTGGCGCGGGCGCAGGCCGAGCGGCTGCGCATCCTGGCGCCTTTCGACGGCACCACCGGCATCCGCAACGTGGGCATCGGCGACTACCTCAAGGACGGCGCCGACATCGTGAACATCGAAGACCTCGATGCGATCCTGGTCGATTTTCGCCTGCCCGAGCGCTACCAGACCCGTCTGCGCACCGGCCAAACGGCGACGGTCGGCGTGGACGCCCTGCCGGGAATGAATTTCCGCGCCCGCATCCAGGCGATCGATCCGCTGGTGGATTCCGCCGGCCGCTCGGTCGGGGTGCGCGGTTGCATCGACAACCGGCAGCTGCAGCTTCGCCCCGGCATGTTCGCGCGCATCACCGCCGTTTTCAGCGAGCGCGCCAATGCTCGCGTGGTGCCAGAAGAGGCCATCGTGCCGCAGGGCGGCCGGCAGTTTGTCTACAAATTGGTGGACGGTCCGGACCAGGATTCAAAGATCGCGCAGCGCGTCGAGGTCAAGTTCGGTCAGCGTCAACCGGGCAAGGTCGAAATCGTCGCAGGCCTGCAGGTGGGAGACACGGTGGTGGTGGCGGGCCAACAGCGCATCTCGCGCGACGGCATGGCGGTGCGGGTAGCCGAGACGCCGCGCGCCGCCGGCGCCGCTGCCGCAGCCAGCGCGGCGGCGTCGGCCCCGGCCCCGGCCCCGGCCCCGGCCCCGGCCAAGTCCGTGAAGCCTGCCGCTGTGAGACCCGCCAATGCCGCAGGCGGCCCCAACCCCTGCGTCGAACTGGCGTCCGCGCCGCAGGCCGGCCCGGCGCCCCCCAAGCGCTGATCACCGAAGGCCCATGCAATGAAACTGTCCGAGCTTTCCATTCGCCGCCCGGTCCTGGCCACGGTGATGTCCTTGCTGGTGGTGCTGATCGGCGCCGTGAGCTTCAACCGGCTGTCGGTTCGTGAATACCCCAAGATCGACGAGCCGGTGGTCACCGTGAGCGTGAAGTACCCCGGCGCCTCCGCCGAGGTGATCGAAAGCCAGATCTCCAAGCCGCTGGAAGACTCCATCGCCGGCATCGACGCGGTGGACGTCATCACCTCCATCAGTCGCGCCGAGCAAAGCCAGATCTCGGTGCGCTTTCGCCTCGAGAAAGATGCCGACGCCGCCGCGGCCGAGGTACGGGACCGCACCTCCCGCGTGCGCAACCGGCTGCCCGCCGCCATCGACGAGCCCGTGATCGCCAAGGTCGAGGCCGACGCCTTCCCGGTGATCTGGCTGGCCTTCACCAGTGATACGCTCAACCCGCTGCAGATCAACGACTTGGTCAACCGCATCGTCAAACCACGGTTGCAGACCGTGACGGGTGTGGCCGACGTGCGAATCTTCGGCGAGCGCAAGTACGCCATGCGGGTCTGGCTCGACCTCGGCAAGCTCGCCGGCTTTCGCCTGACCACCCAGGACATCGAGGACGCCGTTCGCCGCAACAACCTCGACGTGCCCGCAGGGCGCATCGAGTCGAAGCAGCGCGAGTTCAGCGTCACTTCGCAGACCGGCCTGGTGGGCGCAAACCAGTTCGGCGATATCGTGATCAAGACGGTCAATGGCTTTCCGGTCAAGCTGCGCGACGTCGCCCAGGTGCAGGAAGGCCCGGCCGACGAGCGCAGCACCGTGCGGCTCAATGGCCGGGGGGCGATCTCGGCGGGCGTGATCCGCCAAGCCACGGCCAACCCTCTGATCCTGTCCCAGGGCGTGCGCGACATGATCCCCAAGCTGCAGCAAGACTTGCCGCCGGGCGTCAACATCGACATCGCCAACGACAACTCGCTGTTCATCGACCGCTCGGTCAAGAACGTCTATACCACCATCACCGAGGCGGTCGTGCTGGTGGCGCTGGTGATCTTTGTCTTCCTGCGCACCGCCCGCGCGTCCATCATCCCCATCATCACCATCCCGGTCAGCCTGATCGGCACCTTCGCGTTGATGGCCCTGGCCGGCTTCACCATCAACACCCTGACCCTGCTGGCGCTGGTGCTGGCCATCGGGCTGGTGGTGGACGACGCGATCGTGATGCTGGAGAACATCTTCCGGCACATCGAGGAGGGCATGGAGCCTTTCGCAGCAGCCATCAAGGGCGCACGCGAGGTCGCCTTTGCCATCATCTCGATGACCTTGACCCTGGTGGCGGTGTTCGCGCCCCTGGCCTTCACCCCAGGGCGCACCGGCCGGCTGTTCATGGAGTTCGCGCTGGCGCTGGCCGGCGCGGTGCTGGTGTCGGGCTTCGTGGCACTCACGCTTACGCCCATGCTGTGTTCCAAGCTGTTGCGCCACAACCCCAAGCCCAACTTCTTCGACCGGGGCATGGAGCGCGCCCTGACGGGCCTGTCCAGGGGCTATGGTGGCCTGCTGCGTTGGATCCTCACGGCCCGCGCCGGCGGCGGCGCGGGCAAGTTGTTGCAGGCGCGCTGGATCGTCCTGCTGGTGATGGCGGCCAGCGCCGCCGGTATCGCGGTGGTCTGGCCGACGATGAAGTCCGAGCTGGCGCCGCTCGAGGACCGCGGCACCATCCTGGCCAGCATCAACGCGCCCGACGGCGCCACCCTGGACTACACCGACCGTTACGCGCGCGAACTGGAACGCATCGGCCAGCAGTACCCCGAGTTCGACCGCATCTTCGCCAGCCTGGGCAGCCCCACCGTGTCGCAGGGCAGCGTGGTCTACCGGGCGATCGACTGGGAAGACCGCAAGCGCAGCACGCTGGAGATCGCTCGCGAACTGGGCCCCAAATTCAATGCGCTTCCGGGCGTCAACGCCTTTGCGATCACGCCACCCTCGCTGGGCCAGGGCTTTCGCGATCGGCCGCTGAACTTTGTCATCCAGACCTCCGACAGCTACGAAAACCTGTCGCGCGTGACCCGCCAGTTCCTCGACGAGATCGCCAAGAACCCCGGCATCGTCTCGCCCGACGTCGACCTGCGCCTGAACAAGCCCGAGTTGCGCATCGCGGTCGACCGCCAGAAGGCGGCCGACCTGGGGGTGGGGGTCGATGTGGTGGCGCGCGCGCTGGAGACCGCACTGGGCGGCCGGCAGGTCACCCGCTACAAGCGCGACGCCGAGCAGTACGACGTGATCATCCAGGCCCGTGCCACCGGCCGCGACGTGCCCGAGGACATCGACGGCATCTACGTGCGCGGCCGCGGCGACACCATGATTCCGCTGTCGTCGCTGATCACCACGCGCGAGACGGTGAGCCCGCGCGAGCTCAATCACTTCGGCCAGCGCCGTTCGGTCTCGATCACGGCCAACCTGTCGCCCGACTACTCGCTGGGCCAGGCCTTGCAATTCATGAACGAGACCGCAGCCCGCATCCTCAAACCTGGCTACACCACCGAGCTCAATGGCACGTCACGCGAGTTCCGCAACTCGCAGGGTGCGCTGGCGGTCGTGTTCGTGCTGGCGCTGGTGTTCATCTTCCTGGTGCTCGCGGCGCAGTTCGAGAGTTTTGTCGACCCGCTGGTGATCATGCTGTCGGTACCCCTGTCCATCATCGGCGCGCTGCTGGCGCTCAAGTGGTCAGGGGGCTCGCTCAATGTGTACTCCCAGATCGGCCTGATCACGCTGGTGGGGCTGATCACCAAGCACGGCATCCTGATCGTGGAGTTCATCAACCAGCTGCGCGAGCAGGGCATGGACATGCTGGAGGCAGTGATCAAGGCCTCGTCGCAGCGCCTGCGCCCGATCCTGATGACCACTGGCGCGATGGTGCTGGGTGCGGTGCCGCTGGCCCTTGCCACCGGCGCCGGGGCCGAAAGCCGCCAGCAGATCGGCTGGGTGATCGTGGGCGGCATGTCGCTGGGCACGGTGCTCACCATCTTCGTGGTGCCGACGATGTACACACTGTTCGCACGGCGAAAGGTGCCGGGGGCCGACCAGACCGACGTCAAGGACGACGCGCCGGTGCAGGGGCACGGACACGGCGACCTGATCGCGAAGTAATCTGACCCTGGGTCAGAGGTCCGGCTTGGCCTTGGCCTTGGCCCGGTCGGCGAAGAACTTCTCGGCGGCCGCCGGGTTCTGCATGAACCAGTTGGCCACCTCTTGCGGCAGCGTGTCGCTGCCGCCTGCGCTCTTGGACTCGCTTTTGCTTTTCGATTCCTTCAGACCGGCCTGGCGCTTGGCGGCTGCGGACTCTGGCCGTGCAGGCCTCACAGCAACGGCCGGGACGGGGCGTGTCGTTGGCTCATCAAGGTAGGTCGGGTAGAAGGGTTCCACCAGCTCGTTCCGGCGTTCCACCTGGTGAAGTTTCCGGTAGGTCTCAAAGAGCGTGGCGATCTGCTCGCGCGGATGGTCTTTTCCAGGGATGTACCACGAGAACGTGTGCCCGTACTCATTGCCTTGGTTGAACACCTGGTGTGCCGCGACGTGGCAGATGCGCTCATAGTCCTCCGGCGAGATGTCGTCGAGGCCGCGCTCGTGGACCAGGGCACCCAGCAGCGCATGCTCGAATGGGGCCCCGTGGCGCGCGTGCGACGCGTTCAGCTTGAGCAACAAACTGATTTGTTGCGAAAGGCGGTCGCGCCCATCGTCGGGGTCGGCGTTGAAGGTGCTCAAAGCGCCTCCCGCAAGTTCCGCGGCAGGTTGTCTAAGCTTTAGGACAACCGCGCCTTGTCCTACCTGCACCAACACAGCGTTGCAGGTGTCCAGACCTCTTCCATCGCACAAACCCCGGCCCAAGGCCCAGAGCTGGTCGCGGCTCAACGCGGGCTGGTGCGCGATGAGCTGATGGACGACCGGGTCGACGTCCCATCGGGCCGGTGCATTCTGTGTGATTTCACGCATGGTGGCTTCCAGATCGCCCGGGCCCAGCTTGCTGGCGTTCTTGAGAAGCAGGGCGAGGTTGTCCCGGAAGTCGTGGGCCGCCTGGCCTGTGTTCACTTGCCGCACCGTGGGTGTGATGTCACCGCGATAGCCGCGCTGGGCGACCACGGTACGGCGGGCCAGGCCGATGGCCGGTTCGCCCGCCACGCGGCGGACACTCAGCATGCCGCCCGCTTTCGCGCCGACGCCATGCTTGCCCTCGGCTTTGCGTTCGGATGGTGTGGGTGTAACGGCTCGCGGATCAGGCGATTTGCCGCGAAGGGAACTGATGACGCCGCCCATGGAATGCTCCGGGATAGGTTGAATCCGGATGAGTAACTCCCGCGGGTTCGCAGTTCTGTCAGGATGCTGGCGGCCCGGCGGGGCGCTGCTGCGATTGCGCGTCCACGATCCGTGTGCACGCCTCATGAAAGGCCTGGGCGCGTTCGGGCGAAAAGGCCTTTCGGTCAGCGGCCTCGCAGTTGAGAGCCATCGGCGCCAACGCGCCCTGGTGGGCCCTGCACAGCCCTGTGGCCAGCGCCTGGATCTGGTCGATGCTCAGGTCCTCGGTACGGTCGGTCAGGCGATCGAACACGTGTTGCAGGTCCGATGCCGACCACAGGTGCACCGGGTGTGACTCGATCACCTGGCGCATCAGCGCCTCCAACACGTCTGGTGGCGACCGGCCGCAGTAGGACAGGATCAGGTGGAGGTTGTCCTGCAGGTCATTGGCGGCGCTGCGGGACCGCACCATGGGAACCGCGGTTGAGATGTAGCCGCGCTGCAGGCCGGCGGGCACGGCGGGCTGGGACGCCTTGGACTCGCGCGTGTTGGTGATGGGCGCGGACTTGCGCAGGCAGCTGATGACGCCTCCCATCGGGAACCTTCGTGCTGTTGGAACGGTTGCGATGGTGACTTGGGGTGCAGGTTCTGGGCTGTCGGATCGCTGATGGTCAGGGGGTTGCAGGTCAGCGCCACGACGCCTTCCGTCATGCCCGCGCAGGCGCACTGGTGTCCGGAATAAATTCGGACGATTGGACTAAGTGGTTGCGGCGTCACAGGAAAGGTGAGCTGCAACGGGGCGCGATTCGAACTACTGTATGAGCCCAGGCCGGCAAACCAGGCGCTGGTCGATCGCCACCAGGGCGACCGCTAAAAG
>CANJQN010000034.1 GCA_947476465.1 Comamonadaceae bacterium | reverse complement strand
TCGGTGTACAGGGGCGTTCCCGAGGCCTCGATCGGCTCTTTGAAGATGGCGCTCGCGTGTTTGCACAGCGCGTCGACCAGGGGCTTGTTTCCGGGCAAGGGCTGCAGCGCACGCGCCAACAGGATGCGCTTGACATCGACCGTGATGCCGGCGCAATGGCCCACCGCCTCCTGGATCACCCGCCGCAGGGTGGCTTCCACTTCGACCGGGTCCTCTTCGGGGATCATGCGGCGATCGAGCTTGAGCACCACCTTGCCCGGCACCACGTTGGTGTTGGTGCCGCCCTGGATCAGGCCGACGTTCAGGTAGGGGTGGTTGATGCCCTTGACCTGGCTGCGCACCTGCTTGTACAGGGTGTTCTGGTGGTAGAGGGCGTTGAGGATCTGGTTGGCCGCCTGCAGGGCGTCCACGGCGGTTTCAGGCACGGCCGCGTGTCCCATCTTGCCGTGCACGGTCACTTCGAGCTGCAGGCACCCGTTGTGGCCGGTGATGACCTGGTAGCTGAAGGCGGCGGCAATGACCAGATCGGGCTTGACCAGGCCCTGCTCCAATAGCCAGCCAGGCCCCAGCTCGCCGCCAAACTCTTCGTCGTAGGTGAAGTAGAGCTCGACGCTTCCCTTGAGCGGCATCTTGAGCGACTCGAGCGCGCGTGTGGCAAAGGTAAAGGTGGCGAAGTCGCATTTGCTCACCGCCGCCGCGCGGCCATAGAGTTTTCCGCCGACCACCTCGCCGCCATACGGGTCTTGCGTCCAGCCCTCGCCGGGGGGCACCACATCGCCGTGCGCATTCATGCCGATGGTGCGGCCTGGTCCGTAAGGGCGGCGCACCACCAGGTTGGTGATGCTCTCCAGCCCCGCGGCCCGCACCTGCGCCGCCGCTACCGCATGCCGTTCCGCCTCAAAGCCGAACGCCTTGAGAAGTTGCGCCGTGCGCTCGGCATGGGGCGCGTTGTTGCCTGGGGGCGTGTCCGTGGGGACGCGCACCAGCGCCTGCAGAAAACGCACCTCTTCGTCGAAGTGGCTGTCGATCCAGGCTTCGAGAGCCGCGGCTTGAGGGGTGTTCATGAGGGCTGGGTCGCAAGTTGATCGAGCAGGTTCTGGAAAGCCCGCACGCAAAGATCAGTGTCGTCATTGCTGATCGACTCCAGCGGGTTGTGGCTGATGCCGCCGTTCTGGCCGCGCATGAACAGCATCGCCTGGGGCATGATCTCGTGCAGCTTCATGGCGTCGTGCCCTGCCCCACTGGGCAGGCGGTGCACCGGCAAGCCCAGTGCCCGCACGGCGCGCTCCCAGCGCGCCTGCCAGGCTGGCGCCGACGGCGCCGCGGCCGCGCGCACGGTTTCTTGCAGCGTGAAGCTCAGGCCGCGCCGCGTGCAGATGGCGTGCAGCTGCGCGCGCACGTCGTCGGCGCAGGCGTCGCGCACCGCGTCGGTGGTGGCACGAATGTCCAGGCTGAACTTGCAGCGGCCGGGCACGACATTGATCGATCCGTTGGGCACTTCGAGCATGCCCACGGTGCCCACCAGATCCGGCGCCTGCGCGGCGCGGCGCTCAACGAAAAGGACCCACTCCGCGGCGGCGGCGGCCGCGTCCCGGCGCCGGTCCATCGGGGTGGTGCCGGCATGGCTGGCCACACCGGTGATCTCTCCGATATAGCGCACACTGCCGTTGATCGATGTCACCACCCCCAGCGGCAGGCCGATCTCACCGAGTACCGGCCCCTGCTCGATGTGCACCTCGACAAAGCCCTGGTAGCGGTTCGCATCGCGCGCCAGCTTGGGGATGTCATCGACACGCAGGCCCGCCTGCGCCATCGCCTGGCGCATCGACACGCCGTCCGCGTCGGTCTGGTCCAGCCAGCGGGTGTCGAAGTGACCGGTCAGCGCGCTGGAGCCGAGGAACACAGCGTTATAGCGCTGCCCTTCCTCTTCGGCGAAGCCCACCACTTCCAGGTCGAATGGCAGACGGCGGCCCTGGCGCTTGAGCTCGCGCACGCAAGCCATCGGCACCAAAATTCCCAACCGCCCGTCGTATTTGCCGCCGTTGCGCACCGTGTCGTAATGACTGCCGGTCAACAGCCTGCGCGCATTGCGATCGGTGCCATGGTAGAGGCCGACCACATTGCCGACCGCATCGACTCCCACCTCGTCGAAGCCGCAGTCGCTTGTCATCCATTGGGCCAGCTGCCGGGCGCAAGCCCGATGGGCGTCGCTCAGATAGGTGACCGTGAGCTCGCCGCGTTCGGCGTAGCCAGGGTCGCTGTGGACCGCCAGGCGTTCCGCCCAGTCGAGCACCTGGTCGCCCAGCTGCGGCGAATGTCCGAACTTCTCGTTCAGCCGGATCTCCGCGATGCGGTGAATGTTGCGCAGGCTTTCGGCGAGTTCGACATCGGGGTGACTGCTGCGCCGCCGCTCGAACGTTGCGATGATTTCGGCCTTGGTCAGGCCCACGCCCCGCGGGCCCAGCACGGCGAGGATGAACGGGTAACCGAACTTGGCGTTGTAGTCGGCGTTCAGTTGCTGGATCTTGGCGAACTCGGCGGGCGAACAATCTGTCAACCCCGCCTTGCCCTGCTCCAGGGTGGATTCCGCCGTAAGTGTCTTGCTGACCATGGCCTTGCCCGCCAGCTCGGGGTGGGCGCGGATCAGCGTCACCTGCCGCTCGCGCCCGGCCTCAAGCACCATCTGGGCCAGCGACAGCTTCAGGTGGGTCAAGCCGTCAAACGGGCGCCGGTGTGCAGCCAGCTGCGCGATCCAGGGCGAATGTTCATAAGTGCCCTCCAGCAACCGGACAAAGTCGTCGGCACTGGCGGCGTTGATCTGATCCAAAGTCAGCAAGGGCATTACTCCGAGTTCTAAGCACAAGTGCGGGGGTGACTGAAAGTGTATGTAGTTTTATAGTGGCATCTCAAGCCCAGATGCGGCCATCGACATTTATCAACCTGCAAGATGCCCCCTCGCCTAATAATGCCTTCAGATGACCTCCAGTGAATCGATCATGACTTCCGCCACGTCCCACGCCAGGCGCGACTGGAACGCCCTCACCGACGACGAGTTCCGCGCCGAGGCCGCGCGCTTCGTCCAGGGCCATCTCCCGCAGCAGCTGCGCTTCATGAAGCGCCGAGCCACCTTTGCCGAGACCAAGGACTGGTACCTGGCCATGGCCAAAGACGGCTGGCTGGTGCCCAACTGGCCGGTCGAGTACGGCGGGATGGGGCTCACGCCGGCCAAGCAGCTCATTTGCATGGAGGAGATGGAAAAGCGCGGCGCGCCGGTGGGTCCGGTGCAGGGGCCGATCAACCTCGGGCCGGTGCTGATCGCGCGTGGCACCGACGAACAGCGGCGCAGGTACCTGCCCAAGATTCTTTCGGGCGAACACATCTGGTGCCAGGGTTACTCCGAGCCAAACGCCGGTTCCGACCTGGCCAGCCTGCGCACGTTGGCGCGGCTCGAGGGCGACGAGTTCATCATCAACGGGCAAAAGATCTGGACCAGCATGGCGTTTGACGCCAACCACATGTATGCGCTGGTGCGCACTGACACGACGGTCAAGAAGCAGGCCGGCATCAGCTTCCTGATCATCGAGATGAACCAGCCAGGCGTGAAGGTGCGGCCGATCCGCAACATCATGGGCCACTTCGAGCAGTGCGAGGTGTTCCTTGACGACGCGCGTACCCACCGCTCCAACCTGGTGGGCGAGCTCAACGACGGCTGGGCGGTGTCGAAGTCGCTGCTCGGTTTCGAGCGCATCTGGAACGGCTCGCCCCGCCACTGCGTCAACGCCCTCACGCATCTTGAGCACATCGCGCGGCTGACCGGGAAATTTGAAGACCCGGTGTTTCTCGACCGGCTGGCCCAAGTGCGCCTGGACGTGCTCGATCTCGGGTCTGCCTACGACAGCTTCGCGCAGACGATGCGCACCGGCGGCTCCTTCGGCAATGAGGTGTCGCTGCTGAAAATCTGGGCCACCGAAACCTGCCAGCGCATCTCCGAGCTGCTGGTGGAAAGCGCGGGCGATGCGGGTGGAATTTTCGGCGACGTCGCCTTCGGGGAGGGCTCGGTCGATGTCCTGCTGCCTTTCCTGGAGTCGCGCGTGCTCACCATCTACGGCGGCTCCAGCCAGGTGCAGCGCAACATCCTGTCCAAGAGCACGCTGGGCCTTCCGGCCTGACAGCAGCAGCCCGCGCCCCACTGAGCGACATCCATGAATGCATTGACCACCCACGCTACCGAGGCGCCACAGGGCCGCGAAGACGACCTTGCCATGCTGCGCGCGAGCGCGCTCGCCTTCGTGACCGGAACCGTCGACCACAAGCGTGGCCGGGCCTTGCGCAACCAGCTGCCCGGCTATGACACGGCCATCCACCAGCAGATCGCCGCCCTCGGTTGGCACGGCATTTTGCTGCCAGAGCGCTTCGGCGGGCTCGGCCTGGGCTTCGCCGAAATGGCGGTGGTGCTGGAAGAACTTGGCAAGGGCTTGATGGGCGAACCGCTGGCGGCCTCGGTGGTCCTGGCCGGTCGCGCCCTGCTGCATGGCGACAACGAGGCGCTCAAGGGCCAGCTGCTGCCCGCGCTTGCGCAAGGCAAGTCGTTGCCCTGCCTGGCCTGGCAGGAAGAATTTGGCGGCATCGACGCGGCGGCGGTGACGACGCGCGCGCAAGACACTCAAAGCGGCGTGCGCATCACCGGCCGAAAACGATTCCTCGCGGGCGCGGGCGCGGCCAGCGGCTTTATGGTCTCGGCACGTTCGGCGCAGGGAGTCGGGCTGTACTGGGTCGAGCCCGACGCGCCGGGCCTGGCGATCAGCCATGAATGGCGCGCCGATGGCACACCCGCAACGGTGCTCACCCTCGCCGACGTCGACGTGCCTTTGCACAGGCGGGCCGCCTCGCCGCATACGGCGGTGCAGGCCATCGAACGTGCGGTGGACGAAGCGGCCGTGATGGCCGCGGCCGAGATGCTGGGCGTGATTCGGGCGACGCTGGCCATCACGCTGGACTACATGCGCACCCGGGTTCAGTTCAACAAGCCAATCGGCAGCTTCCAGGCCTTGCAGCATCGCGTGGTCGATCTGTACATCCAGCAGGAACTCACGGGCGCGGTGGTGCGCGAAGCCACCGCTGTGCTCGATCGTGAGCCAGCACAAGCCACGCGGCGCGCCATCGCCAGCCGTGCCAAGGCGCGCGCCAGCGACGCGGGCTTGCGCATCACGCGCGAAGCCATCCAGCTGCATGGCGCTATCGCCATCCAGGACGAATGCAACGTGGGCCTGTATGTCAAGCGCGCGCTCGTGCTCGCGGCATGGCTCGGAAACGCCGGCGAACATCGGCGCCGGTTCACGCGGGAACACATCGCGAAAGAACAGCATCAGCAACAAGATCAGGCTGCACCATGAAGGGCCCCGCCATGAACCAGGGAGCATGTGATGACTGAGGTACTTGCCGTCCTCAAGGACAAGCCGGGCGCCGGCATCACCGTCAAGCGCGTGCAACTGCCCGAACTGGGCGACTACGACGTGCTGGTCAAACCGGTCGCCTGTGGCATCTGCGGCTCCGACCTGAAGACGTATGACTGGCACAGTTACCGCCAGCCCGCGTTGCTCAAGGCGATGCCAGTCATCCTGGGCCATGAGGTCGCCGGCCATGTGGTGCAGGTCGGCGCGCGCGTCACGCGCTTCAAACCGCTGGACCGCGTCCTGACCGAGCCGGTGCTCAGTTGTGGGGCGTGCCGCCTCTGTGAGGAAGGACGCACCCAAATTTGCGAATCGCGCAAGGTGCTGGGCTATGAAACACAAGGCGGCATGGCACAGATGGCGGTGTTGCCGGCGGCCAGCCTGATCAAGTTGCCGTCTTCCATTTCGTTCATTGACGCTCCGTTGTTGGAGATTCTCGCGACCGCGGTGCATGCCATCGAGCGAGTCGGGCTGGTGGCCGGCCAACCCTGCGCCGTCGTCGGACCGGGGCCGCTGGGCATCATGCTGATGCAGGCCCTGCGCGCAGCGGGCGCCTGGCCGGTGGCGGTCTACGGCACCGAACGCTCTCGCCCGCGTCTCGAGTTGGCCAAGCGCCTGGGCGCGGACGAAATCGGCTTATCCGATGAGGCGACGATCACCCGCGACGAAGGCCGCTTCGAATGCGCCTTCGAGGTCGCCGGGCGTCCCGAGGCCTTGCTGGCCGCGGCCCGGCTGACGCGCCGGGGCGGCAGCGTGGTGTTCGGATCCGGCTTCGACCAGGTGCCAGAGGGCCTCAAGCTCAACGCGCACCTGAAAAATCGCGAGGTGAACCTGGTCACGACCACCGGACACCCCCGTACCGCATGGGACCGGGCGCTGTCTCTGGTGGTCTCAGGCAAGGTGCGCATCGACGGCCTGGTCGACCTGCAGGTGCCCCTGGCGGACGCCGACAAGGCGTTCCAGGCGGCCTACACGCGGGAAAGCTTCAAGACCGTGATCATCTGCAACCCCGAATGAAGCACGCCCCATTAGCACAGATCACCCGGCCGCAGGAGCTGCCGGCGCTGGCCAACCACGCCGAAGAGGCCCTGCCCGCCGCCTACGGACCGCGCCTGGTGCACATGAGCGCCGCACTGGTGCCCGGGGCCGACGTGTTCATCACCTCGCGCAGCGTGACGCGCCTGGACGCGCCAGCTGAGCCCAACGTCCATCCGCACCGCCATTCGGTCAGCCAGACCTACCTGCTGCTCAGTGCGGACGAAAGCCTGGTGGTCGAGGTGGAGATCGGTGGGCACAAGGCGGTGGTGACTGCGCCCGCCAGCATTTTTGTCCCGGCGGGGGAACTGCACACGATCCGCGTGCTTCATGGCAGCGGAAATCTCCTGAGCGTCGTGCGATCAGGAACCTACGAGTAAAGACCCCTGGGTCGAAGGAGTGATGAAGATGGTCAGTGCAAAAGATGCGAAGGATTGGGCCCGGGAACACATGAAGGGCTTGTGGACGAGCCCGATGTACCCTTTTACGCCGGACTTCGAGCTCGACGAGCCGGGCATCCGCAACAACGTCGAGTACATGCTGGCATCCAAGTCCAGCGGCCTGGGCTTCGGCTTTTCCGAGCCGTGGGTCTGCACCCACAAGGAAAGAAGGCGGGCCTTTGAGGTGGCGGTCGACGCGGCGCGCGGCCGCGTACCCACTTACGTGCACACCACCGACCACAGCGTGGAGGAGACCATCGCGCTGACGCGCGATGCCAAGTCCGCCGGCGCCGACGCGGTGATGATCTGGCCGCCGTACGAGTGGGCGAAAACGCAGGAGATGCTCTGCGAGTTCTACGAGTACGTGGCGTCCAAGGTCGATATGCCGATCATTCTCTACAACACCTACCACTCGGGAATCTCCATGACGCCCGAGACGATCGCGCGGCTGGCCAAAATTCAGAACGTTTGCGCGCTCAAGGATGCGGTCAACGATGCCGCGCACACCATCCAGTGCCAGGCGCTGTGCGGCGACCAGATCGTGATCAGCGATCCACTTGAAGAGCACCTGCTGACATCCACGTTGCACTTCAAGCAACAACTTCTGCTGGGCACCACGTCCGTGTTCCTGATGCAAAGTCCGCACCGGCAGCCGATCCAGGAGTATTTCGATCTCGCGCGGCAGGGCAAGGCCGAGGAAGCGTCACGCAAGTACTACGAGTTGCAACCCCTGCGCGACGTCTGGACCGGCATCTACACCGTGCTGTGGGACAAGAAAGGCGCCTTGCACCCGCTGCCCTACATCAAGTATTGGATGGACTTGATCGGCATGTCGGCCGGCCCGGTGCGCCCCCCGATGAAGAACCTGACCGACGAGCAAAAGGCCGCGTTCAGGGCCCGCCTGCTCGCCAGCGGCTGGGTCGAAAAGCTGTGGCCCGATCGCGTCGACGCGATTCGCAAGATCTAGCGCGGACGAACGACATGGAGACGCACTCGGTCAAAGTTCTGGAAGGCCTGAAGGTCATTGACGCCGGCAGCTATATCTCGACGCCGTACGCAGCGATGCTGCTGGCCGAGCTCGGCGCGGACGTCATCAAGGTGGAGCGGCCGCGCGCCACCGATCCGTCGCGCTTGCACGTCGTGAACGGCAAGACACCGGTGTACTCCGCGATCAACCGGAACAAGCGGGCGATCGCGCTTGACTACACGCAGCCCGCGGGCATGGCCGTGTTCGAGAAACTGGTCAAGAACGCCGACATGCTTTTGATCAACGTGCGTCCAGGCGTCGAAAGCAAAATGGGCATTGACGCAGAACGCATGCAGGCGATCAATCCGCGCCTGATCTACTGCTCGGTCACTGGCTTCGGGGCCACCGGGCCCTATGCGAAGCGCCCCGCCTATGACAACGTCGGTCAGGCCATGTCGGGTTGGCTTTCGCGATTTCACCGTGGCACTGATCCACGGGTCTGCGGCCCGACCGTCACCGACAGCGTGACTGCGATGCAGGCCTGCATCGGGGTGCTGGCGGCGCTGCATGACAGGGCTCGGACCGGCAAGGGCCGCAAGGTGGAGGTCAATCTGATGGAGTCGATGATCGCCATGGCGACAGAGCCCCTGACTGATTTCCTGTTTACCGGCAAAGACCAACCGTTCTACCACCGCGGGGCGGTGTCGCAGGCCTACATCCTGACCTGCCGCGACGGCAAGCGCATCGGCCTGCACCTGTCGACGCCCGACAAGTTCTGGCACGCGCTCACCAAGTCGATCGACCGGCCCGACGTTCGCGAAAAATATCCGACCGGCGCGAGTCGGGTCGCGAACTACGCCGACATCGCCACCCTTCTTGCCGGCATCTTCGCCACGCGTGATCGGGCCGATTGGCTGCCGGTTCTGGAGGCGAACGACGTTCCCTTCGGCCCCGAGCGCACGCTCGACGAGGTCGAACAAGATCCGCAGATCCAGCACCTGGGCACCTTCGCCGCGGTCGACGAAGCCGCCTACGGTACTTCGCGCATCCCCAATCGCCCAGCACGTTTTGACGGGGACAACCGCTCGGTCTTCTCACCCGCGCCGCGCGTCGGTCAACACAGCGACGAAGTTCTCGGTGAGCTGGGTCTGGACGCCGCGGCGATCCAGGAACTGCGTAGCCGCAACATCGTCGATTGACGAACCCATTCAAAGAGGCAGTCCCCATGAACACAGGAATTTTCAGGTCCCTTCGAGTTCTTGTCACGGCCACCGCCCTGGCCGGCGCGTTTTGCACCGCGTTCGCCCAGACGCAGGCCTACCCGAGCCGGCCAGTGAAGCTGGTGGTGCCCGCCGCCGCAGGAACCGCAATGGACACCACCGGCCGCCTGATCGCGGAGGAGCTTAAAGCCGCGTTCAACCAGGCTGTGATTGTGGAGAACAGGTTGGGCGCCCAGTTAATCATAGGCACCGAATACGTGGCGAAGTCCCCGCCGGACGGCTACACGCTGGTCTTGGGCAGCAACACCTCGCACTCGTCCAATCCGTATCTCTTCAAACGCATTGGCTACGACCCCATCAAGGACTTTGCACCGGTGTCCGGGCTGATGACCCTGCCGGTCGTCGTGGTGGTCAACCCCAAGTTGCCTGTCAATTCGATGCAGGAACTGCTCGACTATGTGCGCAGCCGCCCCGGCAAAACCTCATACGGCTATGGCAACAGCATCTCGCATCTCACCGGTGCGGCCATCGCGAAGGCGTCCGGGGGCGACCCGACCGCGACGCCCTACAAGAGCACGCCGCAGACACTGACCGACCTGGTCGGTGGACAGATCGACTTCGCAGCGATCGACACCGCGTCCGTCAAGCCCTTCCTCACTTCGGGCCGGCTGCGGGCGCTGGCGGTTTCCAGCGCAGCGCGAACCAGCCTGGTGCCGGGGGTGCCGGCGATGGCTGAAACCCCGGCACTTGGTGGCTACGAGTTGATTGCTTGGATTGGCCTGTTCGCACCGGCCGGCACCCCCGCAGACATCGTCAATCAACTGAGTGTCGAAGTGCGCAAGGCCCTTGCCAAGCCGGCGATCAGCGAGCGCTTCGCGGGCTTCGGCGCAGAGGTGACGCCCTTCAATCCGCAGGAGCTCGACAAGTTCACCAGGGCCCAGTTGGAGTTCTGGGGCAAGCGAATCCGCGAGGCGGGCCTGCAGCCCGAGTAATGCACCCTTGGTTTGAATGACCGCGCAATCAAGAGGACGCAGTGATAAGAAACATCGATTTCCGAACCGACGACGGCAAGACGCTCAGGGGCTGGCTCAAGACACCGGCCACCGGTGGGCCTCATCCGCTGGTGGTCATGACGCATGGCGCTGGTGGGCACAAGGAGTGGTTTTTGCCGGCCCTGTCCGATGTGTTGTTGGGCGCCGGCATCGCGTCGCTGGCTTATGACCACCGCAACTTTGGTGAAAGCGATGGCGAGCCCCGGTTCGAGATCGACCCGCCGATCCACATCCGCGACTACCGCAGCGCGATCACCTTCGCCTGCACGTTGCCCGAGGTGGACAAGGACCGCATCGGCATCTTCGGCACCAGCCTGAGCGGCGGCCAGGTGCTGGTGGTGGGCGCGGTCGACCGGCGGGTCAAGTGCGTGGTGGCCCAGGTGCCCAGCGTGAGCGGCGCCGCCGGTACCGTGCGGCGCTATCAGCCCGAAGAGCTGGTCGCCAACCGCAAGCGCTGGGAAGAAGACCGGATGAACCGCTTTCTGGGCAAGCCACCCGCGACGGTGCCCCATTCGGTCGACGACCCCAACGACGCGATTGCCGGGCGCTCGTCCAACCGGGTGAAGTTCTTCAGGTTCCTCACCGACGAGGACAAGGTTCATTGGAAGAACACCCTGACGCTGCGCTCGCTGGAGGCGATGGCGGAGTTCGAGCCGGGTGTTTATGCCCGCCTGATCAGCCCGACACCGCTGCTGATGATCGTGTCACAAGCGGAGGCTCAACTCATGCTGCCCACCTACGAATCCGCCCTGGAGCCCAAGAAGCTGGTGATCACGCGCGGCGACCATTACGATCCCTATATGGACGAGTTCGAAACGGCAACCACCGCCACGCGGGAATGGTTCAGCCAGTGGCTGGCTGCGTAGCCGATGTGCGGCGCCGATCACGCTCGCTCATGAAGGCCAGGCCCTGATCGTGGAGGTGCGGCAGTGTCGCTACTTCGTTGCCGTGGTCGACGCCCAGAGCATGACGGGCGCCGCCAGAAAGCTCAACGTGGTTCAGTCAGCGATCAGTCGTCAGCTGGCCAATCTGGAAGCCGAGTTGCAGACAACGCTTTTGCTGCGCAGCAAAAACGGCGTCAAGCCCACCGAAGCGGGCCGCGTCATGTACCTGCACGCACAGGCCGTCATCAAGCATATCGAGGCAGCCGGTGACACCGTCCGATCGCTGGACCGCGAGGTACGGGGCAGGGTCGCTGTAGGCATCCCCAGCAGCACCGCGGCCATTCTGGCCTTGCCCCTGCTGACGGCCGTGCGCGCGCAACTGCCCCTGGTTGAACTGAGCATTGTCGAAGGTCTCAGTGGCCTGCTTTCCGAGCAGCTGGCGACGGCCAAACTTGACCTGTCCGTCCTTTTTCACGACGAGCCTCTTCGTGGGTTCGAGCGTCTGCCGCTGTTCATCGAACGCCTGCACTTCGTCTCAGTCGATCCCCTGGCGCGCAAGAAGTTCGGACGCGCCCGCAGCATCGATTTCTCCGAGGTGGTCAAGTGGCCGCTGGTCCTGCCTTCCAGACCGAACAGTATCCGCATGCTGCTGGAACGCGAAGCGCTGCGTGCCAACCGTGAGCTCAAGGTGATCGCCGAGTTGAGCGGCGTCAAGACCATCGTCGGCGCTGTCGAGTCCGGCCTGGGAAGCTCCATCATGATGGCCGCCAACACCATCGCCATGTCCCCCCGGAAGGCCGCTGTTTTTCTTCCGATCAGCAACCCGATCATGGACCGCACGGCCTGGCTGTTTCAGCCAGAGCATTCTTCGCTGACGGTCGCGGCCACGCGCGTGCGCGAACTTGTCATTGAATTGGTGAAAAGTCTGATAACCGACAAACGCTGGCCGGGCGCCCGGATTGCCTAGCGCGATTGGTTGCCGTCAATGGTGAATGTCCGAGCATCCCCACCCCCGTCGCTTTTCAGAATCCTCTTATCCTCTGAAATGGATGAAGGTCCGTTCAATCACAGCGCTCGCCTATTGGCGGCGCACCCCCCCAGGAGGTATCCATGAGTGGTTCCAATCGCTTTCCCGGATTGGCCGGTCACGCAGGTTTCGCCCGACGGCCGCTGCGTCGCTTTTTGGCCGGCGCCGTCATTGCCATAGGTGCAGCGTGCGCCGCAGTGTCGGCCTTCGCCCAGTCCTATCCGACCAAGCCGATCCGGATCATCGTGCCGACCGGCGCCGGCAACGTGACGGACGGCGTGGCGCGCGTGCTGGCGACGCACATGGGCAAGGCCATGGGCCAGGCCGTTGTGGTGGAGAACGTCCCAGGCGCGGGCGGCGTGACCGGAACGCAGCAAATGCTGCGCGCGCCCAAGGACGGCTACACGCTGGTCCAGGTCAATAACGCCCACGCGATCAATCCGGGCATCTTTAAGGAGATGCCCTTTGACAGCATCAAGGACTTCACACCGATCGGCCTGATCGGCAGCACGCCCTTGACCTTGCTGGTCAATCCCGCATTGCCTGCAAAAGACCTGCAGGAGTTGCTCGCGCTTGCGAGGGCCAAGCCCGGCACGCTGACCTACGGGTCTTCGGGTAACGGCTCGGTCCTGCACCTAGCCGGTGTGCTGCTGGGCAGCGAGGGCAACGTGAACATCAGACACGTGCCCTACAAGACCATCGGCCAGATGATCACGGATGTCATCGCCGGCCATATTGACATGGCGGTATTCGCAGCGCCGGCCGCGCTCCCGCAGCTGCAGGCCGGAAAGCTGCGCGCAATCGGAGTGACGACGCAGGCGCGCTCAGGCATGTTGCCAACGGTGCCCACACTGGCCGAGAGCGGTTTGCCAAACTACAACTTCGGCGCCTGGCTGGCGTTGGTGGGTCCGGCGGGAATGCCCAAGCCCGTTGTTGACCGGCTCAATTCCGAACTGAAGGCGGCACTGGCGCTCAAGGAGGTCCAGGAAGCCTTCGCCAAGCTCGACGTACTGATCATCGGCAGCACGTCCGAATTTGCGGCGCAGTTTTTCCAGACCGAGTTGGAAAAACACCTGGAGCTCGTCAAGCGCTCCGGGGCGACCATTCAATAACCAGGGGCAGTGATGGCAAAAGTGATCGGTTTTGTCGGCCTGGGCAACATGGGCCTGCCAATCTCGCTGCGGCTGGTCAAGGCTGGCCACCGCGTCGTCGGGCATGACGCTCGCCAGGATATGCGCGCCCAGTTCACCGCGGCCGGCGGTGAGTGGGCCGAGTCTCCGAAGAAGGTGGCCGATCTGGCTGACGTTGTCATGGTCAGCCTCTCGACGCCCGCCGCAGTGGAGGCCGTGGCGTTGGGCCCTGAAGGGTTGCTGCATGGCACGCGCATGAAGCTGTACATTGATCTGTCCACCACCGGGCCGCAAATGGCCAAGCGCGTAGCCGAGCAGCTGGCGCACAAAAGCGTGGTGGCGTTCGATGCACCGGTCAGCGGTGGAATCTACGGCGGCGTCGTTGACGCTGGAGAGGGAACACTCACGCTGATGGCGTCCGGACCTTCGGCCTCATTCGCGCAGGTCAAGGAACTTCTCGAATGCATCGGAAAAAAGATCTTCTATGTTGGCGAACATGCTGGCATGGGCCACCTGATGAAGCTTTTGAATAACCTGATGTCCACCACGGCGATGGCCGTCACTTACGAGGCCATGACCGTCGGCGCAAAGGCGGGCCTGGACCCGCAGACCATGCTTGACGTCTTGAGCGTGAGCTCCGGCACCAACCACGCGGTCGAGAAGAAAATTCCCAAATATGTGCTGCCCGGGGTTCCCATCGGCTTCAGCCTCGACCTGAGCTACAAAGACGTCTCTCTGTGCGTCGAGGCGGGCGAAGCGCTTCAAGTGCCCATGCGCATGGGGCGCACGACATGCCAGATCTGGCACCAGGCCTTGTGCAAGGGAGACCCCAAGCAGGACTACCTTCAGGTGGTCAAACTGTTCGAGGAGTGGGGTGGGGTCAGCTGGACACCGCCGGCGCCAGGCCCAGCCAAACCGGTCAGCTGAAGCAGAACCCGATAAGGAACAGACCCGATGGCAGTGATCCGCTATCTAGACAAGCATGAACTGAGCGAGGCAAATCAGGATCTGCTGGAGCGAAATTTCAACTCTTTCAGGGCGTTGGCCAATTCACCAGACTGTTGCCGCGCATTCTGGGGGTTGGGCAGTTTCCTGCAGAAGAAAAGCCGGCTCGACCCGCGGCTTCGCGAACTTGCAATACTGCAGATCGGGTGGAGCGCGCAATGCCGGTACGAATGGTCCCACCACATCAAGGTTGCGCTGGAAAACGGTGTGACCGATGCGGACATCCGCTCGATGATGGCTGAAACGCTCGGCCAAACGACTTCCCTGGAGCCGGCAGCGCGGGCCGTGCTGCGCGCGGCACGTGAGATGTACAAAGGGCCACGCGCGTCCCCCGACACCGTCAAGACGATCGAAGCGGCCATCGGCACCGAGTCGGTTGTAGACCTGATCGTTGCCATCGGCTTTTACATCGGCATCGTCCGCCTTCTCGAGACGCTCGATATCGAAATGGAGCCGCAGTATCAGCCTTACCTTGACCGGTTCCCATTGATGAAAAGCTAAATTGCGGCCAGAAAGCATCCAGTGAGCTATCCGGACCTTTTCTCCGAGATCCTCGTGGGCCGAAAGACGCTGCGAAACCGGATCACGTTTCCCGCGACGGTTGGCAACTACGCGCAGCAGCATGCTGTCACCGCCCAGATGATCGACTACTACGAAGCCAGGGCGCAAGGCGGGGCGGCCATGATCGTCACCGAGGGGCTCATCGTTCATGAATCCTCCATGCCGCCGCCCACCATCGTGACGCTCTACGACCGCCAGCACCTCGATGGTTTGCAGCGGCTGGCTGCGGCTCCAGCTTGATCATCGTGCCAGCCCTTGTAGACGCCATAGTTCTGCGGGCCCAAGCGGTGCACGCCGCACCAGATCTTGCAGGCGGCCTCGTTGCTGGGAGTGATCATGGCCTGGCGGTCAGCGATCCACTCACCCACCGGCAGCAGGTCGAGCACGCTGGAGAGGTTGCCTTGGCAACGCGGCTGATCAGTTTGTTCCGCCGGCCAACATCGCATCAGCCATGTCGCGCAGTTTGGTCTTCTGAACCTTGGATCCGTTCGCGCTCGGCGTCGTGGGAAACTCATCGACGGCGACAACGCGAACAGGGACCTTGTACCTCGCAAGACGCGAACCCACATAGGCGATCACCGCGGCTTCATCGAAGGGGGTCGAGTCCCGCGTCAGCACGAACGCAAAGGGCTTGACAGCCTCGGCGGTGCGCGCGCCAACCACCTGGCAGCTTTCCACCTGCGGATGCTCCTGCACGACGGCCTCGATCTCGGCCGGACTGACAAGAAAGCCGCCCAGGCGCAGTGTGTCGCCCATCCGCGCGAGGTAGATGAAGCCCCCGTCGGGTTCTGTGAAGCCCAGGTCCCCCGACCGAAACCAGCCATCGCCCGTGAACGCCTCGGCGGTCGCCTGCGGATTGCGGAAGTACTCTACGAAGCAGCTTTGCGGCGCCAGAAATTCGAGCTCGCCGGGCTCCCCGTGCGCGCACAGGGCTTGTGTTTCGGTGTCGCGCGCGCGCACTTGCGCCACCGCGCTGGCAGGCACACCACCGGCCCGACCGCGTATGTCCGGGGGTGCCTTCGGGTCGCACAGCGAGAAGATCGCCTGCACTTCCGATGAACCGTAGAGGCCGGCTGCGCGTATGCCGCGCGCATCGGCTCGTTCTGTGATGTCCGCATGCGCCGGATTGAGGTTTGCCTGGCCGACCAGCTCCAGGCTGGGAAACGGGTGCTGCGCGCTGCGCGCAGCCAGAAGTTGCCCAAGGGCTTCATTGGACGACACCACGTGCGTGATCTTGTGCTCGTCGATCAGGTCGGCAAAGCGTGCCGGTTCCCAGACAGCGTCCAGCACAAGAAGGCTGTCGGACACGAGCGCGGCCATGGCGCTGCACATGCCGAACACGCCACAAAACGGCGGCACCAGCAAGAAGCGTTTGTCCTGGCCCAGGCCATACTGGCGCGCCGCATTGCGCGCATGGCCCAGCACGTTGGCATGCTTGTGCAGCACCATCTTGGGCGCCTTGGTCGTCCCCGAGGTGGTGAACATGATGCAGGGCGACTGCGCCGTCGCGTGGTCGGTGCCATGCGGTTCGTGGCCGGTCAGGCTTGCATAGGACACGGCGCGCTTACCCGCGATGGTGGCCGGGGGCGCTGCGCCGTCTTCCGAGTAAGCGACGATGGCTTGCAGGTGTTCCAGGTCATGCTCGCCGCACTGCGCCAGGATGCCCGCGAAATCGATTGCCTTGAAACCGGGCCAGCACACCAGCACGCTGGCGCCCGATCGCCGCAACAGGTCGCCGACCTCGGCGCTGCGATAGCGGGTATTGATCGACACCGCGATCGCTCCCAACTGGGCGCAGGCGAAAAAGCTCACGAGCCAGGCGGTCCGGTTCGGAAGCCAGAGCCCGACCCGATCGCCATAGCGCACACCCATCGATGCCAGCCCCGCGGCCATGCCGCGGCTGCGGCGAACCAACTGCGACCAGTCCACGGCAACGCCGGCGTCGTGGATGCAAGTGGCATGGCTGTCCGCGTGGGTCGCGAGCCACGCGGTCAGGGTGGAAGGGGTGCCCGGCGTGTCTGTCATAGCCACTCGGCCCGCGAGGCGCCCAGCGGCACCGGCGGCTTGTCCCAATAAGCTGCGGTCTCGGAGAACTGCGCGACGGGCGCCAGGTAGGTCAACTCGCCGAAGGGCGAATCCATGGTGAGAAGCTGCGGCTGCGCGCGGGCGGCCGGCCGAGGCTCAGTGCGCAGCACGTTCGGGCCCAGATCCTGCACCCACATGCAGGTCTGCGCCAGCGAAATGCGCACGTGGTAACTGCCACCGTCGCGCGCGCGGCGGATCAATCCGGCCAGGGCGCCGAAGGTGCCCAGGTACGCGGTGAGGTAGTCGGCCAGCAGATGCGAGGGCACCACGCGGGGCGCCTCGGGGCCGCCTTCGTCCACGCTGATGCCGGTGGCCGCCTGGGCGATCGGGTCGTAGCCCACATACCTTGACCAGGGGCCTTGCTCGCCGCCATAGCAGCTGACCGACACATACACCATGCCCTTCTTACTGGCCGCGGCCAGTTCGTGCCAGCCCAAGCCCCTGCGTTCCATTGTCCCGGGGCGCAGCGACTGCACCACCACGTCGGCTTCCGCGGCAAGCGTCTTGTAGCGGTCGATGTCGGCGGCCGCATCGAGGTCGAGGAAGGCCGCTCGTTTGCCGAAGCCGGTGTCGATCATGAAGTTGATGGGATCGCTGGTTCGCGGCGGCGATATCCGCAGCACATCGGCGCCCTGCTCCGCCAGACAGCGGCCAATGCCGGGGCCCGCGAGGATGTGCGTGTTTTCAAGAACGCGGATGCCTTGCAGCGGGCGCTCGGCGGCACCGAAGGGCACCGGCGCGCCGTCGGCGATCCGCTCGATCTCGATCACCGGCCGGCCCGCCAGGAACCTGGCGTGCGGATGCGCGCGCCACTGCGCGGGGCTGCGCACCATCACCATCGGCAGGCCGCGCTCCTGGCAGATTGGCTCCAGTTCGCTCGCATCCCATTGCGCCACCGCTTTGCCGATGGCCTGTTTCGTGTTCGCACACTGCAATACATCAAGCAAGCCGTTGCGCAGCCGCGGGCTGCCGTGGGCCATGTAGATCCACCCGTTACTGGCGCGAAAGAACCCGTTGCCGGGCTCCTGAAAGACGAAGCGCACAGTGACGGGGTAGCCGTTTTGTCGCAGGTGCTCGCCCGGGTTCAATGCATAGGCGGCAGCGGCCAGGTCGACCGACACCTTTTGCTCGCGGCCGGTGCGCATGCGCCAGATCTGCGCGATGGCGGCGGCCTGGGCCGCGATCGCGACCCCCATCGCCGTGGGCAGGCGATGGGGACTGACCAGGGACGCGTCGTCCCCGGTGATGGCGACGTCAGCACACTGCGCATCCAGACCGCCGGCCTCGAGCAGGCGCGCCAGCGCCGTGTGTGTATCCACAGGCGCAGGAGGCGCACCAGATATGCCGTGAGAGGTCAAGGCTCAGTCCTGAAGTTGCACACCCGCGTCTTTGATCGCCTTGGCGAAGGTCGTGATGTCCCTGGAAAAGAACGCATTGAACTGGGCCGCGGTGCCCGGCTTGGCCTGCAGTCCCATGCCGACCAGGCGCGCCTGCAGGTCCGGCGCCGCGATCGCCTTATTCACTTCCTCGTTCAAGCGGCGAGCCACCTCGGGCGGCATGTTGGCCGGGCCGAAGAGGCCGTACCACGCCTGCACGGCGAAGCCCGGAAAGCCGGACTCGGCCATCGTTGGGATGTCCGGCGCAGCGGGCGAGCGCGTCTCGGTGGTGACGGCCAACGCACGAAGCTTGCCGCCTTGCACGAGCTTCAGACCGGTTGTGAAGGCATCGAAGATGTACGCCACGTGGCCGCCCATCACGTCCACCTCGGCCGGCGCGGCGCCCTTGTAGGCCACGTGGTTGATATCCAGCTTGGCCATGCTCTTCATCAGCTCGCCAGCGAGGTGGTTGGCGCTGCCGGTGCCAGCGGATCCGTAGCTCGTCTTGCCCGGCGAGGCCTTCACGAGCGAGACCAACTCCCCCACAGTACGCGCGGGGGAGTTTGGTGGTACCACCAGCAGGTACGGTGAGTCACCCACGTAGGCGATCGGCGTGAAGTCGCGCAGCGAGTTGTAGGGCAAGGACTTCATGATCGTCGCCTGGATCGACATCGGGTTGGCGCCCATCAGCAGGGTGTACCCATCGGCAGCCGACTTGACCAGCCGCTGGTTGGCGATCATGCCGGTCGCGCCGGGCACGTTCTCCACAATGACCTGCTGGCCCAGGGCGTCCGAGAGCTTCTGGCCGATGCCGCGTGCGAGCGTATCGACCGGGCCTCCCGGGGGGTAGCCGACCAGGATGCTGATGGGCTTGGACGGATAGGTGCCCTGCGCCATCGCGGGCAATTGGGCGGCGGTCGTGGCAAGTAGCGCGGCGGCAAGAATGGCGGATCTGCGTTGCATGAGATGTCTCCTTATTCGTCGCACACGGTGCCGTCGTGCTGGGCGGCGTGGTAAAGCACTTGCATGGCGCACTGCTTGGCCATGTAAAACTGGATGGAATGGGCCTCGGAGGGCAGCAGCGTCATGTGCACGCCGGGGATCGTGTTGCGCACACGCTCCTGGTCAAAGCGCGTGATGGTGCCATTGCCTGGGTACAGCCCCAAGGTCGGCGTCTTGATGCGCGCGGCCTGTGCCGACACGTCGAACTTGATGGCACCCAAGGACAAGCCCACCAACGCCTCGACGTCGTTGCGGCCCATGTCCTTCGCGTACCAGTCGAGCAGCCCCGCTTCGGTGCCGGCCGGGAATCGGGTGGAGCCGTTGGTGGCCGCCGTCCACTTCTCGCTGCCCAGGGTCCGCATGGCCTCCTGCCAACTGGAGTAGCCCAGGGCGAAAACCTCCTGCGTGTGCTTGGGAATGCTAAACGGCGCGGAGACCAGCGCCAGGGTGCGAAGGCGGTCCGGCCGCTCAGCGGCCAGCACCATGCCGACGATGCCACCGATGGATTCACCGCAGTAGTGCACCGGCACGCCGGGGCTCACCTGGTCGACGACCGCGAGCATGTCGCCCAGCAGGTTCTCGGCCGTGTAGCCCGTTTGCGTATCGAAGTCCAGCGGCGCATCGCCGTGTCCGCGCAGGTCCGGCCGCACCACTTTGAAAAAGCGCGACAGATAGGGCACCCACCGATACCAGAGGTTGGACGTACGGCCGAAGCCGTGTTGCAGGATGATGACCGGCGCGTTCTTCCAGGGATCGGTGAAGTCGTCGATCTTGTAGTGCAGGGTGGCCTGGCCGGCCCGCTTGATGAATGGCATGGAGTTCCTTGGTTGCCCGGCGCTCAGTCGATCGAAATCTTCGCCGTGCGGATGATCTCGCGCCACGCCTGAACGTCTGAGCCAATGCGCTTGCCGAAATCAGCGGGGTTGCTGGCGATCACTACCGCGCCCAGCGACTCGAGCGTGCCGCGCACTTCCGGGCTGTTCATGGCCTTTTGCAACCCGGCCGAGAGCTTGTCGACGATCGCCTGGGGCGTGCCGGCCGGCGCCGAGATGCCGAACCATGTCTCGGCCTGGTAGCCAGGCACACCCGACTCGGCGACAGTGGGAACGTCAGGCGCACCGGCAAAGCGAGATGTGCCTGTGACGGCCAATGCGCGCAGCTTGCCCGCGCGCACCTGCGCCAGCGTGGTCACAGGGTTGGCGAACATGAAGGAGATCTGGCCGCCGAGCAGGTCGTTCATGGCCGGGGCCTGGCCCTTGTACGGAACGTGCACGATGTCAATGCCAGCCGCGACCTTCAGGGCTTCGCCCGAAAGGTGCGACGACACGCCGGTGCCGGCGGAGCCGTAGGTGATGCTGCCCGGCTTCGATTTGGCCAGCGCAAGGAACTGCTTGAAATCCTGCGCTGGCAGCGACGGATGCACCGCCACCAGGAATGGCGACGAAGCCAGCAGCGAGACGGGGGTGAAATCCTTCTCGAAGTTGTACGGCATGGATTTGTACAGCGACATGGCCATCGCGTCACCCACGTTGCACAGCAGCAGCGTGTAGCCGTCGGGCGCGGCCTTGGCCACGGCTTCTGCCCCCACGCGGCCGCCCGCACCGACGCGGTTGTCCACGATGACGGGTTGCCCCAGCGCATTT
Organism: Comamonadaceae bacterium; assembly: GCA_947476465.1. Taxonomy (GTDB): domain Bacteria; phylum Pseudomonadota; class Gammaproteobacteria; order Burkholderiales; family Burkholderiaceae_C; genus Ramlibacter. The sequence goes on along the minus strand of CANJQN010000034.1, from coordinate 22,442 downwards.
GACAGTCCGGCGGCCGCCGCGCGGCCGATCGCGTCGGCGGGTCCGCCGCTGGAAAACGGGACGATGAGTCGGATCGGCTTGTCCGGGAAGCTTGCGGCGGAACCCTGCGCGGCGGCGCCGCCGGCTGCAAGCGTGAGCCCAAAGCACGCGGCATACACCAATTTTCCGAGGATGGATTTCATGTCTGTCTCCTTGTCAGTCGATAGGGCGGGATGCCGGACCGTCATATTCGATATCGTCGAACGAGGCCACCTTGCGCCAGCCCCGTTCGCGGGTTGCTTCTTCCATCGCGTGGGCAGCAAGGCCAGCAGCGCGCGGAATGAAGATGAAGGCCCGGCCAAGGCGCCAATTGAATCCGAGGTCGGAGGCGAGCGCGGCAACGACGCCGTCGATGTTCAGGGGCAGGGCCTTGCCGCTGGCGGCCTGGATGGCCTCGGAAATGTGCAGGGCCAGTTGCAGATGCGGCCCGACGAGGTCGACCTCGCGGGCGACTTCAATCACCGCGTCCACCCGCGCATCCCCCTTCGGGTGCAAGGGATGCCCGTACCCCTCGAGCCGTTCGCCCGCTTCGCGCAACGCCCGAACGATCTGTGTGGCCTTGTGATCCAGCGGCACGCCGTCGCGTTTGGCCTGGCTCACCCACTCCTCCAGGCGGCGCGACAGCTCCTGGCCGGCTCCGCCGTGGATGTCGCCGATGGTGAGAATGCCCGCGGCCACGCTCGCCTGCAGCGGCACGCCGGAGGCGGACACGATGCGGGTGACGGCTGACGAGGCGACGATGGAGTGGTCGATCACCGAGACCATCATCGCGTTGAGCACGCGCACTTCGGCGGCGCTGGGGATGCGCTGCTGGAACAGCACGAACAGCATGCTTGTGAAGTCGAGCTTGCGAATCAGGTCTTCGTGCTTGTAGCCGGCGATCTCCACGCTGGCGTCGTCGAAACGGGAGATGGCGGTGCGCCAGGGCTTTTTCTGCGTCATTGGGTGGTCTTTGGGTTGGTGCGCGTTGTGCCATCGAGCCGCGGCTCCAACAGCGCGAGGATTTCGGTGCGGTGTTCGTCCAGACCAGGGGGCGGGACCATGGCAGCCATGGCGCGCCCGCCGATGCGCAGCGGGGAGCGCACCATGCGAAAGCCTTCGAGCTGCGGATGCGCGATGGGCACCACCATGCCGAGCGCCTCGGTCTGCGGATGCGAAAGCACTTCGCCAACCGAAAGCACGCTGGAGTGCGAGACCTTGGCCTGCTCGAGCCGCTGGGCCCAATCGACCCGCGTGCGCCTGGCGAAAACCTCTTCTAGCGCCGGGATGAGCGTGGCCTGGTTGCGCGTGCGGTCGAGGTTCGTGGCGTAGCGCGGGTCTGCGTACAGCTGCGGTGCTTCAATCGCCTCGCACAGGCGCCGCCACATCGGCTCGTTGCTGCAGGCGATCGCCATCCAGCCATCGCTGGCGCGGAAAGTCTGGTTCGGCACCGTGATGCTCGCGCCGAGGTCTTCGGCGTTTTCGTGCTGCTGCGGCGCCGGTGCCAGGTGCGTGGTCGCGAAGTAGCTGAGCATCGAGATGCCGCTTTCGAACAGCGAGGTATTGACCTGCGTTCCCACACCGGTGCGGGTGCGCTCGTGCAACGCGGCGGTGATGGCCAGGGCCGCATTGAGGCCGGTGAACATGTCGACCATCGCCGGCACGACCTTCTCTGGGCGGCCGTCGGCGCGGGCGTTGAGGCTCATCACGCCGCAGGAAGCCTGCGCCACCAGGTCGTTGGCCCCCGCCATGGCCAGGGGGCCTTGTTCGCCAAAGCCGGAGATGCTGCAATAAACGAGCCGGGGATTGATTTCACGCATCGCCTCGCAACCCAATCCGAGCTTGGCCATCACGTCGGGACGGAAGTTCTCGACCAGGACGTCGGCATCGGCAATGAGCTCGCGCGCGATCGCGCGATCGCCCTCTTGCTCGAGATCCAGCGCGATGGAGCGCTTGCCGCGATTGAAAGAAAGGTACATCGTGCCCACGCCGCCCCACTGGGCAGGAAACGAATATTGGCGCGCGTCGTCACCGGTGCCCGGCCGTTCGACCTTGATCACGTGCGCACCCAGGTCGGCGAGATACTGCGTGCAAAAGGGGCCGGCGATGATGCGGCTGAAGTCGATCACGCGGATACCCTGCAGGGGCCCGGCGCTGGAACTGGAGGGTGTTTGAGTTTGCATCAAGAGGCCAGGGACTCGACTATCGCGTCGATGGTTGATGCGCGGCCATTTTGCGGCTGCGTCCTGATCGCGCTATGCAGCCGCATGAATTCAAAAACGGTGAAAGTGATTTCGATTGTGGCGGCGTGCTCTTCACGGGCGCCAGAGGGTATACCCGAGGCGAACTTGCGCCGCCTTGTCACCCACGGATGCGACTGCGCAAGCAAGCGCGCCGCGCGGCGCAGACCAGGAACAAGAAAAGCAATTTCTTCCTGCACACGTGCGCGAAGCTTCGGCGTCAGGCGACCTTGCGAGGATGGCCGGCCCACCATTTCGCCCGCAATGGGGCCTTGAGCACCTTGTTGACCGCCGACAGCGGCAGCGGTTCGCTGCGCAGCTCGACGCTCTTGGGACATTTGTAGGCGGCAATACGGGCCCGGCAATGCGCCTGGATGTCGGCGGGCGTCAGCATGCAACCCGCGCGGGGCACGACCACCGCATGCACCGCCTCGCCCCACTTGGCGTCAGGGATGCCGAACACCGCGCAGGCGTCCACCGCGGGATGTGAGGCGATGGCATTTTCGACTTCGGACGAATAAACGTTTTCGCCGCCCGTCACCACCATGTCCTTGAGGCGGTCGACGATGTACAGGTAACCATCGGCGTCTAGATAACCGGCATCCCCGGTGTGCATCCAGCCGTCACGCAGCGCGGTGGCGGTCAGCTGCGGCTGCCGCCAGTAACCCTTCATGACAGTGGCACCCTGCAGCTCAATCTCGCCTACCGAGCCCGCCGGCGCGAGCCGCTGCTGGCTGTCCATGACCCGCACCTGCACACCCGGCACAGGCCGGCCGCACGAGCGAAGGTGCGGATGCCCGCTCTGATGGTCTGCCGGGGTCGAGAAGGTGACGACTGGCGAGGTCTCGGTCATGCCGTAGCCCTGGTAGAGGCCGCAGTGGGGGAGCGCGCGCATCAGCCGCTCCAGCAGTGACTCGGACACCGGTGACGCCCCGTACGTGATGATGCGCAGGCTCTGCAGCCGCGCCGGCGTGAACCTCGGCGAGTCCAGCAGCGCCGCCAGCATCGTCGGCACGAAAGCCGCGGCAGTGATCCGCTGGGACTCGATCGCATCGAGCACCGAGTCGGCTTCGAACCGGGGCAACACGACATGCCGGCCGCCCAGCAGCGAGACCGCAAACACGCGCCAGAGCGCCGACAGATGAAACAGAGCGCCGCAATGCAGGTGCACCGTGTCGCGCCCCAGCGGTACGACGCGCGAAGCGTTCTCCACATTCGCGACAAGGTTGGTGTGGGTGAGCATCACGCCCTTGGCATGGCCGGTGGTGCCGCCGGTGTAGATCAGGCAGGCAACGTCGTCGTCGTGGCGCCCGGCATCGGGCACGCAGGGCGCCGCAGCGAGTAGACCTTCGTATTCCCCCTCCACGATGACACTGCGGATTGAGGGCACGGCGGCGGCCAAGGCTGCTGCCTGTTGTGCGAACTGCGCATCGGCAATCAGCACGGCCGGCTCGCAATCGCGGACCGTTGCCACCAGCTCGCCAAGCGCGAGGCGCCAGTTCAGCGGCACCGCGATGCCACCCGCCCACATGCTGGCGTAAAGCGCCTGGATGTGGCGGTGACTGTTCTGGCCGAGGATGGCAACGCGCCCGTCGGCGGCAAGCCCGCGGCCGCGCAGCAGCCCGGCGAGGCGGGCCGTCCGGGCGGCCCATTCCTGGCGGGTGAATGAAACGCCGTCGGCAACGATCGCGATCTCGCTGCCATCGGACTGCGCCCAGGCGGAGATTGCGCGGGTCAGGCTCCTGGACATGGCACACGCGCTGGGGGAAAAGCTTCAATCATCTGAGCAAGCGTACTGCACCGTGACACCAAACGTATCGTGCGTGTCGTGCGTAATGCCTCGGGAATTCCCTATGTAGAATCGTTATCTCATAGCGCCTGGCCCGGCTCTGACCTGGAGTGAGCCAGCGCACTGGCGACCCACCCAGGAAGCAATTTTTACCAATGGACAAGACAACCAAAGGCCAGAACGCAGTGGCTTTACAGCGGCTCAAGGGCAAGCCAGTCGGTGCGGTTGTCAACGCCGCCAAGATCCTGCGTTTGCTGCAGGCCATCCAGGAGCCCGCCACAGTGACGCAGATCACGCGAGCGCTAAAGATCAATCCCAGCACCTGCTTTAACGTGCTTCGCACGCTGATCCAGGAGGATTTCGTGCAGTTCGACACCACCGCCAAGACCTACCAGCTGAGCTTCGGCCTGGTCGCGCTGGCGCGCGGGGTACTGGAGCACGACCCTACTCTGCACCTGCTCAAGCCGAAGATCGAAGAAGTGTCGCGCGCACATCGGGTCATGGTGACGATCTGGCGAAAGATCTCTGACGAACGGATCATGCTCGTAGCAGCGGCCGAGAGTGACGCCGCGGTGCGCATTCACGCGCGCACCGGCACCCGGTCTCCGCTGCTGGCCGGCGCCTCAGGCCGCGTATTCACCGCGTACTCGGGGATGAGCCGGCCAGCACTCAAGGAGCGCTTTGGGCAGCTACGTCTGGCGCGTCCGTTGGGCTTTGAAAGCTACCTGCAGCAGCTTGAAGAAGTGCGCCGCACCGGATGGGCGCTCGATGACGGCTATGCCTACCCGGGCACCATCACCATCGCCGCCCCCGTGCTGGAGCCGGTCGGCCCGCTCAATTTCACCTGCGCGGCGATTCTCTTTAACGGCCAGTACGACCTGCAGCGCGTGGCCGTGATCGCCGAGGAACTCAAGCGTCTGGGCCACAGCCTGGTCGATGCCCGATCCGCTTTTTCCGGCACACCCGCCGTTCAAGCCGCGGCGCTGCCGCCGCCACCGCGCGCCCGCACCGGCGCCAAGAGGCCGGCCACAACCGCGACACCCAAGGCGAAAGTGCCACGCGCCAGGTCCAAGCGCGCTGCGGCCTGAACCCCGGGCTTTCAGCCGGCGTAGATAAATTCGCCGGCATCGAGAACGACCTTCTCGCGCGCCGGCACGGAACAGCGAAAGGCAGCGCGGCCCGGGCCGGCTTGCCAGATCTGCGTGAGCAATGTCTCGCCGCTAAACACAGGCGAGGTAAAACGTGCACCGAAGAAACGCACGCGCGTCACGTCGCCGCCACAAAGCGCGCGCAGCAGCAAGTGGCCGGCGATACCCCAGGTGGCCGCGCCGTGCAGGATCGGGCGGTCGAAGCCGACTTGCCGGGCCACTTTCGGATCCGCGTGCAACGGGTTGTAGTCACCCGACAACCGGTAGATCAAGCCAGCCTGGGCAAGAATGGCCCAATCGACGACATGATCGGCAGCCCGGTCAGGCCTCGCCACTGGCGGCGCAGCAGCTTCTCGGCGGGCACTGGGCCCGCCAAAGCCTCCCTGGCCACGCAGGACAATGGTGTTGAACACCTCGCACAGCAGTTCGCCGCCCACGTCGCGCACCTCGCGCACGGTGTAGAGCAAACAGTCCTTGCCCTCGCCCTTGTCGACGACGTCGACCACCCGGATACGTCCGACCACATGGCCTTCAGGTGGCAGTGGCCGGTGCAGGGCCAACGACTGCTCGCCATTGAGTACCCGCTGCCAGTCGATGCCCAGCTCGGGGTGCTCCTTGATCCAGAAGCCCGGGTAGCCCAGGACGCCGCCGAAAGTCGGCAGCACCTGCAGGTTCTCTTCGTAGACGAACGGCAAGTCCGCCTCGTCGGCGCCCAAACCAAGGCCCAGCGCATACAGCATCACATCCTTGCGCGTGAACACGTGATCGGTGCTTGATTCGAAGGCGCGCAGCGCCTCAAGCACGACTGGCATCAGATGGGGTCCCAGCAGAAAACATCGCCGCTGCGCTCGAGCGGATAGAACGAGCTCTTGAACGCAGGCAGCATCTGCTCGGCCAGCGCCTGCGGGGTCCAGCCCTCAGACCGCTGGACGCTCCTGATCGGCCGGGGCTGGCTGAACAGGAAGATCTCGTTCTTGCGCGAGCCAAAAATCTGCCCGCTCACATCCTTGGACAGGTCGCTGGCCAGGAACACGGTCAGGGGAGCGATCTTGGCCGCGGTCATCGTCTTGACGCGCTCGACCCGCAGCTTCTCTTGGGGTGTCTCGGTCGGAATCGTGCCCACCAGACGACTCCAGGCGAAGGGCGCGATGCAGTTGGAGCGCACGTTGTAGCGCTGCATGTCCAGCGCGATCGACTTGGACAGGCCCACGACCCCCAGCTTGGCGGCTGCATAGTTGGCCTGGCCGAAATTGCCGACCAGCCCGGAGGCGGACGTGAAGTGCACGAAGCTTCCGCGTTCGACTTCACGAAAGTACGCGGCCGCCGCCTTCGAGACGTTCCAGTAGCCGGTGAGGTGAACATCCACCACGGCGCGCCAGTCGTCGTGCGACATCTTGTGGAAAATGCGATCACGCAGGAAGCCGGCATTGTTCACCACGGCATCGAGGCGGCCGAAGGTGTCGATCGCCTGTCGCACCATGCGTTCGGCCGCGCTGGCGTCGGTGATGCTGTCGGTGTTGGCAACCGCCGTGCCGCCGGCGGCCTGGATTTCCTTGACCACGTCGTCCGCCGGCGCGCTGGTGGGGCCACCGCCCTCGGTATCGACGCCGAGGTCATTGACCACGACCGATGCGCCTTGCGCCGCGGCCAGCAGGGCAATCTCGCGGCCGATGCCGCGTCCCGCGCCCGTGACCAGGACCACCTGGTTTTGCAGACAACCTTCCATGAAACTTCCTTTCGTGTTCGCAGTGCGTGCTGCAGCTTACTTGAGCAGTTCGCGGCCAATCAGCATCTTGAGGATATGGTTGCTGCCGGCGGAAATGCGGTTGACCCGGGCGTCTGCATAGGCGCGCGCGATCGGCGTTTCCCACATGTAGCCCATGCCGCCATAGAACTGCAGGCACTGGTCGATCAGCACACCCTCGTACTCGGACGCGCGCAGCTTGACCGCGGCAGCCTCGACCGCAGTCAGCTTGCCTTCCATGTGGCGCTCGATGCACCACTCGACGAACACCCGGGTGGCCAGCAGGCCGGACCAGAGGTCTGCCAGTTCGAACTGGGTGTTCTGGAAGGCCGCGATCGGCTTGCCGAACACCTGGCGCTCTTTGACAAACCGGACCGTGTCTTCCAGGGCCAGTTGCATCATGCAGACGCAACGCACGGCAGAACTCAGGCGCTCTTGCACCAGCAGCCCCATGAGTTGATAGAAGCCCTGCCCTTCTTGCGTGCCCAGAAGGTTTTCGGCCGGCACCCGCACGTCGTCGAAGAACAGCTCCATCGTGTCCTGCGCCTTGCGGCCGATCTTCTTGAGCGCCTTGCCGCGCACGAAGCCGGGCCGGTCGGTCTCGACCAGGATCAGGCTGATGCCCTTGGCGCCGGCGGCGGGATCGGTCTTGACGGCCACGATCACCAGGTGCGCCTGCAGGCCGTTGCTGATGTAGGTCTTCTGGCCCTTGATCACGTAGTCGCCGCCATCGCGTCGCGCGCTGGTGCGAATCGCCTGGAGATCGCTGCCGGCGTGCGGCTCGGTCATGGCGATGGCAACGATCGCCTCGCCCCGCACCGCCTTGGGCAGCCACTTGCGCTTTTGCTCCGGCGTTCCGTACTTCGTGATGTAAGGCACGGCGATATCGGAGTGGCCGCCGAACGTCGGGCCGCCGCCGCCAGCGCGCGCCATTTCCTGGGCCAGCACGACGGCGTGGAGGAAGTCACCGCCAGGCCCTTCGAACTCCTCGGGAAGGTCGCAGCAAAGCAGGCCCTGGCGGCCAGCCTTCTCCCAGACCTCTCGTGGCACCGTCCCCATCTCTTCCCAGGCCTCACGGTGGGGCAGGATCTCCTGATCCACGAAGCGGCGTGCGGTTTGCTGGAAGATGCGGTGCTCTTCCCGGTAAAGCTTCTCTGCAATCATCGAACGGTCCTTAGTGGCGAGGGTGGAATTCCTCAATCAGGCGCGCGCGGTCCTGGTCGAGGTCGGGCGCCAGCCGGCGCGTGGGCAGGTCCGGAAAGCCTGAGATCTTGATCGGATTGCCGACCACCTTGAGCGCCCCCAATACCGGATCCATGGTCTCAACCAACATGTTCCGTGCCGCCACCTGCGGCTCGGCCAGCGCCTGGGCGACGTTGTTGATGGGGCCGACCGGAATGCCCAGCGGCTCAAAGCGCGCTGTCCATTGGGCGGAGGTCGCCTTGCGAAACTCTTTCTCGAGCTCCGCGCGCAACGCGGGGCGGTTCTCCACCCGCAAGACATTGGTGGCGTAGTGCGGATGCTGCGCCAGGTCTTCGCGGTGGATTGCCGCGCACATCTGGCGGAACAGCTTGTCGTTGCCGCATGCGAGGGTCATGTGGCTGTCCTGCGTGGCGAAGGCCTCAAAGGGCATGATGGCCGGGTGCATCGAACCCATCCGGGACGCGATCTGGCCGGTCATGTGATACCGGGAGATGGGGGACTCCATCAGGGCCAGCATGCAGTCGAACATCGCGATGTCGATCCGGGTGCTTTCTCCAGTGCGCTCGCGGTGAAGCAGCGCGGCATTGATGGCGGCCGCCGTGAACACGCCCGATGCGGCGTCGGCGATCGAAATTCCGGTGCGGCACGGCTCGCCGTCACTGTCGCCCGTGATGCTCATGAGGCCAGAGATGCCTTGAATCACCATGTCGTATCCGGGCTGGTGACGGTTGGGGCCGGTGTGGCCGTAGCCAGACACCGACGCGTAGACCAGCCGCGGGTAGCGGCGGTGGATGTCCTCCCAGCCGTAGCCCAGTTTGTCCATCACGCCGGGGCGGAAGTTCTCGGCCAGCACATCAGCCTTGGCCAGCATCGATTCAAGGATTGCCCGGTCGTCTTCGGCGCGCAAGTCGAGCGCGATCGATTCCTTGTTGCGGTTGATCGAGTTGAAGTAGCAGGGGCGGCCCTGGACAAAGGGGCCGTAGGCACGGGCATCGTCACCCTTGCCGGGCTCCTCGATCTTGATCACCCGCGCACCGAGCTCGCTTAGCAGCATCGTGCAGTAAGGGCCGGCGAGCACGCGCGTCAGGTCGACGATGGTGATGCCGGTCAAGGGGCCCTGGATGCCGCTCATGAGGCAGATGTCTCCACTTGCTATTTGAACAAAATCGGATGATGCCACACGTTCGACTAACGCGAAAACCATTTTTCTGGGAGAATTTCCAGATGCTCACGAGCCGATCCAAACCAGTCCCCACGCCAGAAACCAAGCACTTTTGGGATGGAACGCGAGAGCGCCGGCTGCTGCTGCAACAGTGCGAAAGCTGCAGTCACATCTACTTTCCGCCCCGCCCGTTCTGCCCCCGCTGCAGCGAGCGCAAGGTGAAGGTGGTGCAGGCCAGCGGCCGTGCCACGCTGTACAGCTATGTCATAAGCCCGCGCCCGGCACCCGGCTTCGAGCCGCCGTATTCGATCGCGGTGGTCACGCTTGAAGAAGGCCCGCGAATGATGACAAACGTGATCGGCTGTCCCCAGACACCGCAGGCGCTGCAGCTGGACATGCCGCTCGAGGTCGTCTTTGAGCCACTCGACGGCGACATCACACTGCCGCTTTTTCGGCCCCTGCAGGAAGAGCGCGTATGAAACGTGGCAGCGTGGCCATCGTCGGTGCGGCCGAATCCACCGACATGGGTCTGATCAAGAACCTTTCGCAGGCCCAGATACATTGCGACGCGGCGCTCAACGCACTGAAAGACGCCGGACTGAAGGCGCGCGACATCGACGGCGTGGCGTGCGCGGGCGAGTTGCCTGTCAACCTCGCCTGGCAGCTTGGCATCACCCCGCGCTGGCTGGACGGCACCTATGTCGGCGGCTGCTCGTTCATGCTGCATGTGCGGCATGCGGCCGCGGCCATCGAGGCCGGACTGGCCAACACGGTGCTGATCACCCACGGCGAAAGCGGCAAGTCGCGCATCGGCTACTACGTGGGCCAGAACCTCGCGCCCAGCAGTCTGGTCGGCCAGTTCGAGATGCCGTTCGCGCCCTTCAGCCCCGCCAACCTGTTCACCATCCCGGTGCTGCGCTACATGAAGGACACCGGACTCACGCACGAGCAGCTGGCCATGGTATCGGTGGTGCAGCGCCAGTGGGCGGCAAAAAACCCGCGGGCCAGCTTCAAGGAGCCGATCACCGTCGCCGATGTGCTCAACTCCAAGATGATCGCCTACCCCTTCCGGATCCTGCAGTGCTGCCTGGTGACCGACGGTGGCGGCGCACTGATCCTGACCCGGGCGGATCGCGCGAAAGACTTTCCGACCCGGCCGGTCTACATCCTCGGGACCAGTGAGAGCGCGGAAACGCCGATGATCAGCCAGATGGAAGACTTCACCACGTCGCGAGCCTTCCGCCTCAGCGGTGCCGAGGCCTTCGCTTGCGCAGGCATCACCCATGCCGACGTCGACCACCTCATGCTGTACGACGCTTTCGCCCACCTGCCCATTTACGGCCTGGAAGACCTGGGCTTCGTCGGCCGCGGTGAGGCCGGCGCGTTCATCTGGGACGGCCATACGGCGCCGGGCGGCAAGTTGCCGGTCAACACCAACGGCGGCGGTTTGAGCTACATGCACTCGGGCATGTACGGCATGTACGCGCTGCAGGAAAGCGTGCGGCAGATGCGCGGCATCGCGCCCGCGCAGATCTCCGGCGCCAGGGTATCGGTGGCCCACGGCGTCGGCGGCTTCTTCGGCGCGGCCGGCACCGTGGTGATGTCCAACGAGAGGCCGGACTAAGCGAGCGGATCACACACACCTGCCATGACCGACCACCTGCGCACCGAACAAGACGCCCACGGGATCGCGTGGCTGACCTTCAACCGGCCGCAACTGCGCAATGCCACCAGCGAGGAAATGATCACGGCGCTGCATCGCACGCTGCTGCGCATCGAGGCCGATCCCTCGGTGCGCTGCGTGGTGCTGCGCGGCGCCGGCGACCATTTCATGGCGGGCGGCGACATCAACGCCTTCGCAACCATCGCCAGTCAGCCTGCGCCAGAGCGCCGGGCGTTGATGCAGGAGCGGCTGGCCCGCTCGGCGCCGATCTTCAGCCTGCTCGAGCGCCTGCCGCAGCCGGTCGTGGCCAGCGTGCGCGGAGCGGTCGCGGGCGGTGGCGTCGGCTTTGTGCTCTCGTGCGACCTGGCGATTGCCGCGTCCGACGCGCGGTTCGTGCTGGCGCAGGTGAGGGTCGGCCTGTCCCCCGACGGCAGCAGCTCGTGGCACCTGCCCCGCACGGTTGGCATGAAAAAGGCCAAGCAGATGGCGCTGCTGGGCGAGATGCTCGACGCGCCCACGGCGCTGGCCTGGGGCCTGGTCAACCAGGTCGTCGCGCCCGAGGAGGTCCAGGCCGTGACCGAGCGCATCGCGCGCCAGCTGGCGGCCAGCCCGCGGCACGCGCTGGCGCACGCCAAGCGGCTGCTCAATCGCTCGCTTGGCAACAGCCTGGACGAACAGGTCGCACTGGAGGGCCAAGCCATCGGCCTTTGTGCTGAGAGCGACGACTTCGTCGCCGGCATCCGCGCCTTCCAGGCCAGCCGCAAACCGTAAGGAGACACACATGGACCTGAAATCGATGTATCCAGGCCTTCCGGACCCGCCTCCCGCCGGCCACCCAATGCTTGCGCCCGGCACCTACGCGGGCCAGACGATCCTGATCACCGGCGGTGGCACCGGCCTGGGCAAAGCCATGGCCGTGGAGTTCGCCCGCCTCGGCGGCAACATCGTAATTGCCAGCCGCAACCCGCAGCACCATCAGGCTGGCCTCGCCGCCCTGGAAGCCGTCGGCGGCAAGGCCATCGCCGTGCCGCTGGACGTGCGTCATCCGGACCAGGTTGCACGCGCGTTCGACGAGGCCGAAAAAGCCTTTGGCGGCGTTGACGTTCTCATCAACAACGCGGCCGGCAACTTTCCGGTACCCGCGGCGGACCTCAGTCCCAACGGATGGCGCGCGGTCACCGGCATCGTGCTGGACGGCACCTTCTTTTGCAGCCGGGAGTTCGCCTTGCGGCGGGTCGCGGCCGGCAAGCCGGGCGCGATCCTCAACATCCTGGTCGCCTACGCCACCGGCGCCGCGCCTGGGCACGCCCACAGCGCGGCGGCCAAGGCCGGTGTGCTGAGCCTGACCAACACACTGGCCGTCGAATGGGCGCCGGACGGGATCCGCGTCAACGCCCTGTCACCCGGCATCTTCCCGCACCAGGACCACAGTCCCGAGATGCGCAAGCAGCGTCCGCAAGGCTACGAAGCCGAATGGAACCGCGTGCCCGGTTTGCGCACCGGGCGCACCCACGAACTCGGCTGGGCGGCCACCTACCTGTGCTCCCCCTACGCCGCATACGTCACCGGCATGGACTTCATGATCGACGGCGCCGAGCGGCATCGCCGCGCGCTGCGCCAGGCCGAGTTCGTACCGATCCGCCAGCAGGTGCACAAGCGGGACCCCGGCGCATGAACGGGCCCTTGTCAGGCGTCACCGTGATCGAGATGGCCGGCCTCGGGCCGGTGCCGTTCGCCGGGATGATCCTGGCCGACGCCGGTGCCCGCGTGATTCGCGTGCAGGGGCGCAAGACCGAGCCCGTCAGCGGGAGCGTCGACAGCACCCAGGATCCGCTCTCGCGCGGGCGCGTGAACGTGGGGCTGGACCTGAAGAAGCCAGGCGGCGTGCAAGCGCTGCTGCGGCTGCTCGATAGCGCCGACGCGCTGGTCGAGGGCTACCGCCCCGGCGTGATGGAGCGCCTCGGCGTAGGGCCCGACGTTTGCCTGGCGCGCAAGCCGAGCCTGGTCTATGGCCGCATGACCGGCTGGGGGCAGTCCGGGCCGCTGGCCCACACCGCCGGCCATGACATCAACTACATCGCGATCTCTGGCGCATTGCATGCGATCGGCACCACCGAGGCGCCAGTGCCGCCGCTCAACCTGGTCGGCGACTTCGGCGGCGGCGGCGCGATGCTGGCCTTCGGCGTGGCGAGCGCGCTGCTGCACGCCGCCCGCACCGGTCACGGCCAGGTGATCGACACCGCCATGAGCGACGGCGCCGCCTACCTGATGGCCCCGTTTTATGCGCGGCTGGCCGGCGGCAGTTGGCGCGACGCGCGCGAGAGCAACGTGCTTGACGGCGGGGCGCCGCACTACGGGGTCTACCGATGCGCCGACGGAAAATTTATCGCCGCCGGGCCACTGGAGCCACAGTTCTGGGCGGACTTTCTTCGACGCATCGGGCTTGAGGACGACCCCGGCATGGCCGGCCGCGGTGATCCGGCCCAATGGCCGCATGTGCGCGAGCGTCTGCGCGCGCATTTCGCCAGCCGCACACGCGACGCGTGGTGCGCCGAACTGGCCGGCACGGACGCTTGCGTCGCGCCAGTGCTGTCGATGCAAGAAGCCATCAACCACCCACACAATGTCGCCCGCGGCACCTTCATCGATACCCATGGCGCGATGGTTCCGGCGCCGATGCCGCGCTTTAGCCTGAGCGACAACCGCGCGCCGCCACCGCAGACGCAGGCAGCTGCAGCCACTGACGATGTGCTGCTGGCCGCCGGCTTTTCTCGCGAAGAGGTCACTGCCCTGCGCGAACACGCAGTGCTGGCCTGAAACCATCACCCTGCTCGGCCAGGTTGCAAAAAATTCTACATAGAGAAAATCGATCCTCACTGGAAAACACCTAAGCCGCAAAGCCCCCGGCGCGCCTACCATGCGGCACCAGTCCATCAGGAGCCAAAGCATGAGCCATGTCAGCCGCCCCGGTCGTCGTTTCGCCCTGGCCTTCCTTGGCCTCATGGCTGCCGCGGTCACAGTCCCCGCGATGTCGCAAACAGAGGTCTTCCCTTCCCGTCCCATCAAGTTCATCGTGCCCAACCCTCCCGGCGGCTCCACGGACGTGATGTCGCGCGCACTCGCCAAGGTGATGGCCGAGCAGAACAACGTGCCGGTCGTGGTCGAGAACCGCGCAGGCGCATCGGGCTCCATCGGCGTGCAGGCCGTCGTCAACGCTGCGCCGGACGGCTACACCATGATGTTGACCCTGGCCGATGCCACGACGATCTACCCACTGCTCAAGAAAACCCCGCCTTACCGGGTAGACAAGGACCTGACGGCCCTGGCCCAGGTGGCCCACACCCACGTGCTGTTCGCGGTGAACGTGAATTCACCGTACCGCACGGCCAAGGACGTCGTCGACGCATCGCACAGCAAGAACGTGAACTACGGCTCGAACGGCTTCGGCACGACCAGCCACCTGTGGATCGAGCTGTTCAAGGCCAAGACCGGCGCAAACATGCTGCACGTGCCCTACAAAGGCGCTGCGCCTTCACTGCAGGCCCTGGTGGCCGGTGAGCACGACTTCCTTGTCGCCTCGCCGGCGAGCCTGAAGACCATGCTCGATGCGGGCCGCGTGCGGCCCATCGCGGCCACGAGCGCCACGCGCCTGCCGGGCTTCCCCAACGTTCCGACCATGGCCGAAAGCGGCTACCCTGACTTCGTCGTCGGCGCCTGGTTCGGCACCTTCGGTCCGGCCAACCTGCCGGCGCCGATCGCCGACAAGCTTCACAGCATGATCATCAATGCCATGAAGTCGGAGGAATACCAAAAGCATGCGGAACGGTTCATGTTCGACACCCGGCCGATCTCGCGCGCCCAGTTCGCCAAGCTGGTGAACGACGACGCCGCCCTGTGGCGTGCCGCCATCGAAGCCGCCAAGATCGACCCTGTGGATTGACCGGCACGGCGGCCTGACGGAAGAAACGGGGCTACAAAATGCTGTCGATCTGACCGCCATCGACCCGCAGGACTGAGCCCGTCACGTAGCTAGCACCCTCGCTGCACAGGAATGCCACCGCGGCCCCGAACTCCGCCAGCGCGCCGAAACGTCCAGCGGGGATGCCCTGAAGGCGCTGGCGCATGGCCGCTTCGAAGCTGATGCCCTGCAACGCGGCGTTCGACGTGGTCGACGCCTGGACGCGATCCGTCAAGAAGGTGCCGGGAAGGACAAAGTTGAGAGTGACCCCTTCCGCCGCAACTTCATTGGACAGCGCCTTGCTGTAGGCGAGCAGCGCCGGGCGCAGCGTGTTGTCGGTGACCTTGTTAGGCAGCGGGGCCACCATGCCGCGGCCGCCCACCGTCACGATCCGGCCCCACTGCTGGCGGCGCATCTGCGGGAGCACGTGCTTTATCAAGCGCAGCGGCGACAGCACCATGCTGTGAAAGTGCGTCTCCAGCACCTGCAGGTCCACGCTGGCCGCAGTGCCCAGCGCCGGTCCCGGATAGTTGATGACCAGGATGTCGATGCCGCCCAGGGCGTCGGTCGCCGTCGCCACGAGCCGGTCCATGGCGGGCGGATCGAACATGTCGGCTGCAATGCCGTGCGCGCGAACGCCATAGCCAGCGCGAAGCTCCGCCGCAGTGGCCTCGCAGCGCGCCGCGCTTGACGAGCTAACCACCACGTCGACACCGGCGGCGGCCAGTGCGTGCGCCGCCGCCCGGCCCAGCCCCTGACTGGCGGCCATCACCAATGCGCGGCGCAGCGGCTTCTCAGTCGGCACGGATGTCGCCATCATGGGATCGGCTCGCGCCGCTGGCAGCCGTCTTGCGCCTGCGCCACCGAGCCGCACACCGCGGCGGCGCACATGATGAGAAAAATGTAAGGCGGCCTGGTCACGCCTGATCTTACTCTTGGCTTTCACGGGGCGGCCTCAAATGTGAAGTGCAACACTCACCAGCGTAGGGTGTGCACATGGATCAGACAACGCAGATCCCAGACATGGTCAGCATCCACGTGCGCCCGCCCGAGTTGGATGACCGCGTGATGCCCGGCCAGTGGGAAGGTGACTTCATCAAGGGCGCGGGCAACAAGTCCTCGGTGGGTGTGCTGGTCGAGCGGACGAGCCGCCGGTGCTGTTGGCCAAGATGGCCGATGCCACTGCGGCCTCGGCGCTGGCGGGCTTTTCTGCCAAGCTGAATTCGATTGCAGCGCCGCTGCGCAAAAGCTTCACCTATGACCAGGGCAAGGAGATGCCCCGCCACGCCGATCTGAATGCACAGACCGGCGTGAAGGTCTACTTCTGCGACCCGCACAGCCACTGGCAGCGAGGCACGTGCGAGAACACCAACGGCCTGTTTCGCCAGTACCTGCCCAAGGGCACCGACCTCAGTGTGTTCAGCCAAGCCGAGCTCGATGGGATCGCCGATAGTTTGAACACAAGACCACGGGCAACACACACTTGGCTGACCCCACTGCAAGTGTTCGCCCAGACCTTGGCAAGCTCTCACAAACCACCATCCTCAGTTCATTGAAACGGATGTTGCGCTGCAGACTTGAAACCGCCGATGTCGAGCACGGACGTAAAAAAACACCCCCTACTTTCGTACAAGGTGTTTTCATATATTCAGTGGTGGGACGTGCGGGGGTCGAACCCACGACAAACGGATTAAAAGTCCGCTGCTCTACCAACTGAGCTAACGTCCCACGCTTTTTGCGCAGCCTTTGAGTATAGCCTAGGCCGATGTACGTTTTCGGGCCAAGGCGTCCAGAACATGACCCGCCGCGCACTGCCCGAAGGTGGCAGTGACAGTGACAACCGAACCATACCCATGGCAGTTCAACGACCCGTCGGCGTCGCCGTCGATGGCGCACGAGGGGTCGGGCGGGGCAACAGCCTCGCGGCTGAAGACGCAGCTGATGCCGATCGCCTTGCCCTCGCGCGGCGCGTCGTGAAACTTTCGCAGGCGATAGCGCAGCTGCGCCAGCAGTGGGTCGTGCGTGCAGCGGGCCAGGTCGTCGATGTCGACGAGGTGCGCCAGGCGCTTGCCCCCGGCCGCACCCACGCTGATGAAGGTGCGTCTGGTGCGAAGGGCCCATGCCGCCATGGCGGTTTTGGCCTTGACCTGATCGCAGGCGTCGATGACGGCGTCGACGCCCTCGGGCAGGATGGCCGGCCAGTTCTCGGGTTCCACAAAATCTTCCACCGGGTTTACCACGCAACCGGGGTGAATCCGCGCGATGCGATCGCGCATGGCCAGCACCTTGGCTTGCCCGAGTGTGGTGTCAAGCGCGTGGATCTGCCGGTTGATGTTGGATTCGGCCACGTGGTCCAGGTCGATCAGCGTGAGCGCGCCCACGCCGCTTCGCGCCAGCGCCTCGGCGGCCCAGGAGCCGACACCGCCAATGCCCACCACAGCCACATGCGCGCGGCTGATGGCGGCAGCGCCCGCAACGCCGTACAGGCGCTCCAACCCGCCGAAGCGGCGGTGCAGGTGGGCTTGCCGGTCGGCTTCGGGCTGGGCGGCCGGCGTGGTCACCGCAGCCTGGACAGGCGCTCGCGCGCGGCCGAAGCGGCCTCGGACTGCGGGTAGGCCGTGACCAGGTCTTGCAGGGTGCGGCGCGCGGCCTCGGCGTCCTTCAACTCGATCTGGCAGTTGGCGATGGACAGCACGGCCTCAGGGGCGCGCGCGTGGTCGGGCGCCTGCTGCAGCAGCGCGCGAAAGTCGGCCAAAGCGCCGTTGTAGTCGCGGTTGGCATAGCGCGCATTGCCAAGCCAGAACCGCGCCGAGGGGGTGTAGCCGCTTTGCGGGTAGCGGCGCACGAACTCGGCGAAAACGTTCTGGGCAGCGGCGAAGTCACCCTTGCGGAACACGCCCAGAGCGGCATCGAAGTCGCGCTGCTCGGCAGGGTCGGCGGTGAACTCGCGGCCATCGACGGTGACCTTGGTGGGTTCGACGCGCTTGAGCCGGTCTTCCGCCACTTGCAATCGCTGCTCGACGGCCTGGGCCAGGTCTTTCTGGCGGCGCTGCAACTCCGAAACGTCTCGGGCGAGTTGTTCGTCGGTGCCACGCACACGGGCCAGCTCGCCACGCAAGGTGTCGATCTGCGTGCTGAGGTCGAGCACCGCGCGACGCAGCTGGTCGATGTCCGGGCGCGCCACTGCGGTCTCTTCGATGATGCGGCGCATCTCGGCCGCTGACTGGGCCGCTTGGCGCTCGGTCTGTAAGCGCTGCGCCTCGAAGCGCTGCCGCAAGTCCAGAATGGCGCGGCGCGCCTCGTCGTCCCCGCCAAACAGCTGCGCATGGGCCGGGGCGGACGCCAGCGCCGCGAACGCCAGGGCCATGCTGGCGAGCAGGGTCTTGTGCACAGCCATCAGCGGTAGGCCAGCTCGGCTCGGCGGTTCTTGGCGAAGGAGGCCTCGTCGGAGCCGGCTTCGGCGGGCTTTTCCTTGCCGAAGCTCACGGCCTCGACCTGCCTGTCGGCCACGCCGAGCAGCGTGAGGGCGCGGCGCACGGCCTCGGCGCGCTTTTGGCCCAGCGCCAGGTTGTACTCGCGGCCGCCGCGCTCGTCGGTGTGGCCCTCGATGGTCAGGTTGCGCGCCGCGTTGGCGCGCAGGTGGCGGGCGTGCGATTCGACCAGCGCCTGATACTCGGGCTTGAGGCTGAAGCTGTCGTAGTCGAAGTAGACGATGCGGCCCACGCCCACCGGGCCCTGGGTCCGGCCGGCGGCGCTGTCGGCGGCCACCGGTACAACCGGTGCAACCGGGCGCTGGCCGCCGGCATTCGGGTCGACTGGCCGGATCTGGCCGCCCGCCTGCACGGCTGGCGCCGTACCAATAGCGCTGCCGCTGCGGTCTTCAACGGGCACGTCTTCGAGCTTGACGGCGGATCCGCAAGCGGCCAAGGTGGCAGCCATCGCGAGGGCGAGGGCCAGGTAGGTGTGCTTTCTCATTGGCTATTTCTCCTGTAGGTATTTTGATCGTGTCGTGGCGTGATGGATCGGTTCAGCCCTGGAACGGGCCCCAGTCGGGTTCGCGGATATCACCGCCCTGCCCCGCCAGCCGCGCCTTGATGCGGCCGTCGAGGGTGGTGGTCATGAGCGCCTCGCGCCCGCCCTGCCGCGCCGCATAAACAATCAGGCGACTGTTGGGTGCGAAGCTGGGGCTTTCGTCGCCGGTGGTGTCGGTGATGGCGGTGGTGGTGCCACTGGCCATTTCCATCACATGCAGCTTGAATGCGCCGCCAACGCGCGAAATGTAGGCCAGCCAGCGGCCATCCCGGCTGATGGCGGGCGAGATGTTGTAACTACCGGTGAAGGTCACCCGCTCGACCGCGCCGCCGCCGACCGGCAAACGGTAGATCTGCGGCGCGCCGCCACGGTCGCTCACAAAGTAGATGGATCGGCCGTCGGGCGCGTACACCGGCTCGGTGTCGATGCCGCCAGATTCGATCAGGCGGCGCGGCTCGCCACCGCTGGCATCGATGGTATACAGCTGCGAACCGCCTTCACGGCTGAGCGTCACGGCCAGCGTGCGGCCGTCGGGCGCCCAGGCGGGTGCGCTGTTGGAGCCGCGGAAATTGGCCACCAGGCGCCGCCGGCCGGTGGCCACGTCGTGCACATAGACCACGGGTTTGCGCGACTCGAAGGACACATAGGCCAGTTGCGTGCCGGTGGCCGACCACGCGGGTGAGATGATGGGCTCGGGGCTGGCCAGGGCCGATTGCGCGTTCTCGCCATCGGCGTCGGCCACCCAGATGTTGAAGCGGTTGCCAGCTCGCGTGACATAGGCGATGCGGGTAGAGAACACGCCACGCTCGCCGGTGAGTTTTTCGTAGATCAAGTCCGAGACGCGGTGAGCCGCCAGGCGCAGGTCGCCGGGCGTGACGGCGTAACTCTGTCCGCCCAGGTCGATGCCCTTGACCACGTCCCAGAGCCGAAAACGCACATCCCAGCGGCCGTCGGCCAGCCGCGTGATGCTGCCCACAACCAGCGCATCGGCGCCACGCTGACGCAGCGGCGCGATGTCGGGGCGGGAGGTCTCGTCGAGCGCGGCGGCGCCGGCATCGACTGGGCGAAACTGACCGCTGCGCTCGAGGTCGGCCTGCACGATGGCGGCGATGCGCTGGGGCGCCTGCCCTTCACCACGGAAGGGGGCAACCGCGATCGGTAGCTGCGTCAGGCCCACGCCGGTCACCTCGACGCGAAACTGCGCCAGGGCGGGCGCCGCAAAGCCCGCGGCTGCCAAGCCCATGATCTGTCGGCGGCGCCAGTGTCCGGAAGCGAAATTCATGGGTGTCATTCTCCTTGTCGTGACGCAAGTTCGTCTATCGACGAACCCGCTGGGTTCGCGGCCATGGGGGGATGCTGCATCAACCAGAGTTTGAGGTAGCGGTAATAGGTCGTCTGCGCGTTGAAAACGGCCAGCATGAAGCCAAAACGGCCATCGAGGAAACCACCACGCAGTACATAGGTTCGCACGAAGGCCCACAGCCCGTGCGCGACAGCGCCGCCCAGCGAACCCTTGCGCCCGCGTGCCTGCATCTCTCGCGCACCATCGGATGAGTAGCGGTCGAGTTTTTGCAGCACCTGGTCTAGGTTACGGTAACTGTAATGGACGATCGACTCGCGCAGTGTGCCGGTGCGGCCTTCGACGCCCAGGTGCGCGTGCAGCCAGCTGTCGGTGTAGCGGGCTTGGCCACGCCGCGCCAGGCGCCTGGTATGGTCAGGGCGCCAGCCGCCGTGGTGCATGAAGCGTCCCGCGAACATCGAGATGCGGGGCACCCGATAACCGTCGATGCCATCGTGCTCAATCGCGGCGCGAATCTCAGCCGCCAACGCGGGCGTGATGCGCTCGTCGGCGTCAAGCGAGAAGAACCAGTCGCCGGTGGCGCGATCGATCGCGCGGTTTTTTTGCGGGCCGTCGCCGGCCCAATCCATCTCATGCACCAGCGCGCCCTCGGCACGGGCCAGGGCCACGGTGTCGTCGGTGCTGCCGTTGTCCACCACCACCACTTCGTCGGCGAAGCGGCACGAGCGCACGCATTCCGAAATATTGCCGGCTTCGTTCTTGGTGATGATGGTGATGGACAGGCGTTTCATTGGCGCTTGTGGGCCCTGCGGCGGCCGATGCCACCGCATAATCCCTGGACGTTCAATTTCTGATTATTGCACCCCACCTCATGGACACAGGGATCACGGTCGTGGTGGCCGGCGGCGCCGGTTACATCGGCTCGCACATGGTGCGGATGCTGCGCGACAACGGCATTACGCCGATCGCGGTCGACAACCTCACCACCGGCCATGCGCAGGCCGTGCGGCCGCACGAGCTGCGGCGCGGCGACATCGGCGACGCGCAGTTCATGGGCGCGTTGCTGCGCGAATGCCGCCCGCGCGTGGTGATGCACTTTGCCGCCTCCAGCCTGGTGGGCGAATCGGTTCAACGCCCCGGCGCCTACTGGCGCAACAACGTGGTTCAGACACTGAACCTGCTGGATGTGATGGTGCAGCACGATGTGCGGCAGTTCATCTTCTCGTCGACGGCGGCGGTGTATGGCAACCCGTTGGAGGTGCCCATTCCCGAGCGCCACCCGACCGAGCCCATCAACCCCTACGGCCACACCAAGCTCGCGGTCGAGCACCTGCTGCGCGACTACGACGGCGCGCACGGGCTGCGCTCGATCAGCCTGCGCTACTTCAACGCGGCCGGCGCCCACCCCGACGGCAGCCTGGGCGAGCGGCACGATCCCGAAACCCACCTCATCCCGCTGGTGCTGCAAGTGGCCTCGGGCCGCCGCCCCCACATCGCGCGATTCGGTTCGCAGCACGCCACACCCGACGGCTCGTGCGTGCGCGACTACGTCCATGTGCAAGACCTGTGCAGCGCCCACCTGCTGGCCCTGAAGGCGCTGGAGACGGGCGCGGCAACCGCCAGCTACAACCTGGGCAACGGCCTGGGGCATTCGGTCAATGAGGTGATCGAGGCCGCGCGCCGGGTCACCGGCCATGCGATCCCTCTGCAAGACGCGCCCGCCCGCGTTGGCGACCCGCCGGTGCTGGTGGCCGACGCCGCCCGGGCGCGGGCCGAGCTGGGATGGCAACCGCGGTACGAGAACATCGAAGACATCATCGGCGACGCCTGGCGGTGGGAGCAGCGGCTGGCGGGGGAGCTGGCGCCGGGACGGTGACGTCGGCACGCCGGACAAGGCATGCTCCTGGATTCCCGCCTGCGCGGGAATGACAAATAAAGCGTCATCCCCGCGCAGGCGGGGATCCAGCCAAGGCATGCTCCTGGATTCTCGCCTGCGCGGGAATGACAAACAAAGCGTCATCCCCGCGCAGGCGGGGATCCAGTCAAGGCATGCTCCTGGATTCTCGCCTGTGCGGGAATGACAAACAAAGCGTCATCCCCGCGCAGGCGGGGATCCAGCCAAGGCATGCTCCTGGATTCTCGCCTGCGCGGGAATGACAAACAAAGCGTCATCCCCGCGCAGGCG
>CANJQN010000033.1 GCA_947476465.1 Comamonadaceae bacterium | reverse complement strand
CTCGCGCAACATCGACACGACGCTGGCTCTGGCCGCATTGCGATCTGCAGTGGAGGACCGACAACCTCCGGCTGGCTGCATCTTTCACACGGACAGGGGATCGCAATATGCAAGTGAAACCTATCGCAGGGCCCTGCAGGGAGCCGGGCTGCGCGGGTCGATGAGCTCACCCGGCAATCCGTACCACAATGCGCAGGCCGAGAGCTTCATGAAGACGCTCAAGGTCGAGGACGTCTACATCTGCGGCTACGAGACCTTCAGTGATGTCGCCAGCCGGCTTCCACGGTTCATTGAAGAGGTCTACAACGCAAAGCGGCTTCACTCGGCGCTCGGTTATCTTCCACCCAACGAATTCGAATCCCAGCTTGCTCGGAAGGCGGCTTAGTTTGCATGAGCCCCGTGGTCCAGCTGCAGGGGTTCACTCCAAGGCTGGCTCAGATTTGGATCGGCGCGAACAGACCATGGCGTGCGCAGCGCCATCGCCGACGTCGCTTTCCGCGGGCGAAGTGAAATCTGGACCTAATCGCATCATGGCACGATTCGATTGGTCTCTATAATCGCATCACAAACTGATTTGATTCAACTGTGGAATCGCCTCAACTCATCTGGAAAGCCTCTGGTTGGCCCGCACTTACTTACGACCGTGGCCAGGTGGCTGCGCAATTAAGTGCGGCGCGCCACGCCCGGGGCATGTTAGAGGCACGTTGGGCAATGCTCGGTGCAACCGAACGCCAAGAGCTCGCCTCGGAGGCGTGGACGCAAGAAGCGGTAGCCACGTCAGCCATAGAGGGTGAGCAGCTGGACTTGCTGGCGGTCCGCTCTTCTGTTTTGCGCCGCCTAGGCGTGCGGGCGCCTGTTGGACCTGCCGTCCCCAGAAGCGTCGACGGGCTGCTCGACGTGATGGACGATGCCGTTGCGCACGCCATGACACCGATGACGGCCGAGCGCCTTCACGGCTGGCAGGCGGCTCTCTTTCCGACGGGTTTCTCGGGGATGCATCGCATCAAGGTCGGCGCGTGGCGCGACGCTCCGATGCAGATCATCAGCGGCCCTGCTGGCCGGGAGACCGTGCACTACGAGGCTCCGCCGGCCGGCCAGGTCTCCGCGGAAATGGAGGCCTTCCTGCGCTGGTTCGAATCCGCCGCGGAGCCCGACCACCTCCTGAAAGCGGCCGCAGGTCACCTGTGGTTCGAAACCATCCACCCCTTCGAAGACGGCAACGGGCGCGTTGGCCGTGCTCTGGTTGACCTGGTCTTGGCGCGAGAAGCGGGCGAGTCCAGCAGGCTGGTACGCATCTCTCAGCGCCTGCAGCAACACCGAGGTGCTTACTACGATGAACTCGAGTGCGCGCAGCACGGTGAGCTGGACGGCACGCGTTGGGTGACGTGGTTCCTGGAGCAGGTGCGTGCCGCCTGGGAGGAGGCTGCGGCCGTCGTGGACGCAGCCCTGGAAAAGGGACGCTTCTGGAACGCCCATGCGCGGATCAACGTCAATGCACGCCAACGCAAAGCGGTCAACGCGCTCCTGGACGTGGGTCCGCATGGATTTGAGGGAGGCCTGTCCACGCGCAAGTACGCCAGCCTGACGAGCTCCTCAAAGCCCACGGCCTACCGAGACCTGTCCGAGCTGGCCGAACTGGGATTGCTCACGCAGGCAGGTGCGGGCCGCTCGACGCGGTACTACATCAACAAGGAAGGCTGGTATCCAGCCCCCTAGGCTGCGCAGGGCGTCCTTGGCAGGGGACGGGCCTCGATGTCGGCCTCGAGACCTGGGACGGCCATGACCCACGGGTACATGCCCAGGGTTGCTCCCGGGTCGCCAGCCTCGACTTGGTAGACCTGTAGATCACGAGCGGCCAGGCGCATCAGGCGCTTCGCGCAAGCACGCCCGCCACAAGGGCCAGGTAGCTAGCAGGCAGAGCAGCCCGCAGGCCGCGCAGGCCACCATCGCCGCCGGTGCGCCGAAGCGCCCGGCGAGCCAGCCGGTGGCGAGGAACCCCAGCGGGGCGGTGCCGATGCACATTGTCAGTATCCCCATCGCCTCCATCCGGCGATCGGCCGGGGCCGCGGCGAACACCAGCGTCGCCTGCATCACGCTGAAGCCGGATTGCCCCACGCCGAGGACCATCAGCGCGGCCCCGGTCAACACGGGATGCACGCTCAAGGCCACGACCGGCAGCATCGCCAGGAACAGGGCCAAACCACCGGCAAACACATGGCCGTGCGAAAGCCGGTGCGCCAGAGCCATCAACAGGCCGGCGCCCAGCAGCGATCCGGCGCCGTCCATGCTGGCCAGGACACCGATGCCCTGCGCGCTGAGCGCCAGTCGCTCCTGGCCGATGACCGGCACCATGCTCAGGGCCGGCCATCCGAAGATGTTGAAGATGAGGGTGATGCACAGCGTCGCAGCCAGGCGCCGGGACGCGCGCGCGGCCTGGAATCCCCCCGCCAGGATCGACCAGACGGCCGACTTCGGTCCCTTGCGCCACGCGGGCGCCTTGGCCAGGCCAAGCATTGCGAAGAACCCCGCCAAGTGCAGCGCGGCCGTTACCAGGAGCACCGCCTGCATGCCGCCCCAGGCGAGCAGCATCCCACCCAGCGCGGGGCCGGCCAGCCGGCATGCGCTGGCGCCGATCACGTCCAAGGCCATGGCTCGGGGCATGCGCAGCCCGCCCGCGATGTCGCCGATCAGGCCACGTCGCAGCGGGTTGTCGCCTGCCCAGGCCACGCCATTGACGAAACTCGCGACGGCCAGATGCCAGACCTCGAGCGCGCCCGCTTCGGACATGAACAACAGCGCGAGCGTGGTCGCCAACAGCGCCCCCTGGATGACGAGCAATCCAAGACGGCGCGAGATGCGAGCTGCCAGCGCGCCGAACGCGACACCGAACAAGCCCATCGGCACCATCCGCGACATCGTCATGCTTGCGACCCAGAACGCCGAACCGGTCTGCTGGTAGGTGAACACGCCGAAGGCGAGTATCTCAAGCCAGCGGATCAAGTTACCCAGCAGTCCGACGACCAAGAGGCGCCGGATGTGCGGATCCTGGTGGATAGGCAGCGTCGCCGTCGTCGCGGCGGCGGGGTGGGTCGATCGATCGGGCAAGTTGTCCAAGGGTGGGCTCCCGCACAGCGGGCCAGCAGACATTATTTGTCACGTTCCGGTGCCGGGGAGCGACGAGCGTGAAATCATGTCCGTGGCCATCAGATCGAGGAACGACCGCAAGCCCCACCAGCGCAGCGGCGGCAAATTGCACCGTGCCCGGCAGCCGACCGCGAGGGGGATGTGGGCGCAAGGGCGCGGCGCATTTGCGGGCGGCCCGTTGGCACCTTTACGGTTTCAGCGGGCCTTTCTTACGCGAAGAGATCCTGCACGCGCTCCTCGAGCCCCCTGTCCATCAGCATTTTCTCTTTGGAGAGATTGACATGCATGGTGGTCACGGCGACTTCGAGAACGGCCGGCATTATTTTGTAATGCCGCTCCTGCAGGAACATCAGCACATGCGCCAGGTGCCACACCGAGGAGGCGCCGCCGTGGACCGGCGGCGGAAATGCGTCGTTGCCAACAAACAGCTTGCGGATGTTTTGCCGTGTCATTGCAAGCAGGTCAGCAACGTCGGTCAGTCCAACGAAGTCCGGTCCGGCCTCCACGAGGTGCGAGCCAGGCAGGGCCGCTTTAGCATCTCTTGCGGCACTCACAATTGCATCTTCCGCCGAACTTGCCTCCCGAATGAAGTCAAGGCCGACATAGCCGGGGACACCGAAGCTCACCAGAGCATCGGTGCAGCCGCAGTCCCCCAGGCGTTGCATGATGGTTTCGTGGTCGGTGTCGCCTGATGCGAGCTTGAACTTGAGGTTGAATTCGTATTCCATTGCCGTCAATCCTGGGCACCGTTCCCGGCGCCCTTTGCCTTAGCGGTTGCATCAAGCGCCGCCTTGCGAGCCGTGAACGGATTGAAGTTAGGTTAGTGCAGCTGGCTATGGGTTGTCAACTGACAACCGGTCAGGCGATGCGGCGTCTGGGCGTGGGATTGGGCTGTCGCGTTGCCCACCGCTGCGTCGGCCCAAGACTGGTTATGCATACAGTTAATCCGGGCGATCTTATCCTTAGCCCCAGCCGTTTTAGCCGGTGGTTACGCTTTTGCCTGGCAACTGCCTTTCCAGCTCGCCAGGCAAGCGGGCATCCGCGTGCCGCAATCTCTGTGCGTGCAGTTCGGCGGCCGATACCGAACCTTTTGCGTGCAGCGCTTCGACCGAGGCTTCAACGGTGACCCGACGGCGCGTGGCATGTACACCTCGGCCATGACCTTGCTGGAACGCGACGACGGTCGCAGCGGGGGCCGCTACCTTGACCTGGTGGAGGTACTCGAAGCGCACGGGGCCACGGGGTTGACGCAAGACCTGGAGCAGCTGTTTCGGCGCGCGGTCTTCAACCTGATGGTGGGCAACCGCAACGACCATTTGCGCAATCACGGCTTCATTCGCCAGCCCACCGGGTGGAGCCTGAGTGACGCATTCGACATCAACCCGAATCCGGACAAGCGACAGCACACGCTGACTTGGGATGGCCGAAGCGCGGAGCCGGATATTGAGCTGCTCAGGCAAACTGCACCTTTCTATCGGCTCACTGACCCCAGGCAGGCGCAGACCATCATCGAAGAAGTTCGGGCCGTGCTCGCCACGTGGCGCGACAAAGCGCGCGCGCTCCAGCTGCCGGGCGTCGAGATTCAAGTGATGGAGAACGTCTTCTCCGCTTAGCCATTGTGTCGCCGGAACTGACGAGCGGCGCACCAGCAACCCAAGCGTTCATGGCGTCCGGGCGCTGCAGTGACTTATGCGGCTGCAGCCATGCTGCGGCACTCTTGCGCACAACGTTGGCACGCCTGCGCGCAGCGTTGGCAATGGTCATGCTGGTGCTTGCCGCATTCGTCGGCGCAGGCCTGGCAGACCTCTGCGCAAGCAGTGCAGATCTCGCGGGCCTTGTCGCTGCCGCGCGCCATGGCGGCGGCGGCGAGCGCGCAGATCTGCGCGCAATCGACATCCAGTGCGATGCAGCGCGCCATCATCTTCACATCGTCCTCTTGCAGGCACGCGGCCGCGCAGTGGTTGCATTCGGTGGCGCAGTCATAGCAGGCCTGGATGCAGGATGCGTACTTCTCATGCATGGCGTTCTCCTAAATAAACCGGTGTTGCCAGTCTGCACATCGCAGCCGCGGGTTCAGTAGGACAGCGGGCGCAAAAGCGTCAGCCGGAAGGCTTTCATCGGTGCTGCGCTCAGCCTGCCAAAGCGAACCTATTCCTCAGCGGTAGAAATCGGGCCCGGCTGGGGGTGATCTCCGTGGTGATCTTTGCGACCTGGTTCGGTATCCCGGGCATCATCTTCGCCACACCTCTGATGGTCGTCGTGATGGTCCTGGTGAAAAAGCTCTACGTTGAAGATTTCCTTGAGCAGGAGCGTCGTGCCGACTCGTAAGTGTCACGCCAGCTGCGCCGTGACCGTGCGAACGTCTTTGATGTTGTTCACATCGCAAAGGAGCTGATACAGCCGTTCGGCAGCGGGCGGCTCGAGAACGCCCGGCATGCACCCCATGAACTTCTGCTTGAGCAAGTGCTCCGGCAGTGGCGTTCCCGGCTCATGACCGACGGGGCGATCGATACTTTCCGTGGCGGTCAATCCGGAGCGGGTTTCGATGGTGACAACCGCGCCCAGTGCATCCCCTATCTGCAGGTTAGCCGCGCCCTGCGGCGAGATGCGCCGCATGAAGGCCTGAATCTCCGGTGCCCGAAATGCGTCATCGCGAAAGTGCTCGACGCGCACCTGTCCGTTGACCGCGGCACGAGCCAGGCAGTATTGCAGTGACAACTTCGCTTCGAGATCGTCGCGGGGCGATTCGATGTTCGTGTGCGCGAGGCGCCGGGGCGCGGTTTGAACGCGCACCGACAGGATGTCGTCTGGGTGAATGCCGCGCGCTCGCACCAGGCGCAATGTCGCATCGATGGGCGATTGAACGCTCAGGCAGCACGGGTACTGCTTGATCGCCATGCCAGGGAAGCTGATGTCGAAGGGGTTGCCCCACTTCTCCAGCGCGCGCGCCGCGTCGTACGTCCCCGGTCCATTGAAGACATTGAAGAACCCATGGTGGTGCTCGAAGGCGTCGGCGCTTGCATTGAAGCCCTCGCGCGCCAGCATGGCCGCGAACATGCCGTTGCGAGCCGCGTATCCAATATGGAGCGCCTTGACCATCGAGCCGAAGTTCGCCTTGATGCCGCAAGACAATGAGGTACAGATGGCGAGCGCGGTCGCGGTCTGTTCAGGCGATAGGCCAAGCAGCTTCGAGCAGCCCGCCGCCGCACCGAAGACGCCGAGGGTGCCCGTGGGGTGCCAGCCTTTTTCGTAGTGGTGGTAGTTGACCGCCTTGCCAATCTGTGTTTCGGCTTCGACACCGACAATGTAGGCAAGAAGCAGATCACTCCCCGAGGCGCCAATGCTCTCGGCCAGTGGCAACAAGGCCGACAGGACGGGCGCCGACGGATGGCCTGCGAGGTTGTCATTGCAGTCGTCGAAGTCGATCACGTTTGCCGCCACGCCATTGGCCAAGGCGGCGTTCAATGCCGATGTGCGCGTTTGCGTTCCCAGCACAAGGGCGGGCCCGGCCTCGGTGCCGGCCACTCGCGCAGCCAATAGGCTTGCCGGCTCACGCGAGCCCGCAAGCGTGACGGCGATGGTGTCGATCAGCCCGAAGACGGCCGACTGCACGGCTTCCGGCGCAAGCTCCTCCTGACGCGTGGAGGTGATGCGGTCTGCTAGTGCGCGCGAAAAGAGTGGTTGCACGGGCGTCTGGGCCTTATGGGCGGTCACTCAATTGACGCTGGCACCGGAGGCCTTGACCACCTCCTCCCACTTCTTGACGTCACGCTCAATGAAGCTCTGAAAGCGCGGACCTGTTTCGTCGCGCAGGTCGAACCCTTGCCGCACGAGCTGGTCTCGGATGGCCGGGTCGGAGATGGCGCCCTGGATCGCCTTTTGCAGGGTGGCAAGCACGTCGGGAGGTGTTCCGCGTGGCGCGAGGATGCCGTACCACGCGAGCGCTTCGTAGCCTCGCACGCCAGACTCGTCTAGCGTCGGCAGATCAGGAACCATGGGGCTTCGCTTGAGGCTCGTCACCGCCAGCGGCTTGATGTTGCCACCCCGCACGAACCCCATGAGGGACGCCAGATCGTTGATGACCAGATCAACCTGGCCGCTGACCAGATCGGCCAATGCCGGGCCACTCCCCTTGTAGGGAACATGAACCAGGCTCGTTCCCGTCATCATCTTGAGAAGTTCAACGGTCAGCTGGTTCGAGCTTCCCACGCCGGCCGAGGCATAGTTCAGGCGCCCCGGGTTGTTCTTGGCCAGCGTGACCAGGTCCCCCACGGAATTGACGGGAAGGTCTTTCTTCACGGCCAGCATGAAGGGCGTCGTGACCAGGAGTGCGATGGTTTCGAAGTCGCGAAGCGGGTCGTAACCCAGCTTCTTGTAGAGGCTCGGGGCGGCGCCGTGGGTACTGGACGTGGCGATGCCGAGCGTGTACCCATCGGCAGCTGCTTTGGCCACGAATTCCGATCCGGTTGTTCCTCCGGCGCCCGGCCTGTTCTCGATGATCACCGGCTGCCCCAAGGCTTGCGACAGCTTTGGGCCCATGATGCGAGCGACGATGTCTGTACCGCCACCGGGGGCGAACGGCACCACGATGCGGACCGGCTTGGTGGGAAAGGTCTGGGCGACAGCCGCGCCTGTTCCTGCTGTGAGCGCAGCCAGCGCAACAAGCGACCACGTGACGACTTTGTGTTTCACGCTCAGCCTTTCCGATAGAGTTAGACAATGCGGTAGATCATTCTATGCAGACGCGCCGCTGTCAATCGTGTGTCCGCTGTGACGCACATCACACCGAAGTCCAACGCTCGAAACGATGAACCCGATGCCCGAGACGCTGACGATCAAAAGGCCCGACGACTGGCATCTGCACCTGCGGGACGGTGACGTGCTTTTGGCCGTGCTGCCGTACACGACCCGCTGCTTTGCGCGTGCGGTGGTCATGCCGAACCTGCACCCCGCAATCACCACCGTTGCGGCGGCGCAAAGTTATCGCGAGCGTATTTGCGCTGCGGCGGGGACACGGCGGTTCACGCCGCTCATGACCCTGTATCTCAATGACCAGTTCGATGTCGCGCAGGTCAAACTGGCAAAGGCATCGCGCATCGTCCACGCAGTCAAGCTGTATCCGAAGGGAATCGCGACCGCCGGCCAACCCGGCGTTTCCGCCATCGAGCGGTGCTATCCCGTGTTCGATGCGATGCAGGAGCACGATTTGCCCTTGCTGGTTCACGCAGAGGTGACCGATGTGTCGGTTGATATCTTCGACCGCGAGGGCGCGTTCATCGACCGAAGCCTCGAACCTCTGGTTCGCAATTTTCCAGGCCTGCGGGTCGTGGTCGAGCACATCTCGACCCTGGAAGCCGTGCGCTTCGTCGAGGCGGCCTCCTCAAAGGTGGCCGCCACAGTGACGCCGCAACACATGCTGCTCAATAGAAACAGCCTGTTCGAGGGCGGCTTGCGTCCGCACCATTACTGCATCCCGGTGCTCAAACGCGAGGAGCACCGGCTCGCGGTCTTGGCCGCCGCCACATCGGGCAACCCCAAATTCTTCCTCGGCACCGACAGCGCCCCCCACCTGAAACGACTCAAGGAAACCGCGTGCGGATGCGCGGGTGCCTTCACTGCCAACTCGGCCATCGCGTTGTACGCGCAAGCCTTCGAGCAGGCGAATGCGCTGCATCAGCTGGAGGGTTTTGCGAGCTTTCATGGACCGGACTTTTATGGGCTGCCTCGTAACGAGGACAGCATCACCCTGGCCCGCAAGCCCTGGACGGTTCCGGTTGAGATACCGGTAGGGCAGGGGGAAAGCATCGTTCCCTTCCGGGCAGGGCACGAGCTCGCGTGGCAGTTGATGGAGTGAGCGCGCTTGTGCGTAAGCCTGCGCCGCCGACTGCCACGACTGCGGCGAAGACCGTGAGGGACCGACCTGAATGCGCCGCATCTTCCCGTCCGCCGAGGCCGCCCGTCGCAACGACGCCGATACGTCTTGGCCCTGTTGGGCATGCTGCTGCTCACGGCGAGCGCCGTGGTGCTGCTCGATTCCGGCAGCCTGCGCACGCGGCAGGAGGATGCTGTGCGCCTGCGCCAATGGTTCGCGCGGCAAAACATACCGCCGCGGTGACGGCTGAGCGTTGGGCCGCTGTCGTTGAGGGACCTCACCCTTCTGTCGCCAGGCCTGCCCAAATCTTCGTCTTCACGTACCCCTCCATGGCGAGGTGGAGCTGGTTGCGACCAAGAACTGAGCCGCGACTGTCGAGAAAAGCCGGACGGCAAAAGCCGGACGGCACAAAAGCCGGACGGCACATGACGAATGGCGAGTCACCTCGCATAATCGTGCGGGAATCGCAAATTCCGCGCGCCGGCTATTCCGGCGTGCTGCCACCAGGCCACTTCGCACGGGTCAACCCAAGGAACCAGAAATGAACCACCCCGTTTTTCTTCTTGCCCGCCGTGCCCTGATCGCAGCCGCACTCGTGTCACTGGCCGGCTGCGCAATGATGGACGGCATGATGGGCTCTTCCAAGGTGCGCCTGGGCGGCACGCTCAGCGGCGCCCAGGAGGTGCCTCCCGCGACGACCTCTGGCAGCGGCACCGTGACGGCGACCTTTGACAAGGCGACCAGCAAGCTGTCTTATGAAGTGGTCTATTCCGGGCTGACCGGCCCCGCCAGAGCCGGCCATTTCCACGGCCCGGCCGCGGCGGGCCAGAACGCAGGTGTCGCGTCGGGATTTGCCGATGCCACCAGCCCGATCCGGGGCGAGGTCACGCTAACCGCCGCGCAAGCAGCCGACCTGCTGGCGGGCCGCTGGTACGTGAACATCCACACCCAACGCTACCCGGGCGGTGAGATCCGCGCGCAGGTGACACCCGCTTCCCGATAGCTTGCACGCTCAGGGCGTTGCGCAGCCGATTGCCACTTGGCTGCGGCGCGGCGCCCGTCGCGACGGCCCCTGGATCGGGACCGGGTTGATGTCAATCCCGATCGGTGTGATCCGAGCAGCGCGGACCCGAAGCCCGACGAACATGCGGCGGCCGCTGAACGGGGGTAAGCCCCCGCGGCGCCCGCCCGCACGCTCATACCTTCGCCAGCGCCTGGTCCAGGTCCTCGCGCAAGTCGTCGATGTGCTCGATGCCCACGCACAGGCGTACCGTGTCTTCGGTCACGCCGGACTTTGCCAGTTCGGCGGGGGAGAGCTGGCGGTGGGTGGTCGAGGCGGGGTGGGTGGCCAGGGAGCGCACGTCGCCGATGTTGACCAGGCGGGTGAACAGCTGCAGCGCGTCCAGGAAGCGCTCGCCACCGGCGCGGCCGCCCTTGACGCCGAAGGTCATCAAGCCAGAGGCGCGACCGCCCATCAGCTTGCGCACCAGGGCATGGTCCCGGTGTTCGGGCAGACCGGCGTAGTTGACCCATTCCACCTTGGGGTGTTGCTGCAGGTGGCGTGCCACGGCCAGGGTGTTGTCGCAGATGCGGTCCATGCGCAGCGGCAGGGTTTCGATGCCTTGCAGGATCAGGAAGGCATTGAAGGGAGAGATGGCTGCGCCCATGTTGCGCAGCGGCACCACGCGCGCGCGTCCGATATAGGCGGCCGGGCCCAGGGCCTCGGTGTAGACCACGCCGTGGTAGCTCACGTCGGGCTCGTTCAGGCGCTTGAAGCGCTGCTTGTGCTCAGCCCAGGGGAACTTGCCTGAATCGATGATGGCCCCGCCGATGCTGTTGCCGTGGCCACCCAGGTACTTGGTCAGCGACTGCACCACGATGTCGGCGCCATGCTCGATGGGGCGGCACAGGTAGGGGCTGGGCACGGTGTTGTCCACGATCAGCGGCACGCCGTGGCGGTGGGCGATCTCGGCCAGGGCGGCGATGTCTGTGACGTTGCCGCGCGGGTTGCCCAGCGATTCGGCGAAGATGGCCTTGGTCTTGTCGTCGATCAGGGCCTCGAAGCTGGCTGGGTCGTCCGAGTTGGCAAAGCGCGTCTCGATGCCAAATTGCGGCAGGGTGTGCGCGAACAGGTTGTAGGTGCCGCCGTACAGCGCGGTGGACGAGACGATGTTGTCGCCCGCCTCGGTGATGGTCTGGATGGCGTAGGTGATGGCCGCCTGGCCTGAGGCCAGGGCCAGCGCGGCGAGGCCGCCCTCCAGCGCCGCCACCCGTGCCTCCAGCACCGACTGGGTGGGATTCATGATGCGGGTGTAGATGTTGCCCGCCACCTTCAGGTCGAACAGGTCGGCGCCATGCTGGGCGCTGTCGAAAGCGTAGGCCACCGTCTGGTAGATCGGCGGCACCACCGCCTTGGTGGTCGGGTCGGGCCGGTAGCCGGCATGGACCGAGCGGGTTTCGAATTTCCAGTTGTCGGACATGGCGCAATCTCCTGCGGGTTGTGCGTTGCGGGGCGGTGGGACCAGCCTGCGAGTGTAGAGGCAGGCCGCCGGCTCGGCTACCGCGCGGCTGCCCACGGTCCACGCTTTCCCGTCCACCCTGCCGGAGGGACTCTGATCAGAGTTCAAACCCAAACGTTCTCAGGCGGCGTTGCCGTGACCGCAGTTGCGTCGCGGACCCGGACGGCGTACAGTTTCGTATACGAAATTACGTGGTCTGCATATGACTGTCCATCATCTCCCGCCCGCCGGAGACATCCGTGCGGAGCGTGGCAAGCGACAGCGTCACGCGAGTGCTTCGGCAATCCGCCAGTACATCGAAGGGCGGGTGCTCGACGGCAGCCTGCAGCCAGGTCAGTACATCGACGAGGCTGCGCTCGCCAGCCAGTTCAATGTTTCGCGGACACCGGTGCGCGAGGCCTTGCTTCAACTGGCGGCCATCGACTGGGTGCAGTTCAGGGGCAGCCGGCGCACGGTGGTCACGCCGATCCCTTTGCGCAAGATCATCCAGATGTTCGATGTCGAGGCCGAACTGGAGGCGCTGTGCGCAAAGCTGGCGGCCGATCACATGTCAAGCGCGGAACGGTTATTGCTGGCCAGTGCGACCCAGCGCTGCGCGGTGCTCGCGGACACGCCGGGCGTGGACCCCGGCGACTACTTTGAGGCGAACCAGGCCTTTCACGAAATTCTTTATCGGGGCTCACACAATGAGTACCTGTGCGAGACGACGATGGCGCTGAACCACCGCCTCGTACCCTATCGGCGGTTTCGCCTGTTGAGTCACGCACGCATGAAGGTCTCGAGCCGTGAGCACAGCGCAATCGCGAAGGTCGTCATCGAGGGGCTCGCTGCGAAAGCCGCGCTGAAGATGCGCAACCACATGACGATTCAGGCCGCGCTGTTGTCTGAGTTGGCGGCGCAGCTGCCAACGTCCTATCTCGACACCGCGTAAACCGCCACGCCCAGCGCAATTCAACCAAGGACCAGGAGATCTTATGACTTCCCATGCGGCACCACGCGACTTCGTTCTATCTGGTCTGAGCCTGCGTTCAACGACGCGACCGCTGTATTGGCTTGTCGGCCTCTTGTCGATGCTTTTTTGCCTGCAGGTTGCGGCGCAGACGGGCTATCCGAGCCGGCCGGTGCATTTGGTCGTGATCACGTCGCCAGGGGGAGGCGCCGATGCGATGGCGCGCTTTGTAGCGCAGCGCGTTGCGTCCCCGCTCGGGCAATCGGTGGTCGTCGAGAACCGCGCCGGTGCGGGCGGCAACATCGCGTCGCAGTACGTTGCAAAGTCGCCGCCCGATGGCCACACCTTGCTGGTGACCGCCAACAACCACACCATGAACCCGCTGATCTACGCGGATGCGGGCTACCAGGCGGAAAGGGACTTCATTCCAGTCGTGCAACTTTCCGAGGGCCCCTCACTTATCGTGGTGCCGCGCAACTCGAAGTTCCAGACACTGGCGCAACTGGTGTCCGCGGCCAAGGCGGATCCCAACACCATTGCCTACGGAAGTGCTGGCTATGGCATACCGGTTCACATCGCCATGGAACTGTTCATGAACGCAGCCAAGATCCAGCTCGTGCACGTGCCCTACAAGGGCGCTGCTCCGGCGTTGCAGGATGCCCTGGGGGGGCAGGTACCGATCGTGATCTCGTCGCTGTTAGGGGCGCTGCCCCACGTGAGCTCCGGCGCACTTCGCGCGCTGGCGATCACCAGCGCGTCGCGCTGGCCGGCGCTGCCGGATGTCCCCACGCTGGCCGAACTCGGTTACCCCGAGGCGACTTACGCGATATGGATCGGGATCATGGCGCCCGCAGGCACGGACATGGCGATCGTCAATCGCCTGAACAAGGAAATCGGCACCGTCCTTGCCGACCCGGCCGCGCGCGAGCGTGTCGTGTCGCTGGGCGCCTTCCCGGGAGGCGAGCCGCAACCGCTGTTTCAGGCCAAGGTTCAGAAAGACCGCACCATCCACCAACTGGTTGTCGAGCGCACCGGAATGAAGGCGCGATGACCGCTGACGGTTCCCTGCAGGCGCCGCCACGGCTGGAGGTGGTGAACGGACGGGCCACGATCACATTGTCCGCACCCGCCGCGCACAACCGGATCACGCCGTCCGATCTGGAGGTGCTGGCTCAGCATCTCGATGAGCTGGAGTCCGCCGCGCAAACGCGGGTCGTCGTTTTGACTGGAAGCGGCGAGAAGACATTTTGCTCAGGCTACGACGCCTCTTCGCTGAACGCTGGCCTGGACAAGCGATGGGAGGCGCTGCTCGATCGCCTCGAATCGTTCGCGACGCCGACCATTTGCGCGATGAACGGCAGCATTTACGGGGGCGGTGTTGACCTGGCGTTGTGCTGTGACATCCGCATCGGCGTGACCGGCTCCAAAATGAGCATGCCCACCGCCAGGCTGGGCATCAACCTCTATCCCGGGGGCATGCAGCGCTTCGTGCGGCACTTGGGCACAGCGACGACAAAGCGGCTGCTGCTGACCGGCTTGCCGATCGATGCCCAGGAGATGGCAAGAATCGGATTTTTATGCGAGTTGACGGACCGTGCCAACCTGGCGGATGCGGTGCAAAAGTATGCCGATGCAATCATCCAGTGCGAGCCGCGCGTGCTCGCCACGACCAAGCGCTTCTTGAACATGCCTCACTGGCGTTCGGACACCCTGGCCGCCATGCGTGATGCGCATGAGCAGTCGATCGCCGCGTCAGCGGCTTCAGGCCGGCTCGCCGGCTGGAAGAACAAGGACGGAAACTCGAAATGACGCTACCCCTTCACGGAGTCAAGGTGCTCGACCTCACCAGATGGCTGGCCGGTCCGTTCAGTACGACGATCCTGGGTGACCTGGGCGCCGACATCGCCAAGGTGGAGCCAACCGGCACCGGTGACCACATGCGGTCGTGGGGACCGTTCGACCGAGGCATCAGCGTGTATTACCTCAGCGTCGGCAGAAACAAGCGCAGCCTGGCCGTCAATTTTCGCGATCCGCGTGGGCTCGCGCTGATCCGCGAGATGGCCTTGAGCGCCGATGTCGTTGTCGAGAACTTCAAGCCTGGCGCGATGGAGGAGATGGGGCTTGGCTTTGCCGAACTGCGAAAGGCCAATCCACGCCTGATCTGCGCGCGGGTGACCGGCCTGGGCAGCAAGGGCCCGCGCGCAAGCTGGCGCAGCGTCGACCAGATCGCACAGGGCATGTCCGGAATGATGAGCATCACCGGCGCGGACCAGAATTCACCCACCCGGATGGGCGTTCCGCTGGGCGACCTCGTGGCCGGCATGTGGACCGCGATCGGCGTGCAGGCGGCGCTGGCTCAAAGGCAGCGCACGGGCGAAGGCCAGATCGTCGAAACCTCCCTGTTAGCGGGCCTGGTCAGCCTGCTGTGTGTCCAGGGGCAACGCTACCTGAGCCTGGGGGAGGTCCCGGTGCCGATCGGCAACGACCATCCCTCGATCAGTCCGTACGGCGCCTTTCGCGCCAAAGACGGCCTCTTGAATGTGGGTGTCGCCAACGAGAAGATGTGGCGAGATCTGTGCCGGTGCATCGGCCAGCCGCAATTGCTCGATGACCCGCGCTTCAAGACCAATGACCTGCGGGTCGCGAACCGTGCCGCCTTGAGCGCTGCTCTGGACGCCGCGTTGGGGGCGCGAAGCAAGAGCGAGTGGATCGACGTGCTCGTTGACGCCGGCATCCCGGCGGGCCCGATCAGCACCATGGCTGAAGTGATGAAGGACCCCCAGGTCCTGGCCAACGGTCTGCTGGAGTCCGTCGCGCACAGCACGCTCGGTGAGATCCAGCTGATCGGCAATCCCCTGCGATTTGATTCGAACCCTCAAGGGTCTGTGCGTCTGGCGCCCCCGCAGCTTGGCGAGCACTCTGATGCGATCTTGGGGGACTACGGCCTGGATGACGCGCGCATCGCGCAGTTGAAGCTGCATTCCGTCGTCGAAGCTTTGGCTCGCTAGCTTCACGCCGCTCGGGCCCGAAGCGTCATCGGTAGCGCCACTGCAGCAGCGAATACGCAGGGCTGGCTTGCGGGTGATGCTCGAAGACACCCTCCACCTGGGCCCCAATGCGCACGTCTTGCAAGGGATCGCCCAGCAGGTTGCCGATCATGCGGACGCGGCCTGCGTGCGGCAGTTCCACCAGCACCGCAAGGTAGGGGCCATGGTCCTTGAGGGCTGGGTGGGCCGGGTGCCACACGCGCTCCCAGCTGTAGATCTCGCCTGAAGGCTCGACCGCCACCCAGGCCGGATCAAACTTCAGGCAGGCATGGCAAATCCATTCAGGGCCGAACTGCCAGGCGTGGCAGTGCGCGCAGCGTTGCACACGCAAAATGCCTTCGCGCAGGCCGCACCAATACGGCTCGGACACCCCGTCCGGCTCGGGCACGGGGATCGGCAATCCCGAGGGCAGGTACGACGGCCGCGCTGTCATGTGGACGCTCCCAAGGCTGCCAGCGAACCGAGCAGAAGGTCGCTGGTGGGTGCGGCCATCGGGCCGCCGATGACCAGCGCGACATCGTTGCGAGGCGCTTGCGACGTCGAGGTGCCGCGGACCTGCCGCACCGCCTC
This sequence comes from Comamonadaceae bacterium, assembly GCA_947476465.1. GTDB lineage: Bacteria > Pseudomonadota > Gammaproteobacteria > Burkholderiales > Burkholderiaceae_C > Ramlibacter. The sequence goes on along the minus strand of CANJQN010000033.1, from coordinate 28,773 downwards.
GAGCACGAGCTCAAAGCCGTGCAGGTAGCACTCGGCCAGGTTGCCGCCGCTGGTGTTGAGCGGCAATCGGCCCTGTGGCGCGGTGAGGTTGTCGAGCGTGCAGAACTCGTTGGCCTCTTCGGGCCGGAAAAAACCGTGCTCGGCCAGCGCCATCACCACCCCGCCCGTGAAGTTCTCGTAGCTTTGCACCACGCCGACGTCTGCGGGCGTCAGGGCGGCCATGCGGTAGAGGTCTTTAGCGATCGCCCCGAAGTTGGCGGTGGCATAGACGGGGCCATTGTGAGCAGGGGCCGCGAAGCGGGGGCCGGAGCCCGCCGCAGCGCCCAGCACGTAAACGCACTTGCGCCCGAAGTCGGCCGCGCGTTCGGCGCTCACCATCACCACGGCAGCCGCGCCGTCGTTCTCCATGCAGCAGTCGAACAGGTGGAAGGGCTCGGTGATCCAGCGCGACGCGTCGTACTTGGCGGCATCCAGGGGCTTGCCATGCATCACCGCCCGCGGGTTGGCCTGGGCATGGTGATACGACGCCAGCGCGATGGCGCGCAGTGCCTCCTGGCGCACGCCGTGCTCGTGCATGTAGCGCCGCACGCGCATGGCAAACTTTTGGGGCGGCGAAATGACGCCGTAGGGAACCAGGTAGGCCTGCTCACCGCAGACCGTGCCCGCCCCCGCGCTCTGACTGAACCGGCCATACTGGCCCTGCGCAAGAGAGCGAAACACCACCACGCAGTCCGCCTGCCCGGTCGCGATCGCCGCCGCAGCGTTCGCAATCGACGCGCAGCAACCGCCGCCGCCGCCGCCCCACTGCATCGTGGCCGACCGCAGGCGGGGCAAGCCCAGCGCCGCCGCCAGCCGTGCGGCGTCGTTGCGGTCATCGCCATACGAGGCGAACCCATCGATCTGCTGTGGATGGACCCCGGCATCCTGGCAAGCAAGAAGGATGGCCTGCAGCGCGAGCTTGAATTCGGCATCGGGCGACTGCCCGTGCTTGAAGTAAGCCGTCTGGCCGATGCCCACGATGGCGGCGCGGCCCTTGAGGGTGCGAGAGCTCATCGGCGGTGCTCAGGTTTTCGGTTTGACTGGCGGCACGCGGGCGTGGTTTCGCGGATCGCGGAGTTCAAGACCCGGTCTGTCGTTGAAGCGATGGCTCGCTGCGAGACGGCCTCCGGCGGGAAGTGTTGGCGCCTGTCGGTCACGACTTTGGGGCGATCTGCTACGAGGTTGCTCGCCGATTCACACCTGCAAGGCCACCGCCAACGCATCCGTCGTCCAGCCCCGCTGATACAGGTACCCGCCCGTCACTTCGACCTCGCCCAGCAAATCCAGTTCCTCGTCCTCCGAGCCGCAGAACCTCACCTCGCCCTTGCCCACAGTGACGGGCGAGGATGCCACGTTCGAGAGCTTGAGCTCCAGCAGTTCGTCCACGGTCGCCACCTGCGGCCCCGCTCCCGCCAGGTAGCGATGCAAGAAGATGGTTGAGCCGAAATCGGGCAGCTTCTCGATCACCGTCGGCTGGTGCCCGACCTCGACGGTTGCGTGGATGATCCGTGTGCCGTTGCGGTCCACCGTGCCGCCCACCTTGGGCATCGAATTGCGAAAGGCGGGGTTGTAGGGATTGCAGCGTGTCCGGTTGACGCTGGCGAGCTTCTTGCCCCAGCCGAAGATCTGCCCCATCACCAGCGACCAGTCCCGGTCCACCCACACCTGCGCGCTGTAGCGGCCGACGCGGTCCTTGTGCCGCGCATAGAAGCCCAGCACGCACTCGTTGTAGTTGCATCGGTCCGGCGAGCGCCAGGCCTGGTCGCGGTCGACATCGCTGTACTTGGACAGCTCGCCGATCATCAACCAGCCCAGGCCCCCTTCGACCGGCTCGAGCCCCGGCGGCAGGAAGTTCGCGGCCGCCGCCTCGGTGCTGCGGAAAGTGACGTGGAGCGCATCCAGGCTGATATGGTGCGGCAGCGGCTTGACCAGCGCAGATTTCCCGGTGCGGGTGCGTGGTGTCGAGAATCCCTGGCTGTGCATGATGGCGCCCTTTCCGTTCAGATCTGCTTGACCAGATCGTTGGTGTAGTAGGCCGACAGCGGCTTGGCATTGGGCTTGATCAGGCCGATTCCCTCCATCAGCTTCACGCCGCTCTCCCAAGCCTTGGGATCGCAGTGCATGAAGGGCACGCTGGCGGGGCGCCGGGCCAGGGCGGCGACCGCCTCGAATTTCTTGCGGGCCAGGGCGCGGTCCGCTACCTCCACCGGGTTGTACTTGGCCAGCATCGAGGCGGCCGCATCGTAGTTGGCCGAATCCAGCAGGAACTGCATGCCCTTGCTGCAGGCCCGCAGGTAGCCGATCACGGCTTTGCGGTCCGCTTCGCTGGTCAGTGCGCTCGACGACACGATGATGCTGTCGGGCGGGATCGGCGCGACGTCGTCCGTGTTGGTGTAGTGGAGCGCCGCGCCCTGGGCCTCCAGCGCAATCCGCATGGGGTAGTAGGAAAAGAAGGCGTCCACCTGGCCCCGTTGCAGGTAGGTATAGGCCCCCGCCGACAGGCCGGTCACCACGCGCTTGATCGACTTGGGATCGGTCTTGCCGGCGGCCGCCATGGCGTTGAGCAAGTGGTCGGTCGAGCCGCCAACGGACATCAAGCCGATGGTCTTGCCGGTCAGGTCATCGCCGGCCTTGAGCGGCTTGCCGGCCGGCGAGGCCAGTTCGAACACGCTGCGGTAGATCACCTGGCCCACGGTGATGATGCCGGCCCCCTGGTTGGCAATCGCCGGCACGGTGCTGATGGCGGCGCCCTGGGCGAACAGCGCGCCGCCCGAGGCGAGTTGCGTGATGGCGTTGGCTGTTCCCGGGGTCGCCTGGATGGTGATGTCCAGGCCCTCGGCTTCGAAGAAGCCCTTTTCCTTGGCGACCACCACGTAGCACTGCAAGGGCGTGACGCTGGAGGGCGACACCCATTTTTCCTTGCGGGCCGCCTGGGCGTAGGCATTGCCGACGAAGCAATTGCCGCCCAGGGTCAATGCGGTTGAGGCGCCCAGCGGGCCGCCCATGAAGACCGTGGCGCGCTGGAGGAAGTTTCTGCGTTGCATGGGGTGGGTCCTTCTAGGTTGAATGGGAGTCGATGAACTGGCGCAAGGTTTCGGCCGTCGCGGCCGCCGCTTCGGGTGTGTGCACCCCTTCGATCCACGCGCCTCGCCCGCCGGGCACCAGCTGCCGCAGTTCCTCGAAGTAGATGTGGAGCATGTCGCTGCGCGCGCAGGCCGCCAGCGTGGGCACCTGCAGCAGGGGAATCCGCGTGCGCTTGTCGTAGCCGATCGCGGCCCGGTAGGGCAGGTGGTAGGTGGTCGCGGCCTTGAGCACGTCCACCACCTTGGCGTGCAGCGCGGCCGCATCGGGCAGGCCGCCGGCGCGACGGTGCGCCGGATCCAGCCGGTACCAGGGCCAGAACATGAAGGTGTCGCGCACGAAGTGCCACACCCACATCAGATACATGCCCTGGTGGTCCGGCGCCAGTTGCGGCGCGTAGCGGGCCAGGAGCTCTTGCTTCAGATCGTCCGGGTAAAGGCCCACGCCGTCGAGCACCACGCTGGCCACGCGTTGGGGCTGTGCCAGGGCCAGCTCAGTGGCCAGGGACGCGCCGGTGTGCGTGCCATAGAGATCGAAGTGTTCGATGCCCAGGGTGTCCAGCGTTTGCATCAGGCGGTGGGCGAAGAAGGCGATGTCGGCATCGGGTGGGATGTCGCCCACCGAGTCGCCGTTGCCCAAGGTGTCCGGGGCGATGACGCGGCGGTCGGTCGCCATCGCCAGCATCAGCGGCACCAGGCCCAGCGATGAGGCCGGCGAGGCATGCACCATCACCAAGGGAAGGCGCGCGCCGGGCGCTCCCGCTTCGCGGTAATGGATCTGCGCCGCCTCAAGGTTCACGAAGCCACGGCGGACCAGGGCCGCTGGGCTCACGCTGGCTCGGGCGCGTCCGCGACGCGCCGCTCTTGGATGATCATCAGCTCAGTCAGGTTCTCGTCGTCGAAGCGCTGCCACACCCGGGTGCGCTTGTCGGCGCGAATGTAGTGCTGCACCTCCAGCACATTCACGCCGGGCTTGTCGTGCCAGCTGTACGGAAAGATCACCTGGCCGGCACCGGTGAGGTAAGTGCGTCCGCGCAGCAGCGAATCCTCGTCGTACTCATGGACGCCGTCGGCGCGCAGCTTGGCCACGAAATCCATGGTCTTGCTGCGCCCGTCGGCCCAGCGGTAGGTGATCTGCTCGTGCCAGGTGTCGCCCGCCGCGCGCGAGACCTGCCGGCTGGCGAACTCCTCGATCAGGCTGCCGTCCGGGCGCATGCGCCGGTAGCTGCCCTCCCAGATGCCGCCCGTCTTGCCGATATCTTTTCGAAACTCGCTCATGCCGTGCATCTCCTGTAGGGGGCGAATGAACCGTCAATCCTCGGCAACCGACTCGTGCCAGCGCACCAGCACCTTGCGCAACGAGGAGATGCTGCCGTAGAACACGAAGCCGAAGGCGGCCAGCGCGATGATGGTGGCGAACATGTGCTCCACCATCAGCGCATTGAGCGTCTTGACCACCAGTGCGCCCAGCCCTTCGCTGCCGCCCAGGTACTCACCCACGATGGCGCCGGTGACGGCCAGCACACTGCCGGTCTCCACGCCGGTGAGCAGGTAGGGCAGCACGGCTGGCAGCTCCAGCGAGGTGAAGCGCTTCCAGCGAGAGGCACGTATCACCTTGAACAGCGCCCGCTGGTCCGGCTGGATGGAGCGCACGCCCAAAATGGTGGCCTTCATGATGGGAAAGAACGAAAGCAGGGTCACCATCGCGATCTTCGACTCCATCCCGAAGCCCAGCCACAGAATGAACAGCGGCATGAGCGCCACCTTGGGCGTGACCTGCGAGGCGATGATGAAAGGCGCGGCCACCTGGTCCATCAGGCGCGAGGAGCCCAGCAACACCCCCAGCACCCCGCCCACCACGATGGCCAGTGAGAAGCCGACAAGGATCTCCGTCACCGTGATGTAAAAAGCCTGCCAGAAGTAGTCCTGCTGTATCAGGTCCAGCAAGGCCCAGCCGATGGCCGTTGGCTTGGGCAGCAGGAAGCGGCTGGTACCGGTGTAGTCCACGTACAGCGTCCAGGTGACCAGAAAGGCCACCAGGATCAGCGGAGTGGTGATCCAAGCCAGCCCCAGCTTGCGCCCGGGCAAGGTTGGCTTGGCCGGCGGGGTGGCTGTCTGAACCGCGTTCACCATCACGACGCCTCCCCGACTTCTTCCGCGACTTCTTCACCGACTTCCTGGCGCAGCAGGGCGATCAATTCCTGGTATTGCGGCGACTTGGTCTGCGCCAGGGCCCTTGGGCGCGCAAAGTCCACGTCCACGATGCGCTGGATGCGCCCCGGGTGCGGCGACAGAACGACCACCCGGTCGGCGAGGAACGCCGCCTCTGTGATCGAGTGCGTGACCAGCACCACGGTCTTGCGCTCGCGCAGCCAGATGTCCTGCAGCATCAGGTTCATGTCGTCGCGCGTCATCGCATCCAGCGCGCCGAAGGGCTCGTCCAACAGCAGCACGTCCGGATTGGCGGCTAGCGCGCGCACGATGGAAACGCGCTGGCGCATGCCGCCCGACAAGGCCTTGGGCAGGTGGTCCAGGAAGCTTTCGAGGCCCACGCTTTTCCCCAGCGCCGCGGCGCGGGCCGCACGCTCGGACGCCGGCACGCCCTGGACTTCCAGCGGCAAGGCGATGTTGCGCGCCACCGTGCGCCAGGGCAGCAGGTTGGCATCCTGGAACACAAAGCCCAGGCTGCTCAGCACATCCTCCTGGAGCCGGTGGTTCGCGTCATAAAGCGGCTTGCCCCCGAAGCTGATGCGCCCGGCGCTGGGCGAGAGCAGGCCGCCCAGCATGCGCAGCAGCGTCGTCTTGCCGCAGCCCGAGCGCCCCAACAGCACGACGAACTCGCCCGCGCGGATGTCCAGGTCGATGCTGCGCAAGGCTTCGGTGGTGCGGCCGGCGCTGACGTAGGTCTTGGACAGCTGCTCTATCCGGATGCCGCCGGCGCTCGGGGTGCTCGAACTCATGATGGACGTTCTCAGGCGGGTTTGCGGCCGATGACCACGGTAAAGGTGTGGGTGCGCGTGGCCGCGAGCGCGCCGCCGTCATGGGCCGCAGGCGCTCCCGTCAGGGCCTGCACGAGTTCAACCTCGGTGAACCCGGCCGCCTGCATCGCCTCGCGCGGATCGGTGGCGATAAGACCCGGCAGGTAGGGCTCATTGTTGCGCGCGGCATGGCCCAGGTGCAGGCATTCACCGGCCACGCCCCCGGGCGCGGTGTACATGTCGAAGCTGGCGAAGAAGCCGCCCGGGCGCAGCAGGCGCAAGGCCTCGCACATCACCTGGTGCATGGCCGGCACCGGCAGCTCATGGAACAGCCAATAGCTGGCCACGCCGTCGACGCTGGCCGCCGGCAGCGGCACCGCCTCGGCATTGGCCTGCAGCCAGCGGATGTCCAGCCCGGCTTCCAGGCTGCGCAGGTGCGCCAGCCGCAGCAGCGGCGCGGCCAGATCCACGCCCGTGACCTGCATGCGCGAATCCTGCCGCTTGAGTGCGATGGCGAGCTTGCCGAAGCCGCAGCCAAGGTCCAGCACCGAGGCGGGCGCAAAGCGCTCGGCCAGGTAGCGCGCCAGCCACGTGTAGGGCCGGTCCGCGTCCTGCATGGAAAACGAGAATGCATTGGCCGCCCACTCGTAGACGAAGGCGTCCGCGTCATCCGACCAGACGCCGCCAGGATGCTGGTGGAAGTCCGATTTCGTGTAGTAGTCGGGCAGCGGCAGGCCGGCATCCAGTTGCAGCCGCTGCGGTTGCTCGAGCGCGGCCGCGTCCAGCGCCTGCGTGAGCGTGCTCTGTTGCCCCAGCATCACCGGCAGCATGCCGTGCCGGCCGAGGTACTTGAACTGCTGCAGGTGACGCTCCAGCCAGCCGTAGAGGCGATACGCCGGCGAGTCGCGACGCAAGGCCTGCTCCAGGGCGACCGCGTCCGCGGCCGGCTGCCGGGCCGCGTCGGCGGCCACCTGCGCGTAGACCGCGTTCTTCCAGTGCAGCTTCAAGCCCTGCACATAGCTCTGGTGGACCTGGGCGCCCCAGGGCAGGTTGGGTGTGAAGCTGCTCATGTCGCGCTCCGTTCAGAATGGCAGGTGAGGATGGACTGACCCAGCAGGCGGCCGAAGGTCAGCGCGGGCGTGACGCTCATGCCGCTGGCGAAAGAGTCGCCCGAAAGGGCCGCGCCGCCCAGGATCTCGCCAATGGCATGCAACCCGGGCAGGGCCTGTCCGTCCGGTCCCAGCACGCGAAGGGATGCGTCGACTTCCAGGCCGGCCCAGCAGCGCAGCGTCACGCCCTGATGGCGGATGGCGTAGAACGGCCCCTGGTCCAGGCGCTGAGGCAAGTGCCTGCGGCCCAGGGTGTCGCGGCCCTGAGCCACCCCGTCGTTGTAGCGCGCGATGCTGTTCGCCAGTCGGGCGGGGTCCATGCCGCAGGCCCGTGCCAGGGCCTCGGGCGTGTCGGCGCGCTGGTAGGCGGGGTGGTTGCCGAAGCGCGCCAGCATTTGCTCTCCCGGTGTTTGCACAAAGAGCGGCGGCGCCTGCTCAAGTACCGACTGGTCGAACACGACCCAGAAGGCCAGGTCGGGTTGCTGTTTGAGCTTGCGCTCGCGCGCATCGGGACTTGGGTCGTCTTCTGCCACGAAGCGATCGCCCTGGAGGTTGACGAAGATCTCCCACGGCGGACGGTGCTGCGGCGTGAGGTTGGACTTGCGCTCCCAGTCCAGCCAGTGCCCACCGGCTTGCGCAGGCACACCGGCCACGGTGGGCAGGAACACGTTGCGGTTCTGCAGCCGGCCTCCCAGCTGCAGCGCGATCCGCAGCCCGCTGCCGTCGGCGCAAGCGGGCGCCGGGCTCAGCAGGGGATAGCCGCCGGTGATCTCCGAGAACAGGGCCGCATTGCCACCGTAGCCTCCCGTAGCCAGCACCACTTGGCGGGTGCGCACCGTGCTGCGCGTGTCCCCCGTCAGCAGCTGAGCCTGCCAGCCGCCCCCTGGTAGCGGCTCGAGTGCCTCCAGCCGTGTCTGCAGGCGCATTTCGAGCAGGCGATCGTGCAGTGCCTGGTCCAGCAGGCGCTCGAGCACCTTGAGGATCGAAAGGCCCTTGTTGATGCCCCAGTAGGTGCGCGGCACCAGGTAGGGCTCGTGGCTGTACGCGATGACGGGGCATTCGGGCGCCATCTCGAAGCCCTGGTCCATCAGCCAGTCGATGGTGTCGCCCGCATGCGTGGCGGCCAGCCGCAGCAGCTGCGGGTGGGCCGTGCCGCGGGAGATGCGCATCACGTCGTCGATGTGCGCCTGTGCGTCGTCGAGGATGCCGCGCCGCGCCTGCAGCCGCGTGCCCGTCGCGCTCATGTGACCGGAAGAGACGTGCAGCGTGCCGCCGACCTGCGCCGCCGCCTCGACGAGCAGCACACTGGCGCCGCGGTGCGCGGCATGAACCGCGGTTGGAATGCCGGCGGTGCCGGCGCCCACAACCAAGGCGTCGAGCAGGGCCTCGCTCACTGGACTACCCTGCGCGCTACGCGCTGCGGGGCTATCGCCTTGGGAGCGGCCCGGCGGCTCATGGCCGCCCGCCCAAAACGGGATCGGGCTGCGGGCTTGCAATGGGATCGAGCAGCACCTGCGCGAATGCCTTCTGTTCCGCCTGCAGCCATGCCTTGAAGGCGTCGCTGCCGCCGGCGGCTTCGAGGTCAGCCTGCGACATTGCGCCGCAAGCTTGCAAGGCGCCGCGAAGCCGCTGCACCTCGGCCTTGAGCAAAAATATTTCGCCGCCGAGCCCCACGATGGCGGCCATCAGGCGGCCGAGGTCCTGCGGTTGCAGATAGGACAGGTCTTCCCGAAAGGGCACCGGTACGGTGCTCTCGTCATTCATGCGCACTCCTGCTGGAAAAGCTGTTCGCGGTGCACGCAGTCACTCGTTGCTCCAGGGGCGCGAAGGACCGCTGCGCTGCGCACCGCCTTCAAGGAAGGGCTGTCGCACGGCAGAGTGGCATGATTCAACACTCTTCATTGTCTTGTCAATAGAACATTTAACTTTGCGGAGAGTCCGCCCCGCGTTTGTGTCGATGTCCCTGTCCTACATCGTCTCGGCCCGCACCAGGACGTTTGCGCTAAGCAAGGCGCCCTACAAGAGGGACGACTCGATCGAGCCCGTGCTCGTTTGACCGTCACGTTCTTGAGGAGACCGACATGAACTCATCGACCAGCGCGCCGTCGCAGGCGGCACCTCGCGACGAGGATCTTGCTGAACAAGCCAATCCCGGTCACGGCATTGCGTCACCCGCGCAACGATCGGTGTGCCTCAGCCCAGCACAAAGCCCTCATACCCCTTGTCCGCCACCTCGGTGACGATCTTGCGGTAGGCCGGAATCCCCGCCACATAAGGCATGAACACGCGCGCCTTGCCGGGCATGTTGGCGCCGAGGTACCAGGAGTTGGCGATCGGGTAGAGCGTGCGGTTGGCCGCTTCGTTGACATGCTCGACCCATTGGTCTTGCGCCGATTGCAGCGCTTCGATCGACTTCACACCGCCGGCGCGCGCATTCGCGAGGCACTGGGTGAGCCAGTCCACATGCAGCTCGATCGAGTGCACGACGTTGCTCAGCACCGAGGGGCTTCCCGGCCCGGCCAGGATGAACATGTTGGGAAAGCCGGCCACGGCCAAACCCAGGTAGGTGCGCGGGCCGCCGGCCCAGGTGTCGGCCAGGCGCTGGCCGCCGCGGCCGCGCACGTCGATGGCCTTGACCGCACCGGTCATGGCGTCAAAGCCGGTGGCAAAGACAATGATGTCCAGCGGGTAATCCTTGCCCGACTGGGTGCGCAGGCTGGTGGCCGTGGCTTGCACCAGCGGGTCGGCCTTGACGTCCACCAACGAGACGTTCGGGCGGTTGAAGGTCTCGTAATAGTCGGTGTCCACGCACAGGCGCTTGGTGCCGAAGGGCAGGTCTTCCTTGGGGCACAGCAGGTTGGCGGTGACAGGGTCGATGACCGTCTGGCGGATTTTGCCGCGCACGAACTCGCCGGCCTTCTCGTTCGAAGGCTTGTTGACCATCAGGTCGTTGAAGGCGCGCAACATGCGAAAGCCGCCACCGGCGCCGCGCCAGCGGAACTCGAATTCCTTGGTGCGTTCCTCATCGTTGACCTCCATCGCCGACTTGTCGTTGGCGATCAGGTAATGGCCGGTGTGGGTTTCGCGGGCCCGGGCGCGACGGCCGCCATAGTTGGCTTTGGCTTGGGCCACGTCCTCGGGCGTGAACACCTCGTTTTGTGCCGGAACGCTGTAGTTGGCCGTGCGCTGAAACACCGTGAGGTGGTCGGCGTGCGCGGCGATCTCCGGTGTCATCTGCACGCCGCTGGAGCCGGTGCCGATCAGGCCGACGCGCTTGCCGCGAAAGTCCACACCCTCGTGCGGCCAGTCGGCGCTGTGGTACCAGTGGCCCTTGAAGTTCTCGAGACCGGGGAACTGGGGCGCCTGCGGAATCGACAGGCAGCCGGTGGCCATGATGCAGTACTGCGCGTCGAAGGCCTCGCCGGCCTGGGTGGTGATGAGCCAGCGACTGGTGGCCTCATTGAACACGGCGGACGCCACGCGGGTGCCCAGCTGGATGTCGCGGCGCAGGTCGAAGCGGTCGGCCACATGATGGACATAGCGCAGGATCTCGGGTTGCGTCGCATAGCGCTCGCTCCAGCTCCATTCCTGCTGCAACGCGTTGTCGAAGGAGTAGGAGTAGTCCAGGCTCTCTACGTCGCAGCGGGCGCCGGGGTAGCGGTTCCAGAACCAGGTGCCGCCGATGTCCTGCGCGGCTTCGAGTACGCGAACCTTCATGCCGAGGCGGCGCAGGCTGTGCAGTTGGTACAGGCCGGCAAAGCCGGCGCCGATGATGATCGCGTCGTACGGGTGAGGGGTGTCGTTCATCTGGGAAATTTCGTCGACAGGGATGATTTGCGTCAGACCAGCGCTTGCATCCGCTGGCCTTGGGATCTGGCGTCCTCGCCGCGCTCAAGAATGAAGGCGGCGGCCCGCTCGCCGATCATCATCGAGGGGGCCGCGGTGTTGCCGCCGATGATGTCGGGGATGATCGACGCATCGGCCACGCGCAGGCGGTCGATGCCATGCACCAACAACCGCGCATCGACCACGGACATCGGGTCGCTGGCCGGCCCCATCTTGCAGGTGCCCACCGGGTGGTAGGTGGTGTTGGTGTACTGGCGCACGTAGGCCTCCAGCTGAGCGTCGGTGGCCACATCCGCGCCAGGGGCCAGTTCGGCCGAGGTGTAGCGCGCCATCGCGGGCATGCCCAGGATGCGGCGAGCCTCTTTCACGCCACGCACCAGTGTCTCCACATCGCGCGGGTCTTCGAGAAAGCGCGCGTGCATCACCGGCTTGGCCCGCGGGTCGGCGCTGGCCAGCTCAAGCCGCCCGCGCGTGGCGGGCCGAAGCAGGCCCACATGGCACATCAGGCCGTGGCGCCGGGGCATGGTGCGGGCGCTCTCCTTCATGCCCACCATGAAGGTGAATTGCAGGTCCGGGCGGTCCAGGCCTGGCAGGCTGCGCATGAAGCCGCCGGCCTCGGCCGCATTGGACGACAGCATGCCGCGGCGCGAGAACAGGTAGCGCCACGGCGCCAGGGCCAGACGCGGCAGGGCGCGCCAGGTGACGGCATAGGACTGCGCACCCGGGTTGGCCATGGCCACCGACACCGTGGGATGGTCTTGCAGGTTCTCGCCCACGCCGGGCAGGTCATGCGCCACGGCGATGCCGTGCTTGCGCAGCATGGCCGCCGGGCCGATGCCCGAGAGCATCAGCAGCTGCGGCGAATTGACCGCGCCCGCGCAGACCACCACTTCCGCGTTGGCGCGCAGTTCGATCGCCCGGCCTTCTTGCACCAGCGCGACGCCGACCGCGCGCCGGCCATCCAGCACGATGCGTTCGACCATCGCGTCGGCGAACACGTTGAGGTTGGGCCGCTGCAGCACCGGGTGCAAAAAGGCGCGCGAACTGCTCAGACGCAGGCCGTTGCGTTGGTTCAGCTCGAACAGGCCGAACCCGTCCTGCTCGCCGCCGTTGAAGTCGGTGTTGTGCGCATGGCCCGCCTGCGTGGCCGCCTCGACAAAGGCATGCGACAGCGGGTTGGTGTCACGCAGGGGCTGAACGTCGAGCTCGCCGCCGCTGCCGTGCCGCTCGTTCGCGCCCGCCTCGCGGTTCTCGTGCTTCCTGAAGTAGGGCAGGACATCGCGGAACGACCAGCCCGCGTTGCCCTTGGCCTGCCAGTCGTCGTAGTCAAGCGCGTTGCCGCGGATGTAGACGGTGCCATTGACCGAGGTGCTGCCGCCGAACAGGCGGCCGCGCGGGCAGGGCACTTCGCGGTTGTTGACGCCCGCACCGCCCTGGAACTGGTGCTGCCAGTTGTAGCGCGTGTGCGGCAGCAAAAAGACGTTGCCGATCGGGATCGAGGTCTTCCAGTTCACCGGAAAGCGGCGGTCGGACGGGCCGGCCTCGACGAGTGCCACGCGAATGGCCGGGTCGGCCGAGAGTCGGTTGGCCAGCACGCAGCCGGCCGCACCGGCGCCGACGATGATGTAGTCGAATTGTCTGGACTGGGTTGTCATGGATGCTCAGAGCCGGATAGGTGGGTTCTTGAGCCACACCGCCTTGGTCTGCAGGTATTCGTCCATGTGCTCGGTGCCCGACTCCCGCCCGTAGCCGCTCATCTTGTAGCCGCCGAAGGGCACGGCGGCGTCCATGACCTGGTAGCAGTTGACCCACACCGTGCCGGTGCGCAGGCCGCGCGAGACGCGCTGCGCGTTGCCCATGTCGCGGGTCCAGACGCCGGCGCCCAGGCCGTACTCGGTGGCGTTGCCGCGGCGGATCACCTCGTCGACGGTGTCGAAGGGCATGGCCGAGATCACCGGCCCGAAGATCTCCTCGCGCGCGATCGACATGCTGTCGTTCACGTCGGCAAAGATGGTGGGCGCGACGAAGTAACCGGCGGCCAGCTCGCCTTCGGTGATGCGCGAGCCGCCGGACAGGGCCCGCGCGCCGTCGGCCTTGCCCTTGGCCAGGTAGTCCGTCACGCGCTCGAGCTGTTCGCCGCTGACCAGCGGGCCCAGCTGGGTGTTGGGATCCATCGGGTTGCCCACGCGCAGCGTCTTGGCGTAGGCGGCCACGCGGGCCACGAACTCGTCGTGGATCTTGCGCTCGACGAACAGGCGGGTGCCGGCACTGCAGATCTGGCCGGAGTTGGCGAACACGGCCATGGCCGCACCGGGCACGGCCTCGTCGAGGTCGGCATCGGCGAACACGATGTTGGGCGACTTGCCGCCCAGCTCTACCGACACCCGCTTCATCGTGCCGGCCGAGGCGCGGATGATGTGCTGGCCCACTTCGGTCGAGCCGGTGAAGGCGATCTTGTCGATGCCAGGGTGCGAGGCCAGGGCGGCGCCGGCATCGCCGAAGCCGGCGACGATGTTCACCACGCCCGGCGGGATGCCCGCCTCCAGGCACAACTCGCCCAGGCGCAGCGGCGACAGCGGCGCCTGCTCGGCGGGCTTGAGCACGATGGTGCAGCCGGCAGCCAGCGCCGGGGCGATCTTCCAGATGGCCAGGCCCAGCGGGCCGTTCCACGGGTTGATGGCCGCGACCACGCCCACCGGCTCGCGCAGCGTGTACGTGAAGATGTCGCCGGCCTGCGAGTTGTCGATGGTCTGGCCGTGCAGCGAAGTGGCCAGGCCGGCATAAAAACGCAGCATCGCAATGCCGCGGCGGCGGCGCGCCGAGGTGCTGGCGATCGGGCCGCCCATGTCCATGGTGTCGAGCATGGCCAGTTCGTCGAAGTGCCTGTCCAGCAGGTCGGCCAGCTTGAGCAGCACGGCCTGGCGGTCGAAGGGGCTGAATTTTCGCCAGGGACCCTCGTCGAAGGCGCGGCGCGCGGCGGCCACTGCCTTGTCGATGTCGGCCGGGCCGGCCTGGGCCACATCGGCCAGTGGCTTGCCGGTGGTCGGGTTGATGGTTTGGAAGGTCTTTCCCGATTCGGCCGCGACGTGCTTGCCGTCGATCAGCATCAGCTTGGGCTTGCCGTCAAGGAAGGCGGGCTTGAGGGCTTGTTCAGTGAGGGATCCCATGGTCGTCTTTCGTGGTGCGAAGGTGAATCGGTGGCGGTGCGCAGTGGCGCATCAGGCCGCGCGGCCGGCCGCCGCGTCGCGCCGCTTGGCGTGGTCCCGCAAGCCGGTCAGCAGGGCCTTCATTTCACGGCAGGCGCCTTGCGCGTCACGCTGGCGAAAGCAGGCCATGAAGCGCTGGCGAGCGCTGGCCAGCTCCTGCGGCGAGTAGGCGATGGGGCCAAGCAGGCGCACCACTGGCGGCGAGATCGACTCCACCACCATGCTGAAGGCGCGGTTGCCCGTGGCGGCGGCGAGCGCCCGATAGAACTCGAGCGAGTAGCGCAGCCGCCCCTCGTCGTTGCTGTCGTTGATCGTGCCGGCGGTCTTGTCGGCCAGGTCCTGAAGGGCTGCGATGTCGGCCTCGGTGGCACGCTCGCAGGCCAGCCGCACCACCGAGTCCAGCAGGTGGATGCGCAGCTCGGTCAGGTCGTCGACCGAGATCGAGCCCAGTTGCACCATGTCGTCGACCGCCTGGACCATCCGTCCGGCGTCGCCCTCGCAGATGAAGGCGCCGCCCTTGGCGCCGCGCTCCGTGACGATCAGGCCCGCGTTCTCCAGATTGCGAAGGGCCTCGCGCACGGCATTGCGGCCCACCTGCAACTGCTCGGCGAGCTGGCGCTCGGGGGGCAGCTTGTCGCCGGGCTTGAGATCGCCGCGCGCGATGTGCTCGCGGATCTGCTGCACCACCGACTCGAAGGTGCGCATCGACTGTGCCGGCACGACTTCGAATCGGGCTGCGCCACGGGAGGTGGACGATTGAAGCAAGCGTGTCTCCTGCGTGACAAGGCTGGCGCGCGGCGCTGCTTGTGCACTTGGCAGTTGGCAGCGAATGGTGGGACCATACAATAGACGATCAACAAGGTGAGCACAAGAAGAAAAACCACGGCGCGCAATTGACCCGCGATGGGCGTTGCTCTGCCGGACTGATCTCCGTCGCCTTGCATAATCTTTTGAACTGGTGGCCGCGCGCCGCTCAGACACCCGCACTCAAGCACATCCACCATGCATCCCGTCGAAGCCCGCGACCAGGTCGTCATCGTCACCGGCGCGGCCGACGGCATCGGCTGGGCCACCGCCCAGCGCCTGGCGCGCGACCACGGCCATGTCGTGGTGGCCGACCTGCGGGGTGAGTTGGCGCAGCAGCGCGCCGCCGAACTCGGCGCGGGCCATCTCGGCCTGGCCTGCGACATCACGCAGGAGGCGCAGGTGAAGGCCTTGATGGAGGAGGTCGACCGCCGCTTCGGCCGCATCGACGTACTCGTGAACAATGCGGGCATTGGCGAGCAACCCGTGATGACGCTGGAGCAGACGGTCGAAGCCTTCGACCGCATCCTGTCGGTGCATCTGCGCGGCACGTTCCTGGCCAGCCGCGAGGCCGCGCGCGTGTTCGTGCGCCAGCAGGCGGGCGCCATCGTCAACATCAGCTCGATCGCCGGACTGGGCGGTCACCCGGGACGCAATGCCTACGGCGCGGCCAAGGCCGGCATCGCCTCCATGACCGAGGCCATGGCCAGCGAATGGGCGCGCGATGGCATCCGCGTCAACGCGGTGGCGCCCGGCTATGTGATGACCGATCTGGTCAAGGACCTGGTGGCCAAGGGCGCGCTGAACCTGGCCGACATCCAGGCGCGCACGCCCATGGGCCGCTGCGCCCGTCCGGACGAGATCGCCGAGGCCATCGCCTTCCTTGCATCGCCGCGCGCCAGCTTCATCACCGGCGTGACGCTTGCGGTCGATGGTGGCTGGCTGGCGTTCGGCGCGCCGCCCGCCAAGCTGGGGACAGTGCAACAAAAGCGGGTGATCCAGTGAGCGATCCACACACCGAATTTGGCGCAGCGGTGCCCCGCAAGGCCATGCATACGCGGCAGATCAGCTGCACCGGCTACGAGCGTGAGGACGGCTTGTGGGAGGTGCAGGGCCAGCTCACCGACACGCGCACCTGGAGCTCCGAATCTCGCCTGGGCGGTTTTGGTCGCGCCGCCGGCGATCCGCTGCACCGCATGTCCTTGCGCCTGACCCTGGACGACAGCTTCACCATCCTCGCGGTGCAAGCCTTGACGCACGCCTCGCCCTACGCCGAGTGCGCGGACATCAGCGCCAGCTATGCGCAACTCGTGGGCATGCGCATCGAGGGCGGCTTCAACCAGGCCGTCAAGAAGATGTACCGAGGCGCGCTGGGCTGCACCCACATCACCGACCTGATCGGGCCGGTGGCCACCACGGCCTTGCAGATGATGCGGCCGCTGCTGTTCAAGCGCCGCAGCGCGCTCGGCCAGCCGGTGTCCGAGAACGCGCCGGTGCCGCCGCTGCTGGACACCTGCTACGGTCTGCGTCGTGGCGGTCAGGCCGCCATCGTGCGTTGGGGTGCGCGTGGCTCGAAGTCCTGACACGTCACGGTCCGACGCGTGATCCATTCCTCGTTGCCGCTGCGGCTGATCGCGATCTTGGCGCTGACGCACGCCGGGTTCAACGGCGCCCGGCTGACCCTGACGCTCAAGGCGATTGATCTGCAAGCTTCGCCGCTGGTCGTGGGCATTCTCATGAGCTTGCTGATGGTGGTGCCGGTGTTCGTCGCCGTGCCGGTCGGGCGATGGGCCGACCGCAGAGGCTACGAGGGCCCGACGCTGCTGGGCATCTGCCTGACCGGTGTGGGCTGTGCCTTGGCGGCGCTGCTTCCCATCCTTCCCGTGCTTGGCCTGGCCAGCGTGTTCATGGGTTCGGGCTTCACGCTGGTCCATGTGGGGGTGAACAACGCCATCGGCCATGCCACCAGCACTGAGGACCGTGCCCAGGCCTTCGGCGCGATGGCGGTAGCGTTCTCCATCAGTGGCCTGGTTGCCCCCTTGCTGGCGGGCCTGATCATCGACCATGTCAACCATCGCATAGCCTTTGCCGTGATGGTGGTCTTCGCGCTGGCGGCCCTGGCGTTGCTGCGCCGGGCTCCGCAACGCGGCGGGTCGCCGGCCGCGCCGCGCGAAACCAGCGATGGCCGCGATGCCCACGATAGCCGCGGCGGCGCGGTTGCCATGCTGCGCCACCCCCCTTTGCGCGCGGCGTTGATCGTCGGCACCCTGATGTCCATGGGCTGGGACCTGTTCAACTTCCTGCTGCCCTTGCACGGCGCGCGCAGCGGCCTGTCGGCCACAGCCATCGGCATGGTGGTGGGCGCCTTCGCTGCCGGCAGCTTCGCTGTGCGCATGGCTGTTGCGCGCCTGGCGCGCAGCTTTGACGAATGGCGCGTGATGGGCGTGGCGATGGGCGCTGCGGCTTTGTGCTACCTGGTGTTCCCGTTCCTCGGCAGCCTTGCGACCTTGATGCCGCTGGCCTTTGTGCTGGGCATGGTGCTTGGCTGCGGTCAGCCCATGGGCATGAGCCTGGTGCACAGGACATCGCCGCCTGGGCGAACCGGTGAGGCCGTGGGCCTGCGCTCTTCGGCCGTCAGCGCCAGCCAGGCGTCGCTGCCCCTGCTGGTGGGCGCCTTGGGCGCTGCCGCCGGTCTGATGCCGGTGTTCTGGCTGGCCGCCGGTGTAATGGCGTGGGGCAGCTTCTATACCGAACGTCGAGGCAAGCACCTGACCTGAGGGGCCGCTTGCGCGGGGCTCTCACCTCAGGGGGCTAGCAGGCCCAGCGGCGCGGTATAGGTGTAGCCCAGGGCGGCCGCCACCTCGCGGCAGGTCACTTGGCCGTGCGCGATGTTCAGGCCATTGAGCAGATGCGGGTCGTCCCGAAGGGCCTGCCGCCAGCCCTTGTCGGCCAGGGCCAGCACGAAGGGCAGGGTGGCGTGGTTGAGCGCGTAGGTCGATGTGCGCGGCACGCCGCCGGGCATGTTGGCGACGCAGTAGTGCACCACCCCGTCAACGACATAGGTGGGCGCTGAATGGGTGGTGGCGTGCGAGGTCTCGAAGCAGCCGCCCTGGTCGATCGCCACGTCGACGATCACGGCGCCCTTTTTCATTTGCGACACCAGCGCGCGCGACACCAGCTTGGGCGCCGCGGCGCCGGGCACCAGCACGCAGCCGATCACGACATCGGCCGACAGCACCTCGCGCTCGACGTTGTCGGCGTTCGAGAACTCGGTGACGACGCGCGCGCCCAGCAGCCGGTCGATCCGGCGCAGCGCATCGACATTGCGGTCGATCACCACCACCTGCGCGCCGGTGCCCACCGCCATCTGCGCCGCGTGGCTGCCGACGACGCCGGCGCCCAGGATCACCACCTTGGCCGCCGCCACGCCCGGCACGCCGCCCAGCAGCATGCCGCGGCCGCCGTGCGAGCGCTCCAGGCAGTAGGCCGCAGCCTGCACCGACAGGCGACCGGCCACCTCCGACATCGGCGCCAGCAGCGGCAGCCCGCCGCCGGCTTGGGTCACGGTCTCGTAGGCGATGCACACGGCGCCGCTGGCCACCAGCTCCTTGCACTGCGGGGGGTCGGCCGCCAAGTGAAGGTACGTGAACAGCACCTGGCCGGGTCTGAGCCGCGCCCGTTCGTCGGCCTGGGGCTCCTTGACCTTGATGATCATCTCGGCGCGCGCGAACACCTCTGAACCCTCGGCGACGATGGTCGCGCCGGCTCGTTCGTACTCGGCGTCGTCGGCGCCGATCCCCGCGCCGGCATCGCGCTCGACCACCGCCGTGTGGCCGGCGCGTGTCAATTCACGCACCGATGAGGGCGTCAGCCCGACGCGGTACTCATGGTCCTTGATTTCCTTTGGGATGCCGATCAGCATGTCGCTTGCCCGTCATTCATGGGATTGCAGTATGTAACGATCAGGCCGCCCACTACAATCTGCTGCACCGCAGCAAGGCGGTAAGGCCCCCTGGAGAGATCAGTGTTGCGTACCCTGCTGAAGTTGAAAAT
The DNA here is from genome assembly GCA_947476465.1 of Comamonadaceae bacterium. Taxonomy (GTDB): domain Bacteria; phylum Pseudomonadota; class Gammaproteobacteria; order Burkholderiales; family Burkholderiaceae_C; genus Ramlibacter. The sequence goes on along the minus strand of CANJQN010000033.1, from coordinate 9,658 downwards.
CCCCAACCGCCAGATCGGCCAGCGGCGGTTCGTGCCGACGCAGCCGCTGTGAACTGCGGGCGCCGGTGACTGGCTTTGCTCGCTGCGTCATGGTGCTGGGCACCACCAGCGGCGCGGGCAAGAGCTGGCTGACAACCGCCCTGTGCCGGCACTACGCCAGGCAGGGTCTCAAGGTTGCGCCCTTCAAGGCGCAGAACATGAGCAACAACGCGCGGGTGGTGCCGGGGCCGCAAGGCGGCTTTGGAGAGATCGGCAGCGCCCAATACTTCCAGGCCCTGGCCGCGCGGGTGCAGCCGGAGGTGGCCATGAACCCGCTGTTGCTCAAGCCCGAGACCGACACCCGCAGCCAGGTGGTGCTGATGGGGCAGGTGAATGAGGCCCTGGGCGCCATGCCCTGGCACGGCCGCAGCGAGGCCGTCTGGCCCGCCATCGCGGCCGCTTTCGACGACCTGCGCGCCCGCCATGATGTGATCGTGATCGAGGGCGCCGGCTCGCCGGCCGAGATCAACCTGCACGCCAGCGACATCGTCAACATGCGGGTGGCCCGGCATGCGCGGGCGCAGTGCCTGCTGGTCACCGACATCGACCGCGGCGGCGCCTTCGCCCATTTGTATGGCACCTGGGCACTGCTGCCGCCCGAGGAACAGGCCCTGATCCAGGGCTTTGTGCTCAATCGCTTTCGCGGCGACGCCGCCTTGCTGGCGCCGGGCCCCCGGATGTTGCAAGAGCTCACCGGCGTGCCCACCGTGGCCACGCTGCCGATGTGGTGGCGGCACGGTCTGCCCGACGAAGACGGCGTGTTCGACGACCGCAGCCGCGCCAGCGGCGCGCTGCGTTGCACCATCGCTGTGATCGCCTACCCGCGCATCAGCAACCTCGACGAGTTCCAGCCGCTCAAGAACCTGCCCGGCGTGCGCCTGGTCTGGGCCCGCAGCCCGGCCGACTGCGCCGGCGCCGACTGGCTGGTGTTGCCCGGCTCCAAGCACACCAGCGCCGACCTGGCCTGGCTGCGTGCCCAGGGCCTGGACCGTACCGTGGCCGACCATGCGGCGCGCGGCGGGGCTGTGCTGGGCGTGTGCGGCGGCCTGCAGATGTTGGGCGAGGCGCTGCTCGACCCCCATGGGATTGACGGCAATGCGCCGGGCCTGGGTCTGCTGCCGCTGGTGTCCCAGTTTGAGCGGGTCAAGACCGTGCGGCCGAGCCAGGCGCGCCTCGGTGCCGTGGCCGGTCCCTGGTCGGCGTTGTCGGGGCTGGCCGTGAGCGGCTATGAGATCCATCATGGCCGGACGGTGCAGCACCCGGCCATGGCGGCGGCCGGCAACGGCGCGCAAGAGCCGCTGCCGGGCCTGGCCTGGCAGAACGCCCAAGGCAATGTGCTGGGCGTCTACCTGCACGGACTGTTCGAGGACGCGGGCGTGCTGCGGGCGCTGTTCGGCGTGGCGTCGCCCACACTGGACACGGTCTTCGACGGGCTGGCTGACTTCATCGAACAGCACTTCGAGGCCGGCGTGCTGGATCGTCTGATCCACGCCTGATGGCTGCTCGTGGCCGCAGCGATCGCGGCACGGCTTGCGGATCGCATCCTGGGGCCGGACACTAGGGTTTAGCCTGAGAGCTCGCGCTTGCTCGTACGTATAATCTACTGGCGAGTAGATATTGGTGCCAAAGAGAATTATCGCTTGGCGTACTCTGCGCGCCCGCGGGCGCTTTCCGATGCGGCAATTTTGAAGGAATCACGTGAAGCACGGGCAAGCCGACAACAGCAAGCCGGCCAAGAAAACCAAGCCGGCCAAGACCACCAACACCGCTGCCGCGCGCGGACGGTCACCGGCCAGACGGGTGACGCCGGCCGCTGGGTATTCCGGGGCTGCTGACGCGCATGTGCCGGAAGACATCCGCGACGCCGTCTCCCGTCTCAAGCGCGACCGCATCGTGGCCGCTGCCGTCGAGCTGTTCTATGCGCAGGGCTACGGCCGCACCACGCTTGAGCAGGTCGCCGACGCGCTCCACGTGACCAAGCCTTTCATCTACGCCCATTTTTCTTCCAAGAACGAGTTGCTGGCCGAGATCGGCTCACGCGCGATCAAGCTCGCGCATGAGGCGCTCAACCGGGCACTGGCCCAGGACGGCAGCGAGGCCGAAAAGCTGCTACTCGTGGTGCGCGAGTTTTTGCTGGCCGTTTTGCGCCACCAGGCGCACGCCATGATCTACAGCCGCGAAGAAACCGAGCTGCTGCCCAAGGACCGCCAAGCCATCAACCACTTGCGCAGCGAGTTCGACCGCCGGCTCAACACGGTGCTCGAGGCCGGCGTCAAAAGCGGCGAGTTCGTCGTCGAGGATGTGCCCCTGGCCGCGCTGGCCATCGGCGGCATCATCGGCTGGGCGCCGGTGTGGTACCGCGCGGGCGGGCGTCTGTCGATGGAAGAAACCGCCGAGCACCTGTCGCGTCTGGCATTGACCATGGTGGGCGCGCGACCCACCGGCAGCCCATCGAAGGGCGCGGCATGAGCCAGCAGCAGCGAGCCATGGCCGTTGTCGGTGGCGGCACCATGGGCGTGGGCATCGCGTATGTGTATGCGGTGGCCGGCTGGGCCACCTGGGTGGTCGAACCCGACGACGGGCGCACCGCCGTCATGCGCAAGACCTTGAGCGACGCCGCTCAGGGTGGCGCCAAGCGCGGCAAGCTCAGCGCCCAGCAGGTGGCGTGGGTGGAGCAGGGCGTCACCCGCGTGGCCGCCGTGGCCGATCTGCCCGCCGGCCTGGACCTGGTGGTCGAATCGGTGCCTGAGCGCCTGGCGCTCAAGCAGCAAGTGCTGGCGCAAGTGGCGGCGGTCGATCCGCGCGTCATTGCCACCAACACCAGCGCGCTGTCGGTCAACGAGTTGGCCGGCTCTGTGCGCGATCCCTCGCGCTTTCTGGGCATGCACTTCTTCAACCCGGTGTGGTCGCTGCCCATGGTGGAGATCATTCGCGGCGACCAGACCAGCGAGGCCTCGCTGGCCCTGGCGCGCGAGTTCGCCGAGTCGACCGGCAAGACCACCATCACCGTGCGCGACGTGCCCGGCTTCGCCACCAGCCGGCTCGACCTGATCGCCTCGCTGGAAGCCATGCGCATGCTGCAAGATGGTGTCGCCAGTGCCGAGGACATTGACCGCGCCATGGTGGTGGCCTATCGCCATCCGATGGGCCCGCTGCGCCTGTCGGACATCGTCGGCCTCGATGTGCGCCTGGACATTGCCCGCAACCTGCGCACCGCACTGGGCGAGCGCTACGCACCGCCCCGCATCCTGGAAGAGATGGTCGCCCGCGGCGAACTCGGCCACAAGAGCGGCAAGGGCTTCTTCGATTGGCCCGAGGCCACGACGCCCATCGCGTCCTGAGCGGCGCGCTCGTCTCGTCGCACCCCTTTTCTTCGGACATCCCATGTCAAACATCTTCGCGTCCCGCCTGGTCGACACCGCTGACCATCACCCGATGCTGCGCGAGAGCGTGGGCAAGCTCGTGGGCAGCTTCGGCCGCCGCTATTTCCAGGAACTGGTCAAGAAAAAGGGCAAGCCCGACGAGCTGTGGAGCGCGCTGGGCGAGGCCGGCTTTTTGGGCGTGTTCATCGGTGAGCAATACGGCGGCGGCGGCAGCGGCCTGGCCGACTACAACGTGGTGGTCGAGGAGACCTCGGCCCAGGGTTGCCCGGTGCTGGCGCTGGTGATCGGCTCGATCGTCGCACCCATCATCGAGCAGTTCGGCAGCCAAGCCATGAAGGACGAGTGGCTGCCCGGCCTGGCCACCGGCAAGAAGCGGCTGGCCTTCGCCATCACCGAGCCCAACGCCGGCACCAACACCCACAAGGTCAGCACCATCGCCCGGCGCGACGGCAGCGGCTACAAGCTCTCGGGCGCCAAGTACTGGACTTCGGCGGTCGACGAGGTCGACGCGCTGATGGTGGTGGCGCGCGGCGAGGAGGTCGACGAACGCGGCCGCTCACCGCTGTCGCTGTTCATCGTGCCGACCAACGCGCCCGGCATCAACATGACGCCGATCGAGACCGCCATTCACGTGTGCGAGACGCAGTTCATGCTGTACTTCGACAACGTCCCGCTGGGGGCCCAGGCGCTGATCGGCGTCGAAGGCAACGGCCTCAGGCAGGTGTTCGCGGGCCTGAACCCCGAGCGGGTGTGCGCCGCGGCCATCAACAACGGCATCTCGCGCTATGCCATCGAGCAGGCCGCCCGTTACGCCAACGAGCGCAGCGTCTGGAAGACCCCCATCGGCGCGCACCAGGGCGTGGCGCACCCGCTGGCCGCGGCCTACATCGGCGTGCAGCAGGCGCGCCTGCTGACGGCGCGCGCGGCGCAGCTGAGCGACGAGCAGGCCCCCGAATCCGGAGAGGCCGCCAACATGGCCAAGTTCGCCGCCGCCGATTCCTCGCTCATCGCGCTGGACCAGGCCATCCAGGTGCATGGCGGCAATGGCATGGCGCTGGAATACGGCCTGGCCGATTTGTGGTTCATCGCGCGCATGCACAAGACCGCGCCGGTCAGCCGCGAAATGATTCTTAACTTTGTCTCGCAGCACAGCCTGGGCCTGCCCAAGAGCTATTGATCCGCAGGGCCAGCTGCCATGTCCTCTTCCTTTGCGCAAGCCATTCGCCGCCTGGCCGCCAGCCAGCCGGATGCGCCCGCGCTGACCTACGAAGGCCGCACCGCCAGCTTTGCACAACTGCATGCGTCCAGCTCGCGCTCGGCCAACGCCCTGCGCGAGGCCGGTGTGCGCACCGGTGACCGGGTGGCCCTGCTCAGCCGTAACGCCGCCGAGTCTTACGAGCTGATGTTCGCCACCAGCAAGATCGGCGCGATCCTGGTGGGCCTGAACTGGCGCCTGGCGCCGGTGGAGCTCGAGGCCATCGTCACCGACGCCCGGCCCGCGGTGGTGGTCGTCGGCGCGACCGAACAAGATCTGCTGTCACCGGCTGCGCGGGCCACGCCCGGCCTGCGCCGCGTGGTCACGCTGGGCGACGAATATGACGCCTGGCGCGCCGTCGCTTCCGATGCCGACCCCGGCCACGCCGGCGCGCCCGACGAGGTCGCGCTGCTGCTCTACACCTCGGGCACCACCGGCCTGCCCAAGGGCGTCATGCTCACCAACGAGGGCATGTCGTACACCGAGAACCTGGCGCGCTATTGGGGCATGAGCCCGGCCAGCGTCAACCTGGTGGCCATGCCCATGTTCCACATCGGCGGTTGCGGCTACGGCAGCAGCACCCTGCTGGCCGGCGGCCACACGGTGCTGATGCGTGATGTGGTGCCGGCCCTGGCCATCGAGCTGATCGCCCAATACCGCGTGACGCACACCTTCTTTGTGCCGGCGGTGGTGCAGATGCTGCTGCAGGTGCCGGGGGTGGAAAAGGCCGACTTCTCCAGCATGGAACTGCTGATGTACGGCGCCTCGCCCATCGGCGACGCCCTGCTGCTGCGTGCGCTCGAGGTGCTGGGCTGCCGCTTCATGCAGGCCTACGGCATGACCGAGACCAGCGGCACCATCGTCAACCTCGATCCGCAGGACCACGACCCGGGCGGCCCGTGCTCGAGCCTGTTGCGCTCCTGCGGCAAGGCGCTGCCCTGGGTCGAGCTGCGGATCACCGACCCCGCCACCGGCCAGGCTGTGCCCACCGGAACCGTCGGCGAGATCTGGGTGCGCTCGCCCATGCTCATGAAAGGCTACTGGAACAACCCCGAGGCCACGGCCCAGGCCCTGATGCCCGGTGGCTGGCTGCGCACCGGCGATGCGGTCTACCAGGACCAACAGGGCTACATCTACCTGTTCGATCGCTTCAAGGACATGATCATTTCCGGCGGCGAAAACGTTTATCCGGCCGAGGTCGAGAACGCCATGGGCGGCCACCCGGCCATCCTGGAGGTGGCGGCCATCGGGGTGCCGCATGAGCGCTGGGGCGAGAGCGTCAAGGCCATCGTGGTGCTGCGCCCCGGGGTGCAGGCCACGGCCCAGGAGCTGATCGCCTACACGCGCGAACGGCTGGCCCACTACAAGTGCCCCACGTCCGTCGAGTTCGCGCAGACGCTGCCGCGCAATGCCTCGGGCAAGCTGCTCAAACGGGAGCTGCGCCGCATCTACTTGAAGGAGCCGGACCGTGACGTCGCCTGAGTCCGTGCTCACTTGCCTGCAACTGGCGCGGCGCTGGGTGGTCGATTACTTCAACAGCCAGGACGAAGCCGCGGCGCGCGAGTTCATCGAACCGGGCTACACACTGGAGATCGGCGACTACACCTTCGCCGGCCGCGACACGCAATGGCTGCCCGCGGTGCGCCAGCAGTTCGATCTGTTCCCCGGCCTGATCATGACGGTGCACCAGGTGCTGGCAGCGGGCGATCGGGCCGCCGTCCTGTTCACCCAGCATGGCGCCTCCGGGGGCGCTGGCGGACGCATGACCTGCTGGTCGGGCGTGGCCATCTACCGCGGCGAGGCCGGCAAGCTCACGGGTTGCATCGCGCAAGAGGACTACATGACCCGCCAGCGCCAGCTCAAGACCGGCGTGCCCGATGTGATCGATGCGCCCGGGCCGGCGCCCTGGGACACCGCCCCCCTGCCGCCCGATCGCGAGGCCGAGGCCGTGGTGCGCCAGTGGGCGCAAACCGCCTCCTGGCCGCCCGCATCAAAGCAGGTGCGTTGCGACGACGAACACATCATCGGCGTGCCCTTGCAATTCGAAGTGACCGGCGGCGAGCTCACCGAGCTTTTTTCCAGCGGGAGCGAAGTGGTCTTTCATGTACGCCAGACGGGGCGCTACCGCAGCGGCTTCTCGGGTGTGCAAGCCGACGATCACGAGCGTGTCCTCAACTGCAACGGTATCGTGCGGGTCGAGGGCGGCCAGGTGATCTCGGGCCGCGTGATCCGCGACCGCGCCGGCCTGCGCGCTCGCCTTGCGAAGGCTTGAACACCATGAGCACCCAAGACAAGGCCTCGTGCGATTCGGTCCTGGTGCAGCGCGAAGGCGCGGTGCTGGTCGTCACCCTGAACCGCCCGCGGGTGCGCAACGCGATCGACCGCGCCACGTCTGAGGCCATCGCCCGCGCGATGGACCTGCTCGACGCCGACGACAGCCTCACCCTGGGCATCCTCACCGGCGCTGGCGGCAACTTCTGCACCGGCATGGACCTCAAGGCCTTCCTGCGCGGTGAACGTGTCGAGCTCGAAGGCCGCGGCCTGGCCGGCATCATCGAGACGCCGCCGCGCAAGCCGCTGATCGCCGCGATCGAGGGCTATGCCCTGGCCGGCGGCTGCGAGATCGCGCTGGCCTGCGACCTGATCGTCGCCGCCGACAACGCGCAGTTCGGCATCCCCGAGGTCAAACGCGGCCTGATCGCCGGTTCGGGCGGCCTCATCCGCCTGCCGCAGCGCATCCCGCGCCAGATCGCGCTCGAATACGCCCTCACCGGCGCCATGATGCCGGCGGCCCAAGCCCGGCAGTGGGGCCTGGTCAATCGGCTCACCGCGCCCGGCGGCGCCCTGGACGGCGCGCGTGAGCTGGCTGCGGCGATTGCCGCCAACGGGCCGATGGCGGTGCGCATGACCAAGCGTATCGTGGCGGAGTCGCCCAACTGGCCGGCCGACCAAACCTGGAGCCGCCAGCGCGAGCTGCTCGAGCAGATCATCGCGTCCGACGACGCTCGCGAGGGCGCCTGGGCGTTCAGCGAAAAGCGCGCCCCGCGCTGGAGTGGCCGCTGAAGGCCCGCCTTTTCCAATCCCTCTCCCACACCCAAGGACCCATCATGAGAGAAGCAGTCATCGTCTCCACCGCCCGCACCGGCATCGGCCGCGCTTTCAAGGGCTCGCTCAATGCGACCAAGTCGCCCACCCTGATGGGCCATGCCATCGCCGCGGCGGTCGAGCGCGCCGGCGTGGCCGGCGGCGAGATCGAGGACGTGGTGATCGGCTCGGTGCTCAACTCCGGCACCGCCGGCCTGAACCTCGGGCGAAATGCGGCGCTGGCGGCCGGCCTGCCAATCACGGCCTCTGGCCAGACCATCGACCGCCAGTGCTCCTCGGGCCTGATGGCGATTGCCACCGCCGCCAAGCAAATCATGGTCGACGGCATGGAGATCACCGTGGCCGGCGGCCAGGACAACATCAGCGCCGAGCAGGCCTCGTATTTCGCCGCCGTCGTCGCCGCCAAGGACGCGAAGCTCGAGCAGCGCGTGCCGCATGCCTACATGCCCATGCTGGCGACGGCCGAGTACGTCGCCAAGAAGTACAACATCAGCCGCGAAGTGCAGGACGCGTATTCGTTCCAGTCGCAGCAGCGCACCGCCGCCGCGCAGGCCGCCGGCCGCTTCGATCGCGAGATCGTGCCCTTTTCCACCCAGATGGCCGTCGCCGACAAGGCCACCGGCACGGTGACCATGAAGGACGTGACGCTCACGCGCGACGAGAGCAACCGCGCCGACACCACGCTGGCCGGCCTGCAGTCGCTCAAGCCGGTCATCGAAGGCGGCGTGATCACCGCTGGCAACGCCAGCCAGCTGTCCGACGGCGCCAGCGCCTGCGTTGTGATGGAAGCGCGCCTGGCCGAAAAGCGCGGCCTCACGCCCCTGGGCATCTACCGCGGCATGACCGTGGCCGGCTGCGGGCCCGAAGAGATGGGCATCGGCCCGATCTACGCCGTGCCAAAGCTGCTCAAACTGCATGGCCTGCGCGTTGAGGACATCGGCCTGTGGGAGCTCAACGAGGCCTTCGCCTGCCAGGCGGTGTACTGCCGCGACCATCTTGGCATCGACCCCGCCAAGTACAACATCAACGGCGGCAGCATCTCCATCGGCCACCCCTACGGCATGACCGGCGCGCGCGTGGTGGGCCATGCCCTGATCGAAGGCAAGCGCCTGGGCGTCAAGTACGTGGTGGTCACCATGTGCGTGGGCGGCGGCATGGGTGCGGCGGGCTTGTTCGAAGTCGCCTGATCTTTCGCCGGACAGACCGCGCTCCTGGATCCCCTGTCACCCCCGCGAAGGCGGGGGCTGCGCGGGGATGACAACGTAACCGTCGTTCCCGCGCAGGCGCACTGGTGTCCGGACTAGATTCAAGTCGTCGTCATCCCCGCGAAGCCCCCGCCTTCGCGGGGGTGACAGGGGATCCAGGAAGCGCGGTCTTGCCGGCGCGAAGCTGAGCGGCTGTGCCTTTTTTGGGGGGTTGGGCGCCTGGACTGGGGTGTGGCCGACGCGGGGAGCGCGCCGGGCATGCGCTGCGGGCGCGCCGGCTTCGGTGCGGGGGCCCTTCGGGCTACCCTCGATGCTCGGTCGCTGCGGGCCCGCTCGGCAACTCGCCGCTGCGCGGCTCAGACACGCCTCGCTTTTCGCCCGCATCGCCCTGCGCGTCTCGGCCCCGCACAGGCGCCGGCGCACCCGCAGCGCACACCCGGCGCTTTGGGCGCACGGCAGGTCTCACGCCAGCTTCACCTCAAGCGGCTGTGAGTCAAGTCGTCGTGATCCCCGTGAAGGCGCACTGGTGCCCGGAATAACTTCTCGTCATTCCCGCGAAGGCGCACTGGTGTCCGGAATAAATTGATCGGGTGATACAAAGACAAAGGGGCGGCCTCGGTGGAATTTCCGTTCGCCCTGAGCCTGTCGAAGGGCATGCGAGTGCAAGTGCG
>CANJQN010000032.1 GCA_947476465.1 Comamonadaceae bacterium | reverse complement strand
CCGGTCACGTACTCGCCGTATTCGGCGTTGTTCGAGATCGAGTAGTTCATGTTGGCGATGCCGCCTTCATAGATCAGGTCGACGATCAGCTTGAGTTCGTGCAGGCACTCGAAGTAGGCCATCTCTGGAGCGTAGCCAGCCTCGACCAGGGTCTCGTAACCCATCTTGATGAGCTCGACCGCGCCGCCGCACAGCACGGTCTGCTCGCCGAACAGGTCGGTCTCGGTCTCTTCCCGGAAGTTGGTTTCGATGATGCCGGCCTTGCCGCCGCCGTTGGCCATGGCATAGGAGAGGGCCAGGTCACGGGCCTTGCCCGACTTGTCCTGATGCACCGCCACGAGGTGGGGCACGCCGCCGCCCTGGGTGTAGGTGTTGCGCACGGTGTGGCCGGGGGCCTTGGGCGCGACCATCCAGACGTCCAGGTCGGCGCGGGGCACAACCTGGTTGTAGTGCACGTTGAAACCGTGGGCGAACGCCAGGGACGCGCCCTGGCGGATGTTGGGCTCGACGTTGTTGTGGTACACCTCGGCGATCTGCTCGTCGGGAAGCAGCATCATCACCACGTCGGCGGCCTTCACAGCTTCGTTGACTTCCTGCACTTTCAGACCGGCCTTGTCGACCTTGTCCCATGAGGCCCCGCCCTTGCGCAGGCCGACCACCACCTTCACGCCGCTGTCGTTGAGGTTCTGCGCGTGCGCATGGCCCTGCGAGCCGTAGCCGATGATGGCAACGCTCTTGCCCTTGATAAGGCTCAGGTCACAGTCCTTGTCGTAAAAAACCTTCATGCTTCTCTCCAGTGAGTAAATATCAAACCAAGTATTGTTCCGCTAGCGAAACCTCGTCACCAACCACCGAGTCGCGGACCACTGCGGAACCGGCTTCGCCGGGCCGCTGGTGGCGCCCCCTTGAGGGGGAGAGGGCGTAGCCCGAGGGGGCCCCGCCGCAGGCGCTTCGGGGGTGGGTCATACCCGCAAAATGCGCTCGCCGCGGCCGACACCGCAGGCGCCCGTGCGAACCGTCTCCAAAATGGCCGAGCGGTCGATCGCCTCCAGGAAGGCGTCGTTCTTGGACTGGTCGCCTGTGAGTTCGATGGTGTAGCTCTTTTCGGTGACGTCGATGATACGGCCGCGAAAGATGTCGGCCATGCGCTTCATCTCCTCGCGCTCCTTGCCAACCGCCCGCACCTTGACCATCATGAGCTCGCGCTCGGTGTAGGCGCCCTCGGTGAGGTCGACCACCTTGACCACCTCGATCAGCCGGTTAAGGTGCTTGGTGATCTGCTCGATGACGTCATCCGAGCCAGTGGTCTGCAGCGTCATCCGCGACAGGGACGGGTCTTCGGTCGGGGCGACCGTGAGCGATTCGATGTTGTAGCCGCGGGCCGAAAACAGGCCGACGACGCGCGACAAGGCGCCTGGCTCGTTTTCGAGCAGCACCGCAATGATGTGTTTCATGGAATGGAGACTCCTCTTTTCGCCGCCCTCCCCCGCACACGGTAATGCGCGGGCTCGGCGGTCAATAGATTCGTTCGGACGAACAGGTAGGTGACGGGCAGCCGATCAAGGCCGCGCGGGAATGAGTCAAAGGTCTTCCGACCCGAGCACCATTTCGGTGATGCCCTTGCCGGCCTTGACCATCGGGAACACGTTCTCGGTGGGGTCGGTGCGAAAGTCCATGAACACCGTGCGGTCCTTGAGCTTGCGCGCCTCGTGCAACGCCGGCTCCACGTCGCGCGGATGCTCGATCAGCATGCCCACGTGGCCGTAGGCCTCGGCCAGCTTCACGAAATTGGGCAGCGCGTCCATGTAGCTATGGCTGTAGCGGCCCTCATAGTCAAACTCCTGCCACTGGCGCACCATGCCCAGGTAGCGATTGTTCAGTGACACGATCTTGATCGGCGTGTTGTACTGAAGGCAGGTCGACAGCTCCTGAATGCACATCTGCACCGAGCCTTCGCCGGTGATGCAGTACACCTCGGAGTCCGGCTTGGCCAGCTTGATGCCCATGGCATAAGGAATGCCCACGCCCATCGTGCCTAGCCCGCCCGAGTTGATCCAGCGGCGCGGCTCGTCGAAGCGGTAGTACTGCGCCGCCCACATCTGGTGCTGGCCGACGTCGGAGGTGACGTAGGTGTCTGCGCCACGGGTCATGTTCCACAGCGTCTCGACGACGTACTGCGGCTTGATCACTTCCAAGTTGGCGCGGTCGTAGCGCAGGCAATCGCGCTTGCGCCAGCCCTCGATGGTGTCCCACCAGCCGGCCAGCGCGTTCGGGTCGGGCTTGAGGCCGGACTCCTTGACCATGCCGATCAGCTCGGTCAGCACGTCCTTGACATCGCCCACGATGGGGATGTCGACCTTCACCCGCTTGGAAATGCTGGAGGGGTCGATGTCGATGTGAATGATCTTGCGTTCGTTCTGGGCGAAATGCTTGGGATTGCCGATCACGCGGTCGTCAAAGCGCGCGCCCACGGCCAGCAGCACGTCGCAGTTTTGCATGGCGTTGTTCGCCTCGAGCGTGCCGTGCATGCCCAGCATGCCAAGGAACTTGGCGTCGGAAGCGGGATAGGCGCCCAGCCCCATCAGCGTGTTGGTGCAGGGGTAGCCCAGCATGTCGACCAGCTGGCGCAACTCGGCCGTGGCATTGGCCAGGATGACGCCGCCGCCGGTATAGATGTAGGGCCGCTTGGCCGCCATCAGCAGTTGCAGCGCCTTGCGGATCTGCCCGCCGTGGCCCTTGCGCACCGGGTTGTACGAGCGCATCTCGACCTTTTCCGGATAGCCGGTCCAGGCGGTCTTGTTGAAGGACACGTCCTTGGGGACATCCACCACCACCGGGCCAGGGCGGCCGGTCCGGGCGATGTGAAACGCTTTGCGCATCACTTCAGCCAATTGGCGAACGTCTTTCACCAGGAAGTTGTGCTTGACGATGGGGCGGGTGATGCCGACCGTGTCGCATTCCTGGAAGGCGTCGAGGCCGATGGCGGCCGTGGGCACCTGTCCGGTGATGATCACCATGGGGATGCTGTCCATGTAGGCCGTGGCAATACCGGTCACGGCATTGGTGACACCCGGGCCCGATGTGACCAGGGCCACGCCCACATCGCCCGTGGCTCGGGCGTAGCCATCAGCAGCGTGCACCGCGGCCTGCTCATGGCGCACCAGGACGTGCTGTATGGTGTTTTGCTTGTAGAACGCGTCGTAGATGTGCAACACCGCGCCACCGGGATAGCCCCAGATGTACTTCACGCTTTCCGCCTGAAGACATTTGACGAGGATTTCCGCGCCGCGAAGTTCTTGCGTGCCGCTTTCGGCGGCTGCGGCCGAAGTGATTTCGGCCTGGGAGATTTCCATGATCAACCTTTCGATTTTTCTCTGACGAAAAACGTGGGGTGCCCCTTGACGAACCCTTGTGGGGCCGCATCGGAACTTAGAGCACCTGACCATGAGCGGCAGATCGCATCGCCGGATCAGGACTCGTTTGCCTTTTGACTTGCAGCGGGCATTATCGCACTGCAGCACAAGCACGCCCAGCGCCCGCACGGCCCGATGCCATAATTGCCGGCCGCCGAGAACGATAGCCCACACCAAACCGGGCACCCGAGAAGACAAGCCACGCCACCTTGGCCACCGAAAAAGAACTCTCCGATTTCCTCAAGAGCGTCGAGAAGCGGGCGTTCAAGCGGTCCGTTTATCACGTGCGTGATGAAGAGGCTGCGCTCGACATCGTGCAAGACAGCATGATGAAGCTGGCCGAGCACTATGGGGACAAGCCGGCGAATGAACTGCCGATGCTGTTCCAGCGGATCCTGTCGAACTGCACGCTCGACTGGTTCCGGCGCAAGAAAACGCGCAACGCGCATTTTTCCAACCTCAGTGATTTCGAGGGCTCCAGCGACGACGCAGGAGATTTCGATCTTCTTGAAACTTATCTGCACACTGACGAGTCGCAGCGCGTAGAGAGCGCCGAAAGCGTCACAAGTCGGGCCCAGATCTTGCATCTGATCGAATTGCAGATACAGGATTTACCTGCGCGTCAACGAGAGGCTTTCCTGATGCGTTACTGGGAGGACATGGACGTCGCCGAGACTGCGGCGGCCATGGGTTGCTCGGAAGGCAGTGTCAAGACGCACTGTTCACGGGCGGTCCAGGCCCTCGGTAAAGCGTTGAAGGCGCTGGGAATCAAGCCATGAACATGAACAACATATTGGGTCCACACCGGCTGGCTGACCGTTTCGGTCAACGCGTCGCGGCCCGCCTCTCGCATGGCGCGGGCAATTTGCCCCACGACATCACTGAACGGCTGCGCGTGGCACGCCAGCAAGCCCTTGCCAAGCGCAAGATCCCGCTGGCACAACCGGTGCTTGGGCTGGCATGGGCAAGCGCTGGTTCCCTCGGCGGCGAGCACCCCGGCCTGCTGTCCCGCCTCGCCGCGGCGCTCCCAGTCGTCTTGCTGGCCGCCGGCCTGGTCACGATCTGCGTCCTGCAGTCCGAGCGCCGCGCCAATGAAGTCGCCGAGGTGGATGCCGCCCTGCTCACCGACGCCCTTCCACCCTCGGCTTACACCGACCCTGGCTTCCTCGAATATCTCAAGTCCGGGCTATGAACCCGTGACGCGTTTGGGCGTGAACTTACGTTTGACATCTGTCTTGCCACACCTGCGGTCGGTCGGCATCGCGATAGCCGCCTGCTGCGCCATCGCGATACCGGCAGCGGCGCAACTGCCGCCCGCGCCCGCCACCCCGGCTGTTGGCGCCGCGTCAACCCCGAAGGCGCCCCGCGCCCCGCGCGCCGCCACCAGGGCCGAGTGGAATGCCCTGACGCCGGTTGAGCAACGCGCATTGATGCCTTTGTCGGCTCACTGGGGCGGCATCAGCGAGGCTCAGAAACGCAAATGGCTGGTGGTCGCACACAATTTCGACAAGCGCCCCGTGGATGAGCAAGACACGCTGCACAGCCGGATGACCGAGTGGGTGGCCCTGAGCCCGCAGCAACGTACAACGGCTCGCCTGAATTTCGCCGAGACCAAGCAACTGTCGGAGGACGAGAAAAAATCCAAATGGGAGGCCTATCAGGCCTTGCCGCCGGAACAAAAGCGCAAGCTCGCCGCCGGCGCGGCGCCCAAGGCCCCCCCCACCGCAGCGGCGGTGAAACCCGTGCCTTCCAGCAAGCTCGCACCAACACCCCGCGTCGGTCCGGACAGCCGTCCCGTGCGCATCGTGCCGCCGGCTCGTGACGGCGCTTCGTCCAATTCCTCCGCCTTGGCCCCCTGAGCGGTCGAGTCCCCCCGTGACATCTTCCGCCACACCGGCGCTTGCCAGCAACCCTGCGCTTGTTGCGCCCAGCCTTCGGCGGCGCATTGCCTGCTGGCTCTACGAGGGCGTCCTGCTATTCGCTGTCGTGTTTGTCGCCGGCTTCGTGTTCAGCACCGTCTTTCGGATGCAAAACGCGATGGACCCGAACCGACCCTTGCTGCAGGCCTTTGTGTTCGCGGTGTTCGGCGGCTACTTCACGGGGTTCTGGTCACGCGGCCGGCAGACCTTGGCGATGAAGACCTGGCATATCCGCCTGGTCGACCTCAATGGCCGTCCGGTCACGGCATCCCGCGCGTTGTTGCGTTACGTCCTGGCCTGGATCTGGTTTCTTCCGCCGCTCGCGGTGATCGCCCCCTTCGGCCTGCGCGCGAGAGAGATCGCGGTGCTGGCGGTTGGCTGGGTGTTGGTGTGGGCGCTTCTGAGCCGGTTTCATCCGCAACGCCAGTTCTGGCATGACGCCTGGGCTGGCACCCGCCTGGTGAGCGCCACGTAGCGCCGACACGGCCGCGCCTTGCATCCAAGCGAGAATGGCGCTCATGTCGACGCCCTCCCGAACCAAGGCCGTGCCCCAAGTCCCCCCCCAGAAACAACGTACCGGGCTGAACCGCATCTGGCATGCCGCCGGCTATTCGCTGGCCGGGCTGCGCGCCGGCTGGACTGAACCGGCCTTCCGCCAGGAGGCCATTTGTGCCGCCGTCCTGCTGCCGGCGGCGTTCTGGCTTGGGCAAGGCTGGTTCGAGACCGCCTTGCTGGCCGGATCGCTGCTGCTGGTCTTGATCGTCGAGTTGCTCAATACCGGCATCGAGGTCGCGATCGACCGTATCGGGCCCGAATGGCACCCGCTGTCCAAGCAGGCCAAGGACATGGGCAGCGCGGCGGTGCTCCTGAGCATCCTGCTGGCCACCGGCATCTGGCTGGCCGCTTGCGTTCAGCGGTTCTGGACATGAGCCCAGCCTTTTCGATCTGCGTCTACTGCGGCTCGCGCAACGGCGTGGCCGAACCCTATTCAGACACGGCGCGCGCGGTCGGCCACTGGATCGGAGAACGCGGCGGCCAGCTGGTGTATGGCGGCGGCAGCGGCGGCCTGATGGGCGTAGTGGCCGATGCAGCGCTGGCCGCGGGCGCACGGGTGGTGGGCATCATCCCGCAGGCCCTGGTCGACCGCGAATGGGCCAAACGCGACTGCACCGAGCTGCACATCGTCGACAGCATGCACGAGCGCAAACGCATGATGGCCGAACGCGCCGACGCCTTCCTGGCACTGCCAGGGGGCATCGGCACGCTGGAGGAGTTGTTCGAGGTGTGGACATGGCGCCAACTCGGCTACCACGACAAGCCCGTGGGGCTGCTGGACGTGGCGGGCTACTACCAGCCGCTGCTGGGCTTTCTGCGCAGCAGTGTCGCGGCCGGTTTCATGAACGACTGGCAGATGTCGCTGGTGCGAAGCGGCGACGACGTGGCCGGCTTGCTCGCTGCGCTGGTGCAGGATGCCGGCCTGCGCGACCGGTCGAATCTGTCTCAAATCTGAGCCTCCCCAGGGGAGGCGCCGCGCTCAAACCGCGGATTCGTCGGTTTCGCCGGTGCGAATACGCACCACCCGCTCAACCGCTGTGACAAAAATCTTGCCGTCGCCGATCTTGCCGGTGTGGGCGGCCTTGACGATGGCGTCGACACAGCGCTCGACGTCTTCGGTGCGAACCACCACCTCAACCTTGACCTTGGGCAGGAAGTCAACCACATACTCGGCGCCGCGATACAGCTCGGTATGGCCCTTTTGCCGGCCGAAGCCCTTGACCTCGGTCACCGTGAGTCCCGTCACCCCGCATTCCGCAAGTGCCTCGCGCACTTCTTCGAGCTTGAACGGCTTGACGATGGCGGTGATCTGTTTCATGGCGTGGGGCTCCGTAATTTTCTCTTTGGGCATCAGGCGCGAAAACGCCCGGTAATAGGATAGCGCCAATCCTTGCCGAAACTGCGGTGCGTCACGCGAATGCCTACCGGCGCCTGGCGGCGCTTGTACTCGTTGACGCGGATCAGACGCGCCACGCGCTCGACCACCGCGCGCTCAAAGCCTTCGGCCACGATTTGCTCGATGCCGTGGTCTTCTTCCATGTAGCGCTCCAGGATAGCGTCGAGCACCTCGTAGGGTGGCAGGCTGTCCTGGTCGGTCTGGTCGGGGCGCAGCTCGGCGCTGGGCGGGCGGGTAATGATGCGATCGGGGATCGGATTGGCGCCGGTGCCGTACGGATCGTTGGCGTTGCGCCAGCGCGCCAGTCGGAACACCCGGGTCTTGAGCAGATCCTTGATCACCGCGAAGCCGCCCGCCATGTCGCCGTACAGCGTGCAGTAGCCGGTGGCCATCTCGCTCTTGTTGCCGGTGGTCAGCACGATACTGCCGAACTTGTTGGACATGGCCATCAGCAGCATGCCGCGGATGCGCGCCTGCAGGTTTTCCTCGGTCGTGTCTTCCGGCAAGCCTTTGAACTCGCCGGCCAAGGCGGTCTTGAAGGCCTCGAACATGGGCGCGATGGAGATTTCGTCGTAGCGCACACCCAGGCGCTGCGCCATCTCGCCGGCATCGAGCCATGAGATGTCGGCCGTGTAGGGCGACGGCATCATCACAGCCCGCACCTTGTCGGCGCCCAGCGCATCGACGGCGATCGCCAACACCAGCGCCGAATCGATACCGCCGGACAGCCCCAACAGGACGCTGGGAAAGCCGTTCTTGCCGATGTAGTCGCGCACGCCCAGCACCAGGGCATGCCAGAGATCGGCCTCAGGGACTTCGGCTGCCGCCACCTCGCCACTCAGGCGCACCACGTCGCCGCTGGCCTCGGCCCGCACCACGAACAGGTCTTCGCGGAAGGCAGGCGCGCGCGCCACCAGATGGCCGTCGGCCGACACGGCAAAGGAGGCGCCATCGAACACGACCTCGTCCTGACCACCGACCAGGTGCGAATACACCAGCGGCAGCCCCGTTGCGCGGGCACGGTCGGCCATACGCGCCACGCGCTCACCGCACTTGCCCACGTGGAACGGCGAGGCGTTGATCACGGCCAGCACCTGTGCGCCCGATTCCTTGGCCAGTGCGGCGGGCTCATCGAACCAGGCGTCTTCGCAGATCAGCAAGCCGACACTGATGCCCTCGACCTGGAACACGGCCGTGCCTTGCCCCGGTGTGAAATAGCGGCGCTCGTCGAACACCTGGTAGTTGGGAAGCTCGCGCTTGGCGTAGCGCTCGAGCACGCGCCCTTCGCACAGCACGCTGGCAGCATTGAAGCGCCGCTGCACCTGCACCGAACGGCCGCGCTCGGCGCCGCCCATCGGGTGGCCGACCACCACATGCAAGCCCTTCAACCCCGCGAGTTCACGGGTCACCGTCTTCACGGCATCATCGCAGGCGGCGATGAACGCAGGGCGAAGGAACAGGTCTTCCGCGGCGTAGCCGCAGATGGAAAGCTCTGGCGTGAGAACGAGGCGGACGCCCTTGGCATAAGCTTCGCGGGCTGCCGCGATGATCTTGTGCGCATTGCCGGGCATGTCGCCCACCACGTAATTGAGCTGGGCCGTACAGATTGAAAGAGCCATACCCGCAGTGAAAAACAGTCTGGACGATTATGTCATTCGCCACTTCGATTCGCCCGGCGGCATCGCCCGCGAGGACTGGAACGCGCTGCTGGCGCTGCAGACCGACCCCTCGCCCTTCGCTCGCCACGAGTATCTGGCTGCGCTGCACGACAGCCACAGCGCCGTGCCGGGCCGCGGCTGGACGCCCTCGTTTCTCACGCTGTGGCGCGACGAGCAGCTTCAGGCGGCCTGCCCGATCTACCTCAAAGACCATTCCTACGGCGAATACGTGTTCGACTGGGCCTGGGCCAACGCCTACCAGCAGCACGGCCTGTCCTACTACCCCAAGGCTCTGGTCGCCGTGCCCTTCACGCCGGTGCCAGGCGCCCGCCTGCTGGCCCGCGACGACGCCTCGCGCGCCGCCTTGGTAACGGCCCTGCTTGCCTATTGCAAGGCCGAGGCCCTGTCGTCGCTGCACCTGCTGTTCCTGACCGATGCCGATGCCCGCGCCTGCGAGGCGGCGGGGCTGATGGCGCGCCACACCGTGCAATTTCATTGGCTCAACACCCACCCGTCCCTGGCGCGCCCCTATCTCGACTTCGACGAGTTCCTGGCCAGTCTGTCCCAGGAAAAGCGCAAGAAGATCCGGCAGGAACGTCGCAAAGTCACCGAGGCCGGCGTGACATTTCGCGTGGCTCAGGGCGAGGCCATCTCACCGGCCGACTGGGACTTCTTCTACCGCTGCTACGTGCGTACCTACCGCGAGCACGGCAACCCGCCCTACCTCACCCGCGCGTTTTTCGAGAGCATGGCGCGCGACATGCCCCAGCAATGGACGATGTTCACGGCGCTGAGCGGCGAGCAACCCATCGCCACGAGCCTCATCGCGGTCGACCAGGGCGTGGCTTACGGGCGCTACTGGGGCGCGCTGGAGCGGGTGGACTGCCTGCACTTCGAGGCCTGCTACTACCAGCCGCTGCAGTGGTGCATTGCCCAGGGGCTGCACCGCTTCGAGGGCGGCGCCCAGGGCGAGCACAAGATGGCGCGGGCGCTGATGCCCGTCATGACCCACAGCGCCCACTGGCTGGCGCATCCAGCCTTTTCAGACGCGGTCGAGCGCTTCCTGGACCGCGAAGGCCAGGGCGTTGCGCAGTACATGGACGAACTGGAGGGGCGCAGTCCGTTTCGCGCCGCTAACTGATCGCCGGTGCCCGTGCGTGATGGGCAACTCAAGCCGGGTTGGCCGCATGCTCCGAGAACCACTCGCTCTCGGACAGCATCACCTCATGGTGGCTGCGCCCGGCCGGAATCATGGGAAAGCAGTTTTCTTGCGCGGCTACCACCACGTCCAGGAAGAAGGGGCCGTCGTACGCCAGGCATTCGGCCAGTGCCGCGTCGAGCTGGGCACGGTCTTCCACGCGGCGCGCACCCCAGCCGAAGGCCTTGGCCAGGGCCACGAAATCGGGCAGGGCCTCGTTCCAGCTGTGGCTCAGGCGGTTGCCATGATTGAGCTGCTGCCATTGGCGCACCATGCCCATGTACCCGTTGTTGCACAGAACCACCTTCACCGGCGTCTTGTGCTGCTTGGCGGTCGACAGCTCCTGGATGTTCATCAGGATGGACGCATCGCCGCTGACGCAGACCACCGTGGCCTTGGGGTGCGCGATCTGCGCGCCGATGGCCGCCGGCATGCCATAGCCCATGGTGCCGGCGCCGCCCGAAGTGAGCCAACGGTAGGGTGCCTCGAAGTGCAGGTACTGCGCGGCCCACATCTGGTGCTGCCCCACGTCGGTCGAGACGATGGCGTCGCGCCCGCGCAGCGCCTCTTGCAGCGAAGTCACCAGTTGCTGCGGCAGGATCACATCCTGGCGGTCGGGAAAGCCCAGGCTGTTGCGCGCGCGCCAGCCGTCGATGCGCTTCCACCAGGGCGCGAGCCGGCCCTGGGCCAGGCCCTGCAGCGCCGGATCTTTCAGCAGCGCATTCAACACCGCGGCGCAATCGCCCACCAGCGGGGCGTCGACCGCCACCACCTTGCCGATGCTGCCGGGGTCGATGTCGATGTGGATCTTGCGGGCGTGCGGGCAGAAGGTGTTGAGCGTGCCAGTGACGCGGTCGTCAAAGCGAGCGCCGACGTTGACCACCAAATCAGCGTGGTGCATGGCCAGGTTGGCCTCGAGCGTGCCGTGCATGCCCAGCATGCCGATGAAGCGGGGGTCTGAAGCCGGGAACGCGCCCAGCCCCAGCAGGGTCAGCGTGGCCGGCGAATCCAGCAGGCGCGCCAGCTCGGTGAACGCGGCGCAAGCCTGCGGCCCGGAATTGATCAGCCCGCCGCCCCCATACAGCACCGGCCGCTTCGCCGTGGCCAGCATCTCGGCGGCCTGCCGCAGCGCGTTGGCCGGCGGCAGGGGTAGCGTGCTGCGCTTGGGGTGGGCCGGCGCGGCGGCCGCCGTGGCGCGTGCCAGTTGCACGTCCTTGGGCACATCGAGCAGCACGGGGCCGGGGCGGCCAGACAAGGCCACCTCGAGGGCGCGGCGCACCGAGGGCGCGATGTCGTCGGCCGTGCGCGGCTGGTGGTTCCACTTGGTCACCGGCCGCGACATGCCCAGCGCGTCGCATTCCTGGAAGGCGTTGGTGCCGATGACGGCGGTGGATACCTGGCCGCTGATGCACAGCACGGGGATGGAGTCGCTCATGGCGTCGAGCAGCCCGGTCATGGTGTTGCCCACCCCTGGGCCCGAGGTGACCAGCACCACGCCGATGCGGCCGGTGGTGCGGGCATAGCCCTCGGCCGCATGCACGGCGGCCTGCTCGTGGCGCACCAGGATATGGCGCAGCGCCGGCCGGCTGTAGAGGGCGTCGTACAGGGGCAGCGCCGCGCCGCCCGGGTAGCCAAAGATGGTGTCGATGCCGTGGTCGATCAGCGTGTCCAGGAGGATCTCGGCGCCGTTGCGAAGATCGGCCTCATGGGCGGCGGGGGACTTGGACAGTACTGCTGATGACATGGATTGATCTTATCGCGTCCGGCGTCATGCGGCAGGCGCGAAGACCCGCGCCAACCACGGACGCACCTCATCCGCCTGATCCAGCGCCAACCCCTGGTCGAACCAGGCGTGGGCGGTCTGCGCGTCCAGCGCCGGCTTGGCGTGGACGAGGCAGTCGACCCACTTCTGGCGCAGCTGCGGCAGCGTCAGCGGATCGTCGGGCGAGCCGGGTGAGGCAACCACCGTATGCACGAGCTTGCGGCCATCGCGCAGGGTCAGGCACAGCGTCACCGGCATGCGGCCCAGATCGGTGCCGGGCGGCGGCTCGGGCCCCTCCTCCACCACCTCCAGGTCGCCCAGGCGCGCCTGCAACTGCGGCCGCAGCACCGCCTCGGCGGTGAAGCTGGCGTTATTGATGGCGCCGTCGGCCAGGCCGGCCATCACGGCGTAGGGCGCACTGAACTTGCCGTGCAGGCCGATGCTGGGGCGCGGATGAATCAAGGGTTTGGTGACGCCAGGGGCCACGCTCAGACGGGCATTGGCCACATCAGCCAGCGTCAACCTGCCCTCGCGCCGCAAGGCGAGGGTGGCCTCGATGGTCTTGTGCAGCATGTAGCAGCAGGGGTAGCGCTTTTGCTCGAACCCCGGTTCGCCCAGCACAAAGGGCCGGCCGAAGGCCAGGCCGCTGGCCGGGAAGGTGTCGGTCTCGCCGCCCGAATAGGCGCGCAGGTAGCCGCCGTGTTCGAAGGCCTCCGACGCCGCGGTGACCCCGGCACGTGCCATGCGCACGGCGCGCAGGCCGGCCGTGGCGGCCATGCCCACGTGCAGCGGCTTGACCGTGCTGCCGAAGTTCTTGCTGATGCCAGAGGCCATGCTGGCCGCGATGGCCAGCGCCTGCCGCGTGGTGGCCTCGTCCAGCCGCGCACGACGCGCCAGGGCGGCGGCGACGCCCACCACACCCAGCGTGGACGTGGCATGAAAGCCCAGCTCGTAGTGCCGAAAGCCCATGGCCTGCCCCAACCGGATGGTCACTTCGGTGCCCACGCTGAAGGCGGTGACGAAATCGCGGCCCGAGGTCGGGCCGCCATCGGTGTCACTGAGCTCGGCCGCCGCCAGGGCGCTGAAAACCGGCGCGCTCGGGTGGCAGATGGCCAGCATGCTCACGTCGTCGTAGTCGTCCATGTGGCTGGCCATGCCGTACAAAAGGGCCGCGTCGAAGCTGCCGTAACGCTGGCCTGACCAGGGCGAAGGACAGGCGCCCACGCCTGCGTCGAGCGAGCCTTCGAGGCAGCGCACCGCCTCGTCCTTGCCGCCGGCCAGCGTCACCGCCAGCGTGTCGAGAATGGCGCGCAGGGCCTCGTGGGTCACTGGCGGGGCCAGCTCGTCGGCCTCATGGCAGATGAAGCGGGCCAGTTGGTGGGTGAGTGTGTCGGGCATGGGGGTCCTCTTAGGGCAGTCTGGGCTCTAACCGTTGGTCCAGCGCGGTTTGCGTTTCTCGTTGAAGGCTCGCACGCCTTCGAGCCGGTCTTGGGTATTGACCAGCACGTTGTAGGCGGCGATGTCCATCATGTAGCCGGTATGAAAATCGACCTCGCCGCCCCGGCCGGCTGACAGCTTGGCATAACGCACCGACATCGGCGCGCATTCGGCGATGCGCCGGGCAATGGCCACGGCCGCCACGAGCGTCTGGCCGGGCTCGGCCAACTCGTTGGCCACGCCCCACTCCAGCGCCTGCGCGCCGGTGAAGGCATCACCCGTGACGATCAACTGCTTGGCGCGGCGCATGCCCACCGCACGAACCAGGTTCTGGATGCCGCCACCGCCGGGCATGATGCCGCGCTTGGCCTCGGGCAGCGACAGCTTCGCCTCGCGAGAGACCACCATGAAGTCGGCCATCAACGCCAGCTCCAGGCCGCCGCCATGGGCATTGCCTTCGACGGCTGCAATGGCGGGCACGGGGAAATCCTTGACCGCCAGGAAGGCCTCTTCAATCAGCTGGTGCTGGGCGCGCCAGGTGGCGTCGCTCATGCCGTTGCGCTCTTTCAAATCGCCGCCGGCCGAGAAGGCACGGGTGCCGGCACCGGTGAGCAGCAGCACCCGCAGCGTGGCGTCGTGTGCCAGCGCATCGAGGGCGTGGCGCATCTCGGTGAACATCAGCGTGTTCATCGCGTTCATAACGTCCGGGCGGTTCAGGGTGAGGACGCGAATGCCCTCCTCGTCCTGCGTGCCGGGGGCGGTGGTGACAGTCAGAGTTTCGTAGTTCATAGCCATGTGAAATCAATGTAGGCGAGCCAATCCCTTTATGTGCGGGCCACCGCGGAACCGGCTTTGCCGGGCCGCTGGTGGCGCCCCCTGGGGGGAGGCGCCGAAGGCGCATCGGGGGGGGCTTTAATACGACCGGGGCATGCCCAGCACGTGCTGGGCCACCTGCGCCAGCACCAGGTTGTTGGAGATCGGCGCGATGCGGAACAGGCGCGCCTCTTTCCACTTGCGCTCGACGTTGTACTCGACCGCAACGCCGTTGCCGCCGAAGGCGATCATGGCCGCCTCAGCCGCTTCCCATGCGGCTTCGCTGGTCAGGTACTTGGCCATGTTCGACTCCGGCCCGCAGGGTTTTCCGGCGTCGAACAAATCGGCCGCGCGGTCGCGCATCAGCTCGGCGGCCTGCAGGTTCATGTGGGCCTTGGCGATCGGAAACTGCACACCCTGGTTGGCGCCGATGGGCCGGTCAAACACGATGCGATCGGTGGCGTAGCGTGAGGCGTTCTCCACGAACCACTTGCCGTCGCCCAGCGACTCGCTGGCCACCAGCAGGCGCTCGGAATTGAGCGAGTCGACCAGATAGGTAAAGCCCTTGCCTTCCTCACCGATGCGGTCGTCGTCGGTCACCTCCAGGTTGTCGATAAACACCTGGTTGGTGTGGTGGTTGAGCATGGTCTTGATAGGCGTCGACTTGAGCGACGCACCGGCCTTGGCGATATCGACCAGGAACAGCGTCAGGCCTTCGGTCTTCTTCTTGACCTCTTCGTAGGGCGTGGTGCGCGCGATCAGCAGGTACATGTGTGACTGAAGGTAGCGGGAGGTCCACACCTTCTGGCCGTTGATCACGTAGCCGCCCGGCACCCGCTTGGCGAAGGTCTTGATCTTGAGCGTGTTGGAGCCGGCGTCGGGCTCGGTCACGCCGAAGGCCTGCAGGCGCAGGCTGCCGTCGGCGATGCGTGGCAGGTACTTGCGCTTTTGCGCTTCACTGCCGTGATTGAGCACCGAGCCCATGGTGTACATCTGGGCGTGGCACGAGGCGCCGTTGGCGCCCGAGCGGTTGACCTCCTCCAGAATCACGCAGGCTTCGCGCAGGGACAGGCCCGAGCCGCCATATTCCTCGGGAATCAGCGCGCCCAGCCAACCAGCCTTGGTCATGGCGGAGACGAACTCTTCGGGGTAGCGCTCCGCGCGCTCGCAGCCTTGCCAGTAGCTGCCGTCGAAGTCGCGGCACAGGGCCGCGACGGCGCGGCGGATCTCGTCGAGGGAGGTGGACAGTTCGGAGGTCATGATCTTGGATTCCAGGAATGTTGGGGGCACAGCGGTGGTCAGCCGATGATGCGCTTGGCCTTGAGCGCCTCGATTCGCGCCAGCGGGATGCCGGCGGCTTCAAGAACGCTGATCGTATGCTCGCCCAGCAGGGGCGGCGCGGCATGGTCGGTGGTTCGGTCGCCGTCCAGGCGCAGGGGCACGCCCACCACCCGGTGCTTGTCACCGGGCGCCAGCGGCAGGTCTTGCACGATGCCAACCGCCTCCACCTGCTCATGCTCGAGCATCTGCCGCACGTTGTTCATCGGGCTGCAGGGCGCGCCGCGGGCCTGCAGACGCCGCACCACCTCGGCGGCCGCGAGCGCCTTGGTGCGGGTCTCCAGCACCTCGCGCAGCGCAACGCGGTTGCCGACGCGCGCGCTGTTGGTGGCAAAGCGCTCGTCGCGGGGAACGTGCTCCAGGTCGAGCGCCGCGCACACCTGCGCGAAAAGCCGGTCATTGCCCGCGGCAATGAAAACCGCGCCGTCCGACGTGGCGAACAACTCGTAGGGGGCGGTCATGGCCATGGCCGATCCCATGCGCTTGGGCAGCGTTCCGGTGGCGCGGTGGTTGGCGACAAACACCGTCATCCAGGCCACGCCGGTCTCCAGCAGGCTGGCGTCCACACGCATCCCATGGCCGTTTCGATCGGCCTCGCGCAACGCCGCGATGATGCCCATGGCGGCCCACATGCCGGTGCCCATGTCGATCAGCGACACGCTCACCCGCGAATGCGCGTCGCCCTCGTTGCCGATAACGCTCATGATGCCGGTGAAGGCCTGCATCAAAGGGTCGTAACCCGGCAGAGCGCGCATCGGGCCGGTCTGGCCGAAGGCGCTGATGGCGCAATAGACCAGCTTGGGATTGGCCTCTTTCAACTGCTCATACCCCAGCCCGCGCGACTCGGCGCTGCCGGGCTTGAGGGAGTGGATCAGCACGTCGGCGTCCTTGGCAAGGTGCACGACGATGTCCCGGCCCTCGGGCGAGTCGAGGTCGATGCACACGCTCTTCTTGTTGCGGTTGAGGGCCAGAAAGGTCGATGAGCGGTCGCCCCAGGCGGGCGGCGTCCAGGCGCGGGTGTCGTCGCCAGTGCCTGGGCGTTCGATCTTGATGATCTCGGCGCCCATGTCGCCCAGGATCTGCGAGCAGTACGGCCCGGCGACATTCTGCGTGAGGTCGATCACGCGAATGCCGTAAAGGATGCGCGCCATGGCGTTATGGGTGTCTGTGTTCATTGGTTTGTCATGAGCCGTGGCGAAGCCGCACACGCATTGAATACTTGAAAACTTCGTTGGGGTGGATCGATCGCGCCATCTCGAGCAGACGACCCTTGGTGCCGAAATAGCGCCGCTGGATCTGCAAGGCCGGAGAGCCCGGCGGCACCCCCAGGTAGCCGGCCTCTTCTTTGCCGAGGGAGGCCACGCAGCTGATCTCCTGCTGGATCTCGCTAATCTTTTCGCCAAAGCGGCTCACGATCAGCGCGAAGATGGGCTGGCGGCTGCGGATGGATTCACGCACGAGGACGCCGAAGGCCAGCGGAATGTGGATCTCGGAGCAGGCCAGTACCGCGCCACCCGCCGGCTCCCGGCGAACGGTGCGCACGCGCCACCAGTGCTCGCCGCTCTCGCACCCCAACTGCCGCGCCAGCGCCGCGTCGACGGCGACCTTGGTGCGCTCGACCACCCGGACCCGCGTGGTGGTCGCGTACTGCAGCAGATCCTGGGCCGAGGTGAAGCCCTGGCTGTAGTGCGTGAGCAGCCGGGTCTCTTGCACGATGGTTCCCACGCCCTGCTGGCTGCTCACCAGGCCCAGGTCATGCAACGCCCGCAGCGCTGCGCGCACGGTGTGCCGGCTGACGCAAAAGCGCAGGCTCAGCTCGGCCTCGGACGGCAGGCGGTCGCCGATCTGGTAGGTGCCGCCACGGATTTCGCTGGACAATGCATCCGCCAGCGCCCCCTGCTTGGTGCGCGGTGGGCGTTGACCCGGCTCACTCTCGGCGTGTGCGGGTTTCGGAATTTCGCATCCTTGAAACGTGGTGGACGAAAGCAGAACTCATCATGTATGCTTGTACGGACAGGATTAGTATAGACAGAGCTGACCAAAAATGGCAACCGGCCACGAGTTCACCTCTGTTGGACAGCCCCAAAGAACTCAGAAACTCAAGAGACAAAAGACCAACATGCAACAGTCAGATACGACAGGCGGCAGTGGCATCCTTGATGCCGTGGTCGTGGGCGCCGGCTTTGCCGGGTTGTACATGGTCAAGCGCCTGGCCGATCAAGGCCGCACCGTGCGCTGCATCGAGGCCGCCAGCGACGTGGGCGGCACCTGGTACTGGAACAAGTACCCCGGGGCCCAGTGCGACGTCGAGAGCCTGGAGTATTCCTACGGCTTCGACAACGCGCTGCAGCAAGACTGGCACTGGACGGAGCGTTTCGCCCGTCAGCCCGAGATCCTGGCCTATGCGCGCCACGTGGCAGACCGCTTTAACCTGCGGCGCCACATCCGCTTTGATACCCGCGTCGAGTCCGCCGTCTATGACGAAAGCTCTCGCCTGTGGCAGGTCACGCTGGCTGGCGGCGAGACACTGCGGACGCGCATTTGCATCATGGGCACCGGCAACCTCACAGCGCCGCGCGTGCCTGACATCCCGGGCCTCGACCGTTTCAAAGGCCGCTGGTACCACTCATCGCGCTGGCCGAACGAGGGGGTGGACTTCACCGGCATGCGCGTGGCGCTCATCGGCACGGGCTCCACAGGTATCCAGATCACTCCCGTGGTAGCCGCGCAGGCCGCGCACCTGACCGTGTTCCAGCGCAGCCCCAACTTCGTGGTACCCGGCATCAACCGTGACCTCGATCCGCAACATGTCCGGGCCTACAAGGCCACGTATCCCGAGACGCGCCTTGTCGCCAAGCACTCGCAGTACGGCGTCGCCGGCATGCTGCCGCCCACTCAGTCGGCTTTTGATGTCAGCCCGCAGGAGCGCCAGGCACGCTACGAGAAGATGTGGGGCTTCGGCTCCCACACGCCCTTCCTGACCGCCTTCACCGACCTCCTTCTCGACCAGAAGGCCAACGACACGGCCGCCGACTTCGTGCGCGGCAAGGTCCGCGAGATCGTCAAGGACCCGAAGGTGGCAGACATTCTCACCGCCTTTGATCACCCGCTGGGCGCGCGGCGCCTGTGCGCCGGCAACAACTACTACGAGACCTTCAACCGCCCCAACGTCACCCTGGTGAACGTCAAGCCGGCGCCGATCGAGACCTTCACCGAAAAGGGGCTGGTCGCTGGCGGCGTGGAGCATGAGTTCGACATTGTCATATTCGCCACCGGTTTTGACGCCATGACCGGCGCGCTGCGCGAAATTGACATCCGCGGGCGCGGCAACCAATCGCTCAACGACAAGTGGAAAGATGGCCCGGCCACCTACCTGGGCTTGATGATTGCGGGCTTTCCCAACCTGTTCATCATCACCGGCCCGGGTAGCCCATCGGTCAAGTCCAACGTGGTGCTGTCGATAGAGCAGCACGTCGACTGGATCAGCGATTGCCTCGCGGCGCTCGATCAGCGCGGCATCGAGACCATCGAGGCGGACGCGCAGGCCGAAGCCAATTGGGTGGCCCACGTCAATGAGGTGGCGGCGCCCACGCTCTATGTCAAGACCGACTCCTGGTACACCGGCGCCAATGTGCCGGGCAAGCCCAAGGTGTTCATGCCCTACGTGGGCGGCATCGGGCGCTATCGCAAGATCTGCGACGAGGTCGCCGCCGATAATTACCGCGGCTTCGTCCTGCGGCCCAAGACGCCGGCCACTGCATGAATCGTCCGGCATCCCCACAGACAAGCGCCCGCCCCTGAACCTTCCAGCCCAGGAGAACCCCATGAAAAAATACCAGAACTACATCGGCGGCAAGTACGTCGACCCGGTCAAGGCGCAGTGGATGGACACCGTCGATCCCTACACCGGCCAGGCCTGGGCCCAGATACCGCGCAGCGACGCGGCCGATGTGGACCTCGCGGTCACCGCCGCCAGCCGCGCGCTCAAGGAAGGCCCCTGGGCCAAGATGACCGCCACCGAGCGTGGCAAGATCATGCTTCGCCTGTCGGACCTGGTGGTCAAGAACGCCGATCGCCTGGCCGAGATCGAGGTGCGCGACAACGGCAAGCTGATCGCCGAGATGCGCGGCCAGGTGAACTACCATGCCGAATGGTGGCGCTACTTCGGAGGGCTGTGCGACAAGGTCGAAGGACGCGTGATGCCTATCGACAAGCCAGACATCTTCGCCTTCACCCGGCAGGAGCCCGTTGGCGTGGTGGGTGCGCTCACGGCCTGGAACTCGCCGCTGTTGTTCGTCGCCTGGAAGTGCGCGGCGGCCATTGCCGCCGGCTGCACCCTGGTGGTCAAGCCCTCCGAGTTCGCCTCGGCCTCCACACTGGAATACGCCGATCTGACCCGTGAAGCGGGCTTTCCCGACGGCGTGTTCAACGTGGTCACCGGTCTGGGTCAGGAAGCCGGCTCGGCCCTGGTGGACCACCCGGGCGTGGCCAAGATCACGTTCACCGGGTCCGACACCACCGGCGCACGCATCTATGCCCAGGCCGCCAAGACCATGAAGCGGGTGTCGCTGGAGCTGGGCGGCAAGTCGCCCAACATCGTGTTCGACGACGCCGACCTGGACCAGGCTGCTTCGGGCGTCATCTCGGGCATCTTCGCGGCCACCGGCCAGACCTGCATCGCAGGCTCTCGCCTGCTGGTGCAGAACTCGATCAAGGACAAGTTCACCGAACGCGTGCGCGCGCTCGGCGCCTCGGCCCGCAAGGGCAACCCCATGAAGGCCGACACCAACATCGGCCCGGTCACCACGCCGGCGCAGTACAAGAAGATCCTCGACTACATCGACATCGCCAAGTCCGAGGGCGCCCGCTGCATCCTGGGCGGCGGTCCCGCCACTGGGCCCGAGCTCACCGGCGGCCAGTTCGTCGAGCCCACCATCTTTGTCGACGTCACGCCCCAGATGCGGATCGCCCGCGAGGAAGTGTTCGGCCCCGTGCTGTCCATCCTGGGCTTTGAAGACGAGGCCGACGCCATCCGCATGGCCAACGACACCATCTACGGCCTGGCGGCCGGTGTCTGGACAACCAACATGGGACGCGCCATGCGCATGTCGCAGGCGCTCAAGGCCGGCACGGTCTGGGTCAACACTTACCGGGCGGTGAGCTTCATGATGCCCTTCGGAGGCATGAAGCACTCGGGCATCGGCCGCGAAAGCGGGCTGGCGGCCATCGACGAGTACCTGGAGACCAAGGCCACCTGGATCTCGTATTCCACGGGCGGCCCCGCCAACCCGTTCATCCTGCGCTAGCCGCCCCGACAAAAAGAAAGAAGAAGGAGACAAGCATGAAAGGCATCGTATTCACGGGCGATCGCAAGCTCGAGCTGCAGCAGTTCCCCGACCCCACGCCCGGTCCGGGCGAGGTGGTGCTGGAGATCAAGGCTTCCGGCATGTGCGGCAGCGACCTGAAGTTCTACCGCTCGGCGCCGGGCGAGGCGGCGCGGGCCCTGGGCTTCAAGCCGGGCACGGTGGCCATCGCCGGCCACGAGCCCTGCGGCGTGGTGGTGGCGGTGGGCAGCGGCGTCAATCCCAAGCAGGCCTGGGTGGGCCAACGGGCCATGGTGCATCACTACCGCGGCTGCGGCGCCTGTCCGCACTGCTCGACAGGCTGGCAGCAGATGTGCGTGGAAGGCGTGGCCGAGGTCTATGGCGTCACCGGCCACGGCGCCCATGCCAAGTACATGAAGTGCCCGGCGAACACCGTGGTGACCCTGCCCGAGGAGCTGTCCTTCGAGACCGGCGCGGCCATTGCCTGCGGCACCGGGACGGCCTGGGGCGCGCTCAAGCGCCTCGATCTCACCGGCGACCAGACCATCGCCATCTTCGGCCAGGGCCCGGTGGGCCTGTCGGCCACGCAGCTGGCCGCCGCCATGGGCGCGCGCGTGATTGCCCTGGACGTCAGCGCCGACCGCCTGGCCCGCGCCAAGGCCTTTGGCGCGGCGGAGGTCATCAACCCGCTGGAAGGCGACCCGGTGGCCCGCATCCGCGAGCTCACGCACGGCCTGGGCGCGCATTGCACGCTCGACGCGTCGTCCTCCGCCGAGGCGCGCCGCCAGTGCGTGATGAGCGTGCGCAGCTGGGGCAAGGCCTGCCTGGTAGGCGAAGGCGGCAACATGACGCTGGACGTCAGCCCCGACATGCTACGACGCCAGGTCACGCTGATGGGGTCGTGGACCTTCTCCACCGTCGGGCAGGCCGAATGCGCCCGCTTCGTCGCCGACCGAGGCATCGACGTCGACCAGCTGTTCACCGACCGCTGGACGCTCGAGCAGGGGCAGCAGGCCTATACGTTGTTCGACCAACAGACCAGCGGCAAGGGCGTGTTTGTCTTCTGAGCCTGCGCCTGCCCTGCGGGTCAGGCAGCTATCCGGCGGGGCACGAGCCTGACGCGCCGGCTGCCACGCCATCGCGGCGCACATGGCGGCGCATCAGGGCGATGCTCAGTCCTCCAGGGGAATCTCGGCCTTGCGGATCGCGCTGACCCATGTTTCGGTATCGGTGCGCAGGAAGGTGGCGAAATCGCCGCTGGAGCGGGTGCGCGGCTCAAGTCCCAGCGCCACCACCTGCGAGCGGAAATCTTCCGATTCAGCGGCCTTGACGAACATCGCCGACAGCTTTTCACGCACATCGGCTGGCACGTTGGCCCCGGTGAAAACGCCCCACCACACCGGCACCACGAACCCCGGGAAACCCGACTCGACGAGCGTGGGGACAGATTCGAACCCTGGCAGGCGGGTTTCCCGCGCGATGCCGATCACCTTGACTTTTCCGGCGTCCGTCAGCGCCTTGGCGCTCGCTATGGACGTGGCCACGATCTCGACCTCTCCGCCAACCAGGCCCACCATCGCGGGTGCGGTGCTGCGGTAGGGAACGTGGACCATGCCCCCGTTTGTACGCTGCAGCAGCATTTCGGTCACCAGGCGTGAGGTGGTGCCAACGCCGGGACTGCCATAGCTGAACTGCTGGGCCTTCGGCTTTGCCTTGAGCGCGGCGGCGAACTCCGCCATGTTGTTGGCCGGGTTGCGCGCGTTGACCACGAAGACGAAGTGCGCCTCTGCCACCTGGGCAATGGGCGTCAGGTCCTTCTCGATGCTGTACGGCCGCACTTTCTTGAGCGCGGGATAGACCGTCACCGAGTCAGGCACGGCGATCGCCAGCGTGTAGCCGTCCGCGGGCGCGCGAATGGCCGCGACCACGCCAATGCTGCCACTGGCACCGGCCTTGTTATCGATGACCACCGTCGCACCGGTCTGCGCCTGGATGACCCGGGCCAGGCGCCGCCCGATCAGGTCAGTGGACGCGCCCGGGGCGCCTGTCACCACCAGCACGATCGGCTTGTCCGGAAAATTCGCCGAGCTCTGCGCGTGCGCCGCCGGAACGGTCGCTGCCAGCGGCAGCGCCAACCCGAGCATGGCAGTCAGGAAGCGGCGCGTGGAAAGTATTGGCATGAATGTCTCCTTTTATTCAACACAGAAAGCAAAACCGAACACGGCGTTGCTTGAGCCCTGCGCGGCATTTTCCCGCGCGGGCACCGTAGCATCGCCGAGTTTTCAGCCGCGAATCAACTGACCTGGCATTTGGCCGGTGAACTCGTCGTCCGCGACCACTTCGACGCCGCGCACGAACACATGCCGGTAGCCCTTTGCCCGCTGGATCAGGCGCCGTCCGCCGGCCGGCAGGTCATAGACCACTTCGGGGCGCAACAGCGTCAGGGCGTCGTAGTCGATCACGTTGATGTCGGCCTTCAACCCCGCCACCAGGGCGCCCCGATCCGACAGGCCCATGGCGGCGGCACCCACCTGTGTCTGCTTGTGGACCGCCCACTCGAGCGGAAATTTAGGCCCGCGCGTGCGGTCGCGCGTCCAGTGCGTGAGCAGCAGCGTCGGCGCGCTCGCATCGCAGATGACCCCCAGGTGCGCGCCCGCGTCCGACAGGCCAAGGATCGAGGCCTCGTCGGCCAGCATCTCGTGCACTGCATCGAGGTTGCCGTCGTGGTAGTTCTCGTACGGCAGCAGCAGCAGGCCCTTGCCGTCTTCACTCATCATCACGTCCAGGGCGATCTCACGCACGCTGCGGCCGCTGGTCTGCGCCAGGTGGGCCAGCGTCTGGGTGGGGTCGGGCTCGTAGTCGATTCCTTGCGTGACGCAGGCTCGGGGCAATTGCGACAACACCCGCTCCATCAACGGGTCGGGCACCGCGGAGCTCACCAGCTCCTCCCGCAGCGCGGCATCGGCGGTCAGGCGTTCGAAGCGCTGCCTGGGCGAAAGATGCTCCATGCGCAGCCAGGCCGGCTGCGCCCTGAACGGGTTCATCGTGGTTTCCAGACCCATCAGAACGCCGATCGGCCGGCAGCTCACCTGGGCGGTCACCGCAAGCTGCTCGCGCCGCGACTGGCGCACCAGTGCAAGCAGTTCGCGCCAGCGCCCGGGCGCCGTGCTCATTTGGGCCACCAGAAAGGACAAGGGCCGGCCGGAAAGCCGTGCCATGCCCTCCAGCGCCTCGTACTCGCCCGTGCCGAAATCGGAGTTCGCCTGGATAACGCCACGCCCGGCGCGCTTCATTGCCCCGGCCAGTCCCATCAGCTCGTCGTTGCCGGCGGTGAAGGTCGGGCTGTAGCGGCCGTCGGCCGAGCGATGCCTGAATGTGCGCGAGGTCGAAAAGCCCAGGGCACCGGCCGCAAGCGCTTGCTCGAGCAGCTGCCCCATCGTGTCGATCTCGTGCGGGTGCGGCGTGGCGGTGTGGTCGGCCCCTCGCTCACCCATGACATAAAAGCGCAAGGCCGTATGCGGAACCTGGGTGCCGATATCGATCACCCGAGGCATCTTGTCCAGGTAATCCAGGTACTGGGGGAAGCTCTCCCATTCGAAGCTCACGCCCTCGGTCAGCACGACTTCGGGGATGTCCTCCACGCCCTGCATCAGGTTGATGAGATAGGGCACGTCCTTGCGGCGCACCGGCGCGAAACCCACGCCGCAATTTCCGAACACCGCTGTGGTCACGCCATGCCAGGGGGACGGTGTGAGATACGAGTCCCAGGTGGCCTGGCCGTCGTAGTGGGTGTGGACGTCCACGAAGCCCGGGGTGACCAGCAAGCCATGGGCATCGACTTCCCGCCGGCCGGCGGCCAGGCCGGCTCCGACGGCCGTGATGACGCCGGCGTCGACCGCGACGTCCGCGATGCGCCGCGGCGCGCCCGTCCCGTCAACGACGGTGCCGCCTCGAATTACCAGATCATGCATGGAAGGCTCATTTGTGGGTGAATTTGGTCAAAACGGTGGCGCCTGCGTGAGCTCAGTGCGTGCTGGCCGCAAGGCGTGTCCGGCCGTTGACAATCCGCCCCGGCAATGCGCCGGTGGGCTCGCCATCTCGATAGGTCACCTGCCCCGACTGGACCGTGGCGACATAGCCGCTCGCGCCCTGCAGCAGGCGGTGTCCGCCTGCCGGAAGGTCGTAGGCCATGTAGGGGTTTGCACAGCCCAGGGACGCCATGTCGATGAGGTTGAGGTCGGCTTTGAGGCCGGGGCCGATGACACCGCGGTCGTGAAGACCGAGGAACTTCGCGTTGTCCGACGTCAGCCGCCGCACCAGCCAGGGCAGCTCGAAGCGGCCGCTCTTGCGATCGCGCCCCCAGTGCGTCAGAAGGTAGGTGGGAAAGCTGGCGTCGCAGATGCAACTGACGTGCGCGCCGCCGTCGCCCAGGCCGAGGATGTTGTCCTCTTCATTGAGCATCTGACGGACGATGTCGAGGTTTCCCTCAGCGTAGTTGGCGACGGGGCTGAACAGAAAATTGCGGCCCTCGTTCTCCATGAGCATGTCATAGACCACCTCGCGCTCGGACCGGCCTTCGCGGGCGGCGATCGCCGCCACCGACGCATCAGGCGGCGGCTCATATTCGGGCGGTGTGCCCAGCCGATAGACCCGGTCGAGCGCGCGCGAATTGCGGGATATGGCGTGGATATCGCTGGCCGGACGCTCGGCCAGCAGCTTGCTGCGCAAGGCCGGCGAGCGCAGGGCCGCGACCCGGTCCTCAAAGCGCAACGAGGCGACCTGGGCGTAGGAGGGACACTCGCTGAACAGATTCACCGAGCCCTGCAGGCTGGACAGCACGCCAATGGGCCGGGGCGCGACCTGCCCGACGATCTTCACCCCCGCGGCGCGGGCTTGCCGGTTCAAGCGGGAGAGCTCGCTCCAGACGTTGGGCGTCGAGTGCCGCTGACCCAAGGAAAACGACAGCGGCTGCCCCGATTTGCGGACCACGCGGCAGACCATGGCGTGCTCTTCCTCCAGGCTGGGCGTGTCCCAGTCGGAGATGAACTCGATCACCGCGCCACCGCCGTCGCGCAGCCCCATCGCGATCTCTGTGAGCTCGAGTTCCGAGGAACGCAGGCTGGGCACGCACGCGCCTGCCAGCGTGCGATGGTTGAGTGTGCGCGAGGTGGAAAAGCCCAGCGCTCCAGCGCGAACGGCGTCCCGCGCGATCAGGCGCATCTGCGCGATGTCGGAGTCGGTCGCCGGCTCGAGGTCGATCGCGCGCTGGCCCATGACATACACACGCAGCGGCGCATGCGCCAGCTGAAAGCCGATGTCCACATCATGCGGGCGTGACGCGACCCTGCCGGAAAAATCGCCAAACGATTCCCACTGCCAGTCGAGCCCCTCGTCGAGCACGGCCCCGGGAATGTCTTCGACGCCCTCCATGAGCGCCACCAGCACGCGCTCATCGCCGCGCCGCACGGGTGCGAAGCCGACACCACAGTTGCCCATGATGGCGGTCGTCACCCCGTGCCAGCTGGAGGACAGCAAGCGATCCGACCAGACGGCCTGACCGTCGTAGTGCGTGTGAACGTCGATGAAGCCCGGCGTCAGGAGCAGGCCTTTGGCGTCGATCTCCTCCTGACCACGACCCGCAACCTTGCCCACCTGCGCAATGAGGCCACCGGCGATGGCCACGTCGCCTTCATACAACGGGCCGCCCGTGCCGTCGGCAATGGTCGCTCGCCGGATGACCAGGTCGAAATCAGATTTGCCCGTCATGTCGAGGCGCTTACTTGCCGGCCTGGGCCGTGCGCCGGGCGATCGCCTGGCGCCAGCCCACGAGGTCTTTGCGGATGTGTTCGTCGAACTCCTGGGGTCCGCGGATCTTCACGTCGATGAGTTGCGACCGGGCAAATTCCTGGAACTCAGGGGTGTTGGCGGCAGCGGTCACCATCTCGCCCAGGCGCTTGACGACATCGGCGGGCGTGTCCTTTGGCACAAAGACACCGGAATAGGAAGTGAAGTTCATGTTCAGCCCGTTTTCGGCCGCAGTCGACATGTTGGGCAGGCTCGGCAGGCGCGCTTCCCGCAGGATGCCGATGGGCTTGATCCGCTTGCCGTCCAGCAGCGCCTTCATGGTCAGCAGCGACGCAATCGAAAACGTGGTGTCGCCGCTGGCGACGCTCATCAAAGAAGGCGTTCCGCCGCCGCTGTACGGCACGCTCTGGATCTTGATGCCGCTCTGATCGGCGAATATCTCGGCAACGAGGTTGGTCGAGGTGTCCAGTCCCGCGCTGCCATAAGTGATGGGTTGGGGCTGCGCCTTGGCGAACTTGACGAGATCGGCAAAGCTGGTGATCGGGCTGTTCGCGTTGACTGTGAACACGTAGTTCAGGTCGACCACTTGGGCGACGGCCTTGAGATCCTGTTCGTAGGTATAGGGGGCCGGGCTCTTGAGCGACGGGAACACCGCCACCGCATCGGGGTTGGCGATGGCGATCGTGTAGCCGTCGGGCTTGGAGCGGATCATGCTCAGCAGACCGATGGATCCGCTGGCGCCAGGCCGGTTCTCGATGACGAAAGTGGCATTCGTCTGCGCCTGCATGATCTGCGAAAGCTTTCGGGCGAGAAGGTCGGAACTGCCCCCGGGGGCGGCTGTGACGACGAATTTGACCGGCTTGTCGGGATAGTCGGCCGCCCATCCGGCCGCGCAAGCCCATAGGCTGGCCATCCCCAGCAGGACACTGAAAAATTTTCTCGCCGCTGATGGCGTTCCCTTGTGCATCACCTTGTCTCCTTTTGTTGTCGTCCGGGGTTAGGCCCCGCACGGTGCGGGCGCGGCATTCGCGCACACGTGATAACCGACCAATATGTCATAGAAGCGCGGCAGCCAGAGATAACAATTCATGAAGGTCGCTATAGGATATTCAATATAGCTGCCTGCGGCCCCACGCTTAGCCGCCCGCCGCGAACGCCATCCGAATCAACTCAACCCCGCCCTCCCCGGCCTGGCAGATCAAAGGCCCCTCATCCCCGGACACATACACGCAGTCATCGGCATCCCACGATGCCCCGTCATGTCGGGCCGATCCGGCCAGCACATACCAGAACTGACCCCCGGCCCCCACCGGATCGCTGCGCACAACAGCCCCGGGCCCGGCGCACACCCGCCAGGCCTGCGGCCCGCCTTCGGCGGTCCGCAGCAGCGGCGTCTGCGATGCGCCCGACAGCGCGGGCAGATCCGCGCAACGCGCAACGGGTTGCGAGGTGAAAGTCAGGTGCTTTCGGTTTGGCATGGCCCGCAGCACAGCAGCCGCCTGTGGCATCCATTGCGCGCCGCGGTCCCAGTCGTGCCGCAGCGTCAGGTACTGCACGCCCTGCGGACCGGCCACGATCGGACCATAGGGTGAATGGGGTGCCGCGTAGTGAACGGTGACCCCGTCCAGCGCATGGGTGCCGACGTGGCCGCTGCCACCCACAAAAAGCTGGAACTGCGCGGCCTCATGGTAGTGCGCGTCCACCGTATGTCCGCCCGCTTGCTCGACCAGAAAGGCCATGGGCTGACCCACCGCGCCAGCGGCCACTTGCTCGACGGTCTGGCCCTGCGCCAGCCCCTCCATCTTGTTGGTGCCCAGGTAAGTGCTGACAAAAGTGGTGGCGCCGCCGGGGGTGACGTACTTGAGCCGCCGGGCCGCGGCCTGGGATCTGCTTGCGTGAAGGATCATGGGCCACATTATCCGCACGCCTGAGCCCGCGCAAGTGCGTGCAGGCCGCAACCTACGCCACCGGTGTCGCCTTCGCGGCTTGGGCCGCGATCTGCCGCAGCGCCTGCTCGAACACCTCGGGCGGCTGGCCTCCCTGGATCAGGTGGCGGTCGTTGACGATCACCGATGGCACCGCCTGGATGCCGTGCGCGGTGTAGAACTGTTCGCGCTCGCGCACCGCATCGGCATACCGGTCACCCGCCAGGATCTCGCGGGCCGGGTCCAACTCGAGCCCGGCCTCGGCCACCGCTGCCAGCAGCACCTGCGCATCGGACGGGTTTTCGCCCCGGCCAAAGTACGCGCGCAGCAGCGCCACCTTCAAGGCGGTCTGCGCCGCCGCGCCCTGCAGCCCGGCCCAGTGCAGCAGGCGATGGGCATCGAAAGTGTTCCAGATGCGGCCACGGCCTTGCGCACGAAACTCGAAGCCCACGGCGGCGGCGCGCTCCCGCAGGGCCTGCCAGGCGGCCTGCTGCTGCTCGGGGGTGGATCCGTACTTGCGGGCCAGGTGCTCGCCCAGGTCCTGGCCCTCGGGCGCCATGTCGGGGTTGAGTTCGAAGGGCTGGAAGTGAAGTTCGGCCTTTACCTGGCCTTCAAGCTTGGCAAGGGCCTGCTGCAGCGAGCCCAGGCCGACGGCGCACCAGGGGCAGGCGACGTCGGAGACGAAATCGATCTTGAGGGATACGGTCATGCACGCATGCTAACGCCCGGCCGCGCGGTCCATCCATCGCGGAGATTGTTGTCCCTGCCGTGCGCGCGGCCGGGTGGATGGCCCTTGCCGCCTGCGCCAGGTTGATTCACATGGATGAATACTTGGCACAACGACGTGAAACGATGCGTTTGTTGATTGTCATGGCCGGCTGCGCTGCCTACTATCGAGGCACGTCAATCGATCTGCATGAACGTCAAATCCGCCGTCCGCGTCATCAAGGTACTGGAGTATTTCGACAGCATCCGCCGCGAAGCGGGCGTTGCGGACATTGCCCGGGCGCTCGGCTATCCGGCATCGAGCACCGTCGGGCTTCTGAAAAGCCTGATGGACCTGGGTTATCTGGTGCAGGACAACCAGCGGATGTATCGGCCCACCCCCAGGGTCACATTGCTCGGTGGCTGGATCGACCCGGTGTTGGCGCCCGGCGGCCCCGTCATCGCCATGATGAACGAGCTGTCAGCGGAAACCGGCGAAACAATCGTCCTTGGCATCCGATCCGGCATCACGGCCCGTTATATCCATGTCGTTCCCGCCACGCAGCAGATGCGTCTGCACACCTCGGTAGGCCAGGTGCGCCCGCTTTTCCAAACTTGCATGGGCCGCGCTCTGCTGGCCGGCCTGGACGACAGCGAGGTGCGTCAGTTGCTCTTTCGGCACAACACGTCGCAGCCCGTCGACGGGCATCAGATCACCTACGCCGCCGTACGCCGAGACATACAGAACATCCGCACTCAGGGATATTCAGTATCAATCGACCGCTTCTACAAAGGAGTCGGCATGGTGGCCGTTCTCCTGCCCGAGCGCGAGCAAGCAGACCCCATGGCAGTAGGGGTGGGGGGCTTGAGCAGCAGCATCAAGGCCCAGGTGGCCACATTGGCAAAGCTCATCGCGAACACAGTCGAACGTCACTTGACCTGAGGCCCATCCGCATCGCGCCGCCATCTCAGGACACGCGCTTGGCTATTCGTAGCTGTCGGCTCTCGGGATCTTGGCCTCCCTGAAGACCTTGGCCCACTTGGCGATGTCGTCTCTCACCATGGCCTGAAGCGCCTCCGGCGTGCTGCCCTTGGGCTCGATGCCCGCAGCCACCAGCTGCGCGCGCGTCTCGGGGTGGGCAAACGCCTTTGCGATCTCGCTGTTGAGCCTTTGGACGATATCGGCGGGCGTGCCCGCTGGTGCGAAGAATCCGACCCACCCGCTGGCCTCGAAGCCCGGGTAGCCGGACTCCGCCACTGTGGGAACGTTGGGCAGCAAGGCCGAGCGCTCGTGCGTCGTGACCGCCAGCGCCCTCACCCGCCCGCCCTTGATGGCTGCCTGGCCGCCGGCAAACGAGTCCATGCGCAGGTCTATATGGCCGCCGATGAGGTCGGTGGCTGCATTCGCGCTGCTCTTGTAGGCCACCAGCGTGATCGGCAACTGGGTGCTCATGCGGAAGAACTCCGACGCCAGCTGCGCGCCGGTGGCGGTGTAGCCCATGGTCTTGGCACCCGGGCTGGTCCGCATCGCGGCGACATAGTCCTTGAGGTTGGCCGGTGCGATGGCTGCGGGGGCCAGCAGCATAAAGGCCTGACCATAGGCATACGTGATCGGCGCGAAGTCGCGGATCGGGTCGTAAGGAAGCCGGGTATAGAGGTTGACGTTGATCGTCTGCGTACCGTTGGAGCCCAACCCGATGGTGTAGCCGTCGGGCGCGGCCTTGGCCAATGCGTCGATGCCGATCACGCCGTTGGCACCGGCCCGGTTGTCGACGACCACGCTCTGGCCCAAGGCATCCTGAAGCCTCTGCGCGACCATGCGCGCAAAGATGTCGGCGCTGGTCCCGGCGGAAAAGGGCACGATGATGCGCAGCGGCCGGCTCGGATAGGCGGGCGCCTGAGCGTGCGCGAGCGGGGCCGATGCCAGGGCGGCGATCGCCACACTGGCCAGGTTCGCAAGCATCAGTCGTCTGGATGTGCTCATCATGTGCCCTCGTTTGATGTGTTTGCACGCGGCGGTCGTCGCACCTTATACCGTCGCGCAGGCAAGCGAGGCGATTGACCGGGGAAAATATGCGCCCGGCATTCACCCATGTGAATTCGATTGACAACCCCCGGTGTATTGACCGCAACCTGGGGGAAACCCTTGGCCGCATGCGATCGCATCCATGGACTATGGGGCATGCGTCCATCGAACGAAGGGGCAAGCGTGGGTGATCCACAGCAATCATCGGCAAGCGGGCGCGCCGCCCCGTCCAAGCCCTTGCGCGGCTTTCGTGTGCTCGACCTGAGCACACTGTTCTTCGGCCCTTATGCCAGCCAGCTGCTGGCCGACTACGGCGCCGACGTCATCAAGGTCGAAGCGCCCGGCGGCGACGTCACTCGCTGGGTCGGCCCCTCGCTCGAACCCGGCATGTCGGGCTCATTCCTGGGCTCCAACCGCAACAAGAAGAGCATCGTGCTCGACCTGACCCGAGCGGACGCGCGCGCGGCCTTGGCGCGCCTGGTCGGCACCGCCGACGTACTGATGCACAACATCCGTCCGCAAAAACTTGAAAAACTCGGTCTCGATCCCGTCACCGTGCGGGCGGCCCACCCGCGCCTGGTGTACGCCGTGTTCAACGGCTTTTCCGAAGCGGGCCCCTATGCAGGCCGCCCGGCCTTCGACGACATCATCCAGGGGCTGTCAGGGCTGCCGGCGTTGGCGCGCATGCAGACGGGCCAGCCGCAGTACATGCCGACCGTGGGCGCGGACAAGGTGGGTGCGCTGTTCGGTGCACAGGCCATCATGGCGGCGCTGCTGGGCCGCGAGCGCACTGGTGCGGGCTGCCTGGTCGAGGTGCCCATGTTCGAATCGATGGTGGCCTACAACCTGGTCGAGCACCTGTACGGCCACTCGTTCGAACCCACGCGCGGCGACATGGGCTACCCGCGCGCGCTGTCGCCCTGGCGCAAGCCCTTTCGCACCAGCGACGGGTTCGTTTGCATGATGCCCTACGCCGACGCCAACTGGCGCTCGTTCTTCCAGACCATCGGCCGACCCGAGTTGTGCGACGACGCGCGCTTCATCAGCATCGTCGCGCGCACGGCCAACATCCATGCCCTTTACGAGATCGTCGACACGGCCGTTGCGCTGCACAGCACGGCTTTCTGGCTCCAGACCTGCGAGCGGCTCGACATCCCCGCCGGCAAGATGAACGAGCCGCACGAGCTCGAGCACGACCCGCACCTGCAGGCCCTGGGCTTTTTCCAGCTGCACGACAGCGGCGTGCCGGGCACACAAGTGCGCATGCCCTCCAACCCGGTCCGCTTCGATGGACAGTCGCCTTCGCTGGCGCTGGCGCCACGCCTGGGCCAGGACACGGTGAGGGTG
This sequence comes from Comamonadaceae bacterium, assembly GCA_947476465.1. Classification (GTDB taxonomy): domain Bacteria; phylum Pseudomonadota; class Gammaproteobacteria; order Burkholderiales; family Burkholderiaceae_C; genus Ramlibacter. The sequence continues at coordinate 12,758 of CANJQN010000032.1, read as the reverse complement.
CTGCAAGAATCCGGCTTCTCCCCTCAAGAGATCGAGGCACTGACGCGCAGTGGCGATGCGCTGCCACCCCAACCATCCGCCCCCCAGGAGACATCACCATGAGCAAGTTCCTCCCTGCCCTTCGCCGACGCCACCTCGTCGCCTGCGCGCTGATCGCCTGCGCCTGCCTGCCCGCCCCCTTGCCAGCGTTCGCCCAGGCCCGCGCCTGGACGCCCAGCCGCCCGGTGACCATCGTCGTGCCCTTCACCACGGGCGCGTCCAACGACACCCTGGCGCGCATGCTGGCGCCCAAGCTGTCAGATCTGTGGGGCCAGACGGTGATCGTGGAGAACAAACCGGGTGCCAATTCGACGATTGGCGCGGCCGCCGTCGCGCGCTCACCGGGCGACGGGCACACGCTGATGATCTCCACCAACGGCGTGGTGGTGGCGCCCTTCATCATGAAGGGCCTGACCTACAGCATCGAGCGCGACCTTGCCCCCATCGCCTCGCTCTTGTTCAGCCACATCGTTGTCGTGGGCACGACGTCCATAGAAGACACCAACCTCGCGCAGTACATCACCGCCGCCGGCATCGGCAAGGGCCGCTCGATCGGCGTGCCCGATCCGTTCGCCACCCTCATCGCCACCCGGCTCAAGCTGGCCACGGGCAAACCCCTCAACCTCATCCCCTACAAGGGCGCCGGCCAGGTGACCAACGATCTGTTGGGCGGTCAGGTCGACGCCGGCATCATGAGCGTGGTCACTGCCAGCACCTTGATGCGCGCTGGCAAGCTGCGCGGGTTGGCCGTGCTGGCCGAGGAACGCAGCCCCGCGCACCCCGAGATCCCCACCGCCGACGAGCTGGGCATCAAAGGTGTGCGCACGCCCCTGTGGGTGTCGGTGTTCGCGGCCGGCACCACCCCAGCGCCGGTCCAGCAGCAGATTCACCGCGACCTGCGGCAGGTGATGTCCGACCCCACCGTGCAAGCCAAGGTGCGGGACATGGGCGCGGTCCTCAGCAAGGAAAGTCTGGAAGAGTTCCGCGACCGCTACCACCGCGACATCGAGGAAACGCGGCAACTGGTCAAGGCCGCAGGCCTCACGCCCGAATGAAAAGCGCCCTGTGCGAGATGTTCGGCATCGAGACGCCGATCTTCGCGTTCTCCCATTGCCGTGACGTCGTGGTCGAGGTGTCCCGTGCCGGCGGCATGGGCGTGCTGGGCATGGGCCGCATGAGCCCCGAGCGACTGAAGGAAGAGCTCACCTGGATCGATGCGCACATCGACGGCAAGCCCTACGGCATCGACATCGTCATGCCTTCCACCTTCGAACCCCTGCGTGGGGAGCTGCCGCAGGAACAAGTGGCTTTCGTGCGCGATCTGCTGGACAAGGCGGGCATACCGCGCCTGCCGCAGCAGGACGAAGCGCAGATCAAGCACACGCTGCTCAAGGAGTTGAGCTTTACGCCGCAGGACAGCCAGCTCATGCTTGACGTGGCGATGGAGCATCCCATCAAGCTGATCGTCAACGCCCTGGGTTCGCCCGATCGCGCACTGGTCGAGCGCGCGCATGCGCGCGGCATCAAGGTGGCCGCCATGGCCGGCGCCGCCAAGCATGCCATCCGCCACAAGGCGCTGGGCTGCGACTTCGTCATCGCCGTCGGCCACGAGGCCGGCGGCCACACCGGCGACACCACCTCCATGGTGCTGTGGCCGCGTATTGTCGACGCGGTCGCCCCGCTGCCCGTGCTGGGTGCCGGCGGCGTGGGCCGGGGCCGGCAGATGGCCGCCGCCCTGGCCCTGGGCTGCGAAGGCGTGTGGTGCGGATCGGTCTGGCTGACCACCGCGCAAAGCGAGGTGTCGCCCGACATCAAGGCCCGGCTGATCGAAGCCGGCCCCAACGATTCCGTGCACACGCGCACGGTCACGGGCAAGCCCTGCCGGACCCTGCGCAACCGCTTCTCGGATGCCTGGGACGCACCCGACGCGCCGCCGGTGCTGTCCTCCCCGGCGCAGATCCAGCTGTGGTGGGGCGAAGGCCGCACCCGGGTCGAGCGGGCCCGCGCCCGCGAGTTCCTCACCTACCCCGTGGGCCAGCTGGTGGGCGACATGAACGCCGAAACCTCGGTGCGGCAGGTGATGCAGGACATGCTCGGCGAGCTGGTCGAGGCCAAGCAGCGGCTCGACGATCTTCTGGACGACGCCTCATGAGCGCAAGCCAAGCCCCCACCATCCTGTTGGACAAGCAGCCCGACGGCGTGGCCGTGCTGCGGCTGAACCGGCCCGAGCGGCTCAACGCCTTCACCCTGCGCATGATCGACGACTGGCAGGCGGCGCTGCGCGATGCCTTTGATGATGCGGCCGTGCGGGTGGTCATCGTCACCGGCAATGGCAAGGCCTTTTGCACCGGCGCCGACCTCGACGAACTGGCGGCTGCGCCCCCGCGCGACGGCATCGAGCGCAAGGACGTGCTGTGGGCGCACATCCACGGCATTGCCCGCATCCTCGACGCCGCAGACAAGCCGGTGATCGCCGCCGTCAACGGCACGGCCCGGGGCGCCGGCTGCGACATGACCCTGATGTGCGATCTGCGCATCGCCGCCGCCTCGGCCACCTTCGCCGAAAGCTATATCCACCACGGCCTGGTCTCTGGCGACGCCGGGGCTTATTACCTGCCCCGCCTCATCGGCTCTGCCCGGGCGCTGGAGCTGTTCTGGACAGGGCGCGTCATCGGTGCCGCGGAAGCCGAACGCATCGGGCTGGTCAACCAGGTGGTGCCCGATGAGCAGCTGATGGAGACCGCTTTGCAACTGGCCCGACAGATCGCCGCCCAGCCGCAGCAAGCAGTGCGCCTGTACAAGCGCATGGTTCGCCAGAGCCCCGACATGGCACTGCCCACGCACCTGGACATGGTGTCCTCTCATATGTCGGTGCTGCAGGACACGCCAGAGTACAAGGCGCGGCTGGCCGCCAGCTTGGCCAAACTCGGAAAACGAGCAAGCTAAGCACAACACCATCGCCAACGCCGTTTAGACTGGCGCCTGTCCCACCCTACAGGCACAAGACCATGAAAAACCTCGCCCGACTGCCCCTGCTGGCCCTGGCCCTGGCCAGCATCACCGCCGCCCACGCCGGCAAGACACTGGACACCATCAAGCAGCGCGACCAGATCGCCATCGGTGTCAGCACCGGCGTTCCCGGCTTCTCCGCCGCGGACAGCCAAGGCAACTGGACCGGGCTGGACGTGGACATCGGCAAGGCCGTGGCCGCCGCCCTGCTGAACGACGCCAACAAGGTCAAGTGGGTGCCGCTGGCATCGCAGCAGCGCTTTACCGCCCTGCAGTCCGGCGAGGTGGATGTGCTCTCGCGCAACACCACGGTAACGATGTCGCGCGACGCCTCCATGGGCATGGCCTCGACCGCTGTGGTGTTCTACGACGGCCAGGGCTTCATGGTGCCGGCCAAGAGCAAGGTCAAGAGCGCCAAGCAGCTCAAGGGCGCCACCGTGTGCGTGCAATCGGGCACCACCTCCGAGAAGAACCTCACTGATTTTTCCCGCGCCAACAATCTCAACATCAAGCCGGTGGTGTTCGACAAGTTCGACGCTACCAACGCCGCCTACTTCGCGGGCCGCTGCCAGGCCTACACCACCGACGCCTCGGGCCTGGCCTCGGTGCGCGCCAAGGAAGCCAAGGGCCCGAAAGACCATGTCATCCTGCCCGAGCTCATCTCCAAGGAGCCGCTGGGCCCGCTGGTGCGCCGTGGCGACGAAGAATGGCAGGCCATCGTGCGTTGGGTGGTCTACGGCCTGATCGAAGCCGAAGAAAACGGCATCACCCAGGCCAACGTCGACAAGCTCAAGGCCGAGACCAAAGACCCGGTGGTGGGGCGCCTGCTGGGCACCACCGAAGACATGGGCAAGCACCTGGGCCTGGACCGCGACTGGCTGGCGCGCGCCATCAAGGCGGTGGGCAACTACGGCGAGATCTACGAGCGCAACGTCGGCGAGAAAACCCCCGTCGGCCTGCCGCGCGGCAAAAACCAGCTGTGGAGCCAGGGCGGCCTGCTCTACGCCTTGCCGGTGCGTTGAGCCCTGCGCCAGTGATCACGCCCCGGCCCGCGCCGCCCCGGCTGCGGCCGGTGTGGTCATGGCGCCATCCAGCCACGCGGGCTTTGGTGTGGCAAGCGCTGGCGGTGTGCGCCGTGGTGGCGGCCCTGTTCTGGCTGGCGTTCAACACCCAGGCCAACATGGTCGCCCGCGGCATCCGCAGCGGCTGGGACTTTCTCACCGAGCCCGCCGGTTTCGACATCGGCGAGCTGCCCATTGCCTTCGATTCCAGCGCGCCCTACTGGCGGGCCTTTCTGGTCGGCCTGCTCAACACGCTGCGCGTGTCGGTGGCCGCCATCGTGCTGTGCACCGTGCTGGGTGTGCTGATCGGCATCGGGCGCTTCTCGCCCAACCTGCCGGTGCGCGCCGTCTGCCGAGGCTATGTGGAGCTGTTTCGCAATGTGCCGCTGCTGGTGCAGTTGCTGGTGTGGTACTTGCTGCTGGTCGAATACCTGCCTGACGCCACCGAGGCCTGGCGCTGGGGTGACATCGCATTTCTGAGCAAGGCCGGCCTGTCCCTGCCCTACCCCGCGCAGGGCGTTGGCGGCTGGCACTGGAGCATGCCCGTGCCCGATGGCTTTGCCATGGAAGGTGGCGCCACGGTCTCGCCTGAATTTCTGGCGGTGCTGGGGGGCCTGAGCTTCTACACCGCCGCCTTCGTGGCCGAGGTGGTGCGCGCGGGCATTACGTCGGTACCGCGCGGCCAGGTGGAGGCGGCGCAAAGCATCGGCCTGTCACCCGGCCAGATCCTGCGCAAGGTGACAGGGCCGCAGGCGCTGCGCGTGATCGTGCCACCCCTGACCAACCAGTACCTGAACCTCACCAAGAACTCCTCGCTGGCGGTGGCGGTGGGCTATCCCGATCTGGTGTCGATTGCCAACACCAGCCTGAACCAGACCGGCCGCGCGCTGGAGTGCATCGCCATCGTCATGGCCGTGTACCTGTGCCTGTCACTGGCCACGGCCCTGGTGATGGGGCAGCTCAATCGCCGCGCGGCGCTGCGGGAGCGTTGAGGCCATGACGTCGATGCAAGCCGTGCAGCCCTTCATCCGCCACGAGGCCCTGCCCGCCCGCCCGGCCCCGTTGCCGCCGGGCCGTTGGTGGCGCCGCGCGCGACAAGCGCTGTTCGGCGGCTGGACCAGCGGCCTGACCACCCTGGCCCTGCTGGCCTGGGCCGCCTGGGCACTACCGCCCGTGGCGCAGTGGACCCTGTGGAACGCCGTCTGGCGCCCCGACGCCGACGCCTGCCAGGCCGCGCGTGGCGCCGGCGCCTGCTGGGGCGTGATCGCCGAAAAGTACCGCCTGATCCTGCTGGGGCGCTTTCCGCTGGAGGAACAATGGCGCCCGATCCTGGCCACGGTGCTGCTGGTGGCGCTGGTGATCGCCAGCGGCATCCGGCGCTTGTGGACGCGCTGGCTGGTGGGCGCCTGGGTGCTGGTGTGGGTGGCGTTCTTCACCCTCATGCGCGGTGGCATTGCGGGCTGGACACTGGTGCCCACCGAGCGCTGGGGCGGCCTGCCGCTGACGTTGATGCTCAGCACCTTGTCCATTGTGCTGGCCTGCCCGATCGCGGTGCTGTTGGCGCTCGGACGGCGTTCGGCCATGCCGGCCATTCGCAGCCTGTGCGGCCTGTACGTGGAGTTGGTGCGCGGTGTGCCGCTGATCTCGGTGCTGTTCATGGCCAGCTTCCTGTTCCCGCTGTTCATGCCGGTGGGCACCACGCCCGACGTGCTGGTGCGGGTGCTGCTGGGCATTGCGCTGTTCGCCGCCGCCTACCTGGCCGAGACGGTGCGCGCCGGCCTGCAGTCGGTGCCGCGCGGCCAGCTGGAGGCCGCCGAGAGCGTGGGCCTGGGCTGGTGGGCCACCCAGCGCCTGGTGGTGCTGCCGCAGGCCCTGGGCGCGGTGGTGCCGGGGCTGATGAACAGCTTCATCTCGATCTTCAAGGACAGCTCGCTCATCACCATCGTGAGCCTGTACGAGCTGACCGGCTCGCTCGGCCTGGCCCTGACCGGCGACGCGGTGTGGCGCCCTTTCATGGCCGAGGGCTACCTGTTCATCACCGCCATCTACTTTGTGGTTTGCGCTGCCATGTCACGCTACAGCCTGTGGGTCGAGCACCGGCACGCGCGCAGCCAGGCCCGTTGAATGAATGCTCGCATGACGCCCTCGCCCACCGATTCCATCGTCCGCTTCGAAGCGCTGAACAAGTGGTTCGGGCGCGACTTTCATGTGCTGCGCGACATCGACCTAGACATCCGCCGCGGCGAGCGCCTGGTGGTCTGCGGCCCTTCGGGCTCGGGCAAGTCCACGTTGATCCGCTGCATCAACGCCCTGGAGCCGTTCCAGGAGGGGCGCCTGACCGTGGGCGGCGTGGCGTTGGGATTGGAAGGCCGTGAGGACGAGCGCGCCGTGCAACAGGTGCGCCGCAGCGTGGGCATGGTGTTCCAGCAGTTCAACCTGTTCCCGCACTTGAGTGTGCTGGACAACCTCACCCTGGCGCCGATCAATGTCGGCAAGCTTGCGCGCCAGAAGGCGCAGGCCGACGCCCTGGCCCAGTTGGAGCGCGTGCACATCGCCGAGCAGGCGCACAAGTTTCCCCTGCAGCTGTCGGGTGGCCAGCAGCAGCGTGTGGCCATTGCCCGGGCGCTGTGCCTGGCGCCGCAGATCCTGCTGTTCGACGAACCCACCTCGGCGCTCGACCCGGAGATGGTGCACGAGGTGCTGGGCGTCATGACCGAGCTGGCTGGCCAGGGCATCACCATGGTGTGCGTCACGCACGAGATGGAATTTGCCCGCTCGGTGGCCGACCGCGTGGTCTTCATGGACCAGGGGCAGATCATGGAAGAAGCGCCGCCGGATGCCTTCTTCTCGCGGCCGCAAAGCGAGCGGGCGCAGCAGTTTCTGGACAAGCTGCTGGGACGGGTTCCGCAGGCCTGACGGTCCCTCCGGGGGAATGCCCCCCGGGCTCAGCTCTCGCCAAAGCGCCGCACCCGCGCCTCGACCCGCGCCCGCAAGCGCCAGCGCCCGGCGTCGGTCAGCATCCGGCCGGCCCAGCGGAACACATTGAACTCGCGCACCGTGCTGCGCAGGCTGGCCATGCGCTCGCGCTGTTCGGCCACCGGCATGACGGCCGCGCGCAGCAGCGCGTCGGCGGTTTCTTCCACATGGTAGGGGTTGACGATGAGCGCCTCGGTCAATTCGCGGGCAGCACCCGCGAAGCGGCTGAGCACCAGCACGCCCTGCTGGTCGTCCCGCGCGGCGACGAACTCCTTGCACACGAGGTTCATGCCATCGTGCAGGCTGGTCACGATGCAGATGTCCGCCGCGCGGAACAGCTCATTGACCTGGTCCGAATCGTGGTGCTGCGCCAGCAGGTGCACCGGCTGATAGCCCGGCCGGCCGAAGCGCGTGTTGATGCGCTCGGTGAGCCGCTCGACGCGTTCCTGGTGGCTGCGGTATTCGTCCAAGGCGCCGCGGGTGGGTGCGGCGACCTGGACGAACACGAAGCGGCCGATCCATTCGGGCGCTTTGTCCAGCATCCGCTCGACGGCATTGAGGCGCTCGAGAATGCCCTTGGTGTAGTCGAAGCGGTCGACGCCCACCGCCAGGCACAGCCCTTCAGGCAGCCCCAGGCGCTGCGTGACCCGCCGCCGGCATTCGGCCACCGGTGGCCAGGCGGCCACCTGGGCGTCGGTGGGCCACTCGATCGAGATCGGATAGGCCTCGACCAGGGTTTCCTTGTCCTGGAAGCTGATGGTCGAGTGCTCGTCCTCGATGCGGGCCTCTAGGTAGCGGTCCACGGTCTCCATGAAGTTCTTGCAATGAAAGCGCGTGTGAAAACCCAGGATGGTGCTACCCAGCATGCCCTGCAGGATCTCGCGCCGCCAGGGGCAGATCCCGAACGACTCGGGGTTGGGCCACGGGATGTGCCAGAAGGTCAGGATGGTCGCGTGCGGCAGCTTGGCCCTGATCATGGCCGGCAGCAAGGCGAAGTGATCGCTCGCAGGTCAAATCCGCCGGGAACGCCCGGCTGCGCTCCAGCATCCGGCCGTCAGGGCTGCACACACCAATCGCGAACAGGCGCTCGCCTTGCACGGAGCGCTCGAACAGCGGGAGCAAGCGCCGGGGCCGGCCGGCCTCCAGGGCTTGGGTGACCGAGTCGGACAGCGCGTTGGCCACCAGGACGCCGCGGCTGTTGAGGTCGCGCGCGAACCAGCGCAGGGTGACCTTGTCCAGCAGCGGCTGGGCCACGTAGGCCGCAATGACCAGCGTGATCACCAATGGCAGCAAAAACCGCAGCTGCAGACTCAGGGTCTTCACGCGTCGTCCAGCTCCGGGTAGTGGCGGAACAAGCCTTGCTGGTTGAATGGAATGCGACGCTCACTGGCCAGGTAGGCTGCCACCCGCGGCAGCGCGGCCACCCGGGCCTGCAGCTCGCGCACATGGGGCGTTCGCGACAACACCCGCTCGGACGCCTTCGGGAAGGCATAGCGCAGGCCCTCGACCAGTTGGAACAGCGACAGATCGGGATAGCTCAGGCGACCGGCGACCAGGTGACGCGGGCCGGCCGGGTTCTGCACCAGGATGCGCTCGAACCATTGCATGAACTTGGGCATGCGCTCACGGCAAAAGAAGCTGGCCCTGCGCAGGGCCTCGGGCTTTTGGTCTTCGTAGTACAGGCTGGACGACACCGGGTGGTGGGCGTCGTGCGCCTCGTCGACCATGTCGGCGATGGTCAGCTGCACCTGCAGTGACCAGGTGCGCGCCTGCTCATTGCGGCCGACCAGCTTGAGCGTGGGCGCCAGGTACTGCAGGATGGCCGCGGTCTGCCCGATCACGTAGTCGCCGTCCTTGAGGAAGGGCGGTGCGAAGGGCAGGTGCCGCTCCCGCTTGTCGGCCAGGGCGCGCATCAGCGCCGGCACACCCTGCTTGTCTGCCTCGTCGCCACGCGCAATATCAATATACGGTGCGCCTGCCGCCTCCAGCGCCAGCCGGACGAATTCGCCGCGGCCCTGGATGGTGGGCCAATAGTGGAGTTCATATGCCATGGGCGCACTGTAGCGCCCGCGCGGCTCAGCCGAAAAACGGCATCTCCGCCACGCGGATCAGCCGCGTCTCTTGCGCGGTGATCAGATGGCCCGAAGCCGCCAGGTAGGCCGGGAAGGCCGGGTGCGTGTCGCGCGCGCGGCAGCGGCGCTCATAGTCGGCCAGGTCGTCGTAGGCCCACAGGTGGATGAACTGGTTCTGCGGCCCCACGACGCTGGTGAAAAACCCCAGCGGATGCCCCAGGGTTTCCATCAGCACCGGCATGGCCAGGCGGTTGAAGACGTCCACAAACTCGGGCATCTTGCGCAGCGTGATGGTGTAGATGCGGTGGTCGACCCAGGGCTTGGGCGGCACGGGCTTGGAGGGCACCAGCTTGGGCGCAAGGCGGGAGACGGTGTTCATGCGGTTGCCTCGTACATGCGTGTGGCCTGCCCGTTCGCGGCAGGGGCACTGATCGCGGCGGCCCGGTCGGCGATATGGTGGGCCGTGAGCCAGCCGAAGGTCATGTTGGGGCCGTGCGTGATGCCGGCGCCGGGGTAGTTGCCGCCCATGATGCTGGCGCGGTCGTTGCCCACGGCGTACAACCCGGCAATCGGCGTGTGATCGCGCCGCAGCACCTCACCGGCCACGCTGGTGGTCAGGCCATCGAAGGTGCCCAGGTCGCCCATGAGCAACTTGACCGCATAGAACGGGCCGGTCATGACTGGCGCGACGCAGGGGTTGGGCTTGTGGTCGGCATCGGCCAGGTAGCGGTTGAAGCTGGTGCTGCCGCGTTGGAAGGCCGGGTCTTGCCCGTGTTCGGCGTGCTCGTTGTAGTCGTGCACGGTGCGCTCCAGGGCTTGGGCGTCGATGCCGCAGGCCCTGGCCAGCTCGGCCAGCGTCTTGCCCTCGATCAGGTAGCCGTTGCGCACGAAGCGGCCGATGGGCATGGGCGCGGGCTTGACGTAGCCCAAGCCGTACTTGCCCAGGGTGGTCTTGTCACAGACCAGCCACATGGCGGTCTCGGGCAAGTCCTGGCAGGCCTCGATCATGGCGGCGCCGACGTCGTGGTAGGAGTTGGACTCATTGGTGAAGCGCTTGCCGCTTCCCAGCACGCCGATCACGCCGGGCTTGTAGCGATCGAGCAGGTGCGGGAACACACCGCTCTCGCCCTTGCCCAAATCCACCTTCGTCACCGGCATCCAGGCCGCGGCCTCGCGAAATCGGATGTCCACCACGCCGCCCACCGCCTCGGCCATGCGGGCGCCGTCGCCGGTGTTGGAAGTGGGTGTGGGCGATAGGTGCTCATGCCCGCGGCGCAAGTGCGGGTAGGCCTGCGCGATGCGCAGGGTGTCGTGCGGAAAGCCGCCGCAGGCCAGCACCACGCCATGGCGCGCGCGGATCGTGCGGCCACCGCCCTCCCCGCCCGCGACCACACCCACGGCCTGCTCGCCCTCCATCACGATCTGGCTGGCCGGCGTGGATGTGAGGATGGGGATGCCCAGATCCAGCGCCGATTTGGCCAGGCGCGCGGCCAGCGCGTTGCCGCTGGTGACCTGCACGGCGCGGCGGTACAGCGCGAGTTCCTTGAGGTGATTGGCCAGCCGCCGCGCCACGTACAGGAACGAGATCAGTGATTTGGTGACCCGAAAGAAGTGCTTGAGGTCGGCGTTGGACGAGTTGAACATCATCCCGATGAAGGTGATGGTCTTGAGCGGCGGCTTCAGGCGCGCCATGTCCTTGCCCAGGCTGCGGATGTCGAAGGGCTCGGCCAGGATCGAGCGGCCAATGTCCACGCCGCCCGGCACATCAGGGTGGTAATCGGGGTAGAGGGTGGGGATGAATTTCATCGCCGTCTCGTTCTCGAAAAACGCCACCATCTTGGGGCCGTTGTCGATGAAGGCGCGCACCGCCGCTTCGTCGTAGAACGAGCCGGTCTCTTGCATCATGTAGGTGCGCACGGCCTGCGCCGAATCGGCGGGGTTCTGCTTGCGGCCATGCTGGGTCAGCGGGATCCACAGCACACCGCCGGACAGCGCCGTGGTGCCGCCGAACACGGGCTCTTTTTCCAGCACCACCACATCCAGGCCGCGCGTTTTGGCCGTAATGGCGCAGGCCAAGCCGGCGGCGCCGGAGCCCACCACGATCAGATCAACTGGGGAATCGGAGGTCATTGGGGTTCTGAGTGAAGGCAAGAGGCAAGCGGAAGATGCCAACGCCGTGGCTGGGGCGTCGAAGCTCATAGGATAAGGGCCACGGGGGAGTCGGTGGCGCCGCGCCGCTTTTCCGGGGCGCTTCGCGCCACAATCGCGGCTCACCATCCCAGCGTTCTCAACAGGACAACACGCCATGAAAACCCGCGCCGCCGTCGCCTGGAAAGCAGGCCAGCCCCTGACCATCGAAACCGTCGACCTGGACGGCCCGCGCGCCGGCGAGGTGCTGATGGAGGTCAAGGCCACCGGCATCTGCCACACCGACTACTACACGCTCTCGGGCGCCGACCCCGAGGGCCTGTTCCCCGCCATCCTGGGCCATGAGGGCGCCGGCGTCGTGCTGGAGGTGGGTGCGGGCGTGAGCACCCTGCGCCCGGGCGACCATGTGATCCCGCTGTACACACCCGAATGCCGGCAGTGCAAGTTCTGCCTGTCGCGCAAGACCAACCTGTGCCAGGCCATCCGCGCCACCCAGGGCAAGGGCCTGATGCCCGACGGCACCAGCCGCTTCTCACTGAACGGCAAGCCCTTGCTGCACTACATGGGCACCTCCACCTTCGCCAACCACATCGTGGTGCCCGAGATCGCGCTCGCCAAGATCCGCCCCGACGCGCCCTTTGACAAGGTCTGCTACATCGGCTGCGGCGTCACCACCGGCATCGGCGCCGTCATCTTCAATGCCAAGGTCGAGGCCGGCGCCAATGTGGTGGTGTTCGGCCTGGGCGGCATCGGCCTGAACGTGATCCAGGGCGCGCGCATGGTGGGCGCCGGCAAGATCATCGGCGTCGACATCAACCCCGGGCGCGAGGCCATGGCCCGCAAGTTCGGCATGACGCACTTCATCAATGCCAAGGAAACAGCCAACGTGGTCGACACGATCGTGCAGCTGACCGACGGCGGCGCCGACTACAGCTTCGAGTGCATCGGCAACACCACCACCATGCGCCAGGCCCTGGAGTGCACGCACAAGGGCTGGGGCCGCAGCATCATCATCGGCGTGGCCGAGTCGGGCGCCGAGATCAGCACCCGCCCCTTCCAGCTGGTGACCGGCCGCAAGTGGGAAGGCTCGGCCTTCGGCGGCGCCCGCGGCCGCACCGACGTGCCCCGCATCGTCGACTGGTACATGGAAGGCCGGATCGACATCGACAGCCTCATCACCCACAAGCTCAAGCTGGAAGACATCAACGAAGGCTTCGCGCTGATGAAGCGCGGAGAGTCGATCCGGTCGGTGGTGGAGTTTTGAGGAAACTGGGCGACCGGGGCGAAAACCGCCCCTATTGCGGAGAAATAGCACTAATTCAACGTTTTAGTTAAAGCCACTACTGTCCGGTTAAGTGAGCCACGCCGAGCCTGAGATCAAGCATTGGCGCGGGTTGTAGGCCGATTTCGTTTGGTGCCGACTTGAACTTCGTTTTCCCAGAATCGCGTACTT